>NZ_DATFAF010000030.1:0-31098 GCF_035254865.1 Noviherbaspirillum sp.
GGGCAGCAGCACGATGAAGGCCGAACCGAAGAAGGCGCCGATGATGGAGCCGACGCCGCCGATGATGATCATGAACAGGATGCGGAAGGACAGGTCCAGGCTGTAGGCTTCCGGCTCCACCGTGCCGAGGTAGGCGAACGCATACAGTGCGCCGGCCACGCCGCAGTAGAAGGAGCTCACCGCGAATGCGAGCAGCTTGGTGCGCATCAGGCGGAAGCCGATCACCTCGGCCGCCACATCCATGTCGCGCACCGCCATCCACGAGCGGCCGACATTGGTGCGCACCATGTTCTTGACCATCAGTGCCATCACGCACACGATGGACAGCGTCAGCAGGTACTTGCTGGCCGGGCTGTCAAAGTGGTAACCGAAGATGGTGATCGGCTGCGCGGTGATCACACCCGACGAGCTGTTGTTGGTGAACCAGGAGATCTTGGTCAGGCACCACACCACGAAGAATTGCGTCGCCAGCGTCGCGGCAGCAAGATAGAAGCCACGAATACGCAGGGAGGGCAGGCCGAATGCGACGCCGACCAGCGCCGCGCAGATGCCGCCGAGGATGAAGGCCAGCAGCACCGGGATGCCGGGAATGCGCAGGATGAAGTTGTACGACGCGAAGGCGCCGACCGCCATGAAGGCCGCGGTGCCGAGCGACAGCTGGCCGGCATAGCCGGTCAGGATATTCAGCCCCAGCGCGGCCAGGGAGAAGATCAGGAACGGAATCAGGATCGCCGAGAAAATGTAGGGCGATGCGAGAAAGGGCACTGCAACGAAGGCGATCGCCAGCAACAGGGCAATGCCGATGCGGTCCTGCCGGATCGGGAAGATCTGGCTGTCGGCCTGGTAAGTCGCTTTGAATTGACCTGCTTCACGGTAGAACATGTTGTATTCCTGATTCGGTTAATTCTGTTTGTGATTCGCCTACTGCTTCCCTCCCTCTTGCAGGGGGAAGGAACACGCACGTAGTGAGCTTTTCTAGATCCTTCGGATGATCTTCTCGCCGAACAATCCCTCCGGCCGCACCAGCAGGAACAGCAGCGCCAGTACATACGGGAACCATCCTTCGATGCCGCCGCCGACCATCGGGCCGATATACACTTCGGCCAGTTTTTCGGAAGCGCCGATGATCAGTCCGCCGAGGATCGCGCCCGGCACCGAGGTGAAGCCGCCAAGGATCAGCACCGGCAAGGCCTTCAGCGCAACGAAGGTCAGTGCGAACTGGACGCCATTGCGCGCGCCCCACAGCAGACCGGCGACCAGCGCGACGAAACCGGCCACCGCCCACACGATGCCCCAGATCTGCTGCAGCGGAATGCCGACCGCGAGTGCGGCCTGATGGTCGTCCGCGACGGCACGCAAGGCGCGGCCGATTTTCGTTTTCGAGAAGAACAGCGCCAGGCCGATCACCAGCACCGCGCAGATGCCGGCGGCAATGACGTCGAACTGCGAGATCGAAATATTGAAGTTGTCGAGCAGGTACTGGATGGGCACGTCCTCGATGCCGATGTCCAGCCGCCGCACCTGCGAACCCCAGAGCAATTGCGCCAGCCCCTCGACGAAGAAGGTCAGGCCGATGGTCGCCATGAACAGCGTGATTTCATGCTGGTTGACCAGCGGGCGCAGCACCACTTTTTCAGTGACCAGCCCGAGTATCACCATTGCCACCATCGTCAGCGGAATCGCGATCCAGAGCGACACGCCGAGCTTGTCCGAGATGCCGACGCAGGTCAGCGCCGCAAAAAACACCATCGCGCCCTGTGCGAAGTTGAAGACGCCGGACGCCTTGTAGATCAGCACGAAGCCGAGTGCGACCAGTGCGTACATCACGCCGGCCAGCAGGCCGCCGATCAGTACTTCGAAGAAGAAACTTAAATCCATGGTTTGTCCCTGTTCAGCGCGTTGCGGATGCCCTCTCCGGAGCGGGGAGGGCGAGGGCGGAGGCAGAGTGGTTGAAGCATCGTTGCAAGCGGCGCAACCGCTCTGCCCCCATCCCGGTCTTGCTCCCTTGCGAGGAGAAAGACGCCCATTCCTTAATGCGCTACTCCCAAATAAGCATTGATCACATCCTGATTGCTGCGCACCTCGTCCGGCGTGCCGTCACCGATCTTCTTGCCGTAATCGAGCACCACCACGCGGTCGGAGATGTCCATCACCACGCCCATGTCATGCTCGATCAGCACGATGGTGGTGCCGAACTGGTCGTTCACGTCGAGGATGAAGCGGCACATGTCCTGCTTCTCTTCCACGTTCATGCCGGCCATCGGCTCGTCCAGCAGCAGGATTTCCGGTTCCGCCGCCAGAGCGCGTCCGAGCTCGACGCGCTTCTGCAAGCCATACGGCAGGCGGCTGACGGGCGTCTTGCGGATGTGCTGGATCTCGAGGAAGTCGATGATCTCCTCCACCTTCTTGCGGTGCGCCAGTTCTTCCTTCTGCGCCGGACCCCAGTAGATCGCCTGCAGCAGGAAGTTGGTCTGCATTTTCAGGTTGCGGCCGGTCATGATGTTGTCGAGCACCGACATGCCCTTGAACAGCGCGATGTTCTGGAAGGTGCGCGCGATGCCGCTCTTGGCCGCCCTGTGGGTGTTCATGTCCTTGCGGTGCTTGCCGCGATACACGATCTCGCCCTGCTGCGGGTGGTACACGCCGTTGATCACGTTGAGCATGGAGCTCTTGCCGGCGCCGTTGGGGCCGATGATGGCGCGGATCTCGTGTTCGCGCACATCGAAGGAAATATCGGTCAGCGCCTTGACGCCGCCAAACGATAGCGAGATGTTCCGCAGGTCCAGAATCACGTCGCCGATTTTTCGGTTTTCATTCATTGTCAGGCGGCTTTCTTCAGTTCACCAAATGTCTTCACATCGACGATGCGCAGGTCGGCGGAGACCACGCCCTGGCGGCCGTCCTCGAACTTCACCTGGGTCTCGATGTATTGCGAAAGTTTTCCTGAATAGAGCGCGTCGATCAGCACCTTGTACTTCTCGCCGATGAAGCGGCGACGGACCTTGCGGGTGCGGGTGAGCTCGTCGTCGTCCGGATCAAGTTCCTTGTGCAGCACCAGGAAGCGATGGATCTGGGTGCCGGACATCAGGGCTTCGGTGGACAGGTCGGCATTGACCTTCTCGACGCATTCCGCGATCAGCTCGTAGGTTTCGCGCTTGCCGGCCAGATCGGTATAACCCGAGTACGGAATGCCGCGCCGCTCGGCCCAGTTGCCGACCGCTTCCATGTCGATGTTGACGAAGGCGCACACCATGTCGCGCTGATTGCCGAAGGCGACCGCTTCCTTGATGAAGGGGAAGAACTTCAGCTTGTTCTCGATGTAGTTCGGCGCGAAGATGTCTCCGGTGTTCATCTTGCCCACGTCGGCGGCGCGGTCGATGATCTTCAGGTGGCCCTGCTCGTCGAAGATGCCGGCATCGCCGGTATGGAAATAGCCGTCGCTGTCGATGACTTCGGCGGTCGCATCCGGGCGCTTGTAGTATTCCTTGAGCATCGCGGCGGACTTTACCAGTACCTCGCCGTTGTCGGCCAGCTTCACTTCCACGCCCGGCGCCGGCAGGCCGACGCTGTCGAACTTGATGTTGCCGTCGGGTTGCAGGCAGACGTAGGCGCAGGTCTCGGTCGCACCGTACAACTGCTTCAGGTTGACGCCGATCGAACGATAGAAGCGGAACAGATCGGGACCGATCGCCGCACCCGCGGTGTAAGCCACGCGCACGCGCGACAGGCCGAGCACATTCTTCAAGGGACCGTACACGAACAGGTTGCCGAGCGCATAGCTGATGCGGTCCATGAAACCGACCGGTTTGCCGTCGAGGATGTCGGAGCCGACCCGGCGCGCGACGTCCATATAGTGATGGAACATCTTGCGCTTGATCGCGCTCGCGTCTTCCATGCGGATCATCACGGTGGTCAGCATGTTTTCGAATACGCGCGGCGGTGCGAAGTAATAGGTCGGCCCGATCTCGCGCAAGTCGGTCATCACCGTGTCGCCGGATTCGGGGCAGTTCACGGTGAAGCCTGCGACCAGCGCCTGCGCGAACGAGAACAGGTGGTCGCCCACCCAGGCCATCGGCAGGTAGGACAGAATGTCGTCGTCCGAGGTCAGCTTGTCGAAGCCGACGCCGCCTTCCGCGGCGGCGATGAAGGATGCGTGCGTCTGGCACACGCCCTTCGGTTTGCCGGTGGTGCCGGAGGTGTACAGCATCACCGCGGTGTCGTCGCCGCGGCCTGCATTGACCGCGTTCATGAAGAAGTTCGGATAGGCCTTGTCGAAATCGCGACCGAGCTGCTGCACCATGTCGAGCGATGCGAGTTCCGGCTGATGGTAATGGCGCATGCCGCGCGGATCGTCGTAAATGATGTGCGAGATGCGATCGAGGTTTTGCTTGATCTCGAACAATTTGTCGACCTGTTCCTGATCCTCGACCACCGCGAAATCGATTTCCGCGTCGTTCAGCACATAGGCCATGTCGGCTGCCGGCGCATCCTGATACAGCGGCACGGCGACGCCGCCGAGGCATTGTGCGGCAGCCATCGCCCAATACAGACGCGGACGGTTGTCGCCGATGATCGCCAGGCTCATGCCGCGCTTTAAGCCCATGGCGGCAAGGCCGCAGGCCAGGGCGCGCACTTCATCCGCGACTTGTGCCCAGTTCCAGGTTTGCCAGATGCCGAGATCCTTTTCGCGAAAGGCCGGCTTGTTCGGTTTGGTTTGCGCGTGCTGCAGAAGCATGCGGGGGAACGTTCGTTCGCCCGACTTGATCGTGTCTGCCATCGTCCCACTCTCTTTTAACAGGTTCTAACCGTCGTGGATGGACTGGAGCGCCTGCGTGGGCGAAGCCAAGCATTGCCTCGGGTATATCCGCAGCAATCATCTCGGCTTACAATGTCTCCGTAATTTTTGTAATCAGGATACTAGACAGTTCAATTTTTGTGCGCTGTCATTTGACTGACAATCACCTGTTATTTCCAAACTATCGTTGGTGCGACGCACAATGAATTCAGAGAAAGTTTCCCTCAAGGACTTGCTGCGCCAGACTATCTGGGCAAAAGACCTGACCCCGGCTCAACTGGAACGCGTCGAGGCCGACACGGTCGAGCAATTCGTGCCGAAGGGAGGCTACATTTGCCGCAAGGGTGAAATGGTCGATGCCTGGTTCGGCATCATCGACGGCCTCGCGAAAATCAATACGCTTTCTCCGGAAGGGAAGTCCGTCACCTTTACCGGCATCGCGACCGGCAGCTGGTTCGGCGAGGGCACGCTGCTCAAGCAGGAGATGCGCAAATACGATGTCGTCGCATTGCGCGACAGCCGCATCGCGCGCATGCCGAGCAAGACCTTCATGTGGCTGCTCGATACCAGCCTGCCCTTCACCCGTTTCCTGCTGATGCAGTTGAACGAGCGCCTCGGCCAGTTCATCGGCATGGTCGAGTTCGATCGCCTGCTGGATGTCGACACGCGCGTGGCGCGCTGCCTTGCCGCGCTCTTCAACAATCATCTCTATCCGGGCACCGACATGTTCCTGCAGGTGTCACAGGAAGAGATCGGCTATCTCTCCGGCGCTTCGCGCCAGCGCGCCAACCAGGCGCTGCAGGTGCTGGAAAAGGAAGGGCTGCTCAAGGTCGATTACGGCGGCATCCGGATCCTCGATCTGGAAGGCTTGCGGCGCTTTCAGGCATGAGCCTCGGGCGCGACTTCTCACCATTGACGGAACGACGACCCACCTCATGAACAAGTTTTCTGCGGACCTGCCTACCTTCGAAACCCTTGCAGCATTCTGGTCCGGCCCGGTGCTGGCGACCAATCTGATCGTGTTCCTGAGCCTGTTCGGCGCCTTGCTGCTCGGCTTGCTGGTCGGCTATGAACGCTCCTATCGCGGCCGCGCCGCCGGCATGCGCACCTATGGGCTGGTGTGCATGGCCTCGGCGGCACTGACGGTCATCGCCGGTTACTCGGCCGACTGGTACGGCGGCCAGGTGACGGTCGGGCTGGGCGCCGATCCGACACGCATCATCCAGGGCATCGTCACCGGCGTCGGTTTTCTCGGTGCCGGCGTCATCATGAAGGAAGGCTTCAACATCAGCGGCCTGACCACCGCCGCGTCGATCTGGGCGGCATCGGTGATCGGCGTGCTGGTGGGCGTCGGCTTTTATCTGTCGGCGATCCTGCTGGCATTGCTGTCGGCCATCTGCATGATCTGGGTGCCGAAGGTGGCAAACTTGCTGCCGTCACGCGCTGCCATTGCCATCGAAATGCGTTTTCGCGAGGGATTCTCGCCATCCGAAGACCGCTTGCGCGAAGCAGCCGTGAAACGCGGATATGAAATTGCCGGCGGCACGATCTCGATTGCCGTCAGGGAAGGCAAGACCGAGTGGCATTTCGTCGCAGTCGCCTTCAACAAGAACAGCGGCGCGCCGATCAGCGATCTCGCGCGCGAGATGTCGCAGTTCGAAGGACTGGACGCCTTCCATCTCTCCCACGCGCGCAATTAAAAACGCTGCAATATGGTCGGCTTGATATTGCTCAGGCCGGACCTGCCCATCCCTCCTAACATCGATCAGGCGCGCCGCGCCCCCATCGTGCTGCGCTTCCTTCCTTGAAACATTAACCGTTACCAATGGAGAACGCCATGTCGAATGTGATGAAAGTGATCGAAGTGCTGGCCGAATCGCCGACCAGTTGGGAAGATGCCGTTGCCGCCGCAGTGGTCAAGGCGAGCGAATCGGTGCACGGGATACGTTCTGTTTACGTCAAGAATTTCGAAGCGCAGGTCGACAACAACCGCGTCATCAATTATCGGATCAATGCCAAGGTGACCTTCGAGGTCGATTGAAACCGCAGGCAGTGATACGGAACTCCGTGCATTACCCGACGGAGTTCCGCGCGCCGTCCATCATCTCGCCCGCAGCGGCTTGTGCTTCAAGCGAGTCCTTCAACCGAGTCCTTCAACCGCTGATCCCGATCCCCGCCTGCTCGCTGCGCGTTCTGCGCGCGCTTTCGGTCATGCGCTGCGTCAGCGTCTCGATCATCTTCTGACTGAAGGCCGGAATATCTCCCGGCTTGCGGCTGGTGACCAGATTGCCGTCCACCACGACTTCCTGATCGACCCAGGTGCCGCCGGCATTGCGGATATCGTCCTGCAGCGTCGGCCAGCTCGTCATGGTGCGGCCCTCGACCAGACGCGCCGATACCAGCAGCCATCCGCCGTGGCAAATGGCGGCAATCATCTTGCCGTCCTCATCCATTTCCTGCACGAAGCGTTGCGCTTCGGGAATGATGCGGATCTGATCGCCGTTCATCACGCCGCCCGGCAGCAGGACCGCGTCGAACTCCTTCGAGTCGGCCTCCTGGAACGTCAGATCGACGTCGAACTGATCGCCCTTCGTATCGTGGTGAAATCCCTGCACCTTGCCGTGCTTGCTTGAAATGACCCTGGTGATCGCGCCTTGCTGTTCCAGCGCCTGGCGCGGATCGGTGAATTCGACTTGCTCGAAGCCGTCGGTGACCAGGATGGCGACATTGATGCCCGAGAGAGCTTGTTGGTCCATGATGCTTTTCCTTTCGTTGACGTGAACCGCGCGTGCGGCAGTTCGAGACAGGTCAGATTCGACTGGTACGCACCGGCTAAGTTCTGCCGCGCGGTACTGCGCGCAAGAAATCCCGATGTGATGGATTCGCGGAACAGTCTTCTTGTCTGTCATGTCCAAGTGAAAATTCAGGTGTCGCCCATCATGGCGATTCATGGCGTGCGGTCTGCGCGCACAGGAAAGGTTGCTGCATCATGAACACCGAACAGGATCCGACGCGCGGCATAGACCTGGGCAGCGATCCTGCCGAAGGGTTCGAAGCGCTCGCGATGCCATCCGCCGATACGCCGAAGCTGCCGCCGGATGCGGTTGTCATCATCCCGCTGCGCGCGCTGGTGCTGTTTCCCGGCATGATCGCGCCGATCAATCTCGGGCGCGAGCGTTCGATCGCGGCCGCGCGCGAAGCGGTGCGGCGCGACCTTCCGGTCGGCCTGGTGCTGCAGCAAGACGCCGATGTGGAAGTGCCGACGCCGGAGCAGCTGTATCGCACCGGCACCATGGCCAGCGTGCTGCGCTTTATCGCCGGGCAGGACGGCGCGAACTATCTGGTCTGCCAGGGCGAGCGGCGTTTTCGGGTCATTGAATTCCTCGAAGGCTATCCCTTCCACGCCGCGCGCATCCAGCAGTTGCAGGATGCGGAAGAACATTCGGCCGAAATCCAGGCGCGCATGATCCAGGTGAAGGAGCGGGCGGCGGAAATCATCGAGCTGCTGCCGCAGGCGTCCGGCGAGTTGACCGGGGCCGCGGAAAACATCGAATCGGCCTCCGCGCTGGCGGATTTCGTCGCCGGCCTGATGGACTTGCCGCTGCAGCAAAAGCAGGACCTGCTCGAAACCCCCGACCTGCGGCAGCGCCTGGACAAGGTGCTGTGCTTCCTGGTGCGCCGCATCGAAGTCCTGCGCCTGTCGCAGGAAATCAATGAACAGACCAGGGAGCGCATCGACGACCGCCAGCGTGAATACCTGCTGCGCGAGCAATTGAAGACCATCCAGAACGAGCTGGGCGAGCCCGAAGGCATGCTCGACGAACTGGAGGAGTTGAGCGAGGCCATTGCGCGCGCCCGGATGCCGGAAGACGTGGAAATGCACGCGCGCAAGGAATTGCAGCGCCTGCAACGCATGTCCGAAGCGTCGGCGGAATACGCGATGCTCTCGACCTGGCTCGAGTGGATGAGCGAACTGCCGTGGTCGGCGGCCACCGAAGACCGTATCGACATCGCCGAGGCGCGCCGCATTCTCGATGAGGACCACTTCGGCCTGCAGAAGGTCAAGCGCCGCATCCTGGAGCATCTCGCGGTGCGCAAGCTCAACCCCAACGGCAAGAGTCCGATCCTGTGTTTCGTCGGCCCGCCCGGCGTCGGCAAGACCTCGCTCGGCCAGAGCATCGCACGCGCCACGGACCGCAAGTTTGTGCGCGTGAGCCTGGGCGGCGTGCATGACGAGGCGGAGATACGCGGTCATCGCCGCACCTATGTCGGCGCCTTGCCCGGCAATATCATCCAGGCGGTGCGCAGGGCAGCCTCGCGCAACTGCGTGATGATGCTCGACGAGATCGACAAGCTCGGTGCCGGTGTGCACGGCGACCCCTCTTCCGCAATGCTCGAAGTGCTGGACCCCGAGCAGAACGTCAGCTTCCGCGACCATTATCTCGGCCAGCCATTTGATCTGTCGAAAGTGTTTTTCATCGGCACTGCCAACATGCTCGACGCCATCCCCGGTCCCTTGCTCGATCGCATGGAAGTGATTCGCCTGCCCGGCTACACCGAGGAAGAAAAAATGCAGATCGCGCGCCGCTATCTGATCAGGCGGCAACTGGAGGCCGCGGGATTGAACCCGCAGCAATGCGTGCTGAGCGACGAAGCCTTGCATGCGCTGATCCACGATTACACGCGTGAAGCCGGTGTGCGCAACCTCGAGCGGGAAATCGGCAACCTCATGCGCCACGTTGCGGTACGGTTTGCCGAAGGCAGCACGGAGAACGTGCAGATCGGCGCAGCCGACCTGGCGGAGATCCTCGGTCCGCTGAAATTCGAGAGCGAACTCGCAATGCGCACCAGCCTGTCCGGCGTCGCCACGGGACTTGCGTGGACGCCGGTGGGCGGCGACATCCTGTTCATCGAAGCGAGCCGCACGCCGGGTAGCGGCAAGCTGATTCTTACCGGACAGTTGGGCGAAGTCATGAAGGAAAGCGCGCAGGCTGCGCTGACGCTGGTGAAAGCGCATTGCGATGAACTCCAGGTCGCCGCGGATGTCTTCGATAAAAATGACATCCATGTCCATGTACCCGCAGGTGCCATGCCCAAGGACGGGCCGAGCGCCGGCGTGGCGATCTATGTCGCACTGGCATCGCTGGTGCGCGACAAGCCGGTGCGTAACGACTGTGCGATGACCGGAGAAATCAGCTTGCGCGGCCTGGTGCTGCCGGTGGGCGGCATCAAGGAAAAAGTATTGGCGGCATTGCAGGCCGGTATCAAGACCATCCTGCTGCCGGCGCGCAATCGCAAGGAACTCGACGAAATTCCGGAAGAGGCGCGCAAGCAATTGCGCTTCGTCTGGCTGGACACGGTAGACGAAGCGATGCGCGAATCCATCGGGAACCTGATTATTGGAGATGCCTCATGAGCAGAGATCTTGACAAGATGCGCAATGCATTCTTTCCCCTCGCGAAAAGCGGTGAGGCCGACCAGCGCGAAAAACGCTTGCCTGCGCTGATGCCGCAGTCGAGCGGATTTTTCACCTTCCGCTATTCCTCCACCGAGATCTATTCCGAGGGCGGCAATCTGCATGTGAAGATGAAGGAAACGCGCTACCAGGATGGACGGCTGAAATCGGAGGAATGCGAAGGCACGCTCGATCGCCAGGCCTACGACCGCATGGTGAACGAAGCGCAGGGCTATTTCCTGACCCAGATGGCGAACTTCGCTCGCCTGCTGTATCTGCCGTTTTCGCGCGGGCGCCGTTACGACGAATAAGACTCGATCGCGATCATCAACTGTTTCGGCAGGCGTGCGTTGACCATCGGCTCGCAGGCGATGCGCGATTGCAGCAGGCGCACGCGCCGGTCACCGGCAAACAGCGCGGCCAGCACCACCAGCACGGCCGCAGGCGGACTCAGAAGTGCGCTTGTCTCCGGAGCAGGAATATGCGCAGTGCTCGCCCCAAGGATGCGCTTGCATCCGGCATGCGAATACACCGCCCACATGTCGGCGCGGTCATCGTGGCAGACCGGATGGTCGGCACGCATGCGCGCATAGAGCGCATACGGATCATCGACCTCGGATTGCAGAAACAGAATATTGTCCATGTTGTCCTATTCCTTTGCATGACCGATGGCAGGAAAGCGCTGCGGCGCCTGCTCACGGTCGAACATTCCGTAGTCGCGGATGATTGCGCCGCATAGAACACGCGATGGCGAGACGGCTTCTCGCGCCGTTTCCTCGCGCCAGGCGCGTGCGCTTGCGGCATCGCTGAAATCGATCAGCGAGATCTGCTTGTCCGGATTGCTCTGGCTGCGCAAGCGCTTGTACCCCGCCAGGTTCGCCTCGGGGTATTCGCACAAACCGAGCTGTGCCTGTTCCCGGCCGACATCGGCATCCTCGTCGCCAGGTATTCGCAGCACGCGAAGCCGATAGTCGGAAAAAATGCCTTTCCGTCCCTGCGATTGCGCCGCATGGTGCTCGCCGTCGCGCCGCCATGCGACAAGCGCGGCCTCATCCCGCCAGCATGACAAGGACAATATCCAGCCTGGATCGCTCATGCTGGCGAAGCGCTCAATCGACAGAAAGCCGCCGATCGCATCCAGTTTCGGGCGTAGCGCGGCTGCAAGATCAAGATAGCGCTGGTAACCGCTTTCCGACGGCAATACTTCAAAGACGACAGCAAACATGGCGCCCTCCGATGACGATGAGGTCATGATACGATGGCCTTTCACGGGATAGTTCATTGAGAGGTGAAACATGGAATCCGCAATGCGCATCGCGAAAATGGCGGCCCTGCTCGGCGATCCGGCACGCGCCGCCATGCTGTGGTCGTTGATGGACGGTCGCGCCCGGCCCGCCGGAGAACTTGCCTTTGCGGCGAACGTGTCTGCCCAGTCGGCAAGCGGCCATTTGGCAAAACTGGTCGACGCGCATCTGCTCTGTGTCGAAACGCAGGGGCGACATCGCTACTACAGGCTGGCCGACAACTCGGTTGCGCTTGCGCTGGAGTCGCTGACCGCAATCGATCCGCCGCGCGCAAGAGTCTTGCCGGAATCAAAATCGACGCCGCCGGCAATGCGTTTCGCGCGGACCTGCTATGACCATCTTGCGGGCGAGCTTGCCGTGCGCCTGCTGCTGCAGATCGAAAAGAAAAGCCTGCTGGTGCGCAATGAAAAACATTTCGAACTGTCCGCCAGGGGAGAAAAGGCTTTTGCGCAACTCGGGCTCGACCTGCCCGGCATCAGGCGAAGCAAGCGGCAATTCGCCTGCGGATGTCTGGATTGGAGCGAACGCCAGTTCCATCTCGGCGGCGCGCTGGGCGCGGCCTTGCTGGACGCGATGTTGCAGCGTGCATGGTTGCTGCGCGTGCAGAAAACACGGGTGCTGCAACTGACGCAAAAGGGCAGGAATGGTTTGCGTGAGGCATTCAATTTCACTGCATAGGCAGGCCGGCAATTTGCTGCGGTGAAAGCGAATGGCGCACCTATTCAATTGGGAAATGCCGCTCTAACGAAGATGTCGTTAAAAAGCTGAGAACCTGCTAACAAATTCGAGTCTAAAACTGACCGTTGGCCGTTTTTCAAACATCCGACATTTCAATTGAAGGAGCGAGTATGAAAAAATTACCCATTGTTATATTTCTGTCGCTGATCGGCATGGCGGCGCAGGCGGTGGCCCAAAGCACGACCACGACCACCACAACCGTTGATCCGAGCAAGCCTGCCCCGGAAACATCGGGCGCCACGGCCGGAACGTCAGGCACTTCCGGTGCGTCCGGCACGTCCGGCTCCGGTGCCGCCGACACGCCCAGCACAGTGACCACCACGACCACGAAAACGCCGCCATCCAGCAGCGACAGTGGAGCGTCCGGTTCTTCCGGCATGAGCAGCAGCGGGGCGTCGGGCACGAGTTCCACGCCGAGCACCAGCACCGATACGTCGGGAACTTCGGGCACCAGCGGCACGTCCGGTTCTTCCTCCACCGATTCGAGTAGCGGCGCGGGCCTGCAGGTCCCGTCGACACCGGATTACGGAAGCTCGGGCGGGTCGGGCAGCTCAAGTAGCGGCACCATGGGATCGGGCACTTCGGGAACAGGAACGGACTCGTCGACCTCGGGCACCGGCTCAGGTACCAGCTCCGGCACCGGAAGTTCGACCTCGGGCACGTCCTCGACGGACCAGTCGACCAGCGGAAGCGGCAGCAGCGGATCGTACGTGGCGCCCTCCGGTTCGGATTCGTCCAGTGGGACGAGCGATCCTTCGAAGGAAAAAATGCGTCGGGACGACAGCTCGACGACGAAATAGGGTAGAGCACCCGCTATCGCGTTGACACGCCTGCCCCCGGCATGTTTGTCGGCGGCAGGCGCAATTCGGCGGTGGAACGTGTCCGCCGGACGGATCCGGCGGAGCGGTGGGCGATCGCGGCTGGCGAGAACCGCGCTCGCGTGCGAAAACCTTAGTGCTTGTGCGCGGCGGCGGTGCCGTTCTCGACGCGCAGCGGTTCACCGCCGAGGTCGACCTTGGCGAGGTTCTTGGCCTGGTCGGTGATGTACTTCACGCGTATGGTCTTGGCAGCGACGCCGTTCTTGATCAGCTCGTTCTTGACCTTGATCGCACGCGACAGGGCGATCGACTTGGCCTTCCCGGTCTTGTGCTTGTCGCAGTAGCCGGTAATCACGATCTTTTTCGAGTGCTTCGCGTTCGCGGCGAGTCGCGCAATCAATGCCTGCGCGTCGCTGTTGAGTTCGACGGTTTGGGCATCGAATTCAACGATCGCCGGATTGGTCAGCGCGGCCTGCGCACCGTTGTCGGCGGCGGGCGCGGCGGTGCCGGCCTTGCTGTCGGCCGGCTTGGCGGCGCTTGCCTGCGGCTGCGCTTCCGACGCACTTTGCGCCGGACTGTCGCCGTTGCCGTTTTCCATTTGCGCACAGCCGGCGAGTGCAATGAAGGATGCCGCGAGCGTGGCGGCCGTCAATTCCGAAAACATGGATTTCCCCTTGAAGTAATCCGCCGTGCAACAACGCGGGTATGCTGCACGGCGATGAATGAAAACGGTGTGCCTGTCCGCAGCCCCGCTTGTTCGGGTGTCAGCGGCTCCCATTACACAGGCTGTTAATATAAAAACAACAGCGGACATTGTATCAAAACCGGGGCTGCCATCCGGAAAAGTCGGCATCCCGACCATGATCGCGGCGTATAGGAAAACTCCTCGGCAAGGGACCTTGACCGGCCTGTGATGCGCAGATGCTGCCTGCCGAAACGGGCTCCAGGCGACCTTACTTCCTGAACAGTTTCTTCACCACGCCGCCAATGCCTTCCGCGGCGCCGCCTACCCCGCGCGTCAGCCCCTCGAGGCTGATGCCCAGGGTTTCCGCGACCGCGGATCCGACGCGCCGCGCGAAACTGTCGTTGATCGAGAATTGCGGATCGTTCAGATTGCCGTCCAGCGTGAAGTCGATCGAAATCTGGCCGTTGCGGTTTTTCAGCGCGGCGACTACCGCCTGGCGCGGCACACCCATGAAGGTGCCGAAGGGGCCTTGGCCGGGTGCCAGTTCGAGGCCGGTCAATGTCACCGTGCCGGGCGCATGCAGCCGGTTGTTGCGCACGGTCGATTTCAGCTTGAGGTCGAGCGTGCCGCGCCGCACGCCGGTTTCCGAGGCCTTGATCAGGTAAGGCTGCAGCGCGACCATGTCGACGCCTTGCAGCTTGGTGGTGATTTCCGAATTCCTGTCCGCCATTTCAGCCCAGCCGTCGATCATCACTCTGCCGTTGCGATTCACGCCCTTGACGCTGCCGTCGAGCTGGATGCGGGTGCGGCCATTCAGGGCGGGAAGCTGCAGATCGTCGATCCGCGCATGCAACTGGTCGAGCCGGGTCTTGTGCGCGGGCTGGCGTACCGTGGCATCGAAGAATTCCATCACGCCGTCATGCAGCTCGATGGTTCCGATGGACACCGGCAATGCTGCCGAAGCTTTCTGGCCGCCGTCCCCGGCCGGGGCTTCCGTCAGGCTCGGCAGCAGATGCACCTTGCCGTCGCGCGCGCGCAGGACGGACACGTAGGCTTTTTCCACCGAAATGCGCGGCACATGCACGCGCGCCGAAATCAGCCCGAGCAGGTCGGGTTTCACCATGATGCGCTCGGCGCGCAAGGCATCTTCCGCCGGCCAGCCCTTCGGTGCGCGAATGCGTATGCCGCGCACTTCGATTGCCGACCAGCCGACCACGATCTCCGCGACCTCGCTTTCCGGTCCCAGCGCCTGTTCCACCTGGCTCTTCAGCGCCCGGGTCGCGAAGTGCAGTCCGAGCGAGGTGGCCGCTCCCAGTGTCACGAGAACGATGAGCGTGACAGCGATCAGACGCTTGATGGTTTTGCTTTTCATTCCTCACCTATTTCATGCCGGAGCCCGATCATACGCTGCGATCCTGTCGCTTGAGCCGGAAATCGATTTCTCCCGACCGCCCCGGCAGGTTGAGCGTCGCGCGCGCCGCCGGCGACCGGCTGACCACGCGTCCGCGGCGAATCACATAGCGCCGCGCCGCGCGCAGGCGGATCGCCTCGATCGTGCTGTCCGCGTCGAGGATCACCAGGTCGGCATGCTTGCCGGCCTGCAGGCCATAGCCCTCCAGGCCGAGTATGCGCGCCGGTGTTTCCGTCACGGCCATGAAGCACGCATGCATCGCCTCCTGCCCCGTCATCTGCGCCACGTGCAGGCCCATGTGCGCCACTTCCAGCATGTCGCCGGAGCCGAGGCTGTACCACGGATCCATTACGCAATCATGTCCGAAGGCCACATCGATGCCGGCCGCCAGCAGCTCCGGTACGCGCGTCATGCCGCGTCGTTTCGGATAACTGTCATGCCGTCCCTGCAGGGTGATATTGATGAGCGGATTGGCGATCGCGGCAACGTCGGCTTCATGCATCAGCGGCAGCAGCTTGCTGACGTAATAATTGTCCATCGAATGCATCGAGGTCAGGTGCGATCCCGTCACGCGTCCATGCATGCCGAGGCGATGCGCATGATACGCCAGCGTCTCGACATGGCGCGACAGCGGATCGTCCGATTCGTCGCAGTGCATGTCCACTCGTAGGCCCTGGTCCGCCGCGAACTCGCACAGCAGGCGCACCGATTCCGCGCCGTCTGCCATCGTGCGTTCGAAATGCGGGATGCCGCCGACCACATCGACGCCCATCGCGATCGCGCGTTTCAGATTGCCGAAGGCAGACGGGATGCGCAACAAGCCATCCTGCGGAAACGCCACCAGTTGCAGGTCCAGATATGGCGCAACCTGCTTCTTCACCTGCAGCAGGGCTTCCACCGCCAGCAAGCGGTCGTCGCACACATCGACATGGCTGCGAATCGCCAGCAGGCCGCGCGCCACCGCCCAGTCGCAATACTGCAAGGCGCGTTCCACCAGCGCTTCCTGCGTCAGCAGCGGCTTCAGCTCGCCCCACAAGGAAATGCCTTCGAGCAGGGTGCCGGACCGATTGACGCGCGGCAGTCCGACGCTGAGCGTCGCGTCCATGTGGAAATGCGCATCGACGAAGGGCGGCGTCGCCAGATCTCCTGCCGCATCGATTTCCTGATGGGCATGCACCTGCAAGCCAGGGCCGATGGCAGCGATGCGGCCGTTTTCAATCGCGATATCGATGCCGCGCGCGCCATCCGGCAGGGTGGCGTTGCGTATGAGCAGATCCATCAGGAGCGTCCTTTTTCCATGCATTCAGGTGTGTTGATACGGCGGCAGACGGGCGCCGCAATCCTTGCAATACTGCGCGCCCGGTTCATGGCCTTCACTCAGGCAATTGGGACAGGTGCGCGTCGTGACGACGCGCGTCAGGCGCTGGGTCGTCATCTCCGCCGTGACGATCCCGGTCGGCACCGCCAGCACGCCCCAGCCGAGCAGCATCATCACCGATGCGATCGCCTTGCCGAATTCGGTATGCGGCGTGATATCGCCGTAGCCGACCGTGGTCATCGTCACGATGGCCCAGTACATCGCCTTCGGAATACTGGTGAATCCGTTGTCCGGCCCCTCGACGACATACATCAGGGTACCCATCACCAGCACCACCATCATCACGATAGACAGGAACACCATGATCTTGCGCCGGCTCGCGCGTACGGCATCGACCAGCACCTGGTATTCCTGCACATACATGGTCAGCTTCAGGATCCGGAAGATGCGGATCAGGCGCAGGATGCGCACATCGAGCAGCAGGTGCACTTCGGGAATGAAAAACGCAAGGTAAGTCGGCAGCACCGACAGCAGGTCGATGATGCCGAAGAAGCTTGTTGCATATTGCAGCGGACGTTTCACACACGCCAGGCGGGCCAGGTATTCGATACTGAACAGGATGGTAAATGCCCATTCGAGCGTATCGATCAGCGTCCCGTACGGCTGGCTGATCGCATGCACGCTGTCGAGCATCACCACCAGGATGCTGAAGAGAATGGCGGCGATCAGGGACAGGTCAAAACGCCGCCCGGCGACCGTGTCGGCCTCGAAAATGATCGTATACAGACGCAAGCGCCAGCCGCTGTCAGGCCTGCCGAAGTGCGGCTGCGGTGCGGCCGGGGCAGTGGAAGTGCTTTGTCGATTCATGATGAATGCCTGGTTCAAAACGGCGTGTAGCAGACCTTACTGCAAGAAGTGAGGAGATGCAATTTCAATAAAACACCGCAAGCCAGATCGTTTCCGTGTTTTCCGCGGTCCATTCCACGCGGTGCCTCTCGCCGGCCGGAATATTCACATAGGTGCCCTCGGTCAAATGCATCACGCGATCATCCTTTTCGAAGCGCAAGCCCGCCTCACCCTTGAGCAGCAGCACCCATTCATTTTCCGCCTGGTCGTACCAGAAGCCGGGCGGCGAGCTATGGCCCTTCGACACGATTTTCTCGATGCGCGTGCCGTGCCCCGTCGCGAGCACCTGAACGAACTCCTCCGGCAGTTGCGTCGGAATCCGTCCGTACAAATTGCCTGTCTCCATGGTCTTGCCCCTGTTAGTGGTGTGATCAGCCTGTTTTTCTCGCCCGAGGGCAGACCGAATTAAATTCGATAATGTCGGTTGGCGGGAAATAAATTGCTGCGAACCGGCAAATTCCGTGAAAAAAACGCAAGATAATTTTCCCCGAACTTCCCCATAATCCCCATCCGTGACCTATCCCGTTCACAGAGGCAGGCGTCGCGCGACATAATCGCTCGCGCCTTGGAGATACTTCAACGAGGAACAACAATGATGAAATTGAACAAGATTATCGGTGCGCTTGCATTGCTCGGCCTGGCCGGCGCGGTGTCTGCGCAAGAGGTCGTCGTCAAGATCGGCCACAGCGGCCCCTTGTCCGGCTCGCAATCCTTTTCCGGCAAGGACAATGAAAACGGCGTGCGCCTGGCGATCGAGGAACTGAACGCCAAGCCGATTACCGTCGGCGGCAAGAAGCTCAAGTTCGAACTGGTCAGCGAAGACGATCAGGCCGATCCGAAGTCGGGCGTCAACGTCGCGCAGAAACTGATCGACAGCGGCGTCAAGTTCGTGGTCGGTCCGTACAACTCGGGCGTCACGATTCCCGCATCGCGCGTCTACAGCGAAGCAGGCGTGCTGGTCGCGACCGTGGCTTCCAATCCGAAGATCACGGCACAAGGCTACAAGAACCTATTCCGCGTCAACGCCAGCGATTCCCAGCTCGGCTCCAAGATGGCGCTGTACGCCGCCAAGGAACTGAAGCTGAAGAACGTGGCGGTGGTCGACGACCGCACCGCTTTCGGTCAGGGCGTCGCGGAAGAGTTCGAGAAGCAGGCGAAGGCATCCGGCATGAAAGTGGTCGGACATGAGTTCACCACCGACAAGGCATCCGACTTCACCGCCATCCTGACCAACCTGAAGGCCAAGAAGGCCGAAGCCATTTTCTACGGCGGCTACGCTCCGCAAGGCGGCCCGATGGCGCGCCAGATGAAGCAGCTCGGCATCAATGCCAAATTGCTCGGCGGCGACACCATCTGCGTCACGGAGATGGGCAAGCTCGGCGGCGACGCAGTGGGCGAGAACGTGCTGTGCGCGCAGGGCGGCGCCATCCTCGACAAGGCCGCCAACGGCCCGGCATTCAAGGAAAAGTACAAGAAGCGCTTCAGCCAGGAACCGGACGTCTACGCGGCTTCATTCTATGACGGCATGATGATGTATGCCGATGCGATGAAGAAGGCCAATTCGATCGATCCCGCGAAAGTCGGCGCCGAGATCTACAAGGGCTCCTACAAGGGCGTCGCCGGCACCTACACGTTCGACGACAAGGGCAACATGAAGCAGTCGCCGGTCACGGTGTTCACCTTCAAGAACGGCCAACCGGCTCCGCTGACCAGCTACTGATCGCGCTGTTCAGTCCCGAAGAAATAAAGAGGGAAGCGGCAACGCTTCCCTTTTTTTATCTGTTTTGGCTGATTGTCAGGCCGGCTCGGGCGCGGCATCGTTGATCGCGGGCGCCACCTGCAGCCTGTTGCGGCCGTTGCCCTTGGCCTTGGAGAGCGCCTCGTCCAGGCGCGAGAAAAATGCCCAGCCGGTCTGCAGCGCTTCATGTTGCGCGACGCCGAGGCTGATGGTGATGTGGCGGTCCGGCACGATGCTGGAAAAATCATGCAGGTCAATCGCCTCGCGCAGCTTTTCCGCGACCGACGCGGCCTGTTCCAGCGAGCAGTCCTTGAGCAGGACGATGAATTCCTCGCCGCCCCAGCGTGCCGGCACGTCGCTCTCGCGCACGGTACTCCTTGCCAGTTGCGCCACCTTGCGCAGCACTTCGTCGCCGGCCTGGTAGCCGTGCGCTTCATTGATCTGCTTGAGGAAATCGATGTCGAACAGGATTCCGGACAGCGGCCTCCCGCTGCGCTCCGCATCCAGTCTCGCATGATAAAACACCAGGTCGAATGCCTGCCGGTTCAGCAGCCCCGTCAGCACATCGCTGCCAGCCATTCGATCCAGTTGCTGGCGGTGACGGCGCACGGTGAGCAGCACGAGCGACAGCGTCAGCGCCGTGATGCCGAGGCCGATCGCCAGATTCAGCAGGAATGTGCGCCGTACCGGCACGGCAAGCGCGCCCGCGTCCTGCTCCACCAGAAGATGCCATCCCAATGTCGGCAGAAAGCGCGAGCTGACCAGGATGCGCCGGCCGTCGCGCCGGTATTCGAACCAGGCCGGCTTGCTGTCCTTGTGCAGGAGCTGGCTTGCGATGTCGCTGATGCCAGGCGCCTTGTGCAGCGAGCCATGCAATTGCCGCATGGTGCTGCCAGCCAGGACCACCGTTCCCTGCGCGTCGACGAAATAGATGCGACTGCCGAAGCGGCGCTGGATGTTTTCGATCAGTTCGCCCAGCGTTTCCACCTTCAGTCCGATGCCGGTCACGCCAAGGAAAGCGCCGTCACGGTCGAGCATCCGGTGGTGGACGAACACCGTCACTGCATTGATGTTCTCACTGTCCACATCGACGTCGACGATGGACGGCACCTGTGCATCCCTGGCGCGGAAGAACCAGCTGTCCTGGGGATCGTTTTCCTGTATGCCTTTGAGCGTGCCGTCGGCGTAATAGTATTTTCGGCTGCGCTCGGACACCAGGAAGGCGGTGACCGCCCCCTGCTGTTGCCGTACCTCGGCCAGATAGCGCACGATGGAATCCGGATCGCTTTCGCCATTGAGCAGCCAGTCCCGCACGAAGCTGTCGTTGGCCATCATGGATGCGATGGCTGCCGGCCGCCGCAACTCGGCTTGCAGCACGGATTCGACATGGTCGCCGATCAGCGGCAGCTGGCGGTCGGCGAGATCGTGTTGCAGCGCGGAGCGGGAGGCAAAGTAGCCGGCAGCGGTGGTGCCGAACACTGCGCCCAGCAGCAGGATGGCGATCCAGACGATGGCGCGATAGGGTTGGAGAAATGACGGCATGACGCTCCCTGATGACGGTCCTGGCCGGCTGCACTTCGCATATTGTTGTCATGGTTGGTCGCAGGCGGGCCCCGGCAAGCGCGCCCTGGGCCAAGTATGGGGCATCGCGACTGCGCCATGCAACATGGTGTTGCAGGAATACCTGTTGATTTTGCGTGCCACATTGACAATATTGGGGCGACACCCTGCTACACTGGCGCTGCCGACGTCCGATGCGCGACGCGGCAAACGACAGTTCAGGAACTCATTCCTTCGATGGCGGAAGTGGCCGCGTTCATGCAATGGGTCTTGGTTCGACAACATGGGAGGCGTCTGTGCCCGATCTACTGGATCAGTGGTTTGTGAACGAAGGTTTCATGCCCCATGGGCATTGCTATTTGTGGACCCCCGAGCTGCTCTGGACGTACGTGATTTCGGATACGACGATCGGCATCGCCTATTACGCGATTACGTTCGCGCTCCTGTATTTCGTGAAGCGGCGCATCAACGTCCGTTTCCTGGCGTTGTACGTGACCTTCGCCCTGTTCATCTTCGCCTGCGGCACATCGCATTTCGTGGCCCTCTGGACCATCTGGCAGCCGGTGTACGGGCTGGATGCCAGCCTGAGAGCGCTGACGGCAGTCATATCCGCCACGGCGGCGATTCTTTTGTGGCTGACAGTGCCGAAGATACTGCTTCAGCCCAGCTCTTCCGAATTGCGCAAGGTGATCGCGCAGCTCGAACACGAGGTCGTCGAACGCAAGAATGTGGAAGAGGCCTTGCGGCAGTCGCAAGCGACCTTGCGCGAGCTTGCGGCCTACCAGGAACGCATACGCGAGGATGAGCGCAAGCGCATCGCGCGGGAAATTCATGATGAACTGGGGCAGAATCTGCTGGCCTTGCGGCTGGACGTTTCCGGGTTGCACGCGCGCGCCGGCGATCGTCACCCCTTGCTGCGCCAGAGGGCGGCCGAGGCGCTGGATTACATCGACACCACGATGAAGTCGATCCGCAGCATCATGAACAATCTGCGGCCACCGGTGCTGGATCTCGGTCTGCACGCGGCGATCGAGTGGCAGGTACAGCAATTCGAACAGCGCAACGGCATCAAATGCGACCTGGTGATGAACGAGGACGGCCTGACGTTGCAGGATGCGCAGGCAACGGCGATTTTCCGCATTCTGCAGGAATCGCTCACCAACATCGGCCGCCACGCGCAAGCTAACCACGTCGAGATCGCCCTGACCATTGCGCGTGACCGCTTGTTGTTGACGGTCCGGGACAACGGCGTCGGCATGTATCCCGGCGACCGCCGCAAGCCGCGCAGCTTCGGTCTGGTCGGCATCCAGGAGCGCGTCAAGATGCTCAACGGCGAACTGACGATCGACAGCCGCCTCGGAAAAGGCACCGTACTGCAGCTTTCCGTTCCGCTCGACAGCAAGCAAGCGCTCACGACGGCATTCAGCACCTAGGCAGGGATTTGCGTTTGGTCACGGCTTGCTCCGGTCGAACACGTAAATTCGACGAATCATTGTGCGCCAAAGTTTGCCATGGCCAAGCACAGCGGTGTATTGCCGGCCGCGCATGACCCGATGTCTGGATTTGTCCCTGGGACAACGGCTACATCCAGGCTACCGGACGCGACGCGAAAAGACGCAAGCAATACCGCTACATCGACTCCTACCTCGACGGCAGCATGCTGCCTGCCCTGCAGGAGCCGCCGCGGAAAAAACGGGCTGCGGTCAAGGGCAGGAAGGCACGCCGTCGCTGAAATATATTCAGTCGCGCGACACCATCGGAAGATGCAATAATCCCGTCATGCCTTTATTTCAACCCCTCTTCAACGGACGGAAAAAAGATGATTCTTGAACTCGCCGACATTCGCATCCAGCCCGGCAAACAAGCCGAATTCGACGACGCCATCCAGCGCGGTCTTGCCCAGGTCATTTCCAAGGCCAAGGGATTCCGAGGTTACAAGATCAACAAGGGCATCGAGTCGCCGGAGCGCTATGTGCTGACGATATTCTGGGAAACGCTGGAAAACCATACCGTCGATTTCCGCCAGTCGCCGGCTTTCCAGGAATGGCGCGGCATCGTCGGCCCCTATTTCGCGGTGCCGCCGGCGGTCGAGCATTTCAGCTTGCTGGCGAAGTCCGACTGAGCAGACGTTGCGGATTTGAAGCTTGAAGGCGCAGTCGTTGCGGCGCAATGTTGCTTCATAGACATGAATTCAAGTCGTTTTGCAGTCCGCGGTGATATGATCTTGAGATCTTGAATCGAGTCAAACCCATGCCATCAACTGCTGCTGCCAGTGAGGTCAAACAATAATGTTATTCAATGCTGATGCCGTCATCCTGATGCTCGCCATCTTACTGGCGGCAATCGTCTTGGCTGTGCTGGCTTATATAAGTGCCAACAAAATCAAGGCGCGTCGCGAGCAGCGGGATGTCGCTGCCATCAGGGCCACCATCATTGATTACTTCCGTCGTACCGGCGTCGAGGTGTCGGCCGACTGCTTCCGCAGCGCCGCAGGCTTTACCGCCGTTGTCGAGTCGGAACCGATGAAGCGGTTCCGCCTTTCGCACATCATCGAAATGACCGTGCGCGAGCACGTGCGCAAGGCTTGCGACCTGGAGCTCGACAAGATCTACTGGCGCTTTCCGATCAAGGACGCGGTCCAGGCAGTCGCCGTGGCGGACGCCAACGGCAACAGCGGCACTGAAGTCGAGACCAACACCGAGGCTGGCGGCGACAAGAAATCGGAGGAATTGTCCGACGAATACATCAACGAAGGACTGGAACATTACCGGCATATTCCCAAGCCGGAAGTGACCGAAATCCCGTGGGAAACCTTCGAGCAGGTGGCCACCATCGGCAAGGAAAAGAAGGGCGAGGAATAAGCTTCGCCCCGCTGCGCGTCAGTGTCATTCGCGCGACGCCATTTCGTTCTGCGCTGGACAAGTTTCTCCGCACCCCTCAGCATAGGATGCAAGAGCCCGTCTGAACATCCTGGCGGGTGCGCTCGCCGAGATGTTCAAACAGGTTCCGGTGCATTGCGCATCGCAATGCACCGGAACCTGTCGCGTTATACCGTCAAACCGGAATCAGCATGACTACCATTTCGCAACCCAATATCAAGCTCCGCCCGCTGGAGCGCAACGACCTGCATTTCGTCCACACGATCAACAACAACAGCAACATCATGCGCTACTGGTTCGAAGAGCCCTACGAAGCATATGTCGAGCTGGTGCAGCTCTACGACCGCCACATCCATGACCAGAGCGAGCGCCGCTTCATCATCGAGAACGACGCGGAAGAACTGGTCGGCCTGGTCGAGCTTGTCGAGATCAACTACATCCACCGCCGCGCCGAATTCCAGATCATCATTGCGCCCTCATGGCAGGGCAAGGGCTATGCCATGAGGGCGACGCAGATGGCGGTGGAATATGCGTTCTGCGTGCTCAACCTGTACAAGCTGTATCTGCTGGTCGACAAGGAAAACGTGGCGGCGATCCATATCTACGAGAAATGCGGCTTCGTTACCGAAGGAGAACTGGTCGGCGAGTTCTTCGTGAACGGCGTCTACCGGGATGCGATCCGCATGTGTGTGTTTCAGACGAAATACCTGGCGACACGGGAAACAAAGAGCTGATCAGGCTCTGAGGCCGCCGGATGATCGATCAGGCGGCATAGCAGCCGCAGGTCACGATCATGTTGCCGACTCGTTCGACATAGACCGACTTGCGCTTGATCTCCTGCGTCACGGGATGGGCGAATTTGTAATTCACCCAGCCCGACCCATTCCCCAAGGCGGTGGCAATCATGTCGCGGATGAACGGCTTGCCGTCGGGATCCAGCATGTTGATGGCTTCCGAGTTGAGGAAATGGCGATTGGCGCCATGCGCTCTGACAACGCCCTTGTCGTCGTAAATGCCGATGTACAGGTCCTTGTGAATGAAATGTCCCTTGTTCAGCTTGTTGACGTCCTCAAGCAGCCCGTCGAGCCCGTTTTCGCCGGCGAACTTGACCGCCTTCTTGACCAGCGCCAGCGCTTCGTCCGCATTGCCGACTTCGGATCCCATCTTGAAATGCGATACCGACTGAGACAGCGTTGACGCATTGTCCTTGAGGCTGACGGCCGAGTTCAGCGCCTGTGCCACCAGCTCCGCGCTCTCGTGCGCCGTCTTGTCGAATACGATGATCGCTTCGCTGATCTGGCTGATGCCGGCGCTTTCCTCCTGGCTGGCGCTGGCGATATCCGACATGAAGCCGGCGACATGCTTCACCGAGGTGACGATTTCTTCCATCGTCTGTCCGGCCGCATCGACCAGCTGCCCGCCGGAGTTGACCTTTTCCACCGAGTCGGTGATCAGATGCTTGATCTCCTTGGCGGCTTCGGCCGATCGTTGCGCCAGGCTGCGCACCTCCGCGGCGACCACCGCAAAGCCGCGTCCCTGCTCGCCGGCACGCGCTGCTTCCACCGCGGCGTTGAGCGCCAGGATATTGGTTTGAAATGCAATACCGTCGATGACGCTGATGATGTCGACGATCTTGTGCGAGCTTTGCTTGATCGCGTCCATCGTGCTCACCACGTCCTTCACCAGGTGCCCGCCCTTGAGCGCCAAATCGGAAGTCGACGCGACCAGTTGGTTGGCTTGCGCCGCATTGTCGGCATTGTTCTTGACGATGGAAGTCAGTTGCTCCATCGAGGCCGCGGTTTTTTCGATCGACACGGCCTGCTCTTCATTCCGGCTCGACCATGCAGTCGTGTCGTTCTTGACCCGACCCGCGGTGGTGTCGATGGCGATCGAGCCGCCACGCACATCGCGCACGATGACGGACAGGGAGTCCTTGATGTCCTCGAATACATGCAGAATCTCGGCCACCTCGCCGCTAGCCTGCCCCTTGAAAGTGGCCGTCAGGTCGCCCGCGGAGATGCGGCGACCCAGCGCAACGGCTTCCTGCAGCGGATGGGCCAGGCTGCGGTGGATCCACCAGGCGAAGAACAGATTCAATGCCAGCGCCGCGATTCCGAGTACCACTACCGCAATGCCCGCCCCGCCCG
The DNA here is from genome assembly GCF_035254865.1 of Noviherbaspirillum sp. Classification (GTDB taxonomy): domain Bacteria; phylum Pseudomonadota; class Gammaproteobacteria; order Burkholderiales; family Burkholderiaceae_D; genus Noviherbaspirillum. Next base: position 25,755 of record NZ_DATFAF010000030.1, read on the forward strand.
TCATGCCTAGCCCGGCGATCACGGTCATGGCGCCGACCGCGAGAAAAATCACGGCAACATTCAACGACAGCAAGGAAGAAATCCGCAGCTTGGCAAGGCGATTGAACATGGTTCCTCCGGGGCGTGATCCGCGTCGCGCGAGTACGCGATTGCAGTTTTGACATGTGCGCCGAATTCGGAACATCACTCGGGACACCGTCTTATTTCCGATACGCAATATTAAAATACATCAACAAAGCCTGCTCGGCCAGTCACTGTTGCGCATCTGCCCGCGCCCGGAGGTGCGGGAACTCCCGTACTGAAAACCCTGACTAACCTGACCCCTGAAGTTTTCGCGCCGGGCTTCGCTGCCGGCTCCGTCAATTGTTGTCGCGCGCCTTGCTGCGCGACGAGTGCAACGGAGGAAAAACATGATGCAGGACCAGGTAGCAAGCCCCGCCATGCCGGGTGCCGCGGTGCATGAATTGCCGCAGACGAATGAGCCTTATCACGAATTCTCCCCGCCAGTCCGATCCTCTTCCTATGCGTCTTCCGTCGATGCACGGCATCGCTCTGAAGATACCGAGCGCGCCGAACGTCTGGCCAGGATGCTCGGTTGGTTCAGCATCGGCTTGGGGGTTGCGCAATTGCTCGCTCCGCGCGGCGTGTCGCAGGCGGCGGGCGTGGGCCATCGTCCGCGCACCATGCGGGCATTGGGCGTGCGCGAGATTGCCAGCGGAATTGGCATCCTGACGCGTCCGCGCCAGTCAGCATGGTTGTGGGCGCGCGTGGCGGGCGACGCCATGGATCTGGCCTTGCTGGCGCTGGCCGGCCGTGGTGCGATGAACGACCGCAGGCGCCTGAATCTGGTGACAGCGGCGGTCGCCGGCGTCACCGCCCTCGACGTGCTGTCGAGCATCCAGAGCCAGCGTCAGACGTACGAAACTGCCGAGCCCACCACCCTGCATGTCGAAAAGAGTCTGATCATCAACCGCTCGCCCGAAGACTGCTATCGCTTCTGGCACGACTTCGAAAGCTTCCCGCGCTTCATGAAGCATGTCGAGTCGGTGCGCATTACCGGCGACAACCGCATGCACTGGAAAGCCAAGGGGCCGGCCGGACTCAGCATCGAATGGAACGCGGAACTCACCGCCGACGAGCCGAGCCGCTATCTCGCCTGGCGTTCGGTGGAAGGCTCTGATGTCGACAATGCGGGCAGCGTGCATTTCGAACCCGCACCCGGTGCGCGCGGCACCATCGTGCGCGTCGCGCTCCAATACAGCCCGCCGGGCGGCAAGGCCGGCGCGGTGATCGCCAGGCTGTTCGGTGAAGAGCCCTCGCAGCAGATCGAGGAAGACTTGCGCCGCTTCAAATGGCTGATCGAAACCGGCGAGATCCCGACCACCATCGGGCAGTCCGCCGGCACACGTAGCGTCGCCAGTCGCCTTCTTTTCAGGAAGGGAGAACCGGGATGAAAGCGACCTGCTGGTACGGGAAAAAGGACGTGCGCGTCGACAACGTGCCGGACCCGGAAATCATCAATCCGCGCGACGCCATCGTGAAGGTCACGTCGACCGCGATCTGCGGCTCCGATCTCCATCTGTACAACGGCTTCGTGCCCGCGATGGAGAAGGGCGACATTCTCGGTCACGAGTTCATGGGCGAAGTGGTCGATGTCGGCGACGAGGTGCACAGCCTGAAAGTCGGCGACCGCGTCGTCGTGCCGTTTCCTATCGCCTGCGGCAATTGCTTCTTCTGCCAGGAGAAGCTGTATTCGGTGTGCGAAAACTCAAACCCGAATGCGTGGATGGCGGAAAAGATGTGGGGCCATTCGCCGTCCGGCATTTTCGGTTATTCGCATCTCACCGGCGGCTACGCCGGCGGGCAGGCGGAGTACGTGCGCGTACCGTTTGCCGACGTCGGGCCCTTGAAGGTCCCCGACGGCATGAGCGACGAACAGGTGCTGTTCCTGTCGGACATCCTGCCGACCGGCTACATGGCGGCCGAAGCCTGCGAGATCAAGCCCGGCAGCACGGTTGCCGTCTGGGGATGCGGCCCGGTCGGGCAGTTCGCCATCCAGAGCGCCTATCTGCTCGGCGCGGAGCGCGTGATCGCCATCGACCGCTTGCCGGAACGCCTGCGCATGGCCTATGACAAATCGAAAGCGATCGCGCTCAACTACGAACAGGTCGATATCGCCGAAGCCTTGAAGGACATGACCGGCGGACGCGGTCCGGACGCCTGCATCGACGCGGTCGGCATGGAAGCGCACGGCATGGGCATCATGGGCGCATACGACCGCGTGAAGCAGGCGATGGCCGCGCAAACCGATCGGCCGGTTGCCTTGCGTCAGGCCCTCATGTCATGCCGCAACGGCGGCGTGGTGTCGATCCCCGGCGTGTATGGCGGCTTTCTCGACAAGGTGCCGTTCGGCTCCGTGATGAACCGCTCGCTCACGATCAAGACCGGTCAGACGCATGTGCAGCGCTACATGCAGCCGCTGCTGGAACGCATCCGCAACGGCGATTTCGATCCGGCGGTGATCATCACCCACCGCATGGCGCTCGACGATGCGGCCTATGCCTACGAGATTTTCTGTGACAAGCAGGACGAGTGCATCAAGGTCGTATTGCGACCCTGATCTATTGCACGTCGATGTGATACAGCCCCCAGGGGCAGAGGCCGAAACGCTCGTTGACCGGCTTGGCCGTCATGTCTGGGAAACGATCCGCGTCATACACTGCCCATAAGGGGCCGAGTCCGCCCAGCGGTATCGGCTTGCCGTCGAGGTGGGTGGCGACGATGAAGCGCCGCGAGCGCGCTTCGGCGATCGGCATCGACACCGCATAGCCGTCGATCGCCCTCAGCACCAGCTTGCCGCCATCGGAAATTGCGGCGCCGGCTGCTTTCACCACCTCGGTCAGCAAGGGGCCGCGCAGCGCATGGATTTTGGCATCGTATTCGAGCGTCGGCTTGATCTCGATAGCGGGCAGGGCGACAAGGGCCGCAAAATCGAATGCATGCGCCTTGTCGAACTTGAGCCCCTGCTTCTTCATCATCTGGTCGAGCGCCGGATCGAGTGCGCCGCGGTTGCCCTTGTCGATTGCGCCGGTCACAGTCAGCAGCGCGGGACCGTTCGCGGGCCCGGCCGCTTTCCTCGCATGGGCCAATGTGGGCAGCGTCGCCGAGCCGAACGCGGCGGCGGCAAGGAATTCACGTTTGTTCAAAGCGGTTTCTCCGAAGTTGTGCGCAAGGGCAATACCCTTGCGTAATGATATTTGCCTTCGCGAGTTAATCATCTCTCAAATTCATTGTCAATCATGCAATTCCATGCTGAAATATCGTTAACTAAAAGATAACGGTTTCAGGTAAAAGCATGATCGATGCAATGCATGTCGCGCAGTCCTTGCGCGCGCTCCTCGCGCAATTCACCCAGGATACCCGCCTGCTGCGCCTGTGCACCTCGCTCGGCGCCGACAAGCTGCTGGTAGAACACGTCAACGGCAGCGAAGCGCTGGGTGAAGCTTGGTGCTTCACCATCACCGTATTGTGTACCGACGCGCAGCTCGACCTTTCTGTGTTGCTTGGTCAGCCCGCGTTGCTGCAAGTACTCACGCAGTCCGGCGAATTGCGCCCCATCCACGGCCATGTCACCGCATTCGAGCGTCTCGGCGCCGATGGCGGCTTCGCACGCTACCGCCTCACCCTCGAACCCTGGCTCGCCTTCCTGCGCCGCCGTCGCGACAGCTACGTATGGCAAGGCAAGAACGTCCTCGACATCATCGCCGAGATCTTCAGCGACTATCAGGACAAGGGAATGCTGGCACCCGCATGGCGTACCGTGCTCGCCGATCCCGGCCAGTACAAACCGCGCGAGGTCTGCACGCAATTCGAAGAGAGTGATCTCGCCTTCGTCGAGCGCCTGCTTGCCGAGGAAGGGCTGTTCTACTGGTTCGAACACATCGGCGACACGCAAGACGAACACTTCGGCAGCCACACCCTCGTCATTGCCGATCACAACGGCGCCTTCACCCCCAATGCGCAAGCGACCATCCGCTACCACCGCGCCAGCGCCGTCGAACACAGCGACAGCATCACTGCATGGCATGGTGAGCGCAGAATCGGTACCAACGCCATCCTGCTCGGCAGCTGGCATGAAGCGCAGGTCAGACTGTTCGATACCGAACTCCAGAGTGCCCACGACAACGGCGATGTCCCGCGCTTGGTCAGCATCGACCATCCTGGCGTGCGACGCTTCAGCGATCAGGAAGCCGTCGAACGCAGCGCCCGCCTGCAACTGGAAGCGCTGGAAGCGCGCAACAAAATGTATGCCGGCCAGAGCACCGTACGCACCCTCGCACCCGGCACCACCTTCCTCCTGGCCGAACACGTCATCCACGACGCGGCGCGTCGCAGCGAGGGCGACGCAGCCGTCACCTTCGCCGTCATCAGCGTGCAACACCGGGGCCGCAACAATCTCGGCTCTGACGCGCGCGCACTCATCGACGGCCTGTTCGCCAATACTGCATCAGCACCGGTGCAAGAAGAAGCCATCTACAGCAACCGTTTCACCGCACTGCGCGCCGACATCCCGTGGCGCTTCCTGACCGAGGACGGCCATGGCGCCCTGCTGCATCCGAAACCCGCCGTCCACGGCGTGCATACCGCCATCGTCGTCGGCACGCCCGGTCAGGACATCGCCACCGAGCGCGACCATCGCATCAGGGTGCAGATGCACTGGCAGCGCGGCGCGCGCAGCCACAGCCGCCTGACGCATCCGCAAGGCGACGACAACGCGCCCGGCAACGATGGCGCCTACGTCTGGGTACGCGTGGCCGAAGCCGCTGCCGGGCCCAACTTCGGCAGCAGCCTTCTCCCGCGCATCGGACAGGAAGTCATCCTCGACTACCTCGAAGGCGACATCGACCGGCCCGTTGTCATCGGCAGCCTGTACAACGGCAAAGGCATGGACGACGCGCAAGCCAATCAGGTCGCACAAGGTGCCGGTCCCGCCACCGGCAACGCCCCCGCCTGGTTCGCCGGCAATAGCGCCGAGCATGCACACAACGCCATCCTGTCCGGTTTCAAGACCCAGGAGATCGGCCACAGCCAGGATGGGCAGGGCGGCTACAACGCGCTGGTCCTCGACGACAGCACTGGCCAGGTGGGAGCGCGCTTGCACACCACGCAACATGCCACCCAGCTCAACCTCGGCCACATCAAGCGCCAGCGCGATAACGCACGAAAGCAAAGCCACGGCCATGGAGTGGAACTCACCACCGTCGCCTACGGCGCTGTGCGCGCCGGCCAGGGCTTGCTCATTTCAGCCGACGAGCGTCCGCAAGCCGGCTCGGCGCAGATGGAC
>NZ_DATFAF010000031.1:0-6417 GCF_035254865.1 Noviherbaspirillum sp.
CAAGCCCGCTGCCAGCGCCTTGCCGAGCACCAGCGCGCTGCGGTGCGCCGGGGTGACCAGCAGCTTGTGGACGATGCCCAGATCACGCTCCCAAATGATCGCGATGCCATAGAAGATCGCACTGAAGAGTATGCTTTGCGCAAGAATCCCAGGCGCCATGTAATCCAGATAGCGCAGGTTCCCGGTCGGTATGCCGCGTACCTGACTGAAGACCTGCCCGAAGACCGCCAGCCACAATACCGGTTGCACGGCGCGCGACAGAAGTTCGGTAGGATCGCGCAACAGCTTGTGCATCTCGGCCTGGGCGATCGCGGCAGCCTCGTAGAGAAAATCGAGCATTTCTTATCCCAAGCGCTGAATGGTGCCGCGACTTTCGCGCACATCGCGAAAATTGCCGCCTTGATCGATCACGGCGCCGCTGAAATGGACAAACACATCCTCCAATGTAGCCTGTGATCCGACCTGCGCCTTGAGCTCCGCGGGCTTACCCAGTGCTGCCAGGCGCCCCTGGTGCAGAATAGCCAGCTCATCGCACAGGATGTCGGCTTCTTCCATGTCGTGCGTGGTGATCAGGATCGTCATTCCCTTGGCCTGGCGCAGATGCTTCAGTCTTTCCCACACAGCGCGCCGGGCGACCGGGTCCAGGCCGATGGTCGGCTCATCCAGAAACAAGACCTCCGGGTAATGCAGCGCCGCCTGCGCAATTTCAAGGCGCCGAATCATGCCGCCGGAGTAGGTTCGCACCAATTTTGTCGCCACCTCCTGCAAGCCGGAAAACGCCAGGGCTTCGCTGATGCGCTCTTCGCGCCGGTCACCGCGAAGCCCATACAGACTCGCAGACAGGCAAAGGTTTTCGTAGCCGGTCAGGCCGCCGTCCGCGGACACCATCTGGGGCACATAGCCGATATGGCGCCGCACATCCACCGGCTTCTTCGCGACATCGTAGCCGGCCACTACGGCCGCCCCGGAACTGGCGTCCAGCAAGGTGGTGAGGATCTTGATCGTCGTACTCTTGCCGGCGCCATTCGGGCCCAGGAGCCCGAAAATCAAGCCTCGCCCCACAGTCAGGCTTAGTCCTTCAAGCGCAGTGAAGCCATCGAAGCGTTTGCACAAATCGACGGTGACAATGGCGGAACCTTCCGTGTCATTCATTACAATCTCTTCATTGTTCCATGCGAGCTCGCGCACCATGCAAGCGACATCATCCGCTCTTCAGGTCATATGCGCCGTGAGCTGAAGCAAGGTCAGTTCGGGTTCGGTGCCGAAGCGCACCGGCGGCCCCCAAGTCCCCGTACCCGCATTGACATATACCCACATTGAACCAAGTCGCGACAACCCGGCAACATGCGGTGCATGCACCAGGCGCACAGCGATCGTCCAGGGAAAGAATTGACCGGCGTGCGTATGTCCCGACAGCTGCAGGTCGAAACCGGCCTCCTGCGCGAGCGAAGCCAGTGAGGGGTTATGCGCGAGCAATATGCGCAGGGCGCGCCCGGCCTGCGGCGCTGCGGCGAGATCCGGACGCGGCTTCTGCTCCGGATCGGTCAAGCTCAGTGCCGGATCGACGACGCCGCCGACCACGAACTTCGCACCGTCACGCGTAAATATCCGATACTCGTTGAGTAAGACTTGCATCCCGAGCGACCGAAAATGGGTGGTCCATGCCTGCGCGCCGGCATAGCAATCGTGGTTGCCGAGAATGAAAAAGCTTCCATGACGCGCCCTCAATTCGCCCAGCGGCGCCACATGGCGTGCCAGGCGGCTCACAGGGCCGTCGACGATGTCGCCGGTGAGCACGATGAGGTCGGCGTTCAACTCGTTGCTCATCTGCACCACGCGCTTCACGTAGCGCTCGCCGATCGTTGGCCCGACATGCAGGTCGCTGATCTGGACGATGCGCAAGCCGTTCAATGCCGGATGAAGGCCTTCGACCGGAATCGTCACCCGGCGCAGATGCGGTCCGCGGAAAGCGGCCAGCAATCCAATCGTCAACGCGGCAAATGAACCGGCAAACACCAGCGCCGGGCCGGCATTATCAAGCAACCCAAACAATGCTTGCGCATGAAGCGCCCATGCCGCAGCAAGAAGAGCATCGCGCGCCAGGGACAGCAGCACCAGAAAATTCAACCACCCCATGCAGAGGTAACTGACGGCATGCACCAGTTCGTCCGCCGCAGTCGAACTTTCGCGGTCGCCTGCCCAGTAGACTGCGGGCACGATCCACACCATGAGGAACGGCAGCGCAAGCAACCAGCGTTGCGGCCAGTTCGCGCCCAGGCGAAATGCCACGTAGACATACCCTGCAATGAGGATGGTACTCAAGGTCAGCACGAAGGGGCTCAGAAATCGTCGCATGATCGTTCTTGTGCAGCAGCGCCACGCTTCGAAATGATGCCCGGGACGCTGCCCGCCATCAGCGCAGCGACGTCGACAAGGATCGCAGGCAGAGCTACGCCGCCTGGCGAAGCAAGATACAGAGGCCGCCAGACGGGATGGAACTTGGCTTTATAGTGGCGCAGGCCCTCGAAGTTGTAGAAGTGCTCGCCATGCCGATACAACAAGGTTCCGAGAGAACGCCAAATCGGCATTTGCGCGTACTCGGCCAGCCCGGACAGGGGCGCCATGCCCAGGTTGAACCACTTGAATCCCTCCTTGCGCCCCCATAGCATCAACTCGCAGAACAGCAAGTCCATGGTGCCGTTCGGTGCGGACGGCAAGTGACGCATGAGATCAACCGACAATTCTTCCTTGTCCGCACCAAGCCACAAATTCGCGAAGGCGATGATTTTCCCGCCGCTTGTCACGACTCCAAGCGGAAACTGCTTGAGATAATCCACGTCGAACGAGGCATTCGAAAATCCTTTTTCCTGCGTCGCCTTGCCCGCCAGCCAGGCTTCGGAAATCTGCGCCAGCGACGGCAGCACCTCATGCACTGCCTCGCGCGGGAGAATATCGAAGCTGCAGCCTTGGCGCTGCATTCGTGCTCGCGCCTGACGCAGCCTCTTGTATGTCGGCGTGCCGATGTCGAAGTCGGCCAGCGCGACACGCGCTTCCTCGCCGAGCGGCGTCAGCCCAAGCCCCAGTTCGGCATACTGGGTACGCCACTTCTGTCCCACCTCGAAGAATACGCACCAGCCATCGAACCGGTCGCAGAGATCATGAAACTGCCAGAGCAGCTCGCGCGCGCCCTTGTCTGCGCCAACCGGATCTCCCATTGCGATCCAGCTGCGGCCTCTGCGCCCATACATCAGAAAGGCATCCTTTGCTGCGCTGAACAGTACTGCCTTGTCGCCCCGCAGGACAAGGTTCGCATAGGTGGCCGTCGAACGTTCAACGAGAGGACGCACGCGCTCCAGGTCGCTGACCTCGGGCAATGGCGGCACGGGCTGCATCGGCCTCAGCAAACGATACAAGGCGAACATGGCGATCAGCACCATCGCACCGACAGTAGCGCGGAGCGAGCGCGAGGCCTCGGCGTGCAGCGCGAACGTCCACCAGGATTGTTCCGCATACGAAGCATTGCCGTATGCGAAGAACACGAGCCAGGAGGAGGCTGCCATCACTATCACGATGGCAGCCGTCCACGCTGCGCTGAAGCGTTCTCCCAGGAGAGAGGACTTGCGATAGAACTGGCGGCGCAAGGACAGCAGCGCAAGGCATGCAAGGACGAGTACGCTTGCCTCTTCAAAGTCCCAGCCTTTGGACAGGGATAAGGCAGCGCCTGCGCCGAGCAACAGTACCGCAAGATGCCAGGCCGCGTCGAGGCGCCGCTGTAACGCACGTGCGAGCAGCAGCAATACCGCACCAGCCAAGCTTGCGACAAAGTGGGAGGCTTCGATCAGGGGCAGTGACAGGACATGATTCAGTGCTTCCAGCCGCCCCGCCGCTGCCGGCACCGATCCGGAAAACAACAACACAGCCCCCGCGACGAAGACCGTGGCCGCCAGTATTTGCGGCGCTACCGCGACGAGAAAACGTGAACCTTTCGCCACCATGCCGCGCAGATGCCATAGCGAACCCGCGCGCGCGCGAATGGCCGCCAGCGCTGCCGCGACAACCAACGGCGCGACGAAGTAAATCAGGCGAAACATCAGCAAGGCACCGGCCAGGTCGATGGCGGCAACGCGCTGCCCGAGCAGCAGTACGACTGCCGATTCGAAAACCCCCAGACCGCCCGGCACGAGACTCACATTGCCGGCCACCAGCGCGACGAGAAACACCGTCAGGCAACGGGCGAATCCAATGTCGGCCGATGACGGCAGCAATGCGTAGAACACGGACGCCATCAGGCACAGGTCGAGTGACGCAACCATGATCTGCCCTAGCGTGAATGCAAGCGATGGCAAGATGGTATTTCGCATCTCAGGCATTAATCGCCCGCGCATTGCAATCAGCATCAGATAGGCGGCAAGCAGCGCAAAGAAGACGAGCCCGAGTGGCCGCGTCGTCGCTCCTGCCCAGTTGATTTCAGCGGGCAGATTCACGGGGAAGAGCACGAACACCGTTGCGCCGACAAAGAGGAATCCAAGCCAGAAACCGACACTGCAGAACAGCACGACTCGCGCGATTTCGGAAGTCGACAGCCCCGCCGAGGTATAGATCCAGTAACGCACGGCCGAACCGGTGATCAAGGTATTGCCGAAGTTGTTTCCCAGCGCATTGGCGATGAAGGACGTCGCAGCGGCGGTCGACACGCTCAGGCGCCGGCCGATGAATCGCAGCCCCAGCAAATCGTAGGCGGTGAGTACTGCATATCCGGCTACCGCCAGGCTTGCAGCATCCACAAGCGAGGGCGTCGGCAACGTTGACAAGGCCGTCTTCAGTCCCAGGTAGGGCTGTGTGCGCAGCCAATCGTTCAAGATCAGCAACGCCAGCCCGAAGATCGCGAGACCGACAAAGGGGCCTATTCTTTGCAGGAGGCGGGGCACGATGGCGACCCAAAAAGTTCCTGCGCCGCAGGTGTGCGTTCAGTGTGATTTGAGCCGCGAGCTCGCATAGGATTGCTCCCTTTTGGGTTCAGTATAAGAAAGGCAATCCCTTGTTCAGTGGCGCATATCGCAAGAAGTCAGCCGACAAGAATTGACAAAGCTCAATCGCATTAAGGCTTGACTGGGAGCCCAGGCGAATCAAGGTCGCGTCGCCGCAAGATCGGTTACAACTTTCTTCGCAAAAATGTTTTCCGGCCGCAAATCGACCGTTAGAATCGTCGCTGCGGCGTCTCTTTGGCGGACGATGCATTCGAATCAACCGTTCTTTTGCCGACGGAAAATGATGGAACAGGTGTTAAGCGTCTTGTACGGCGTATCGGGCATTGCGGCGTCGGCCTTGTACGTGCCCCAGATCCTGAAGTATCACCGCGACCGCGACGCCCGCCTATCCATCTCGCTGCTGGCGTGGGGCGGGTGGATTGCCATCGCGGCAATCGCTGTCTTGTACGCACTGTTTGTTGTCAGGAATTTGCTGATTGCAATGGTTGCCGGACTGAATATCCTCGCCCAGCTGACCGTGCTGTTCTATGGCGTCAATGCACGCATGAGCAAGATCAGCGCAGCCCTCTCCCCCACGAAGCCCTAGGCACTCCTCCGCGCAGGCAATTTGCGTTTGCATAAAGCACACGCCTTGTCGATACGGTATTCATGCAGATCGCCGGCCGCACCCGCCATGCCGGCATGTATTCCCTGCATCGAGTCGTGCCATGAAATGGGCTGTCGTTTCCCTCTACCTGCTTTCGATCCTCCACATCCACTTTCGCGGAAAGGTGCGCCTGCCTTTCATGCGCCAGTTGTTCGACCATTCGTCGTTCATGGCGCCGATCAATCTATTCATGCACCTGTTCTCGCGCGTGCCATCCACGCCGTATTTTTCCAACGACGACTTCAGGGAACTCAAGCCGCTGGAAGATCAGTGGGAAACGATTCGAGCGGAAGCCTTGAACCTGATCGCGCTGCAGAAAATCAAGGCAGCGGAGAAGAACGACGACGCCGGTTTCAATTCCTTTTTCAAATATGGCTGGAAGCGCTTCTACCTCAAATGGTACGAAGCCAGCCACCCCTCCGCGGAACGCCTGTGTCCGCAAACCGTCGCCTTGCTGCGTGCGATACCGTCCGTGAAGGCGGCGATGTTTGCCGAATTGCCGCCCGGAGGAAAACTCAACATGCACCGCGACCCGTTTGCCGGATCACTGCGCTATCACCTCGGACTGGTCACGCCCGACAGTGAGCGCTGCTTCATCGAAGTCGACGGCCAGCGCTACAGTTGGGCCGATGGCAAAAGCGTGATCTTCGACGAAACCTACATCCACTGGGCAAAGAACGACACCGACTGTGATCGCATCATCCTGTTCTGCGACATCGAACGGCCGATGCGCTACCGCTGGGCGCAGGCAGTGAACCGCTGGCTTGGACGCACCATGATGAC
>NZ_DATFAF010000032.1:0-22044 GCF_035254865.1 Noviherbaspirillum sp.
CGGGGGCGGCCCGGCAGCCGCTCACTTTCTTTGCTTCGCCAAAGAAAGTAAGCAAAGAAAGGCGACCGCAAAGTCTCCGCCCCTGTCGGGGTGCCCGAAGCGCTGCAGGCAAAAGCAGGAAGCGAAATAACTCGCCCTCGCTGCGCTCGGTGCTCAGACAGATTTCGCTTCTTTATCCGCTTTTGCCTGCAGCACTTCGGCGGAGCCAGAGCGGCTGTTTTTCACCCCATCCCCACCCCGGCCCTCCCCTTGAAGGAGAGGGAGAGGTTCGTTCTTTAGCTTGCGTCTGAAAACGATAAAGAGCCCTTCAACTCCCTCCCCTTCAAGGGGAGGGTCGGGGTGGGGATGGGGTGTGCATTTCCCTTTCTGACGACGCCAAAAGCGCGCCTGTCAAAACGGATCAAGAAGCGAAACCTGTCTGAGCCGAAGGCGAGTTTGTTTCGCTTCCCGTTTTGACAGGCGCACTTTTGGGAACCCGCGCAGCGGGCGGCGGCAGTAGGGTCGCCTTTTTTGCTTACTTTTTTGGCGAAGCAAAAAAGTGAGCGGCCCGCCGGGGCCGGTCCCGGCAAGCCCCCACGAAGAGCCACCCGCACCGAATCACCGAAGAAAAACCACACACAACCCTAAGCATTCAACCGACTCATCATCGCCTCCGGATACCGCAACCCCGCCGCAACATCCTTCGGAAAGATCGCATTGATCGCATCCATGTGCGCCTCGTCGATCCGAATCTCCACCGCCGCCACATTCTGTTCAAGATACTTGCGCCGCTTGGTCCCGGGAATCGGCACAATATCCTCGCCCTGCGCCAGCACCCAGGCCAGCGCCAGCTGCCCCGGCGTGCAGCCGATCTGGGCCGCTACTTCCCTCACCTTGTCGACCAGTTGCAGGTTCTTCGCAAAATTCTCGCCCTGAAAGCGCGGACTGCGCGCACGGTAGTCGTCCGGCGCGAAATCCTGCGGACTACGGATCTCTCCGGTGAGGAAGCCGCGTCCCAGCGGACTGTAGGGCACGAATCCGATGCCGAGCCGACGGCAGGTGTCGAGCACCTCGCCTTCCGGATCGCGCGTCCACAGGGAATATTCGCTTTGCAGCGCGGTTACTTGATGCACCTTGCACGCGCGCTCCAGCGTGCGCGGGCCCGCTTCCGACAGGCCGATGTAACGAATCTTGCCTTCCTTGACCAGGTCGGCCATCGCGCCGACCGTGTCTTCAATCGGCGTGTCGGGGTCGACGCGGTGCTGGTAGTACAGGTCGATCACATCGATGCCGAGCCGCTTCAGGCTGCCTTCCACAGCCTGCCGTATGTACTCGGGCTTGCCGCTCACGCCGTAGTCATTGGGCTTGTCCGGCGTGCGCACGATGCCGAACTTGGTGGCGATGACCAGTTTGTCGCGCTTGCCCTTGATGGCACGCCCGAGCAATTCCTCGTTGGTATGCGGGCCGTACATGTCGGCGGTGTCGAAGAAGGTGACGCCCAGATCAATGGCGCGATGGATGGTGGCGATGGATTCCTGGTCATCGCGGTTGGAATAGAAATCGCTCATGCCCATGCAACCCAGGCCGATGGCGGAGACTTGCGGACCGTCTTTTCCGAGGCGACGCGTTTTCATCGTTTATTCCTTTCATCAGGCTTCAGCGGAGAGGACCATTTCCGTTGACTGGGAGACGCGGCGCAGGTTCACGTCAACGCAAGGACTTTTGAACTTGCGCAGCAATCTCGTAGGAATGAAGACGCGCGGCATGATCGAAGATCTGCGAGGTGACCATCAGTTCGTCCGCGCCGGTGCGGGCAATGAAGGCGCTGATTTCCTTCGAGACCGTTTCCGGCAATCCGACTGCCGAGCAGGACAGGACCTGGTCCAGCAAGGCCTTCTCCTGCGCACCTATGCGATTCCGGTAGTCCTCGACCGGCGGCGGCAGTTGCGAGGGCCGGCCGCTGCGCAGGTTGACGAAAGCCTGCTGCATCGATGTCGCACGGAATTGCGCCTCTTCATCCGTATCAGCAGCGAAAACATTGAAACCGAGCATGACGTAGGGCTTGTCCAGTTGCGCGGAGGGCCGGAAGGTCGCGCGGTACAAATCGATCGCCTGCATCATCTGCGCGGGAGCGAAATGCGATGCGAAGGCATACGGCAGGCCAAGCGCCGCCGCGAGCTGCGCGCCGAACAGGCTGGAGCCCAGGATCCAGATCGGCACCTTCAATCCCGCGCCGGGCACCGCACGCACCGAGCGCCGCGATTCAGCGGAAAAATAATCCATCAGCTCGACCACATCCTGCGGAAATTCATCGGCGTCGGAAGCAAGATTGCGGCGCAAGGCACGCGCGGTGGCCTGGTCGGAACCGGGGGCGCGCCCGAGGCCCAGATCGATGCGGCCCGGAAAGAGCGATTCCAGCGTGCCGAACTGCTCGGCAATCACGAGCGGCGAATGATTGGGCAGCATGATGCCGCCCGCGCCGACGCGGATCGTGGAAGTGCCGCCGGCAATATGGCAGATCAGCACGGCTGTCGCGGCGCTGGCGATGCCCGGCATGCCGTGATGCTCGGCCAGCCAGAAGCGATGGTAGCCCCAGCGCTCCGCATGCTGCGCGAGGTCGAGACTATTGCGAAACGACTGCGCAGCATTGCTGCCTTGTGCAATCGGGGAAAGATCGAGAACGGAAAATTGGGTCATTTCAATTGTATGGGTGAGATGGTGCGCTGTTCTGAGATTGCGCTTTTGCGGGCGGGCAATTCCACCCTTCTCCGCGCAGATGACAAGGATGATGATAGCGAAATACGCCTCTGCTCGTACGCCACGCCCAACGCGCAACGGAACCAAACCCCAGCCGTAACATCACACTTGGCATATCCGCCCCTGGCGGACACTCCGATCAATGGCTACCGGAGTCGACACACATGAACACCAGATCCGCACCGAAAATCGATGTCTTCTCGCCCATCGCACTGGACTCCCTGCAACTGAAGAACCGCCTGGTCATGCCGCCGCTGACGAGAAGCCGTGCCGAGCCGGGCAATCTTCCCTCCAGCATGGCGGCCACCTACTACAGCCAGCGCGCGGGTGCCGGCCTGATCATCACCGAAGCGACACAGGCCAGCGCCGGGGGCCAGGGTTATATCGCGACACCCGGCATTTACAGCGAGGCACAGGTCCAGGCATGGACGAAGGTGACCGACGCCGTTCACCAGAAAGGCGGCGTGATCTTCATGCAGCTATGGCATGTGGGCCGCATTTCGCATCCCGACTTCCGCGGCGGCGATCTGCCGGTCGCGCCTTCCGCCATCGCGCCGCGCGGCGTGCAGACCTACACCGCGGACGGCCTGAAGGATATCCCCACGCCGCGCGCGCTGGAGACGCATGAAATTCCGGTCATCGTCGAAGAGTTCAGGCAGGCCGCGCGCAATGCGAAGATCGCCGGCTTCGACGGCATCGAAGTGCATGGCGCGAACGGCTATCTGCTTGACCAGTTTCTCGAAGACGGCACCAATCAGCGCACCGACCGCTATGGCGGCAGCATCGAAAACCGCGCGCGCCTGCTGCTCGAAGTGATTGCCGTGACCGCCGACGTGTGGGGCAGCGATCGAGTCGGTGTGCGCCTGTCGCCGGGCGGCACCTTCAACGACATGTGCGACCGCCATCCGCAGGAAACCTTCGGCACAGTCGTGAAGCGTCTCGCGGCGCTCGACCTCGCCTACCTGCACCTGATCGAACCGATCCAGCCGCAAGGCGAGCACCCGATGCCCGACCTGTCCGTACATTTCTTCCGGCCGCTCTATCCCGGCACGCTGATCGTTGCGGGCGGCTATAACCTGGCGCGCGCCAACGCAGTCCTGCAAGCCGGCCTCGCCGATATGATCGCCTTCGGCCAGTCTTTCCTCGCCAATCCTGATCTCGTCGAACGCCTGCAGCGCGGCGCGCCGCTCAACACGCCCGATCCGCAGACCTTCTATAGCGGCGGCGCCAACGGTTATATCGATTATCCGACCTTAGGCGAGATGTAAAGCCGGACATTCGGTTGGCTTGCATAAGCCATCATTCTGTCCACGGAAGGCACGGAAAACACGGAAAGAGCTCGTGTTGCATTTTTTCGCGGTTTCCGTGGTTTCCGTTGACGATCCGTTGACGTACTTCCTCAACGCTGGTCTTCATTCAATCATCCTGTCCGGTTGACGCGCCGCAAATCCTGCGACCGCGCAATTGGGCACACTGGCAAATCCATACCGCAGGATCTACCCCAATGTCGCATCGACCCGCCTTGTCCCACGCAAGCATCGACCTGACGCATGAAGTAGACGTACTGGACGAACGCGGCCGCTCTTCCACCATTGCAATTCCGGCCGAGCGGCCCCTGACCGTCTACGTGGACAAGCGCGAACTCGTCACCCTGATGACGCTCGGCAGCGCGCCGGAAGCCTTGACGCTGGGCTATCTGCGCAATCAGCGGCTGGTGCGTTCCATAGAGGAAATCGTCTCCTTGCAGGTTGACTGGGAGGTCAACGCAGTGGCGGTCAAGACGCGTTCCGGCATCGCCGATATCGAAGAGAGGACAGCCCGCAAGGTGGTCACGACAGGTTGCGGTCAGGGCTCGGTATTCGGCGACCTGATGGAGGAAGTCGACACCATCACCCTGCCCGCCGATGCACGACTGGCGCAGTCCGTTCTCTACCATATCGTCGACACCATCCGCACCCAGCCCTCGATCTACAAGCAGGCCGGCTCGGTGCATGGCTGCGCATTGTTTTCTTCCGAGGGCCGCCTGCTCTACTTCATCGAAGATGTCGGCCGGCATAACGCCGTCGATGCCATCGCCGGAAAAATGTGGCTTGACGAGATGCGCGGCGGCGACAAGGTGTTCTACACGACCGGCCGCCTGACCTCGGAAATGGTGATCAAGGGCGCGCAGATGGGCATTCCCTTTCTGCTGTCGCGTTCCGGCACCACGCGCATGGGTCATACGGTGGCGCAGCGTCTCGGCATGACCCTGCTCGCGCGCTGTACCGGCAAGCATTTTCTGCTGCTCACAGGAAAGGAGCGGCTACATTATGAGCCGCATCTATTGAGTAGCGTCATAAGCCTTGCGTGATGCGAAGCTGAAACAGATGTCAGCGTCGTAACATGGGTCGGCATGCTGCTGAAAACATCGCACAGCGGTTCTTTCAACAGCGTGCCAGGCCGGGCTTTCATTGCGGCATACCGGCCGCCGCATTTTCACGATCACGATTTCCATGGGCTTGAACGATTCCGTGCATGCCGCATTTTCCCTTCTTCTTTCAGGAGACGTGGAACTGTGGCAGATCGTGTGGATTTCCGTGAAGACATCGCTGCTCGGCATGCTGGTGGCGGCGCCGCCCGCGCTGGTGCTCGGCTATCTGATCGGCACGCGCGTTTTCCCCGGGCGGCGCATCGTGATCTGGCTCACGCAGGCCGCCTTGTCCCTGCCGACTGTGCTGATCGGATTGCTGCTGGTCATGATGCTGTCGCGGCAAGGACCGATGGGCAGCCTGCAGTGGTTGTTCAGCCAGCCCGGCATCGTGTTTGGCGATGCGCTGATCCTGCTTCCGCTGCTGATCGCGCTGACGCTCGCGGCGGTGCAGGCGACCGATCCGCGCATTGCCGAAACCGCGATCGCGCATGGCGCATCCGGCTGGCGCCTCATGTGCACCGTGCTGCATGAAGCACGCTTCAGCGTCATGGTCGCTGCCGTCAACGGCTTCGGCCGCGTCATTTCGGAAGTCGGCTGCGCGCTGATGGTGGGCGGCAATATAGCCGGAGACACGCGCACCATTCCGACCGCGATTGCGCTCGAAACCAGCAAGGGCGAATTTTCCCAAGGCATCGCGCTCGGCCTCATCTTGATGGCGATTGCGCTGGTCATCAATGCCGCAATGCTGCTATTGCAGGGCAATGCCGGTTCTTCGATGGGGGCATGATGAAATCCCTGCTGAACATCCATCGTCTGCAAAAGAAAATCGGCCAGCGCCTGCTGCTCGACATCGATCAACTGCACATCGAGGCGGGCTGCGCCTATGTGCTGACCGGCGCCAACGGTTCGGGCAAGAGCACCCTGCTGCGCGTGCTGGCCGGGCTGATGCCGGCCGACATTGGAGAGGCGAAGTTCAGCGGCGACAGCGTACGGCTCTCCCCTTATCCGAAGGCCATGCGCGACGCCATCGTGTACGTGCATCAGCATCCGGTGCTGTTCTCCACCAATCTGTTCCATAACATCGCCTACGGCCTGTTGGCGCGCGGCGTGAGCAAGGCCGAAGCCGGCAGGCGAGTCGACGAGGCGATGGCATGGGCCGGCATCGCACACTTGCGAAGCAGCAAGCCGGCCGTGCTGTCGGGTGGCGAAAAGCAGCGCGTCGCGCTGGCACGCGCCAAGGTGCTGTCGCCCAGACTGCTCCTGCTGGACGAGCCGACCGCCAATCTCGACGGCCGGGCGAAGGAGCAGGTGATCGGCCTGATTCCCTCCCTGCTGGATGCCGGCAACAGCATCGTCATCGCCTGCCATGACCGCGACCTCATCGCGGTTTCCGGCATGCAGCGCATGAAGCTGCGCGACGGCCGTCTGCAACTGAAAACGTCCTCAACGTCCTCATGAAAGATAAACCATGCGCCTGTCTTCCTTGCACTGTCGCGTTGTTCTGGTCCTGCTCGGCCTGCTCTGCGGCATGTCGGTCGCAAATGCCCAGACGCTCCGGCTGTCGACCACCACCAGCACCGAAAACTCTGGCCTGCTCGCCTGGCTGCTGCCGCAGTTCGAGCAGCAGACACACCTGAAGGTCAAGGTGATCGCGGTGGGCACCGGCAAGGCGCTGGAGCTGGCGAGGAGCGGCGACGTCGACGTCACGCTGGTGCACGCGCGTGCGTCCGAGGACAAGTTTGTGGCCGAGGGATATGGCGTGAACCGGCGCGATGTAATGTACAACGATTTTCTGCTGGTCGGCCCGACCAGCGATCCGGCCGGCATCCGCGGCGACAAGGATGTGCTGCACGCGCTGAAGAAGATCGTCGCCGCGCAGGCCCGCTTCATCTCGCGCGGCGACAACTCCGGCACCGACCAGATGGAAAAGACTTACTGGAAGCAGCTCGGCGTCTCGCCCTCCGGACCCGGCTACCTGTCGGCCGGCGTCGGCATGGGCCAGGTGCTGAACATGGCCGGCGAACTGCAGGCTTATACGCTGACCGATCGCGCCACCTACGGCGCGTACCGCGCGAAGACCGGGCTGGCGATCATGGTCGAGGGCGATCCGAAAATGTTCAATCCGTATGGCGTGATCGCCGTCAATCCGGAGCGACACAAGGAAGTGAACTACGCGGGTGCAATGCAGTTCATCCAATGGCTGACGTCCGCCGAAGGGCAGAAGAAGATTGCGGCCTTCAAGGTGGACGGACAGCAGTTGTTCTATCCATCCGCATCAGCGCCGTGAGTGGCGCTCACCGACGTCAAACCGAGGACAAGACATGGCTGCAGAGCGATTTTTCCAGCGCTGGGCAAAAAGGAAAGCCGAATTCGCGAAGGCGGAAAACGGCAAGCCCGATGTCCATCCGGTTGAAGATGCCGTCAAGCCGGCAACGGCTTCCGGCAGCGCGGACGCGTCCATGCTGCCGACCATGGATGACGTGAAGCATCTCGCGGCCGACTCCGATTACTCGCTCTTTGTCGCGAAAGGGACCGACCCGACAGTGCGGCGCGCGGCCATGAAGGTGCTCTTTTCCGATCCGCACTTCAATGCGATGGACGGCCTCGATGTCTATATCGGCGATTACACCCGGCCCACGCCGCTGACACCGGCGATGCTCGCGGCCTTGCAGCACGCGCGCAGCATGTTCCCGTCCGTCGAGGAGCAAGAACAGGAGCCGGAGCCAGACAAGGCCGGCAAGAATGACCCACCCGCGCCGGAGATACCGGATATGCCGGACATGCAAGCATGACAGACAGGCGGATTTCATGAACACGACATTCAGGATTTGCAGTTGCAACCGCAGCATGCCGCTCGACGCCACCGCAGGCGAAAAACTCGGCAAGGCGCTCGGGACAGAAACCCTTCCGATCGCCCACGAATTGTGCGGCAGACAAGTGGACGCCTGCCGCGATGCGCTGAAGGGAACAACGCCAGTGGTGGTCGGCTGCACACAGGAGAGCGCGCTGTTCGAGGAACTCGCGCAACAGGAAAATGGCGCTGTCCCGCTGCGCTTCGTCAACCTGCGAGAAACCGCGGGATGGGGCGCGCAAGCCGCGAGCGCCCTCCCGAAGATGGCGGCGCTGCTGGCCGACGCCGCCCTGCCCGCCGCCGATCCGGTGCCGGTGGTGAACTATTCTTCGCGCGGCCGCGTGTTGGTCATCGGCAGCGCCGACCGGGCACTGCCATGGGCGGAGCGCCTGAGCAAGCAGTTGAGCGTCAGCCTGCTGTTGACCGATGCACGCGCCACCACTTCGATGCCGCACGCGCGCCGCTATCCGGTGTTCTCCGGCGCCCAGGTCGAGGTCGGCGGCTGGCTGGGCGCTTTCACGGTGCACTGGCAGCAGTCCAATCCGATCGACCTGGACCGCTGCGTGCGATGCAATGCCTGCATCGATGCCTGTCCGGAAAACGCGATCAGTCCGGTATTCCAGATCGACCATGAGCGCTGCAAGCGGCATGGCGATTGCGTGGAAGCGTGCGGCGCGGTCGGCGCCATCGATTTCGCGCGGCAGCCAATTCGGCAAGAGCTGCAATGCGACCTGGTATTCGATCTGTCCCCGACGCCCTTGATCACGCTGCACGAACCGCCGCAAGGCTATGCCGCGCCCGCGAACGACATCGCGGTCGAGCATGAAGCGGCGCTGCCCCTGGGCCAACTGGTCGGCGAATTCGAGAAGCCGAAATACTTTCGCTACAAGGAAAAGCTCTGCGCCCACAGCCGCAACCGGAAAACCGGCTGCACCGCCTGCATCGACGTCTGTTCGACCGGCGCGATCAGCACGTCCGGCAGCAACCGCAATCACATCAAGGTGGATCCGCATCTGTGCATGGGCTGCGGCGCCTGCACCACGGTCTGCCCGTCGGGCGCGCTCGGCTATGGCTATCCCGATGCGCCGTATCTGGGACGGCGTCTGAAAACGCTGCTCAGCACCTATGCGGCAGCCGGCGGCAAGCAGCCGGCGCTGCTGTTCCACAGCAAGGAAGGCGGCACCGCGCTGATCAATACGCTGGGTCGCCTGGCCAAAGGCAGCAAGCGCTTGCGCGGCCTTCCGGCGCGCGTCATCCCGCTGGCGCTGCATCACGTCGCCTCGGCCGGCATCGACCTGTGGCTGAGCGCCATTGCCTGGGGCGCATCCGGCGTCGCCGTGCTCGCCACCGGCGAAGAAGCGCCGCAGTACATGACCGCGCTGAGAGAGCAGATGCAGATTGCACAGGCGATCCTGTCGGGCCTCGGCTACGGCGGCACCCATCTGCAGCTGATCGAGGCTGCGACACCGGAAGCGCTGGACGCGGCCCTGCTGCATGCGCCGCGCGGTGAAGTGCCGGGAGTGCCGGCCAGATTCAATGCCTTTGCCGACAAGCGCGATACGCTCGATTTCGCCATCGGACATCTGCAGGAACACGCTCCCGCGAAGGTAGAGGAAATTCCGCTTCCGGCGAGTGCGCCTTTCGGCAGCGTGCAAGTCGATTCCGCCGCCTGCACCCTGTGCATGGCATGCGCCGGCGCCTGCCCTTCGTCCGCGCTGATGGACACCGCCGACCGGCCGCAGCTGCGCTTCATCGAAAAAAATTGCGTGCAATGCGGCCTGTGCGTGCAGACCTGCCCCGAGAACGCGCTTACGCTCGTGCCCCGGCTGAACCTGCGCGATGCGGCGAAAAATCCGCTAGTACTGAATGAATCGCGGCCCTTCTCCTGCATACGCTGCAACAAGCCCTTCGGCACGGAGAAAGTGATTGAAAGCATGCTGGCAAGACTGGCGGCACATGATGCATTCAGCGCCAATCTGGAGCGGCTGAAGATGTGCGGCGACTGCCGCGTGATCGACCTGATGCAGTCCAACCCGGGCGCGTTCACCTCGGTGCGGCGGCCGTGATTCCGCGCCGCATTGTTGCCGATCGGCGTTTGATGAGACGCAAATCGTTGTCGACTAGTTCTCGTTTTGAAGCCGGCAGGAGAAACATTTGGCCATTCCTGAATCAAATAACGGTCGGTGCGTGTACTTTGAGCCCATTTCCTGCCCGACAGCACACATTGTCCGTGGAGGCGCATTTGAACAGAAAGCGCGTCGAATGAATCGGCCCGAAGCCGCGCATGCGGAGCATATGGCACAGGCGCAGGCCGACGCGGACGAACTGGCCCGCGCGGACTTCTATGCGCTCATCGCGCGCCTGCTGCTCCGTGCGCCTGACGCGGCGCTGCTGAGCGCCCTGGCCGGCGCCGATTCGCTTGTTGCCGGACAAGCCGGCAATCCGCTGGAACTCGCCTGGGAAAAACTGATTCTTGCCGCCGGCGTGATCGACGCCGACGCCGTACGTGAGGAATTCGACGCCCTGTTCATCAGCATCGGTACGCCACTGATCAATCCTTACGCATCGCTGTACTTGGCCGGCTTCATGATGGAAAAGCCACTGGCGGGATTGCGCGCGGACCTGGCGCGCCTCGGCCTGTCCCGCGCTGCGGGTAGCGGCGAACTGGAAGACCATCTCGGCGCCTTGTGCGAAGCGATGCGCATCCTGATCGCCGGCGCCCCGGGCGTCGCGCCACGGCCACTTGCCGTGCAAAAGACTTTTTTCGAGAAGCACATCGCCACATGGTATTTGCCGTGCCTGGACCACGTTCGTGATGCACCGGGCGCGAATTTCTATCAGCGGGTTGCCGATTTCATCCAGGCCTTCTTCGAGATCGAAGCCGAGGCGTTCACGATGGATGAGGCATGCGAAGTTCAGTGAAGTGAGTCGGAGGAGCGAGAACATGGACAAGAACAAGGCGGCCCATCATTCAAAGACCGCGTCACGGCGCAACTTTCTGGCCGCGGCCGTCGGCATGCCGGCGCTCGCCGGCGCCGCCGCGCTGCTGACGCCACAATCCGGCATCAAGACAGATCCGCCTGCCGCGTCTTCACCCCCTTCCGCCCCTTCCGACGCGAAGGGCTATCACGAAACCGAACACATCCGGAAATACTATTCCACCGCGGCTTTCTGAGGAGGCGTCAATCATGTCCCTTGTTCGGAAATCCGGCGGCGCCGACGGGCAGGCCACGCTGGTGCGCAGGAGTGCGGAGCGAAATGGCTCGGCCGCCTCGTCGACCATGAACCGGCGCAGCTTTCTCATGCGCACCGGCGTGACGGCGGGCGCCGCCGTCCTCGCACGCCAGTTGCCCTTGAACGTGATTCAACCCGCCGCTGCGGCCGAAGGGGCGAGTGCGCCGGCCGCCGCTGCCGCCGGGCCGGAGTTGAAGCGCACCATCTGCACCCACTGCTCGGTCGGCTGTTCGGTGGACGCCATCGTGCAGAACGGCGTGTGGGTGCGCCAGGATACCGCTTTCGACTCGCCCTTCAACATGGGCGCGCATTGCGCGAAAGGCGCATCGGTGCGCGAGCACGGGCACGGCGAGCGCCGCCTGCGCTATCCGATGAAGCTAGTCGACGGCAAGTACCAGCGCATTTCCTGGGACCAGGCGATCAACGAGATCGGCGACAAGCTGCTGCAAATCCGCGAGAAGTCCGGGCCGGATGCGATCTTCTGGATCGGCTCCAGCAAGCACAACAACGAGCAGTCCTACCTGCTGCGCAAGTTCGTGTCGATGTGGGGCTCGAACAATTGCGATCACCAGGCGCGCATCTGCCATTCGACGACGGTGGCCGGCGTGGCCCAGACCTTCGGCTACGGCGCGATGACCAATTCCTTCAACGATCTCTCGCACAGCAAGGCGGTGATGTTCATCGGCTCCAATCCGGCCGAAGCACATCCGATCTCGATGCTGCACTTCCTGCACGCGAAGGAACTGGGTGCAAAGATGATCGTGGTCGATCCGCGCTTCACGCGCACCGCGCGCTTTGCCCACCACTATGTGCGCATTCGTCCCGGCACCGACATTCCCTTCGTGTGGGGAGTGCTGTGGCACATTTTCAACAACGGCTGGGAAGACAAGGAATACATCGCGCGCCGCACCTATGGCATGGACGACGTGCGCAAGGAAGTGGCGAAATGGACGCCGGACAAGGTGTCGGATGTGACCGGCATACCGGAAGAAGCCGTCCGGCTCGTGGCCGAAATGCTGGCCAAGAATCGCCCTTCCTCGATTGTCTGGTGCATGGGCATCACGCAGCATCACGTCGGCACGGCCAACGTGCGCGCGCTGTGCATCCTGCAACTGGCGCTGGGCAATATCGGCGTTGCCGGCGGTGGCGCCAACATCTATCGCGGCCATGACAATGTGCAGGGCGCGACCGACGTCGGCCCCAATCCGGATTCCCTGCCCGGCTACTACGGCGTGGCAGAAGGGGCGTGGAAACATTTCTCGGCAGTCTGGGGCGTCGACTACAACTGGATGCTGTCGCGCTTTGCCTCCAAGGAGCTGATGGAAAAGCCGGGCATGACCGTGTCGCGCTGGTTCGACGGCGTGCTGGAAAAGAACGAATTCATCGACCAGCCGAGCAATCTGCGTGCGGTGTTCTACTGGGGTCATGCGCCCAACAGCCAGACGCGCCTGCCGGACATGAAGGCGGCGATGCAGAAACTCGACATGCTGGTCGTGATCGATCCCTATCCCAGCATGACGGCCGCGATGCACGGCCGCAAGGACGGCGTGTATCTGCTGCCGGCCGCGACGCAATTCGAGAGCCCGGGCTCGGTCACCGCCTCCAACCGCAGCCTGCAATGGCGCGAGCGCGTGATCCAGCCGCTGTTCGAATGCAAGACCGACCATGAAATCATGTACCTGTTCGCGAAGAAGTTCGGCTTTGCGAACGAGTTGTGCAAGAACATCAAGGTCGTCAAGGACGAGCCGGTGATCGAGGACATCCTGCGCGAGATCAACCGGTCCTGCTGGACCATCGGCTACACCGGCTGTTCGCCGGAGCGCCTGAAGCTGCACATGCAGAACAAGCACACCTTCAATCCGACCACCCTGCTCGCCGAGTCCGGCCCCTGCAAGGGCGACTACTACGGATTGCCCTGGCCCTGCTGGGGCACGCCGGAGCTGAAGCATCCCGGCACACCCATCCTGTACGACCTGTCGAAACCGGTGATCGAAGGCGGCCTGCCCTTCCGCGCCAACTGGGGTGTCGAGCACAGCGGCGCGCCGCTGCTGGCGGCGGACGGCTCGACCACGAAGGGCAGCGAGATCGACACCGGCTATCCGGAATTCGACCATGTCTTCCTGAAAAAACTCGGCTGGTGGAACGAACTGACGGCACAGGAACAGGCGCTGGCGGAAGGCAAGAACTGGAAGACCGATCCCTCCGGCGGCATCATCCGCGTGGTGATCCAGCATGGCTGCGCGCCCTTCGGCAATGCGCGCTCGCGCGCCAATGTCTGGAATTTCCCCGACCCGGTGCCGGTGCACCGCGAGCCGCTGGTCACGCCGCGACGCGACCTGGCCGCGCAATATCCGACCTATGACGACAAGGCGGCCTTCTGGCGCCTGCCGACGCTGTTCAAGAGCGTGCAGGCGGTGGATTTCGTGAAGGACTATCCGCTCATCATGACCTCCGGCCGCCTGGTCGAGTATGAAGGCGGCGGCGATGAAACGCGCTCCAACCCCTGGCTGGCCGAGTTGCAGCAGGCCATGTTCGTCGAAGTCAATCCGCTCGATGCGGCGCGCACCGGCGTCAAGACCGGCGAGTTCGTCTGGGTCGAGACGCCGACCGGCGCGCGTCTGAAAGTGCATACGCTGGTGACCCAGCGCGTGCCGGAAGGACTGGTGTGGATGCCCTTCCATTTCGGCGGATGGTGGATGGGCGAGGATCTTGAACCGCATTATCCGCAGGGCGCGGCGCCCATCGTGCGCGGCGAGGCGGCCAATACCGGCTGGACCTACGGCTACGACATCGTGACGATGATGCAGGAAACGAAAGCCTCGCTTTGCAGGCTGGCGAAGTACTGACAACGCACTGACAAAACACTGACACGGAGACCCGCATGGCCGCCAGAATGAAGTTCATTTGCGATACGGAGCGCTGCATCGATTGCAACGGCTGCGTCACCGCCTGCAAGAACGAGAATGAAACGCCGTGGGGCGTCAATCGCCGCCGTGTCGTGACCATCAACGACGGCGTGCCGGGCGAGCACTACATCTCGGTCGCCTGCATGCACTGCACCGACGCGCCCTGCATGGCGGTCTGTCCGGTGGACTGCTTCTACCACACCGAAGACGGCATCGTGCTGCATGACAAGGACACCTGCATCGGCTGCGGCTACTGCTATTTCGCCTGTCCGTTCGGCGCTCCGCAATTCCCGGAGACCGGCGCCTTCAATCATCGCGGCAAGATGGACAAATGCACCTACTGCGCGGGCGGCCCGGAGCCGGACAATACCGAAGCCGAATTCCAGAAATACGGACGCAACCGCATCAGCGAAGGCAAGCTGCCCGTCTGCGCCGAGCAATGCGGCACCAAGGCCCTGCTGGCCGGCGACGCCAACACCATCGCCAAGATTTACGAGGCGCGCGTCGAAATCCGGGGCTACGGGCCGGAGCTGTGGGGCTGGGACATTGCCTACCAACCGTCCAAGGCCGGCGAGATCAAGGCCAAGGGCAGCGGGCCGCGCCCCAACCAGGACCTGAACGATTTCCAGAACAATCCACGAAAGCTGCCGACATGACGAACTCGCGACTCCTGATGGCGCCGATGGTGCTGATGATGCCGCTGCTGCTGACCGGCTGTCTGGAAGTCGAGCAGCACCCGGCCTGGATCAACGGCCAGTACAACGGCAAGGCGGACAACCTGCCGCCGCAGGCCAATTTCCACAATGACCGGCTGGCATGGTATGCGGCGATTTCCAATCGCAATCTGCGCCAGAACGAATACAACCGGACCAACGACCGGAGGTAGACATGCTTCTCGCCCCTATCCGACCGCACCTTTGGCCTGCCCTGTTGCTGGCCATGTTGCTGGGCTTGCTGCTGGCATGGCTTCCCCTGACGGCGCGCGCGGCGGTCCCCAACGACAGCGCGCATCCCGCCTATGCGGAAGAGCAGACCATCCTGCAGGTTGAAAAAGACTTGCCGGAGCCCGGCTACGGCGATGCCGCATCGGGACGCGAGCATTTCGACCGGCACTACATCATTCCGCCCGGCTTCATGCCGGAACAGGATGTGATCCTCCAGCGCGGCGGCAACACCTGGCGCGTCCTGCGCAACGGCAGCTTCGCCACCATTTCCGGCGTGCTGGTCCTGGTTGTGCCGCTGCTGCTCTTCGGCTTCTATCGCGCCTTCGGCCCGGCGCGCCTCGAACATCCGGCCACAGGACGCAAGATACAGCGCTTTTCGGATTGGGACCGGCTGATCCATTGGACGACGGCAATCGCTTTCCTGACCATGGCCATCACCGGCCTGATCGTCCTGTTCGGCAAGAAGGTACTGCTGCCATGGATGGGCCATGAAGTGTTCTCGTGGTTTGCCGTCATCTCGAAGTATCTGCACAACTTCGTCGGGCCGCTGTTCATTGCCTGCTCGATCATCCTGTTCTTCAACTTCGTGCGCAAGAACCGCTTCGTTCGCGGCGACTGGGTCTGGATCCGCAAGGCCGGCGGCATGGTCAGCCATGAACATGTGCCGACCGGCTATTTCAATCCCGGCGAAAAACTGTGGTTCTGGGGCGGCGTCACGCTGCTCGGCCTCGTCATGTCCCTAACCGGGCTGATGCTGGACTTCCCCTACTTCATCAATGCCGGCGCGAATACCGGTTTCACCCGTTATCTGCTGCAGATGTCCAATTATTTCCACCTCGCCGGCGCGACGCTATACATCATCGCCGCGATGGGACATATCTATCTCGGCACGCTGGGAACGCCCGGCGCCTACGAGGCCATGCGTTACGGCACGGTCGACGAGGAATGGGCGAGGACGCACCACGAACTCTGGTACGACGAAGTGCAGGCGGAAAGCCGCCATGCCGTCACGCCCGGCCGTCCGATTCCACCCGGCACCACGCCGCGCCCCGGAAGCTGAGGAAGGAACAACACCATGGACAGCAGAAGCGCCATTCTTCTCGGACTTTCCGTCGCGCTGACGACCGCACTGGCCGGATGCAACAAGAGCGGCACCTCGCCCGCCAGCGCCGATGTCAGTCAGACCCATTTCCCCGGCGGCGTCACCTCGGGCGGCGGCACCAGTGGCGAAATCATGGCGCGCGCCAGCAGCGCGGGGGCTACCGCGAAAGTCGGCGGCGACGAAGGCAAGCGCGGCCAGGCGGCGACGCCGAGCGGCAGCGTCAGCGGCACGCCGGGCATTCCCGAAGGCGCGGGCGGCACGACGAGCGGACCAGCCATGGGCGGCACCACGCCAGGGGCAGCCGGCACGAAAGCCGCGCCGGCTCCGAAGTAGTCGAAAGGACAGAGCCATGCACAAGCGAAAACCAAGGTCGCTGAGGGCGGCGATCCTGCTGGCAGGATTGTTCTCCGTCGGCGCCGCCGCCAAGTTGCCGCCGCCGACACCGGAACAGCAACAGGCCGCGGCCGCCAAGAAGGAGCAGGCAGCAGCACAGGCAGCCAAGGAAAAGGAAATGCTGGACGCGACCATGGACAAGATCGCCGCACGCTGGCGCGCCGGCGGCGGCAAGACGCATCCCCCCTCGGCCGCGGCGGAAGCGGTAGTTCCGGTGCGCAGCGAAAAGCTCGGCACGGCGGCGCCCAGCACCGATGTCAAGCAGCCGGAAAAGCAGGGGCCGCCGGACAAGATCAAGTAAGCCCGACCCGCCTATAGAGGAGACAACCAATAATGCGTATGGCCAGAATGCCGATCGCCGTGGTCATGCAGCGCCGAACCATACGCCACAAATGGGCAGGCGACGCATGGTCGGCTGCTGGCGTCGTACCCGATCCCGGCGGCCTGGCGCCTGTCACCCCGCTCGGCCGCAGCGAAGACGGCGAGTCCTACCTCGTGTCGGGACTGCACCTCGACATCTACCCGGATGAAGACGACGGCTACTTCGAAAACTGGGTGGCGCCGGAACCGAAGGTGTTCGTCATGTGGCGCTTGCAGGATCAGCGCGCGATGCCGGTGGCAGCCTCGGTCAGTTACGGAGAAGGCACACGCATGCTGGACTCGGGAGAGCCGGTCGACGGCGTCGCGATGCCGCGCGAGATCCACGCGTGGCTGGCCCAATACCTGCAAGAGCACTATCGCCCGCGCGAACGGCGGGGACGAGAGCACGGATAGGAAGACGGATCACATCGCCACCGGGACGCCGTCCGCGCCCACGCTGATCATGGGAACCGAGCGCTGCCGGCGCAACACCTCGCGTGCGACATCCACCGACAGCAGTTTGACGAGACGAGGATACGGAACCGGCATCACGATGGCATCGCAGCCGCACTGCTCGGCCATGTCAATGATATGAAAGGCGACATCGCCTTCGCGCATCAGGTATTCGACATCAATGCCTGCCTCCTGCAGCTCGCGCGCGGCATCGTCCATCAGCAACTTGCCGCGCGCCGACTGGAACCGGAGCAGATCGTCCTCGCTCTTGTAGCGCAGAATGCGCCATTCATCCGGGGGAACGGCCACAAACAGAAGCGACACGCGCAGCGGCGTGCCTGCGCGATGCTGCTGCAATGCATAACGAATGGCCCAGCGCGAGCGTTCGGTCGCATCCACCGGAATCAGCAGGTGAAGAGGTGCCCCGCCGCCAGCGCGGCTGAAGTCGTTCATATTGGTCATGTCACTCATCGCGGCCTCCATTAGAGAAGCTGAAAGGCAAGAATGGCGACGCAGGTCGGCAGGGCCGCCGCGGCGAACAAACCGCCTGGACTGATCGCCGAATTGCGGAAGTAGCCTTTCAGAATCGAGAACCCGGCCGGATTCGGCGCATTGGCAATCACCGTCAGACCGCCGCCCGTCACCGCCCCGGCAACGAGCGCGTACTTGAATTCGGGCGTGACGCCTTCCACCAGCGACCCCAGGTAAGTCAGGGCCGCGTTGTCGGTCACGGCGGTCAAGGTCGTGGCAATGTAGTAAAGCGATGTCGAATCGACCTGTGAAAGAGTCGCTTCCAGCCACCACTGCTGAAGACCGCCAAGCGTCACCAGACCCGCGAGAAAGAAGGCCACCATGAGGCCTTCGCGCAGGATCAGCTTGTCCTGATGTCGCTGGTAGGCATGCGTAAAGCCCAGGAAGAACAGGAACAGGCCCATGAAGATGACCGGATGATGGGCAAAGGTGACCACCGCCGCCAGAAACGCCACATGCACCCCGACGATGAGCGACGGCACGCTTCCCGGCTGCTCGGCGTTGACGGCAGCCGGGCCCTTCTCCACGATCTCCTTGCGGAACAACCAGGTTACCGCGGCAGCGTTCACAAACACCGCGATGGCCGCCTTCCAGCCGAAATGCGCCAGCATGAACGGCGTGTCCCAACCCCAGGTCGCGGCAACCATCAGCACCGGCGGCGCGGCAAACGAGGTGAGCGTGCCGCCGATCGAGACATTGACAAACAGCACACCGAGACTCGCATACTGCAGGCGGTTGCTCAGATGATTGGTAAAGAAACTGTTTCGCAGCAGTATTGCCGCAAGCGTCATCGCCGCCGGCTCGGTGATGAAGGAGCCGAGCATGGGAACCAGCGAGAGACACAGGAAATAGACCGCCAGCGCGTCGGGAATCGGAATCGCATGGGCCAGCTTGCGGACCAGCGCCAGCACGGCTTGCAGGATCGGCTTGCTGGCCGCGATCACCATGATGACAAACACAAACATCGGCTCGGTATAGTTGCGCCCATCGAGATAGTGAATGGTTTCATCCTTGCCCATGATGCCGAACATGAACACCATCAGGACCAGCGCCCAGAACCCGAACACGACCTCTACCTCGCCCAGCAAATGCCAGAGCCCGGCATGACCCGGTTGCAGGATCGCCAATTGCGAAAAGATCCTGGTCGAGAAAGTGTGCAGGACAGCGACGGCAAAGACGACCGCTGCGATCACTTCAACAGAATTCGGTGCGAGCGATGTCATGGCCTGATATACGGAATGGGTTGTGATGGCTTGCATCTTAGGCGCGCAACCTGCCCTTGAAAATTGGGGCGGGCGCGTACGGCAAACCACTATCAACTTCTCCGCGGCGAGCGCTGGTACCATTGCTCCTGGGGCCGCTTATCAGACAACCGGTAGCGCGTCCGGATAAATCAAGCGGTGAGCAGAGGACGTTATGGATGTCCACGGAATACACGGAAGGCGCGGAAAGCAGCAATTTTTTTGTCTCTTGTGGATATCTATAATTTCCCCGCCATGGAACTGAAATCCTTGCCCACAAAAGGCGATATGGATGCTCGGCGTGCTCCAAAAAAAAGCAAAAAACCCAAGGATTTCTTCCGTGATTTCCGTGTATTCCGTGGACATCCATAACACTCACTAAGTGAAACCCTTACGGGCTCCTGCGAATTACCAACGCGGCCATGAACGCACACAATGACAATTTGAAACCACGGAACAGTCAGGTGGCGTCCATGTTTCCCGTTTTGCGTTTCGGCTGGCACGACGTGCTCGTGCTGGTCCTGGGGTATGTCGCTCTCGACTGGGTGAGCTATATTCATCCGCTGTACGGCCTGAACATCACACCCTGGAGCCCGGCGGCCGCGCTCGGCCTGGTCTATGTGCTGCGCTTCGGTCCCCGGGCGGCGGCGACGCTCGGCGTGGCGATCCTGATCGCGGATGCATGGGTGCGCCATCTTCCTGCCGCGCTGCTCTTATGGTTTGCACTGTCGGCGCTGCTGACCTGCGGCTACTGGGCCATCGCGGCATTGCTGCGGCGACGGCTGGCGGGCACCAGCCTGTTCACGGACCTGCATGGCCTGATCGAGTGGGTCATCATCATTGCGCTCGGCACGCTGCTCAACAGCGTCGTGTTCGTCTCCGCGCTGTCCTTCACGCGGCTGATTCCGCCCGAGGCCTGGAGCAGTGCGCTGCTGCGCTACTGGGTCGGCGATTGCGTCGGCATCATCGTCTCGATGCCGATTTTCTGGATGCTGCTGGACGAGCGCGGACGCGCCAAACTGCGCGCGGTCTGCCTGACCTGGCGCATGGCGGTGTATTTCCTGGTCATGCTCCTCAGCCTGTGGGTGGCATTCGGCATCGGCGCGCAAGCCAACTACAAGTACTTCTATGTCCTGTTCCTGCCCATCGTCTGGATGGCTGCAAAAGACGGTTTGACCGGTGCCGTGCTCGGAGCGACCATGGTGCAGCTCGGCATTATCGGCAGCGTGCAGCTGCTCGGTTTTCCCGCGGTGACCGTGCTCGAAATCCAGACGCTCACGGTGGTGCTGGCATTGCTCGGCTTTTTCATCGGCGTGGTGGTCGACGAAAAGCAGCGCGTCAGCGCGGAGCTGCGCCAGACCCTGCGGCTGGCCGCCGCCGGCGAAATGGCGGGCGCCCTCGCGCATGAAATCAATCAACCCCTGACGGCCCTCTCCGCTTATGGCGGCGCATGCGAAAAGCTGCTCGCGCAAGGCGATACCGGAGAACGCCTGCGCGATGTCATCCGGCGCATGGTGGCGGAGTCGCATCGCGCCGCCGAGGTGGTGCGCCGCCTGCGCGATTTCTTCCGCACCGGCGCCACGCAGCTTGAACACGTGCCGCTGGCCGCGCTCCTGTCCGCCGCGAGCGAGCCGTTCGAGAAGCGCGCCCGGGAGCAGGATGTCGCGCTGAGTATCGCAGAGCTACCAGCCTGCACGCTGTTGGCGGACAGGCTGCAGATCGAGGTGGTCCTGCGCAATCTGTTGTCCAATGCATTCGATGCGGTTGCCGCCCAGCCCAGCGGGAAACGCAGCATCCGCATCACGGCTAGGCTGGAAAATCCGCGCTCGGTCTGCATTCGCATCGAGGATTCCGGCAGCGGCGTGCCGGCGGAACTGGCGGCGCACCTGTTCGAAGCATTTCATTCCTCGAAGGCAAGCGGCCTCGGGCTGGGGCTGACCATCAGCCGCGCGATTGCCGAAGCGCACGGCGGCAATCTGCTGGCGGAACCGGCCGACCACGGCATATTCAAACTGATTCTGCCGGTCGAAGGAAAAAGGGAGAGAAGCGATCATGCCACCTAGCGGATATACCGTCTTCATCGTCGACGACGACCAGTCGGTGCGCGATGCGCTCGGCCTGCTGCTGAGCGTGCAAGGCTATCCGATCACCTTGTTCGCCGATGCGGAAAGCTGCCTCGCGGCGTATCGCCCGGACTGGCGCGGCTGCATCCTCATCGACATCCGCATGCCCGGCATCGACGGGCTGGCGCTGCAGAAGCGCTTGCTGGAACTGGGCAGCACCCTCCCCGTCATCGTCATGACCGGCCACGGCGATGTGGAATCCGCGCGTGAAGCCTTTCGCTCGCAGGCGGTCGATTTCCTGGAAAAGCCGATCGACCATGACAAGCTGATGGCTGCCATCGACGAAGCATTCCGCCGTCAATCCACCGTGCAGGAAGCGCACGGTCAGGCGGCCGAGTTCGAGCAACTGCTGGCGACCCTCACCGCGCGCGAGCGGGAAGTCATGGAACTGGTGGTCGCGGGCCGCCACAACCGCGAGATCGCCGATCTGCTCGGCATCAGCCCGCGCACGGTGGAAGTGCACAAGGCGCGCATGATGGCCAAGCTCGGCACGCAACGCATTCCCGATCTGGTGCGCTTGATGTTACAGAAGCATAGGGGAAGCGAATAAGGACTGTTCCGTGGGGTGCAAGGGATTTCTTCGGTGACCCGGCATTGTCGTCTCTTCGTGGATGCTTGCCGGGGGCGGCCCGGCAGCCGCTCACTTTCTTTGCTTCGCCAAAGAAAGTAAGCAAAGAAAGGCGACCGCAAAGTCTCCGCCCCTGTCGGGGTGCCCGAAGCGCTGCAGGCAAAAGCAGGAAGCGAAATAACTCGCCCTCGC
>NZ_DATFAF010000033.1:0-20059 GCF_035254865.1 Noviherbaspirillum sp.
GTCTTGATCAGGTTGTAGGAAATATTCGCGGCGTCGATGTTCGGCAGGACCAGCAGATTGGCTTCCCGCGTGAGCGGCGAGTCGGGCATCATCGTCTTCAGCAATGTCGCGTCGAGCGCGGTGTCACCGTGCATCTCGCCATCGACTTCCAGATCCGGCGCCAGTTCGCGAATGATGGCCAGCGCGGCCCGCATCTTCTTGGCGGACTCGCTGTTGCTGCTTCCGAAATTGGAATGCGACAGCAAGGCGGCACGCGGATGCAAGCCGAAGCGACGCATTTCCTCCGCCGCCATGATGGTGATTTCGGCGATCTGTTCCGCCGTCGGGTTTTCGTTGACGTGGGTATCCACCAGGACGATCTGACGGTCAGGCAGGATCAGCGCATTCATCGCCGCATAGACGTTGACGCCTTCGCGCTTGCCGAGCACCTGGTCGATGTAATGCAGATGCAGCGGCACGGTGCCGAAGGTGCCGCAGATCATGCCGTCGGCGTTGCCCTTGTGGATGACCATGGCGCCGATCAGCGTGTGGCGACGACGCATTTCCAGCTTCGCATATTGCTCGGTGACGCCCTTGCGACGCGTCATCGCCAGGTATTCCTGCCAGTACTCGCGATAGCGCTCGTCGTATTCCGGGTTGATCATTTCGAAATCGATCTCGGGGCGTATGCGCAGGCCGAACTTCTCGATGCGCTGCGCCAGCACGGCCGGCCGGCCGACCAGGATCGGCTTGGCGAGATTCTCGTCGATCACCACCTGCACGGCGCGCAAGACGCGTTCTTCCTCGCCCTCGGCGAAGACGATGCGCTTCTTCGCGGCCGGCGCCTTCTTCGCGATCTGGAAGATCGGCTTCATGAAGGTACCGCTGCGGTAGACGAATTGCTGCAGACTGCTGATATAGGCCTGCATGTCCAGGATCGGGCGCGATGCCACACCGGAGTCCGCCGCCGCTTTTGCCACGGCCGGCGCAATCTTCATCATCAGGCGCGGATCGAAGGGCTTGGGAATGACGTACTCGGGGCCGAAGGCCAGGTTGCTGATGCCGTAGGCGCTGGCAACGATGTCCGATTGCTCGGCCTGGGCCAGATCGGCGATCGCATGGACGGTGGCGATTTCCATCTGGCGCGTGATGGTCGTCGCACCGGAGTCGAGCGCCCCGCGGAAGATGTACGGGAAGCACAGCACGTTGTTGACCTGGTTGGGATAATCCGAACGGCCGGTGGCAATCACCGCGTCGTCACGCACGGCCTTGACTTCCTCGGGCAGGATTTCCGGCGTCGGATTGGCCAGCGCCAGGATCAAGGGCTTGGCCGCCATTTCCTTGACCATTTCCGGCTTGAGCACGCCGCCGGCCGACAGGCCGAGGAAGATGTCGGCGCCGGGGATCACTTCAGCCAGGGTGCGTGCGCCGGTGTCCTGCGCAAAGCGTTCCTTGTCCGGATCCATCAGTTCGGCGCGACCCTTGTAGACGACGCCGGCCAGGTCGGTGACGTAAATATTCTCGATCGGGAATCCGAGGTCGACGATCAGGTCGAGGCAGGCCAGCGCCGCCGCGCCGGCGCCGGACACGACCAGCTTGCATTGCTTGATGTCCTTGCCGACCACTTTGAGGCCATTCAGGATGGCGGCGCCGACGATGATGGCGGTGCCGTGCTGATCGTCGTGGAAGACGGGAATCTTCATCCGGTCACGCAGCTTGCGCTCGATGTAGAAGCATTCGGGCGCCTTGATGTCTTCCAGATTGATGCCGCCAAAGGTGGGTTCGAGCGCGGCGATGACGTCGCACAGCTTGTCGGGATCGAGTTCGTTGACTTCGATATCGAACACGTCGATGCCGGCGAACTTCTTGAACAGCACGCCCTTGCCTTCCATGACCGGCTTGGCGGCTAGCGGGCCGATCGGGCCGAGGCCGAGCACGGCAGTGCCGTTCGTGATCACGGCGACCAGGTTGCCACGGGCGGTGTATTTGAAGGCGTTGGCCGCGTCGGCGACGATCTCTTCGCAGGCGGCGGCCACGCCGGGGGAATAGGCCAGTGCCAGATCGCGCTGGTTGGTGAGCTGCTTGGTGGGGGTGACGCTGATTTTTCCGGGAGTGGGAAACTCGTGGTATTCCAGTGCCGCTTGGCGCAATTGTTGACGAAGCTGTTCGTTAGGAAGCGTCTTTTCTTTTTTCACTACATTGATTCCGTTGTGTTCACCCGACTCAGCGGTATGGATCGTGACTGCAACCCGCCTGCCAACCTTGGCAGAAAACCGGTCTGAAAAATTCAGGTAATTGAGTGTTGCATCTGTGCGTCCCACCATGCCAGCACTGCTTCCGGGTCGCAGTCAAGCAGCACGAACTCGTCCCCGACAAACTCTTTCCACTGTGGCAGCAGGCTGTCGCGCACCGGGACGATGATCGACAGGCCTGCCATGACGGCCCTCAGCATCTCGTCGCGCATTCCGCCTCCAGCTGCCTCCTGCGCGCCAAACTTGTTGAACACCACCAATTCAGGAGATGTATCGATCTCTTTTCTTACCAAGGATGCTGCCTGCGCCAGCGCACCCGAATCCAGTCTGCAGGCGGCAGAGCCGGCACCGAGGCTTTGCGACATCGGTATGCGCAAACCGGAAGGGAGAAGTTCCAGTGTCATCGAGCAGTCTTCACCGCTGTGCTGAATCACGCCGGCGAGCGCAACCCCGCGTTGACGCAGCTTCGCGACCACTTTCTCGAGAACCAAGGCCGGATCGATGCCGGAACCATAGATGAGAGCGGCGATAGTCATCGTGCTAGTGAGCCGCCCATTCGACCTGGCTGATATCCACGCCTGCTTGAACCATCTCCCAAAGCGGGGACATGTCTCTCAGCTTGGCTACTTTTTCGTTGAGCACGCGTATTGCGCAATCGATTTCGCTTTCCGTGGTGAACCTTCCCAGCGTGATGCGCAACGAGCTGTGTGCCATCTCGTCGCTCAAGCCAAGCGAGCGAAGGACATAAGAAGGCTCAAGACTTGCCGAAGTGCAGGCCGATCCACTCGACACGGCAAGCTCCTTGATCGCCATCATCAAGGATTCACCCTCGACATAGGCAAAGCTGATGTTGAGATTGTTCGGAATGCGTTTTTCCATGTCGCCGTTGATATACACCGCTTCCATGTGCCGCACGCCGTCGAGCAGCTTGTCCCGTAGCCTGCGTATGCGCTTCAGCTCTTCATCCATCTCGCACCTGGCGATTTCAAACGCTTCGCCCATGCCGACGATCTGATGGGTCGGCAGCGTGCCCGAGCGAAAACCGCGTTCATGGCCGCCGCCATGAATCTGCGCGTCCAGCCGCACGCGCGGTTTGCGCCGCACGTACAATGCGCCAATTCCCTTGGGGCCATACACCTTGTGCGCTGTCACCGTGAGCAGATCGATCGGAAGTCTGGCGAGATCGATGCCCACCTTGCCCGCCGCCTGCACGGCATCGCAATGAAACAGTACGCCACGCTCACGGCACAGCTTGCCGATTGACTCGACATCCTGGATCACACCGATTTCGTTGTTGACCATCATTACCGATACCAGGATGGTATCCGGGCGAATTGCCTGCTCCAGCTTGGCAAGATCAAGAATGCCGTTCGATTCCGGCGTGAGATAGGTCGCTTCAAATCCGGTGCGTTCCAGATCGCGTACGGTATCCAGCACAGCCTTGTGCTCCGTGGTGACCGTGATGATATGCCGGCCCTTTGTGCGGTAAAACGACGCCGCCCCCTTGATGGCGAGATTGTTTCCCTCGGTTGCGCCTGAAGTCCAGATGATCTCGCGCGGATCGGCATTCAAGAGGGACGCCACCTGCCCGCGTGCCTTCTCGACCGATTCATCCGCCTGCCATCCGTAGGAATGCGAGCGGCTTGCGGGATTGCCGAATTTCTCGCACAGGTAAGGGATCATTGCCTGGGCCACGCGTGGATCGACTGGTGTCGTCGCGGAATAGTCCAGGTAAATAGGCCGGTCACTCACGACATCTCTCCTCAGTTGATTGCGCAGCCAGCATTTGCCAGCGCACGTTCAACGGCGATGCCCAGCGACAGCAGGCGTCCGTCCGCGTGCGCGGGACCGAAGATCGTCAAGCCCACGGGTGCGTC
The DNA here is from genome assembly GCF_035254865.1 of Noviherbaspirillum sp. GTDB lineage: Bacteria > Pseudomonadota > Gammaproteobacteria > Burkholderiales > Burkholderiaceae_D > Noviherbaspirillum. The sequence goes on from NZ_DATFAF010000033.1 coordinate 4,109, forward strand.
GCCCGGCTTGTGGCACGGGATCGACATGGCGCAGCCATCGATGAAGTTCACCACGGTCGGATTGCGCAGCATGGCGAGGTTCGCATCGACGTACGCGTCATCGTGCGGCGCCTCCAGTGACGCGATGGTCGGCGCGATTCTTGGCACGGTCGGCATCAGGATGGCATCAAAGCCACGAATCGAACACCCGAACTCCTTGATGATCCTTTCGCGGGCATGGATGAGCTGAATATGATCGGCCGCAGAAATGTCTTTGCCCCGGGCGATGCGCGAGGACACGCGTGGGTCATAGCGGTCGACGGAAGAGGCCAGCAGGTCGCGGTGCCATGCATACGATTCCGCTGCGGTAAAGCCGCCCTTGGCGTTGCACTGAGGGATCTGAACCAGCGATGGAACGTTGATATCCTCGACAATCGCGCCCATGCTGCTCAGCGTTGTAATGGCGGAGGCGAATTTTGCCGCGACATCCTTGTCCAGACCATCGAGCACGTAGCCTTTCAGCACGCCAAACCGCACACCGCGCAGGGGGCGCCCGTCGTCCACTTCTACCGGGCTGTCTGCCATCACCGAATCCACCAGCGCGCAGCAACGCACCGTCGGAGCAATCACGCCCACAGCATCCAATGTCGTGGACAGCGGAAGCACGCCCTCGCGCGAGATTCGCGAAGCGGTGGGCTTGAAGCCGGTCAATCCGCATAGTGCCGCGGGAATGCGCACTGAGCCTCCTGTGTCCGAACCGATTGCAGCGGCCGCCATACCATCCGTGACCGACACGGCACCGCCCGATGTCGAACCACCGGGAATACGTCCGGTGGATCGATCAAACGGATTCCGCGGCGTTCCGTAATGCGGATTCAATCCGAGTCCGGAAAACGCGAATTCGGTCATGTTCGTGCGACCGACAAGTACGGCTCCCGCCATTCGCAATTTTCTGACCACGACGGAATCGGCGACTGCGTTCGGGCCGTCGGCAAAGAGGACAGAACCGCCGTTTGTCGGCTCACCTGCCACGTCGAACAAGTCCTTGATGGAAATCGGGATACCAGAGAGCGCTCCCGCTTCAATACCAAGCGCCCTCAATTGGTCGGAGGCCATTGCGCAAGCGAGTGCCGATTCCTCGTAAATTTTCGTAAAAACCTTGCTTCCCTCACCCGCGGGATCCGTCGCCCGTTGCAACGCGTCTTCGACCAGGCGCCTGCTCGTCGTTACCTTGGAATGCAAATCAGTTTTGTAGGAGGCTAGTGAGCGCATATCAAGGCTTAATCGTGGTCGTAATAGTGAATTTCGAGTAACAGGCAACCCGTCTCGGACTTGAACGGTCCGTGCGGTGTGCCAGGCGGGCGGCACGCATACGTGTTGGGCCCGAACGATTCGCCGCCATTGCCGTTCGCGTCATTACCGACAGTGAGGTCACCAGATACGAGATAGACTTCTTCCCAATAGTCGTGCTTGAAAGGCGCCGTGGTGTACACGCCCGGCTGAAACCGCAAGTGCCTGGTGCGGCAGCCTTTCTTTGCTGCTTCGTCAAGGGTACCCGCCAGGATTTGCTGCTCGATACCTTTCGGATATCCGGGAGGCGTCTCCCAGCCGGAATTCATATCGACCGTATAAAATTCCTTGTGCTCTTTTTCAATTGCCATGTTGATGTCCTCGTTTCATTAGTGCGGCGATGCCGCCCTTGAATAGTATGCCTTCAATGTCAGCCTGCGATGGGCAGACACTCGATGGCATATTCATGATTGATTTTCCGGCCGAGCACCGGGTCATCGATCTCGAAATGGAATTTCTGCGCCGGCCGGATTCCGCCTTTTGCCGCCAGGGTCCCGCAAAACATCACGCTGTTGCCAGGCAGGTTCGGCTTGCCGTTGGTGTAGCCCTCGATGAGCTCCAGCGGGGCAAGCATCGTCGCAACAGATCCTTCCTGGTACAAGGACACCTCGTTGTTCTCCGTGACATACGACCGCAGAATCAGGCTGTCCCAGTGATCGGCTACTTCATCATAAGGCCAAAACACCTTGCCGATCGGCTTGTCGCACAGTTGTTTTGAGATTGCCACACCAACCACCTCCACTTCACGATCGGTGTGATCCGATCCGACGCCGATCCACAGGCGTCCATCCAGCATGAGCAGCACAAACTCCGCTTCGCCGCTGGAAGCGCCGCCCGATACCTGAATCCGGGTTGCCGTTGTCAGCCTCGAATTCGAGACGCGGTAGTACACCGGCGTCGATGCCGGGCGCTTCACGCCCAATGCTTCGAGTTCGACAATATGCTTTTCGACGGCCACTTTGTCGCGCCCGGTCCAGCCTGCGATGACGACCTCTTCGACTGTAATTTCCCTTGTGTCCACTTTGCCTTTTTCGACAAGTGCCACTGTCATTTTGCGGATCATTTTCCCTCCTGGTATCGGTTGCCGGCCTGCATGGAGATTCTGCTTGCAGGAGCCGGCCCCGAGTGGTTTATCAGATTGCCTTACTTGGACTTGCGTGTCGCAACCAAGCTCCAGGCGCCACCTTTTGCTTCAATGACATAGACCGGTTTGATCGCATCTCTGTCCTTGTTAAATGAAATGTCTCCTTCCACGCCCTTCAGGTTCGTCATGGTGGAGAGGTAGTCGCGGATCGCGGTCCTTTCCTTTGCGAGGTTTGCTGCATCGCCCGACACCTTTGCGTTGGCCATGGCAGCGGCGTACATGAGGACGATGTCGTAGGTCGCGGCATCCATCTGGTTCGGCTCGGTGCGCGTGAGGCCCGCGGCTTTCGCGCGCTTTTCGTAGGCGGCAGCGAATTCCTTGGACTTGACGCTGGCATTGGCGTGGTAGGTGGTACCGATGGTCATGCCTTCGCCGCCGGGCGCCATGCGCTTGGGCAGGTCAGGATCGGCAATCGTTGTTCCGCCGATCATCCGTCCTTTGAATCCCTGACGATGGAGTTCCACCGCGAGCTTAACCGCGAGTTCCGGCGGTGCGCCAACGCCGATGACGTCGGGCTGGCTCTGAACCAGCTGAGAAACCTGCGGCGACAGGTCAAATGCCTTGACCTTGAAGTCGACGGTTTGCTTCAGGTTCGATTTCGCTTTGCCGAAGACGGCCGGCAGCACGGCGGTGCCGATGGACTTCGATACGGCATCGTCCGTACCGTAGGCAATGGCTGCGTTCGAGGAAGGAATCTTCTTGGACGAGAGCGTGTCCATGACCTCGTCGATGACGATGCCTTCATCGACGGTATTGCGGAAGCCATAAGAAAATCCTGCTGTCAGGCCCGGTGCGGACGATCCCATGCTGGTCTGGACGATGCCAGCAGACTCACCTGCCGGAAACGCCACGCGGCATTCGCTCGAGCTGAAGGGGCCGATCACAGCCAGTGCCTTTTCGTCCTGTGCGAAGCGGCGCACAGCCGTGACGGCAGATTTCGGATCGCCGCCAGTGTCGAATTTGCTGAGCTTGATCTTCTTGCCGTTGACACCGCCTCGTGCATTGATCTCTTCGACAGCGAGATCCGCCGCGATCTCGTTGCCAATCGCCAGGCTCACATACGGACCGGTCTTGGCCATGGAATAGCCAATGACCAGGTCGCCGGACGCTTGCGCCGATGCCTGTCCCTGTACCAGGGATAGGCCCACCAATACTGCGGCTAGTTTCGATACAGTTTTCATTGCGTTCTCCTCCTGATGGATGTAGTTACAGCGATATTCCCGGTCGGGATCTACCCTCCGAGATAAGCCTCCTGAAGCTGTTTGTTGCTCTTCAAGTCCGCTGGCAGGCCTTGAATGATTTCCTTGCCAAGTTCAAAAACATGGCATTTGTGCGCAACATCGAGCGCCATGCCGGTGTTCTGTTCAACCAGAAGAATCGCCAGGCCGTCGCGGTTCAATTCCCGGATCAGACTGAAAAGACGTGTGATGAACAGCGGGCTCAGACCGAGCGATGGCTCGTCGAGCATCATCAGTTTCGGCGCACTTAGCATCGCCCTGCCGATCGCCAGCATTTGCTGCTCTCCTCCCGAAAGGCAAACAGCCTTGGCATGGCGCCGTTCGGCCAGGTTGGGGAAGCGCTGATACAAGGCGTCGATCTCGCGCGCCACCTTTGCACGGTCCTTGCGGTGATACGAGCCAAGCAGCAGGTTTTCTTCTACCGTCATGGCCAGCAGAATGCGTCGCCCTTCCGGCACCAGCGCGAGACCTTCGTGCACGCGCAGGCTTGCGGGCGCATTGGTCACGTCCTTGCCGTTGAATTTCAGCGATCCGCCGGCGAGCTTGACGACGCCAAGCAGCGACTTGAGCAGGCTCGACTTGCCGGCGCCGTTGGCGCCGAGGACGGTGACGACCTGCCCCTCCTCGACAGTGAGACTGACATCCTTGACCGCGGCGACGCGGCCGTAGCGCACGTTCAGGTCTTTGGCCTCAAGCAGCATGTTGAGCTCCTTCTGCGACGTCAGCGCCCAGGTACGCTTCCCGCACCAGGCGATTCTGGCGAATCTCTTTCATCGAACCCTCGCCGATCTTGTTACCGAAATTGATGACGACAACCCGAGTGCAAAGTTGATCGACGAAGTGCATGTCATGCTCCACCACCAGCAAGGTTATGCCGCTCTTGTGGATGTCCTGGAGTTGCCTTTGAAGCTCGTCGGTTTCGACCGGATTGAGGCCGGCAGCCGGCTCGTCCAGAAGAAGCAGCTTCGGTTTCGCGATCACCGCACGCACGAGGTCGACGCGCTTTCGCACGCCATACGGAAGCGCCCCCACGGGCAGGTCGGCATATTGGGTCAAGCCGGCCTGGTTGAGCGCCTCCCGCGCTTCCTGTACCCAGCGCCGTTTTTTGGAGAGGCGTCCCGGATGCAAGAGGTCGACCAGGCTGGATGCGGTGGGATGCTGCCCGAGAAGGACGTTTTCGATCACCGTCTGGTGTTCCACCAGGCGGATGTTCTGGAAGCTGCGCGATATCCCGGAGTAGATCCGCTTGCGAGACGGCACATTGGTGATGTCCACGCCGTCGACGCAGATCCTGCCGCGATCGATCGGATAGACGCCGCTGATCAGATTGAAGACAGTACTTTTGCCTGCCCCGTTGGGTCCGATCAGGGCGAGGCGTTCGCCCTTCTGGACGTCAAAGCTCAGGTCTGTAATGACCGCCAGGCCACCAAAGTGTTTGGTGACATTGTCGAATTGAAGCAATGGAGTCGGATTCATTTTGCCTCCGCCGGTTTAGTGCGTCCGCTCCAGTTACGGAGCAGCTGGGCGGTAATCAGCCCCTGCGGGCGAACGGCCATGATCAAGATCACCGCGAGGGCGAACACGACATAGCGCCATTGGTCGCTGCCGCGAAGAACTTCTGGAAGCAAGGTGAAGATCAGTGCACCAGCGAGCGGCCCAAAGATCGTTTGGGTTCCGCCGAGGAGCACGTACAGGGCGATATAGATGCTCAGCAGGATGTTGAAATTCTGTGGTTCCAGGTAGCTGAAGTGATGACCGTACAGCGCGCCGCCGATACCCGCGATCAGCGCTCCGAGCGAAAAGGCTTGTATCTTGGTGATCTTGACGTTCAGTCCGAACAAGTCCGATACGACGGGATCATTCTTTACCGCGGTCAGGTACAAGGCGAAGCGTGTCTTAGTGAGGAAGAACACCAGGCCCAGCACGATGGCGGCGCTGGTGACGATGAAGCCGAAGGACGCATGTTTGTTGACCGCGTAGCCGGCGGCGGCGCCGACAACTTCCAGGTTCAGCAGCACACCCTGGATAACCTGTCCGAGCGCAAAAGTGGCGAGCGCCAGATAGATGCCGCTGACCCGAAGCAGGGGCACCGCCAGAAGCGTGGCGATGACACTGGCGACGAGCCCGCCGGTGATGACACCCAGATAGATCGGGGCATCATAGGTGTTCGTCAGATAGGCGGACACATAGCCGCCGATTGCCATGAATCCGGCAACCCCGAGATTGAGCTGTCCTGCGGCCAGCGGCAGATAGCCGGCAAGGGCAACCACGAAGTTTATCGCCAGCAATGCAAGCATTGCCTCCGTGTATCCACTCATTACAGTTTCTCCCGCGGGGCTGATGTGCTTCCCAAGATCCCTTGGGGCCAGAAAACAAGGAGGACGAGGAGCAAGCCGTACACGGAAATATCGACCATGTCGGCGCCGAGGAAGTAGATCGAGAGGACTTCTGTCAGACCGATCAGGAGCCCGCCGATGACCGCTCCGCTGATGTTCCCCATGCCGCCGATGACCATGGCAGCGATGCCCTTGAGACCGACTTCTTCACCCATGCTCCAGGACACCTGCTGATAATTGATGGCGAACAGCAGTCCGGCAAGCGCCGTGAGCAGTCCGGTCACGATAAAGAGAACGGGGACGATGCGGTGCACTTCCACGCCGAGGATGGTGGCGGTTTCAGCGCTCTCCCCGATCGCCCGGATTCCGCGGCCGATCTGCGTCTTCTTCATCAGATAGGTCACCGCAAATACCAGCACAATGGCGGTGCCCAGCGACATGAGCTGGCCGATGCCGAGGATGAGTTCGCCGATACGGATGTTGAAGTCCGAGACGATTTGCGGGAACTGCTGCTGGTCTGAACCGATTCCGATCACGACGAGGTTTTCGAACAGGATGAGAAAACCCACCGAACTGACGAGCGGGATTTCATGGTCCGATCCCTTCATGAGCCGGTACGTAAAACGTTCAACGATGAGGGATGCAACGATGCCCACTGCCAAGCCGGCGGCAATTGAAGGAATCCAGGACCAGCCAGCTTCGAGCAGACGCCACGTGATGACCGCGCCGAGCATGAATATCCCTGGGACGCTGAAATTCAGGAAGTTCAGAATTCCGATAGCCAAGGTAAATGCGACTGCGATAAGGACGTAGATCCCCCCAAGCATTAGCCCGTTTGTTATTTGCTGGACTAATAACATTTCGTCTCCTCCTAGCATTGTTTGTCATAGCCAATCATTGAACCGGATACGTCGGCAGTGATTGGCTGTTGTCCCGCCGGCTTGGCGGAAGCGCGTGAACTTGGCCGCGCGAGTAGCCGCGTGGCAAGGAAAGCATTTGCGCGCTAAAGCACCATCAATATTTCCCGAAGAAATTATCTGTGATGTTTCACACGGATTTTACAAGGATTTCACTTGATGTCAATATTCTTTTGAATTGATGCAACATGCTCGGCCGGAAAAACAATGTGCCGTTTGGGCACGGCGTCGATACGACCGATATGGCCGGCATGCAAGGCGATCGCCTGCGAGGAGGACTTGTCTGTCTTGTCAGGAATCAAGCCGGGAAGATTAGCGAAGGGGCCACGTTGAACAAGTACACTCCGCTCGTACCGCGCCCGCAGACCTGTTTGCTTATTTGATAGAGAGAAGAGAAACGACGCGCGATTTCACCGCTTATTTCCGTTTGAAATCAAAATTCTTGGCCTTGCTTGACAGTATTGTGAAGCACCAGTAATATTTCACATGCACATCACAATATCGGGAGAAGCAAAGATGAAATTTGAAGCCCCCATTGCACGCTGGCGCGAGCGCGTGCTGCCGGAATGGCTGGACTACAACGGTCACATGAATGTTGCCTATTTCGTTCTGATTTTCGATCACGGCACCGACGAGTTCTACCCGCTCATCGGCTTGGGCAAGCCTTATCGGAACCGCACCGGAAAATCGACCTTTGCGGTGGAAACCCATATCACCTATCAAAAGGAATTAAGCGTGGGTGAAGAAGTCATGGTGACCACCCAACTTTTGGGCTACGACAACAAGCGTATACATTACTTCCACACCATGTGGCACGCCGAAAAGAAGGTGCAGATGGCAACACTGGAACAACTGGCGCTGCACGTGGACCTCACCAACCGCCGCGTCGAACCGATGCCGGAAGAATCCCAGCGCCTGCTTGCCGAAATGTGGGAATCCCACTCGACATTGCCGAAACCGAAGGAACTTGGTTCGGTCATGGGAATCAAGGCGCGCCAGTTCTGACAATGGACACCGACTATCTGATCGCGTCAGGACGGCGTCTCGAATACCGCTTGACGCGCGTATCTGACGCTAGCCGGCCGACCCTTGTATTACTGCATGAAGGGCTTGGCTCACTTTCCATGTGGCGCGATTTCCCGGAGCGCCTGGCCGCGATGACGGGATGCAGCGTTCTCGTCTACTCACGCTACGGCTACGGATGGTCAGACGTACTTGCCGAACCCCGGGATGCTGGCTACCTCTTCCACGAAGCGCTTGTTTCGCTGCCTGAAATATTGAAGCAGCTCGACATCAGCAAACCCGTTCTGATCGGGCATAGCGACGGTGGGAGCATCGCGCTCATCCATGCCGGGAACTTCGGCGCGCATGGCGTTGTTGTCCTCGCACCGCACATCTATGCCGAAGTGAAAACCCTTCTCGGTGCGAAGGCAATCCGGGAGCAGTTCGAGAAAGGCGTACTGGGAAGACTCCTCCAGAAATACCATCGCGATCCCGTGTCCACCTTTTACGGATGGAACGACGCCTGGCTGTCCGAGCAGTTTCGGTCGTTCGATATTACGCCCCTGCTTTCCAGGATTTCCTGCCCGGTACTCGGCATACAGGGTTGCCAAGACGAACACGGTTCGATGGTGCATATCGACGAAATCGCGACGAGAGCAAAAGATGTGCAGTTGGTGAAACTGGACGACTGTCGGCATTCGCCGCACATCGACCAACGCGACAAGGTACTGCAGGCAATCGATACCTTCTGCCGAAGGCTGCACTGATCACCATCAACCCCTACCTCACCGGTCCCATGCCCAACATCGAGTTGCCACATTGCAGAATCCGGTATCGCTTCGATGGCGCCGCCGCGAATCCGGTTCTCCTCCTGTGCAATTCCCTCGGAGCGAACCTGTCAATGTGGGACGGTGTGGTGCCTCACCTTGCCGACGATTTTCAGGTTCTCCGTTACGATGGACAAGGCCAGGGAGATTCGTCAGATCTGAGGGCCGCCTGTACGCTCGAGGACTTGGGAAGGGATGCCTGCGCACTGCTCGACGCATTGAACATCAAGGACGTGCATTTCTGCGGTCAAGCGATGGGGAGCCTGATCGGGATCTGGCTTGCTTTGTTCCGCAGGTCCAGACTAAAGAAACTGATCCTCGCCAATACCGCGGCGACCATCGGCACGCGGGATTTTTGGGACGCGCGCATTGCCGCAGTGGAGAACAATGGTCTCGCACCTATGGCGGACGCGATCGTCGGCAGATGGTTTACCCCCGACTACGCTGCTGCCAATCCGACGGTAATCGAGCGTATGAAGGACATGCTTCTCCGATCAACACCGTCTTCCTACGGCCGTTACTGTGCCGCGATTCGCGATGTCGACTTTCATGGCCAGCTGGATCAAATCAGCACGCCGACACTGGTCATAGGCGCGACCCATGATGGCGCTTGCCCGCCGCAGGAAAGTCTTTTCGTCTGCAATCATATCGCGGGAGCGAAATACCAGGAACTGCCGGCTGCGCACATGTCTTCCATTGAAACACCGGAAGCGTTCGCAGCGGCTCTCAAATCCTTTCTTGCTGCGGAAGGCGACAGAGGTGACTTGCTCTCGGGCCGCGGCCCAGGCCAACCCATCATCCGGAGAAAAGAATGACTGCCCATTCCATTGGCCTCGGGTCCTGGTTTGTCGGCAGCAAACCCGATGGATTCGCCAGGGACTGTCTTCCCCCGCGGCACGATGCCGACGCCGCCGTTGAATTGATCCTCCCCTATAGAAACAGCATTGCATTGCCGGATGCGTCAGGCTCCATACTTTGCCTGAGCGGCGCGCTGTGGGTGACGCGAACCAATGACTCTGAGGATCATATCGTGGAACCCGGTACCTCGTTCCGCTTCGAGGAAGGGGACCATGTCGTTGTTCAGGGTATCAAGCCCAGCAAGCTGAGTTTGTCGCTTGACCCCGAGCCCCCGCTTCCTTTCGTACCGTGCGCCTGAGCACGGAAACCCATTCGCCACGGAGGAAATATGAATTCCGGCTTCATCCCCATCGTCGACCTCCGCTCTCTCAACAAGGCGCCGGCGGTCCCGGCGAACCTGGAGTCGGCAAAGGGTTTTCTCTCCGATGCGCTTGGCCGCCCATTGCAGGACCTGCGGATTTCCGTCACCGATCGCTGCAATTTTCGCTGTGTCTATTGCATGCCCAAGGAGGTATTCGGACCGGATTATCGATATCTGCCTCACTCCAACGTACTGAGCTTTGAGGAAATCACGCGCATCGCGAAGATCTTCGTCGAGCACGGCGTGCGAAAAATCCGGCTGACCGGCGGCGAGCCGCTGCTTCGCAAGAATATCGAACGCCTGGTGGAGATGCTGAGCGCACTGACGCTCCCCGACGGCCAGGCGCTCGACCTCGCCCTGATCACCAACGGTTCCTTGCTCGCCCAAAAAGCACAAGCATTGAAAAACGCCGGACTGAAACGCGTGACAGTGTCGCTCGACGCCCTCGATGATCCGACTTTTCGCAGCATGAACGACGTCGACTTTCCGGTTGCCGATGTGTTGCGCGGCATCGACGCCGCACATCAGGCCGGCCTGGGTCAGATCAAGATCAACATGGTGGTCAAGAAAGGCATGAATGACCACCAGATCCTGCCGATGGCGCGACATTTCAAGGCTACGCCTTTCGTTCTGCGTTTCATCGAATTCATGGACGTCGGCACCAGCAACGGCTGGAAAATGGATGACGTCATTTCGTCTGCGGAAGTGATTCGTCGCATCAACGCCGACATGCCGCTGGAAGAGATCGAGCCCAACTATAGGGGCGAAACGGCGGAGCGCTGGCGCTACCGCGACGGCAGCGGGGAAATCGGCGTGATTTCCAGCGTCACAAAGGCATTCTGCGGCGATTGCACGCGTGCGCGCCTTTCAACAGAAGGCAGGCTGATCACCTGTCTGTTTGCGAGCCGTGGCCATGACTTGCGTGCACTGCTGCGCAGCGAAAAAAGCGACGCCGAGATTTCCACCGCGGTGGCGCATGTATGGCGCGCCCGGACGGATCGATATTCGGAATTGCGCGCCAAAAACACTGCAGACATGGCGCAGACGGAACGAAGAATCGAGATGTCCTACATCGGCGGATGACGCCTCGATCCTTACGGCCCTGCCCGCTTACATGCTGCGGCGATACTCTCCGCCGACTTCAAACAGTGCATTGCTGATCTGGCCCAGTGAGCAGTAACGCACAGCATCCATCAGTGTGGCAAACACGTTCTCGTTGTTGATGACCGCCCGCTGCAGTTTTTCCAGCATCGCCGGCGCCTCGTTCGCATGCCGCTGCTGGAAGTCGGCCAGGCGCTTCAGTTGCGACTGCTTCTCTTCCTCGGTGGAACGCGCCAGTTCCATCGTCTGCGGCGTGGCGTCGCCCTTCGGATTGCGGAAGGTGTTGACGCCGATGACCGGCAGCGTGCCGTCATGCTTCAAGTGCTCGTAGTGCATCGACTCTTCCTGGATCTTGCCGCGCTGGTAGCCGGTTTCCATCGCGCCCAGCACGCCGCCGCGCTCGGCGATGCGCTCGAATTCCTGCAGCACCGCTTCTTCCACCAGGTCGGTCAGTTCCTCGATGATGAAGGAGCCCTGGTTCGGATTTTCGTTCTTCGCCAAGCCCCATTCGCGGTTGATGATCAATTGAATGGCTAATGCCCGCCGCACCGATTCGTCGGTCGGCGTGGTGATCGCCTCGTCGTAGGCATTGGTGTGCAGCGAGTTGCAGTTGTCGTAGATCGCGATCAAGGCCTGCAAGGTGGTGCGTATGTCATTGAAATTGATTTCCTGCGCGTGCAATGAACGACCCGATGTCTGATTGTGGTACTTGAGCTTCTGGCTGCGCTCGTTGGCACCGTACTTGTCGCGCATTGCGATTGCCCAGATGCGCCGGGCAACGCGGCCCAATACCGTGTATTCCGGGTCCATGCCGTTGCTGAAGAAGAAGGACAGGTTGGGCGCGAAATCGTCGATGTGCATGCCGCGCGCGAGATAAGCCTCGACGAAGGTGAAACCGTTCGCCATGGTAAAGGCGAGTTGCGAGACCGGATTCGCGCCCGCTTCGGCGATGTGATAGCCGGAGATCGATACCGAGTAGAAGTTGCGCACGCGGTTGTGCACGAAGTATTCCTGGATGTCGCCCATCACCTTGAGCGAGAACTCGGTGGAGAAGATGCAGGTGTTCTGGCCCTGGTCTTCCTTCAGGATGTCGGCCTGCACGGTGCCGCGCACGTTCTCCAGCACCCACGCGCGGATCTTGGCGGCTTCGTCATTCGTCGGCTGACGCTTGTTATCTGCACAAAACTTGTCGATCTGCTGGTCGATCGCAGCGTTCATGAACATGGCCAACGCCGTCGGTGCCGGGCCATTGATGGTCATGGAGACAGAAGTGGTCGGATCGCACAAATTGAAGCCGTCAAGCACGACCTTCATGTCATCCAGCGTGGCGATCGAGGCGCCGGCATTGCCGATCTTGCCGTAGATGTCGGGGCGCGGGGCCGGATCGGCGCCGTACAAGGTCGGTGAATCAAACGCGATCGACAGGCGTTTCGCCGCCATGCCTTCAGACACCAGCTTGAAGCGGCGGTTGGTGCGAAAGGCGTCGCCTTCGCCGGCGAACATGCGGGTCGGGTCTTCATTCTCGCGCTTGAAGGCGAACACGCCGGCGGTGTAAGGAAAGGAACCGGGCACGTTCTCCGCCCTCAGCCAGCGCAGGATTTCGCCGTGGTCTTCGAACTTCGGCAGCTGCACCTTGCGGATCGAGGTGCCCGACAGCGTCTTGTGTACCAGGCGCGTGCGGATTTCCTTGTCGCGAATCTTGACGACGTACTCGTCGCTGGCATAGGCCGCTTTCATCGCGGGCCACATCGCAAGCAGCTTGCGGGCGTCCGGCGCCATGGCATCGTCGCGTTCCGAAATCAGGCCATCGAGATCGGCGGCCTTGCCGCAGGCGGCGGCCATGCGCTTGGCTTCCTGCAATTGCTGACGCTCACGGGCCAGCTTCACTTGTGTCGCGGTGTTCTTGTGATAGCCGCGCACAGTATCGGCGACTTCTGCGAGATAGCGGCTTCGCGCCGGCGGCACGATCGCGTTCTTGCCGGACGAAAAACGCACATGGACGGCCGGTAGCTTGCTCGGTCCTGTCTCCAGACCGATTTCCTTAAGCTTCAGCAACAGACCTTGGTACAAGGCGGTGACACCATCGTCGTTGAAGCGCGAGGCTTGCGTGCCGTACACCGGCATCTCTTCCGGCTTCTTGCCGAACAGCTCGCGATTGCGCTGGTATTGCTTGGCCACGTCGCGCAGCGCATCCTGCGCGCCCTTGCGGTCGAACTTGTTGACCGCGACGAAATCGGCGAAGTCGAGCATGTCGATCTTTTCCAGTTGCGAGGCAGCGCCGAATTCCGGCGTCATCACGTACATCGAGACGTCCACATGCGGCACGATCTCGGCATCGCCCTGACCGATTCCCGAGGTTTCGACAACCACCAGATCAAAGCCGGCGACCTTGCAGGCGGCGATCACGTCGGGCAATGCCTGCGAGATTTCGGAACCGGCTTCGCGCGTGGCGAGCGAGCGCATGAATACCCGCGACTGGCCATTCCACGGATTGATCGCATTCATGCGGATGCGGTCACCGAGCAAGGCGCCACCCGATTTGCGACGCGAGGGGTCAATCGATATCACGGCGATGTTGAGCGCGTCGTCCTGATCGAGCCGAATGCGGCGGATCAGTTCGTCGGTCAGCGAGGACTTGCCTGCGCCGCCGGTGCCGGTGATGCCGAGTACCGGGGTCTTGATGGTATCGGCGGCCTGGTGCAGCGCGCTCTTGAGCTTCGATTCGGTCTTGCCGTTTTCCAGCGCGGTGATGAGTTGCGCGAGCGGACGCTGACGTTCAACCATGTCAACCGTGGTCAGTGCCTCCAGCGAGGACGGCGCGTACGGTGACAGGTCAATGTCGCAAGCCTGGATCATCGACAGAATCATGCCGGTCAATCCCATGCGCTGGCCGTCTTCCGGGCTGAAGATGCGCGCCACGCCATAGGCATGCAGTTCGGCGATCTCGCTCGGCACGATCACACCGCCGCCACCGCCGAACACCTTGATGTGGGCACCGCCGCGCTCCTTGAGCAAATCGATCATGTACTTGAAGTATTCGACATGGCCGCCCTGGTAGCTGGAGATGGCAATGCCTTGCGCGTCTTCCTGCAGCGCGGCGGTGACGATCTCGTCGACCGAGCGGTTGTGGCCGAGGTGGATCACTTCCGCGCCGTTGGCCATCAGGATGCGGCGCATGATGTTGATCGAGGCGTCGTGGCCGTCGAACAGCGAGGCCGCGGTAACGAAACGCACCTTGTTGGCGGGTTTGTATTCGGTGAGCTGCTTTACAACGGAGAGATCGGTCATGGCATATTTCGTCGGGAGTAATCGGATGTCGAGGCGACTGAAGAGGAATGTTTGTCCTCGTGTCTGTCGCCCGAGTATAGAAAACGCCCATGGCGATGAATATGCCCAAAAAACTCAAATTCTCTGCAAGAATTTGGCATAGGTTTCACTCGCTGCAGTGCGGTGAATCCCTCGCCTGCGGAAGCGATTGCGGCGAGAAAAATCAGGTGCACAGAAAAATATGCAAACACTGATCATTTGATTAACGTCTTGCGCGCATCAGTGCAGTGAAGAGTCGAGTTAATGGTGGTTTCTTTCAGAACAGCATAGAATCTTGCGATCAGGATTTCGTCGGAAGTTAACCTTGGCGCAGATGGAAAAAGGCAGCATTTCCGTATACTTCGTCCATTCCGCACTCGAACCCATCATCGATCGCGGCCTGGACACCGATGGCTTGCTTCGCGATGCGGGCATCTCGCCGGCGCTACTGCAATCAAGCCAGGGCAGAGTATCCGCGCAGAGCTTCGGCGCATTGTGGCTCGGCGTTGCACGAACCCTCGACGACGAATTGTTCAATCAGGATTCGCGACGCATGAAGGTTGGCAGTTTTGCCATGTTGTGCCAGATGCTGATTCACTGCGACACATTGAACGGCGCGTTAATTCGGATGATGCGTTTTTTCAACCTGATTCTCGATGATTTTCAGTGCAGTATCGAAAGCGATGCCCATCACGCGCACCTGACGATCCGCGAGGCTTCGGATGTGCGTGCACCGCGCGTATTCGGTTACGAGACACTATTGATGATGCAGCACGGCATCGCATGCTGGTTGATCGGTCGGCGCATTCCCATCAAGTCTGCCATCTTCTGCTATCCGGAACCGTCGCGCAGCGCGGAGTATCCTCTGATGTACTCCGACAAACTCCAGTTCAACGGAACGGTTACCGCGCTCACGTTTGATCGGTCCTATCTGGATTTGCCGGTCGTTCAGAACGAAAAGACGGTCAAGGAGTTCGTGCGACTCGCGCCCGCCAACATCGTCCTGAAATACAAGAACACGACTGGGCTTGCCGCCCAGATCAAACGCCGGCTGCGCGCGATGGCGCGTATGGAATGGCCTGACTTCGATGCGTTCGCAGAAAGCCTTAACATGACCCCGTCGACTCTTCGCCGGCGACTTGAGAACGAGGGACAGTCATACCAGACAATCAAGGATCATTTGCGTCGTGACGTCGCAATTGATTCCCTTTGCCATTCTTCGAAAAGTGTCGCCGATATTGCCGCTGAAGTCGGTTTCGCCGAAGTGAGCGCGTTTTACCGCGCATTCAAGAAATGGACTGGCACCGTCCCTGGCAAGTACCGGCAGCGCACGCAGAAGCGTTAGTTATCTGACGAACGCACTTATCTTAAAGCGTCGACATATGAAGGTTATCGCAAGACAGTGAACAATCATCTGTCTCGAGAGTTCGGCAAGCTGCTTCTTACCGATCTTAAGCGCACTCATATCAAGGAATGGTGCGCGAAGATGTCGCGTCCACGCGCATTTAGCGCGAACGCGCCTAGTCGCCCAC
>NZ_DATFAF010000034.1:0-114105 GCF_035254865.1 Noviherbaspirillum sp.
GAGGGGGCAAAGCGCTTTGGTGGTCAGCCCCGCCACGCCCTTGGTATAGTCGCGGGGTCATGCTCGCCTACATCGTTCGCCGCCTCCTTTACGCCCTGCCCATTCTGATCGGGGTGAACCTGCTTACCTTCGCCCTGTTCTTCGTGGTCAACACCCCGGACGACATGGCGCGGATGCAGCTCGGGGTGAAGCGGGTGACCCCGGAAGCCATCGCCAAGTGGAAGGCGGAACGGGGCTACGACAAGCCCCTGTTCTGGAACTCGGCCGCTGCAGGGCTTGGCCAGGCGGCCGACACCATCTTTTTCCAGAAGTCGGCCCGCATGTTCGTCGGCGACTTCGGCCGGGCCGAGGACGGGCGCGACATCGCCAAGGAAATCGGCGGCCGCATGGGGCCGTCTCTGGCCATCGCTCTCCCCACCTTCATCCTCGGCCTCTTCGTCACCGTCGCCCTGGCCCTGCTGCTGGCCTTCTTCCGCGCCACCTACCTGGATTTCTGGGGGGTGGTGTTGTGCGTGGCGATGATGTCCATTTCCGGCCTGTTCTACATCATCGGCGGCCAGTGGCTGATTTCCAAGGTGTGGCGCCTGGTGCCCATCTCCGGCTATGTGGCGAGCCTGGATGCCTGGCGCTTCCTGATCCTGCCGGTGGTGATCGGCGTCGTTTCCGGCATCGGCTCCAGCGCCCGCTGGTATCGCACCATCTTCCTCGAGGAAATGGGCAAGGACTACGTGCGCACCGCCCGGGCCAAGGGCCTGCCTGAGACGGCGGTGATGTTCCGCCACGTGCTGCGCAACGCCCTGATCCCCATCCTCACCGGGGTGGTGGTGGTGATTCCGCTACTGTTCATGGGCTCCCTGCTGACCGAGTCCTTCTTTGGCATTCCCGGCCTGGGCAGCTACACCATCGATGCCATCAACGCCCAGGACTTCGCCGTGGTGCGTTCCATGGTGTTCATCGGCTCGGTGCTGTACATCGTCGGCCTGATCCTCACCGACATTTCCTACACCTTGGTGGATCCCCGCATCCGTTTCGACTGACCATGCCCTTTCTGCCCGTCCTCCTCTGGTCTGACCTGCTCATCTGGCTGCTGCTCGCCGCGGGCGGGCTGCTGGCCTGGGGCATCGCCCGCAATCCGCCCCTGCGCTCGGCCTGGGTGCGGGTGGGACAGAGCCGGGCCGGCATGGCTTCGGCCACGGTGCTGCTGGTGTTCATCCTGGTCGGCCTGCTCGATTCCGTGCACTACCGCCCCCGGCTGGAGAGTAAAGCCGACAAGCCGGGTGTGGTCGCCCCAGGCAATGGCCAGGCGGCGGCCTACGGCGTCGAGGTGCTGTCCCTGCTCGACAGCGCGCTTACGTCCCTGCGCACGCGCAACGAGAAAACCTATTCCGAACCCCTGGCCACCCGGGCCTACGGCAAGGAGATGCTGGAGCAGAAGGGCACCGACGGCGTGGTGCGTCAGGTGCAGGACTTCCCCCGCCTGAAATTCGGCGGCAGCCATCTGGGCGACCAGGAGGGTGGCCGGGATGCTGATGTGACCCGGCGCCTGCTGGCTGCCCTGGGGCTGGCCGTGCTGGCCTGGTGGGCGGTGGCCGCCGCCATCGCCGCAGCCCTCGCCCGGTCCACGGGGAGCGGCCACCGGGCCGCCTGGCAGCGCCTCTGGGGCGGCGGCACGGGAGAGCGGGGCTTTGCCTGGGATGCGGTACTGGTCACCCTGGCCGGCCTGTTCCTGGCGGTGGCGCCCCTGCTGGCCCTGGCCCCGGAATACCATGTCTTCGGCACCGACAAGGTGGGCCAGGACGTGCTCTACCAGGTGCTGAAAAGCATCCGCACGGCCCTGATCATCGGCCTGGTAACCACCCTCGTGATGCTGCCCTTCGCCGTGCTCCTGGGCATTGCCGCCGGCTACTTCCGCGGCTGGGTGGATGACCTGATCCAGTACGGCTACACCACCCTCAACTCCATTCCCGGGGTGCTGCTCATCGCCGCTGCCGTGCTGATGATGCAGGTGGTGATCGACACCCATCCCCAGTGGTTTGCCACCGCCGCCGAGCGGGCCGACCTGCGCCTCTTGGCCCTATGCTTTATCCTCGGCATGACCAGCTGGACCGGCCTGGCTCGGCTGCTGCGGGGCGAGACCCTGAAGCTGGCCCAGCTCGAATACATCCAGGCGGCCCAGGCTTTTGGCGTTTCCGGCCTGCGCATCATCCTGCGCCACATCCTGCCCAATGTGATGCACATCGTGCTGATTTCCCTGGTGATGGATTTCTCCGGCCTGGTGCTGGCCGAGGCGGTGCTCTCCTATGTGGGCATTGGCGTCGATCCGACCATGATCAGCTTCGGCACCATGATCAACAACGCCCGCCTGGAACTGGCCCGGGAGCCCATGGTGTGGTGGTCCCTGGCCGCCGCCTTCGTCTTCATGGTGGTTCTGGTGCTGGCCGCCAACCTGTTCGCCGACGCGGTGCGGGACGCCTTCGACCCGCGGGCGGTGTGATGACCCGCCTTGCCGCCTGCTGCCGAGTCTAGAAAAGCCATGTCAGAACAATCTCTCCTTTCCGTGCGTCATCTCCAGGCCGGCTTCGTTGCCGGGCGGCGGGTCCTGACCGCCGTCGATGGCATCTCCTTCGACGTCGCCGCCGGCGAGACCTTCGCCCTGCTCGGCGAATCGGGCTGCGGCAAGTCGGCTACGGCCCTGGCCCTGCTGCGCCTGCTGCCCGGCGCCGGCCGCATCCTGGGGGGTGAAGTGTGGCTGGGGGGCGAGGAGGTGCTGTCCCTGCCGGAAATGCGCATGCGCGACCTGCGCGGCCGGGCGGCCGCCATGATCTTCCAGGAGCCGGCCACCAGCCTCAACCCGGTGCTTACCGTGGGCCGCCAGATCGGCGAATCCCTGGCCCGGCACCGCAACCTGGTGGGGGAGCCGGCCCGGCGCGAGGCGCAAGCCCTGCTCACGGCCGTGGGCATCGCCGACCCGGCCCGGCGCCTGGACGAATACCCCTTCCAGCTTTCCGGCGGCATGAAGCAGCGGGTGATGATTGCCATCGCCCTGGCCGGGGAGCCGCGCCTGCTCATCGCCGACGAGCCGACCACCGCCCTGGATGTGACCATCCAGGCCCAGATCCTCGATCTCCTGGCCAAGCTCCAGGCCGAGCGGGGCATGGGCATGCTGCTCATCACCCACGACCTGGGGGTGGTGGCCCGCAGCGCCCACCGGGTGGGGGTGATGTACGCCGGGGAAATCGTCGAGACGGCGGACCGCCATTCCTTTTTCCGCACGCCCCGCCATCCCTACACGCAGAAACTCTTCGCCGCCCTGCCGGACATGGCCCAGCGCGGCGGCGTGCTGGCCACCATTCCCGGCCAGGTGCCAAGCCTGGCGGCCATGCCCGCCGGCTGCCGCTTCGCGCCCCGCTGTCCCCATGC
Source organism: Noviherbaspirillum sp. (assembly GCF_035254865.1). Classification (GTDB taxonomy): domain Bacteria; phylum Pseudomonadota; class Gammaproteobacteria; order Burkholderiales; family Burkholderiaceae_D; genus Noviherbaspirillum. The sequence goes on from NZ_DATFAF010000034.1 coordinate 3,421, forward strand.
CTGGGAGCTGTGCCGGGAGATTTCCCCGGACTGGACCGAACTGGGGGCAGGGCACCGGGTGCGCTGCCATTGGGTGGCGGCCCAGGAGAGCGAGGGTGTCGCGGAAGTCGAGGCGGCCCCTCCGGCTGCACCGGTCCAGGCTGAAAGTGCTGCGCCATTCTCCGAGGCTAAAGCGGCCAGTGCTATGCCTTCGATGCCCTCAGAACCCTCGCAACCCCTGCTGGCGGTGACGGACCTCAAGGTCCATTTCCCCATCCGCAAGGGCATCCTGCAGCGCACCGTGGGCCACGTGAAGGCGGTGGATGGGGTGACCCTGTCCCTGCCCCGGGGACGCACCCTGGCCTTGGTGGGGGAGTCGGGCTGCGGCAAGACCACCGTCGGCAAATCCCTGCTGCGCCTCATCCCGGGGGAGGGCTCGGTGCGCCTGGATGGGCGGGAACTGCTGACACTCACCCCCGCGGCCCTGCGTCCCCTGCGTCGGCGCATGCAGATGGTGTTCCAGGATCCCTTTGCCTCCCTCAATCCGCGCCTGACCGTCGGCGACATCATCGCCGAGGGAATGTCCGCCCTCGGGGTGGTGGGCCGGGAGGCTGAGCGTGGGGCGGCTGTGGCGGCCTTGCTCGAGCAGGTCGGCCTGCCGCCGGAAGCGGCCCTGCGCTATCCCCATGAATTTTCCGGCGGCCAGCGCCAGCGCATTGCCATTGCCCGCTCCCTGGCGGTACAGCCGGAGCTGCTGGTGTGCGACGAGCCCACCTCGGCCCTGGATGTCTCGGTCCAGGCCCAGATCCTCAACCTGCTGCGCGGGCTCCAGGCCGACCTGGGCCTGGCCTATCTGTTCATCACCCATAACTTCGCCGTGGTCGAATACCTGGCTCACGAGGTGGCGGTGATGTACCTGGGGCGCATTGTCGAACAGGGGCCAGTGGCAGCGGTGCTGCGCGACGCCAAGCATCCCTACACCCGGGCCCTGCTCTCCGCCGTGCCCAGCCCCCGGCCCGAGGCCGTGAGCCAGGTGGTGATCCGCCTGCCCGGCGAGACCCCATCACCGGCCAGGCCGCCGGCTGGCTGCCACTTCCACCCTCGCTGTCCCCAGGCCATGGAGGTCTGCCGCAGCCGCTATCCGGAGGCGACGCAGCAGGGTGAGGGGCATCAGGTGCGCTGCCACCTGTATCCCTGAGGCGCACCGGCTGCCTTGGGTGGCCGGATGCCCCTCTCTCAAACTCTCGTCCACTCCTCGTTGGTGCTTTGCGATTATCCGCTGCGGAATTCCGATCCGTGCCGCTGACCCCGGAGCGGGGGGAGGGGGGGGTCTTAATTGATGGACCGTAAACGACAACGCGCCCCGGAGGGCGCGTTGTCGTTGCTAGCACTTGCGGCTCAGTCGTTCTGGGCCAGCTGGATGGTCAGGGTCTGGCCGGGCTTGATGCCGCCGGGCGTTACCTTGTTCCAGCGGCGGATATCGTCCGCATCGACCTTGAACTTCTTGGCGATGCCTGCCAGGGTGTCGCCCTTGCGGATGGTGTAGCGGGCGACCTTGGCTTTGGCCGGAGCCGCCTTGGCGCTCTCGGCCTTGCTCAGCTTGACGTTCTTGCCTTCCAGGGTGGCGCTGACGCGGCCGCTGCTGGGGGTGGTAGTGGCCGTGGCCACCGGTACCGCCTTGGCAGCGGGGGAAGCGACGGTCAGCTTGGTGCCGGCAGGCATGGCACGGCCCAGCTTGTTCCAGCGCTTCAGGTCATCCACCGACACGCCGTAGCTGCGGGCGATGGAGTACAGGGTGTCGCCCTTCTTGACTACGTGGACGCGGGCTTCGGTCTTCTCTGGCTTTTCGGCCTTCTCAGCCTTGGCGGCAGGAGTTGCTGCCTGGGGTGCGGGCATTTCCGCTTGCGGCACCGGGTTTTCCGGCAGGGCGGCCAGTTCGGTCGCGGCGCCGTCCCGGTTCGGTACCAGCAGCACGGTGCCGGCGCCAACCTTGGCCTTGGGCTGGATGCCGTTGATGGTCTTCAGGTGCGCCACGGACACGCCAAAGCGGGCCGCCACCTTGTCCAGCTTCTCGCCAGCCTTGAGGGTGTAGGAGGTCCAGGAGGAGAGGGGGGCGTCGTTGTTTTCCAGGTTGGCCTTGAAGGTTTCCAGCTTTTCCGCCGGCAACACTAGGGGGGAGCGGGCCTTGATCACCGGCCGGTTGTGGGCCGGGTTGAGGGCGACGAATTCATCCACCGGCATTTCCGCCAGCTTGGCGGCCATCTTCACGTCGATGTCGGCGGGCTTGGCGATGGTGCTGAAGTAGGGGCGGTTGGGAATGGCCTGGAGATTCAGTTCGGCGAACAGGCGCGGATTGGCGAGGATGTTCTTCAGGGCCTGGAGCTTGGGCACGTAGTTGCGGGTTTCCGAGGGCATGGTCAGGCTCTCGTAGTCCGTCGGCAGGCCCTTGGCCTTGTTCTTGGCGATAGCCCGGCCGACGGCGCCTTCGCCCCAGTTGTAGGAGGCCAGGGCCAGCTGCCAGTCGCCGTGCATGTCGTAGATGCTCTGCAGGTAGTCCAGGGCGGCGGAAGTGGAGGCGATGATGTCGCGCCGTTCATCCACCCACCAGTTCTGCTCCAGCTTGTAGTTCTTGCCGGTGGCGGGGATGAACTGCCACAGCCCGGAGGCGTGGCTGCGGGAATAGGCCATGGGGTTGTAGGCGCTTTCCACCATGGGCAGCAGTGCCAGTTCCATGGGCATGCCGCGCTTCTCGATTTCATCGACGATGTGATAGAGGTAGCGGCTGCTGCGCTCCACCATGCGGCGCAGGTAGTCGGGGCGGTTCATGTACCACTGCTGGTGGTAGAGCACCAGGTCGCCGCCCAGGTTGGGCATGGCGAAGCCGTTGCGGATGCGGTCCCACAGGTTGTCCGGGGTGGCGGTCAGGTCGATGGCCCGGGGAATCTCGGGAATGGGCTTGATCTCTTCCAGGGGCAGGGCGTCTTCCAGGCTGCCCTGGGCCCGGGGTTCCGGATAGGTGGAGGTCTGGAGGGAGGCGGCGAAGGACAGGGCGAGGGGAGGATCGCTGGCCTTGGCGGTGTCGGCCATGACGAAATTGCAGGCGAGGCCGAGACAGAAAAGGGTGCCCAGGGGACGAAGGGCTTTGCGGATGATACGGTGGGTGCTGCCTAGCGTGTTCCTGAGCGTCATAGGTTCTCTTTGCAAGTGATCCCCGCCGGGCGGGGGACTTCCCGCAGCAGTTTGGAACTGCGGGCACGCCTAGTCACGGTGTCTCCGTAATCGAACGATTATACCCCAATCAATCAAAGGGGTATTCCACTCGAGAGTCTGCCGTGAGGCGTCGTGTTGTTCGGTCGTGGTGTGCGTTAATCCATCAGTCCAGGGTCTGGCCCAGCAACTGGTGCAGTTGGCCCAGGGCGTCGGCGGCCCCCAGGGGAATCTGGAAATGCACCAGGGAACTCAAGGGAGTGCGGCCCGGATTGATTTCCACGGTGGGAATGCCCTGCTGCCGCGCCCACACCACCGGCTCGGCGATATAGGGGAAGAGGCTGGAGGTGCCGACGCTGAACACCAGGTCGGGGCCGGCCTCCAGGGTGTCGAACAGGCGTGCCATGGCTTCTTCCGGCAGGGCTTCGCCGAAGAACACCACCTGGGGGCGCACCGGGGCGCCGCACTCGGGGCAGCGGGGTGGAATCGCCAAGCCGGCGTAGTCTGGCACCTGGGTTTCATACCGGCACCGGGTGCAGTGCAGGTGGCGCATGCAGCCGTGCACTTCGATGATGTCGGTGGAGCCCGCATCCCGATGCAGACCGTCGATGTTCTGGGTGAATACCGTCACCGCCGGCACCAGTCGTTCCAGGTCGGCGATGCAGGTATGGGCGGCATTGGGCTTGGCACCGCGGCAGTTGTGCTCGATCTGGGCCAGGTACTTCCAGGTAATTTCCGGATGGCGCCGCAGCATTTCACCGGACAGGGCGTCCTCGATGCTGATGCCTTCGGCTGTCAGCTCTTCCTCGTAGAGGCCGCCGACGCCGCGGTAGGTGGGTAGCCCCGAGTCGGCGGAGATGCCGGCGCCGGTGATGAAGAGAATGCGCTCCGCTTCCGCTACCAGGGAAGCGATTTCGGCGAGATCGTCGTTGGGTTGGGGCATGGCTGGCGGGCTCCTGGCCAGAGCTGCCTCGCGCGAAAATGTTCCAGCGGAGGCGAAAAAGCAAAAAACCGGCACAGGGCCGGTTTTTTATTGTTGGCGGAGTGGACGGGACTCGAACCCGCGACCCCCGGCGTGACAGGCCGGTATTCTAACCAACTGAACTACCACTCCAGTAAAGCGATGGCGTTGTCCATGCTGCTTTGACAACCACCTAAGTAGGTGGCGTCCCCACGGGGATTCGAACCCCGGTTATCGCCGTGAAAGGGCGGTGTCCTAGGCCTCTAGACGATGGGGACCCAGAGAAATCGACATCGATGCGGCTAATGTCTCTTTCGTTTCTTTCGAGGCTTTTGGTGGAGGTACGCGGGATCGAACCGCGGACCTCTTGCATGCCATGCAAGCGCTCTCCCAGCTGAGCTATACCCCCGTGTGCGAAGAAACGAGAGTATAGCAAAGTTTTTTCTCAGGTGTAAATCCTCTTTCGAAAAAAATTAAGCAACAGCGTTTTCGAGGCGCGCCAGGACCCTGTCCCGGCCGAACAATTCCAATACCGCATCGATCGATGGCGTCTGCAACTGGCCAGTGATGAGCAGGCGCAATGGCATCGCCAGCTGCGGCATCTTCAGCTTGTGCGCGGCAATCACTTCCTTGATCGTGGCGGAAATGGCGGCCTTGTTCCATTCGATGGTTTTACACTGCTGAACGAATTGCGCAAGCGCCGGCTTGACGGCATCGCTTACATGCTGCGCAACCAGTTTCGGATCCGGTGTGGGCTGGCGGTAAAACAGCATGGCTGCGTCCGCCAGTTCATTGATGGTGTTGGCACGGTCCTTCATCAGCGCGATGACCGGCTGCACGGCAGGCGCGCCGTCGAACACCGCGCCGTCGTCCTTCAGATGAGGCAAGATCAGGGCTTCCAATCGGGCGTTGTCAGCCAGCTTGATGTAATGGTTGTTCAACCAGGCAAGCTTTTCCGGATTGAATTGCGCCGGCGATTTCGAGAGGTGATTCACATCAAACCATTGGCAGAACTGCTCCATGGAGAAGATTTCATCATCGCCGTGACTCCAGCCGAGCCGCGCGAGGTAATTCAGCATCGCTTCCGGCAGATAGCCTTGCGCCGGGTATTCCATCACACTGACCGCGCCGTGGCGCTTCGACAGTTTTTCGCCGTCCGCGCCGAGAATCATTGGCACATGGCCGTATTCCGGCAGCGGCGCGCCGAGCGCGCGCAGGATGTTGATCTGGCGCGGGGTGTTGTTGACATGGTCGTCGCCACGGATGACGTGTGTCATCTTCATGTCCCAGTCGTCGATCGCGACGCAGAAGTTGTAGGTCGGCGTTCCGTCCGGGCGCGCGATCACGAGATCGTCGAGCTCCTTGTTGGAAATGGTGATCGTGCCTTTCACCATGTCGCTCCAGCTTACGTCGCCGTCGAGCGGGTTCTTGAAACGCACCACGGGCTTGCGGCCTTCAGGGATCGGCGGCAGAGTCTTGCCCGGCTCCGGGCGCCACGTGCCGTCATAGCGCGGCTTGTCGCCGGCGGCGCGTTGACGCTCGCGCATTGCCTCGACTTCTTCAGGCGTGCAATAGCAGTGATATGCGGTGCCGGCTTCGATCATCTGCGCCACCACTTCGCGATAGCGATCCATGCGCTGCATCTGGTAGAACGGGCCTTCGTCATGATGCAGGCCGAGCCATTCCATGCCGTCGAGGATGGCCTGCACGGCTTCCGGCGTGGATCGCTCGAGATCGGTGTCTTCGATACGCAGAATGAAGGTCCCGCCGAAATGACGGGCATAGGCCCAGGAAAAAAGCGCGGTGCGGGCGCCGCCGAGATGAAGGTAGCCGGTCGGGCTGGGAGCAAAGCGGGTACGGACTGTCATGGCAATTGAAATAAAAACGGCCTTGGATCGCCAAAGCCGTGTGAATGAAGATGCGCTATTTTACCCTTTCGGCAACAGGGATGAAATGAACGCTAGTCGTTCTTGATGACAATATTCGGGAACTTGCTCGTCATGTCCTTGGCCTTTTCGGCGACCTTGACCGCGACCTTGCGCGCGATGTCCTTGTAGATTTTTGCTACCGGTCCATCCGGGTCGGCGATGACGGTCGGCTTGCCGGAGTCGGTCTGTTCACGGATCGACATGGTCAGCGGCAATGCGCCGAGGAACTCCACGCCGTATTCCTTGCACATCTTCTCGCCGCCGCCGGAGCCGAAAATCGGTTCTTCGTGGCCGCAGTTGGAGCAGATGTGGGTGCTCATGTTTTCAACGATGCCGAGGATGGGGATGTCGACTTTCTCGAACATCTTCAAGCCCTTGCGCGCATCCAGCAATGCAATGTCCTGCGGCGTCGTGACGATCACCGCGCCGGTGACCGGGACTTTTTGCGACAGCGTCAACTGGATGTCGCCGGTGCCCGGGGGCATATCGACGATCAGATAATCCAGTTCGCGCCAGTTGGTCTGTTCCAGCAATTGCTGCAAGGCCTGCGTCACCATCGGGCCGCGCCAGACCATGGGCTGGTCGGGATCGATCATGAAACCGATGCTCGATACCTGCAGCCCGTAGTTTTCCAGCGGCTCCATGGTCTTGCCGTCCCGCGATTCCGGCTGGCCCGAGATGCCCATCATCATCGGTTGCGACGGGCCGTAGATATCGGCATCCAGAATGCCGACCTGCGCGCCTTCCGCAGCCAGTGCCAGCGCCAGGTTGACCGCGGTGGTCGACTTGCCGACGCCGCCCTTGCCGGAGGCGACGGCAATGATGTTCTTGACGTTCGACATCAGTTTGATGCCGCGCTGGACCGAGTGGGCAATGATTTTCGAATAAACGTTCACGCCGACGTTACCGGCGCCGGGAATCGCGCGTACCGCATTGATTGCAGCGCTGCGAATGGCATCAATCTGACTCTTGGCCGGATAGCCGAGCTCGATGTCAAGATTGACATCGGCGCCACTGACTTGAATATTTCTCGCGGATTTGCTGGAAACGAGGTCTTTGCCTGTATTCGGGTCGACAACCTGGGACAAGGCCGCCTTGACGGCTTCAACGTTGATAGTCATTGCTTCTCCTGAATTTTGATGCACTAAGTCTAAACCAAACGCGGTCCATTCAGCGGATTAACCCTATGAATTGCTCGCCAAACCGCCTGGCAGCGGCCTCGTGCACCTTTCTTTGACGCCGCATACCTGCGACATGTGCCGCGCCGCTGATAAAATGAGAGTTTTATTTCAATAAGCATTGCCAAATGAGCACCACACCGCATCGCAAGCTGTTCGTCACCACCGCCCTTCCCTATGCCAATGGCGCATTTCACATCGGCCATATCATGGAATATATCCAGGCCGACATCTGGGTACGGTTTCAGCGAATGCAGGGGCATGAGGTGTTTTTCGTCGGCGCCGACGATGCGCATGGCGCGCCGATCATGATCGCAGCTGAAAAGGCGGGTATCACGCCGCAGGAATTCGTCGCGCGTATTGCGGCCGGACGCCAGCAATATCTTGATGGCTTCCATATCGGCTTCGACAACTGGCATTCGACCGATGCGCCCGAAAACCATCAGCTATCGCAGGATATCTATCGTCGCCTGCGCGACCATGCCAAGCTGATCACCACCAAGACCATCGAGCAGTTCTTCGACCCGGTCAAGAACATGTTTCTGCCGGACCGCTATATCAAGGGCGAGTGCCCGAAGTGCGGCGCCAAGGACCAATACGGCGATTCCTGCGAGGTCTGCAGCGCGGTGTATGCGCCGACCGATCTGAAGAATCCCTATTCGACGCTGTCGGGCGCAACGCCGGTGATGCGCTCGTCGGAACACTATTTCTTCCAGTTGTCGAATCCGAAATGCGTGGAATTCCTGCGCGAATGGACACAGGAGCCGAACCGCCTGCAGCCGGAAGTCATCAACAAGGCGAAGGAATGGCTGGAAGGCGACGAAGGGCTGGGCGACTGGGACATCAGCCGCGACGCACCCTACTTCGGCATCGAAATTCCGGACGCGCCGGGCAAGTATTTCTATGTCTGGCTGGATGCGCCGGTCGGTTACCTGGCATCGCTGAAGAATTATTTCGACAAGACCGGGCGCGACTATCAGGCATTCATGGACGATCAGTCCACCGAGCAATATCACTTCATCGGCAAGGACATCATCTATTTCCACACCCTGTTCTGGCCGGCCATGCTGAAGTTCTCCGGCCTGAAAGTGCCGAACAATGTGTTCGTGCACGGCTTCATCACCGTCAGCGGCGAGAAGATGTCCAAATCGCGCGGCACCGGCATTTCACCGCTGCGTTACCTTGACATCGGCATGAACCCGGAATGGCTGCGCTACTATATCGCTGCCAAGCTGAATGCGAAGGTGGAAGACGTGGATTTCAATCCGGATGACTTCGTCTCGCGCGTCAATTCCGACCTGATCGGCAAGTACGTCAATATCGCCAGCCGCGCCGCGGGCTTCATCACCAAGCGCTTCGGCGGCAAGTTGAGCGATCCGGTGACCGGCGGCGAAGCAATGAGCTGGCGCTTGCGCTTCGGCGAGCATGAAGACTCCATCCGGGACGCTTTCGAGGCACGCGAGTTCGGCAAGGCGATCCGGCAGATCATGGCGCTGGCCGACGAGGTCAATCAGTACGTCGACACCAAGAAGCCCTGGGAGCTAGCCAAGAATCCGGCGAACAACCAGGAATTGCAGGACGTCTGCAGCAACCTGCTGCGTTCCTTCTACTGCCTGACGATCTATCTCGCTCCGATCCTGCCGGCGCTGGCGCGCAAGGTATCGACGTTGTTCGGCATCGAACGTGACTTGACCTGGGCGGATTTGCAGACCAGTCCGACCTCGATCGGCACATTCGAGCATTTGATGCAGCGGGTAGATCCGAAGATGCTGGATGCCTTGTTTGAGGCACCGGAGCAAAGCCAGGCGGCCGCTCCTGCGAGCGAGGCCGAGAACGCAGGAGCGATCGAGGAGATCGCATCGGAAATCAAGATCGACGACTTCGCCAAGATCGACCTGCGCATTGCGAAAATCGTCAATTGCGAACATGTCGAAGGCTCCGACAAACTGCTGCGCCTGACGCTCGATGTAGGCGAAGGCCGCAACCGCAACGTCTTCTCCGGCATCAAGTCCTCCTACAAGCCGGAAGACCTGATCGGCAAGCTTACGGTAATGGTGGCCAATCTGGCGCCGCGCAAGATGAAGTTCGGCATCTCCGAAGGCATGGTGCTCGCCGCATCCTCCGCTGACGAAAAAGCGAATCCGGGCATCTATGTATTGAATCCCTGGCCGGGAGCCGAGCCGGGAATGCGCGTTCGTTAAGCATGTCGAACACGGACTCGCCCAGTAGCAAGGCGTCGCCATGCGCGACGCCCTGGAAGCTCCTCATTCGTGAAGCCGGCCTCGACGACGCGCAACTGATCGCCGATCTGACGCGTGCCGCATGGGCTGGCAAGGTGGCCGTCACCTCGAGCGGCCACCGCGAGACGGCAGCGCAAGTACTGCAGCACTTGCAGCACGGCGGCGGTTTCATTCTCCTGAAAGATGAGGACGCGATCGGATCGGTGCGCTGGTTGCCGCTCGAGAGCGAACCTCAAGTGTGGGAAATCATGCGCATGGGCGTGTTGCCCGCCCATCGTGGCGAACATCTCTCGCAGCACCTGCTTGAAGCCGTCATCCACCGCGCGCTGGGCGCCGATGTCACCGAACTGCGGCTCGGCGTGCGCGCCGATCAGCCACGGCTGCTCGATCTCTACGCAGCACTCGGCTTCGACCTGGCTCCCGAGCTGGAATACACGCACGCCAATCCGGCCGAGCCGGCTCCGACGGTGATGCGCCGCCTGCTGCGCAACTGATCTGATCCGGCGTGATCTCGCTGGCTGGCATTTTTCCGGACAGATCTGTTCTTGTCACTGAAAACCTGAGCAAGGTCATGGGATTTCTTCGCCCGTCAGAATTCCATGTCAAAACTATACCCTTGTCATAACCCTGACCTTATAATGGATCCAGAGCGAAAAAATTCGCGGATCGAGACAAGGAACATCGGTGACAGACCTGGGCCAGCTTGATTACATACTATTCGTGATTGCAGGGTGGTTTTTGATAGGCACCTGCGGATTGTTTGTCATCAAGCACACCACGTTCGTCGCACGCGTACTCTTCCCCCTGGGCGCTCTGCTCGGCATCTTTCTCGGCGCGACAGGCCTGGCCGGCATCTGGATCGAGACGCCCCAAACCGTGATCCTGCCGCTGGGGCTGCCCGACTTGCCCTTCCACCTGCGTCTCGACAGTCTTTCCTCCTATTTCCTGTTCGTCTTCGGCATTGTCAGCACGGGCGTATCCGTGTTCTCGGCCGGTTATTTCCGCAAGGGCGAGGGAACGCCGCCCGGCCTGCTCTGCCTCGAGTACCACGTCTGCCTGGCGAGCATGGCCCTGTTGCTGGTGGCAGACGACGCCTATGTGTTCATGGTGGCCTGGGAAACCATGACCTTGTCGGCCACGCTGCTGGTCATGGCCAACCACCGCATACCTGAAGTTCGCCGTGCCGGCTTTCTGTACATCCTGATCTCTCATGTCGGCGCGCTGGCGCTGTTGTTGTGCTTCGGCCTGCTGCAGGCCAATACAGGCGACTACACCTTCGCCAACATGCGACAGCAGCACCTGAGCATGTTCTGGGCATCAATCGCGTTTTTCCTGGCGCTGTTCGGATTCGGCGCCAAGGCCGGCATCCTGCCCCTGCACGTGTGGCTGCCGGAAGCGCATCCCGCCGCGCCGTCCCCGATATCGGCGCTGATGAGCGCATTCGTGCTGAAGACCGGCGTCTACGGCGTGCTGCGGGTGACCTTCGACCTGCTGAATGAGCAGGTCTGGTGGTGGGGAGGCACGACACTGGCGATCGGGCTGGCAACCGCCTTGTTCGGAGTCGTGCTGTGCGCCGTCCAGACCGACATGAAACGGCTGCTGGCGTATTCGTCGATTGAGAATATCGGCCTGATTTTTGTCGGCATCGGCCTGACGATCCTGTTTCGCGCGTACGGCATGTCCGGCCTGGCGGCGCTGTCGCTGACGGCCAGCCTGTATCACATCGCCACCCATGGCGCTTTCAAAAGCCTGCTCTTTCTCGGCACCGGCACCGTGCTGCACGCGACCGGTGAACGCAACCTGGGCCGCCTGGGAGGACTCCTGCGCTTCATGCCGTGGACCGGCTGGGCGGCCCTGATCGGCGCGCTGGCCGCCGCCGGTTTGCCGCCTCTTGGCGGCTTCGTATCCGAATGGCTGTTGCTGCAAAGCTTCCTGTTCACGCCCGGCTTGCCGAATTCTTTCCTCAACATGCTCATTCCCATCGTGGCCGCGGTGATCGCACTGGTCGGTGCCCTGGCGGGATACGTGATGGTCAAGTTCTTTGGCGTCATCTTCCTCGGCCAGCCGCGCGAACCGAAGCTGAACGAGGCCCATGATGCCGACACATGGGAACGTCTCGGTTTCGGATGGCTGGTCGCGGCCTGCATTTTCCTCGGCCTGTTCCCGGTGCAACTGGTGCAGGCCCTGGATCGTGTCACCCACTTTCTCGTCGGCGACGGCATCGCAAGGGCTGTCACGCAAAACGGCTGGCTGATGCTCGCGCCGGTTGCGCCGGATCGTGCCAGCTATGCGCCCGCGGTATTCGTCATGATGCTGCTGGCCTGCTGCCTGCTCGCCTTTATGCTGGTGCGTCGCCTGTACCACGGGCGCTTCCGCCGATCGCCGCCGTGGGCATGCGGTTTCCCGATCATGACCGCGCGCATGCAGGACACGGCGGAAGGCTTCGGTCAGCCGATTCGTGAAATTTTCTCGCCGTTCTTCAGGATGACGCGCGAACTGCCGACTGCATTCGACAAGGCGCCGCGTTATCGGGTTACTGTCGAAGATCCGTTCTGGCAAATGATCTATCGGCCGATCGCGCGGCTCACCGAACGCGTCGCGCGCCTGGTCGGGCTGCTCCAGCAGGGGCGTATCGCGGTCTACTTGCTCTACAGCTTTTTGACGCTGCTGCTGATGTTGCTGCTGGTGACACGATGATCAATTTCTCCGGTCTGCTTCTTCAATTCCTCGAAATCGTGCTGGCGCTGGCGGCCGCGCCGCTGCTGACGGGCTGGGTCAACCAGTGCCGCGCCTGGATGCAGAACAAGTCCGCGCCCCCCCTGTTCCAACCTTATCGCATGCTGCACAAGCTGTTCTACAAGGAATCGGTGCTGGCCGACCACGCCACGCCGCTGTTTCGGATGGTTCCGTATATCGTGTTCGGCTGCATGACGCTGGCCTGCGGCATCATTCCCACCCTGTCGACCGACCTCCCACTGTCGCCGGCGGCCGATGCGATCGCGCTGGTCGGCCTGCTGGCGCTGGCGCGGGTGTTCATTTCGCTGGCGGCAATGGATATCGGGACGGCCTTCGGCACCCTGGGCGCCCGGCGCGAGATGCTGGTGGGTTTTCTGGCCGAACCGGCCTTGCTGATGGTCTTGTTTTCCGCTTCGCTGATCACGCAATCGACCTTGCTGCCGACCATCGTGGACAAGCTGGTGCACCGCGAGCTGGCGATCTATCCCAGCCTGGCTTTCGCCGGCGTGGCCTTCACGATGGTGTCGCTGGCCGAGAACGCACGTGTACCAGTGGACAATCCCGCGACGCATCTCGAACTGACCATGATCCACGAGGCGCTGATCCTCGAATATTCCGGACGCCACCTGGCGCTGGTGGAATGGGCCGCCAGCCTCAAGCTGTTTGCCTACTCCTGCATCGGCATCGCACTGTTCTTCCCCTGGGGTATCGCTACGGTCGAGACGCCTATCGAACTCGTCATGGCACTTCCCATCCTGGCGGGCAAGCTGGCCATCGGCGGTGCCTTGCTTGCACTGATTGAAACGAGCAGCGCCAAGATGCGCATCTTCCGCGTTCCGGAATTTCTGACTTCCGCCTTTCTGCTCGCGGTGATCGGCATGCTCATCCACTTCCTGCTGGGGGCATAGGATGACGAATTACCCTGCGCAATTCCTGAACCTGTTCGCAGCCACCCTGCTGCTGCTGACCTTTGCCATGCTCAGCCAGCGCAGGATTCTGTCATTGATCCATCTGTTTACGCTGCACGGAGCGACACTGGTGGCGGCCACGCTGGTCGTCGCATTCGTGACGCACGAAACCCATCTTTATTTTTCCGCCGCGCTGACCTTCGCGCTGAAAGTCGTCCTGATTCCGTGGATATTGCATAAGCTGATCCGGCGTCTGAACGTCAAATGGGATGTGGAGCCGCTTATCAATGTCCCGACCACGATGCTGATCGGCATCGTCCTGGTGATCATTGCCTTCAACCTGGCGCTGCCGATCGCGCAGCTTTCCTATTCCATCGCACGCGGCACACTCGGCATCGCACTGGCCTGCATTCTGCTCTCCTTCATGATGATGATCACGCGCTCCAAGGCGGTGCCGCAGGTGATCGGATTCCTGGCAATGGAGAACGGACTGTTTTTTGCCGCGACCGCCGCAACCTATGGGATGCCGATGATCGTTGAACTTGGTATCGCGCTCGACATCCTGGTCGGTATCCTGATCCTCGGGGTGTTCATGTTCCAGATTCGCGAACGGTTCGACAATCTGGATATCCACAACCTGGAAAGCCTGAAAGAAGACTGACATGGACGCCTTGGTTCTGGTTCTGCTGACACCGCTGCTCGGCGGCCTGATACTGGGGCTGATCGGCGATCGCGACAGCGCGGCGGAGCTCAACGTCGGTTTCAGCCTCGTCACCTTCATCGCTGCCGCCATGCTGACCGCACAGATCATCGCCGGCGGCCCGACGTTCGGTTTCGGCAAGCTGCTGTTTATCGATCCGCTGAATGTTTTCCTCGTCACGCTGACGGCCTTCGTCGGCCTGACGACATCGCTTTTCTCGCGGCCGTACATGCGCGTGGAGCGCGACCACGGCAAGATGACGCCGCGCCGCATGCGTCTGTATCACAGCATGTACCAGCTGTTCATGTTCACCATGTTCCTCGCCCTGATGACCAACAACATGGGCATGCTGTGGGTCGCAATGGAAGGCGCGACGCTGGCGACCGTGCTGCTGGTCAGCGTGTATCGCACCGCAACCAGCCTGGAAGCTGCCTGGAAATATTTCATCCTGTGCGGCGTCGGCATTGCGCTGGCGCTATTCGGAACCATTCTGCTTTACCTTGCCGCATATCGTGAACTGGGCAGCGGCAGCGATGCCCTGCTGTGGACCAACCTGAACGCCGTCAAAACGCGCCTCGAGCCGACGGTCATGTCGCTCGCGTTTGTTTTCCTGCTGGTCGGCTACGGCACCAAGATGGGCCTGGTCCCCTTGCATAACTGGCTGCCCGATGCGCATGCGGAGGGTCCGACTCCCATCTCGGCGGTGCTGTCCGGACTGCTGCTCAATGTGGCCTTGTACGCGGTGCTGCGTTTCAAGGTGCTGGCAGATGGCGCTCTGCTCAATGGACTGCCGGGCAGGCTTCTGGTCGGTTTCGGTTTGCTGTCCGTGCTGGTAGCGACCTATTCCCTGTCGCGGCAGAAGGATGTGAAGCGGATGTTTTCGTATTCGTCCATCGAGCATATCGGGTTGATGACCTTTGCGTTCGGCATCGGCGGGCCGATCGCCACCTACGCCGGACTGCTGCACATGACCGTGCACTCGCTGGTGAAGTCGGCGATCTTTTTCGCGGTCGGCCATGCGGCGCAGAAGGCGGGCACCCAGATCATGGACGACATCCGCGGCCTGGTGAAGGTCAGCCCGACCGTGGGCTGGGGCATGCTGCTGGGATCACTGGCGATTCTCGGCATGCCGCCCTTCGGCGTGTTCTCCAGCGAATTCCTGATCGTGACGACCGCCATGCGTGAATTGCCATGGGCAACGCCGCTGCTGCTGCTAGCGCTCGGCGTCGCCTTCGCATCGATCCTGAGCCGTGTGCTGTCGATGGTGTTTGGTGAGACCACTGCCAAGCCGCTGGCCCATCCGCCGGCACTGCTGCCGGTCTTCATCCACCTTGGATTGGGGCTGATGCTCGGTTTGTATATTCCCGCTTATCTGAACATGTGGTTCAGGCAAGCGGTCAAGATGATCGTAGGGTGAACGATGAACACGAATACGTTTACCAAGAGATACGCGCTCCCGTTCAAATCGCTGGCGGGCAGCGTGCCGATGTGCGTGGCGGATGTCACGCCGCAGGATTGGCTGCGCGTGGCGCAGATGATCAACACCGAAGGCGGCCGCCTGATTTCCCTCTGGGGAACGGACCGGCATCCGCTCGCGGATCGCTATGTCATGTCGGCCGTCTACTGCGCCGACGAAGGCCTGCTATGGTTGCGTCTAGCGGTGACCGAGCGGGAAGGCTACCCGGACCTGTCCGTGATCTTCCCCTCGGCGGCGAGGATGCAAAGGACGGTGTTCGATCTTCTCGGCATCCCGGCAAATGGTGCGGAAGACACTCGCCCCTGGATCAATCACGGTAGATGGCCCGCATCGTACTTCCCGCTGCGCCATGAGTTCTCGGGACGCGAACAGTTCGACAATGGATTGGAAGAATATCCGTTCGTGCAGGTGGAAGGCGACGGCGTCCATGAGATCGCGGTCGGACCGATCCACGCCGGCACCATCGAGCCCGGACATTTTCGTTTTTCCGTCGTGGGCGAAAAGGTGCTGCGACTGGAGCAGCGCCTCGGCTATACGCACAAGGGGACAGACAAGCTTTTGGTCGGGCGCGAGCTCACCGATGGCGCCCGCATTGCGGGACGGGTATCCGGCGATTCGACCGTCGCCTTCGCGTGGGCCTACTGCATGGCCGTCGAGGGAGCCAGCAAGTGCGAAGTGCCGGCGCGCGCGCTGTGGCTGCGCGCATTGCTGCTGGAGCGCGAGCGCATCGCCAATCACCTGGGCGATCTGGGTGCGCTCGGCAATGACGCCGGGCTGGCGTTCGGCCTGGCGCAGTTTTCGCGACTCAAAGAAGATTGGGTGCGGCTCAACCTTCAGCTGTTCGGCCATCGCTTCATGATGGATCGGATCATTCCCGGCGGCGTCTCGGTCGACCTGGATGCGGCGGGCATCGGCCTGCTGATGACGCAGTGCGATCGCATCGAGGACGAAGTGCGCACGCTGCACGGTATCTACGACGAACATGCGGGCCTGCAGGACCGATTTATTTCGGCCGGCCGCGTGTTGCCGAAGCTGGCGTCGGAACTCGGCTTGTGCGGAATGGCGGGCCGTGCCAGCGGACAGGCCTGGGATGCACGCGCGGATCAGGCGATGGCACCTTATTCGCAGCTCGATGTGCGCATGGCCACGCATCGCAACGGCGATGTCGCGGCGCGCGTGCTCGTGCGCTTCGATGAAATCGCCGAGTCGCTGCGCCTGCTGCGGGAAATCTTGCGGCGCTTGCCGTCCGGCTCGATCGCTGTGTCCTTGCCGGCATCCGGGGGCGAAAGCCTGGGCACGGGCTGGGTGGAAGGCTGGCGCGGCACAGTCCTGGTCTGCCTGGAAACCGATGCGCATGGCAAGGTCCTGCGCTGTCATTGCCATGATCCGTCATGGCAGAACTGGCCGGTCCTGCAACATGCGATCATGGGCAATATCGTTCCTGATTTCCCCTTGATCAACAAATCCTTCAATCTCAGCTATTCGGGACACGACCTCTGATGTGGTTCCTCCTCAAGCAAATCGTCCATGCGGGACTGCCGGCGGAAAAGGCGCCCGAGCCGAATGAGGCCTGGCGCACGGAGCGCGAGCAGATTCAGTCGAATATTCTGTCCATTCTCGGAAGAGCACTCTGTATCCGTCAGGTTGATGCCGGTTCCTGCAACGCCTGCGAGCTGGAGATACAGGCCTTGAGCAATCCCTATTACAACCTTGAAGGACTGGGGATCAAGTTCGTCGCCAGTCCGCGCCATGCCGATATGCTGCTGGTGACGGGGCCGGTGACCAAAAACATGGAGGCTGCGCTCAAGGATGCCTATGACGCGACGCCTCACCCGAAGCTGGTGGTAGGGATCGGCGAATGCGCAGGCAACGGCGGGATCTTCGGCGAGAGTTATGCCAGTTGCGGACGCGTGTCGAACGTGATTCCTGTCGACGTTGTCGTGCCTGGCTGTCCACCGCCGCCGATCGACATCCTGAGAGGGATCCTGTCCGCAGTTACAGCAAAGGCGGGCGAATCGGGGATGCGAGCTTAATGAAAGTCGGCAGCATTGCGCGGGTGTGTTACGACCTGCCGATTCTTTCGATCTCCAACACGCGTTTTTCCAACAACACCGCTAGGCACAGGTCGGCGGGAAGCGCCGGGCTGAAGTAATCGCCTTGCATTTCATCGCAGCCGTGCGCCGCAAGCAGCGCGAGCTGACTGCCGCTCTCCATGCCCTCTGCCGCCACTTTCAATCGCAGACTGTGCGCCATCGTAATGACGGCATCGGCAATCGCAAGATCATCCGGATGGCTTTGAATCTCGCTGATGAAGCTCGGATCCAGCTTGATCCTGTCGACCGGGAAGCGCTTCAGGTAACCGAGATTGGAAAACCCGGTGCCGAAATCGTCGATCGACAGCCCGATGCCAAGCACCTTAAGTTCCTGCAGCACTCGCATGGCCGCAGCCGGATCCTGCATCAGCAAGGATTCCTTGAGGTCGAGCTCGAGATGGCAGGCCGCGACGTCCATGTCGCGCAGCGCCGAAGCAATCGATTGGGCAAAACCGGGGCTCAGGAACTGCGACGGCGAAATATTGATGGCAATCGGCACCTGCAACAGCGCCTGTTTCTGCCACTGCTTGTGTTGCGCGCAGGCAGTGCGAATCACCCAGTCGCCGATCTGGCCGATCAGGCCGGCTTCTTCGGCGAGCGGAATGAAGTCCAGGGGCGGCAGCAGTCCGAGTTCGGGGTGCTGCCAGCGAATCAAGGCTTCCAGGCCGATGACCTGCCCGTCACGCAAATCGATGCGCGGCTGGTAATGCAGCACAAACTCCTCGCGTTCAATGGCCAGGCGCAGACTCCGCTCCAGCGCCATGCGCTCATTCATGCGCTGATTCAGCTCGCATGTAAAGAACTGGGAGTTGTTGCGCCCAAGCTCTTTCGCACGATACATCGCGATGTCCGCATTCTTGAGAAGCGTTTCGACATCCCCGCCATCTTGCGGATAAAAGGCGAATCCGATGCTGCAGCTCGGCACGATGGAATATCCTTCGTAGACGATCGGTTCGACCATGCAATCCAGTATGCGCTGCATCGCATGGGCGGCGACGTTCTCGCAGGCCTGGTCGTAAACCACGATGACGAATTCGTCGCCGCCGATGCGGGCGATGGTGTCGGCCTCGCGCACGCAGGATCGAAGCCGGCATGCCGCTTCAACCAGCAAATGATCGCCTGCTTCGTGGCCGAGACGGTCATTCACAGTCTTGAACTTGTCGAGGTCGATATAGGCAACCCCGAGCTGGCCGCCGTAGCGGTCGGCGAAGCTGATTGCCTGCTGCAGGCGATCGGTAAGCAGATTCCGGTTCGGCAGCCCGGTCAGGGTGTCATGCCCTGCCTGGAAGCCAAGCCGGTCGCGGGCGTATTTCATCTGCAGGTGGGCTTCGATGCGCGCCCGGATTTCCGCCGACCTGAATGGCTTGGTGACATAGTCGATGCCGCCGCAACCGAAGGCGGCGACCTTGCTCTCGGTATCGTCGGAAACGCTGACGAAAATGACGGGAATGCCGTTGAACTGCTTGGACTGTTTGAGATGGCGGCATACCTCGAATCCATTCATCTCGGGCATGTGAATGTCGAGCAGAATCAGATCCGGTTGCGCGCGCTCGATCTGCTCCAGTGCGGTGACGCCGCTGGCGGCGGAACGGACGCGATAACCCTGGCCGCTCAGAATGGCAGCCAGAAGCTCCCGGTCCGTCGACGTATCGTCGACCACCAGGACATCGGCCAGATTCTTGTCAGCAGCCAAAAGCATGGCGCGCCTCTTTCTTCCTGAGTTCGCTCTGCGTCCGGCGAAATTGCAGTCGAGGATAACCGTCACTTCCAGGGTGATTGTCCTGTCTATGCGCCGGAACGGAATATTGCTTAATGGAAATAATACCAACATCAAGATCGGTCCGCCACAAGAACTTGAAAGCATTGCTTGCAAAATGGACAAGCTCGAAGGCCGCTGGCCGCAGGATCGCAATTGCATTGGCGGAATAGTGTCAAAGACAGGGTAAAATAGCGGGTGCATTTTCACTGGGCCCACAACCATCATGGCATTCAGCAAACACAACAAGTTCTACGTCTCCGACTACACCCGATTCCTCACCGAGATGAAGCAGAAGGATCCTTCGCTTGATGAAAAGCAGCGCAATGGTCGCCTGATTCATTGGGACAAGGCGCCGATCGACCTCGACGCCCGTAGCCGCGCGGAAGAATCCCGCATCAATCAGCAAGCCTACGTCTATCAGACCAAGCACTGATGACGACACAGCAGGACGCACTGCTAGCGCACTTGCCGGCTGATGCGCCCGAACTGGCGCTTGCGAATCAACCGGACTCGACTCCCAACGTGATCGACGGCGTGGCATTCGCGAAACTCTACGGCGAGCCGCTGTTCAAGCTCCCGTCGGATCTCTACATCCCGCCGGATGCGCTGGAAGTCTTTCTCGAAGCATTCCAGGGCCCGCTCGATCTGCTGTTGTACCTGATCCGCAAACAGAACTTCAACATCCTCGACATCCCGATGGCGCAGGTCACCCTGCAATACCTCGAATACGTCGAGCAGATCCGCGAGCGCAATCTCGAACTGGCGGCCGAGTACCTGCTGATGGCCGCCATGCTCATCGAGATCAAGTCACGCATGCTGCTGCCGGTGAAGAAGAGCGACAGCGGCGAGGAAGCGGAAGATCCGCGCGCCGAACTGGTGCGCCGCCTGCTCGAATACGAGCAAATGAAGCTGGCCGCGCAGCAGATCGACGCGCTGCCGCAGCTTGGCCGCGACTATGTTCGCGCGCAGATCTTCATCGAGCAGAGCATGGTCACCCGCTGGCCGGAAGTCAGCATGTCCGAATTGCAGGCCGTCTGGAGCGACATCCTCAAACGCGCCAAGCTGACCGCGCACCACACCATCAGCCGTGAAGAACTGTCCGTGCGCGAGCACATGACCGGCATCCTGCGCCGCTTGCAATCGGCAAAGTTTGTCGAATTCGCCGACCTGTTCGATCCCTCGCGCGGCGTGCCGGTGTTGGTTGTCAACTTCATCGCGCTGCTCGAACTGGCGAAAGAAACTCTGATCGAAATCACGCAGGCCGAAGCTTTTGCGCCTATCTATGTCCGATTGGCTTATTCTCCGACCTGAACTTCACCATCCCCGGCCGCACCAGGCTCATTACCGTAGCAAGGCTGTTCCATGAAAATCATTTCCTCTATTGACGAATTGCGCGATCAGTTGCGCGGACAATTGCGCACCGCCTTCGTGCCCACCATGGGCAACCTGCACGAGGGACATCTTTCGCTGATGCGCCTGGCGCGCAGGCATGGCGATCCGGTGGTGGCTTCGATCTTCGTGAACCGCTTGCAATTCGGCCCGAACGAAGATTTCGACAAATATCCGCGGACCTTCCAGGCCGATGTGGAAAAGCTGGAAAAGGAAGGCGTGTATGTGCTGTTCGCGCCGACCGAGCGGGACATGTATCCGGAGCCGCAGGAATACCGCGTGCGTCCGCCGGACGACCTGGGCAATATCCTGGAAGGCGAGTTCCGCCCCGGCTTCTTCACTGGCGTGACAACCGTCGTGCTGAAGCTGTTCTCCTGCGTGCAACCGCGCGTCGCCGTTTTCGGCAAGAAGGATTACCAGCAGTTGATGATCGTGCGGAACATGTCGAAGCAGTTCGCGCTGCCGACCGAAATCATCGCAGCGGAAACCTACCGTGCGGACGACGGACTGGCGCTCTCCTCGCGCAACAGCTATCTGTCGCCGCAAGAGCGCGCGGAAGCCCCGGCGCTGTACAAGCTTCTCAATGAAGTCGCCGATGAGGTCCGCTCCGGACATCTCGACATGTTCGAACTGGAGCGCCAGGCGATGGCCAGGCTGGCGAAGCGCGGCTGGAAACCGGACTATATTTCGATCCGCAAGCGTGCCGATCTGCAACCGCCGTCCGCCGGCGATCTGGCGCAAGGCGAGCCGCTGGTGGTGCTTGCCGCGGCCAAGCTCGGTGTCACGCGTTTGATCGACAACCTCGAAATCTGAGCACCCGCCACGCTCGCAATAGCCGGTAACCAATGCGGCGCAAACATCTAACGCGGCTTATCGCCTGCAGCATGCTCGCGCTGCTTCCCCTGGGATCAGCGCGCGCTGCGATTTCGGTCGTCGACGACACCAAACGAACCGTCACCCTTCCCGCGCCAGCCCACCGCATCGTCAGCCTCGCGCCGCATGTAACCGAACTGCTTTTCGCGGCGGGCGCCGGTCCCTATGTCGTCGGCGTTTCCGAATTCAGCGATTACCCGGCGGAAGCCAGGCGAATTCCTTCGGTCGGCAGCGGCTTGTCGCTCGACATGGAACGCATCATTCAGCTCAAACCCGATCTGATCGTCGGCTGGAACAACGGCAACGCAGCGCCGCAATTGGCAAGGCTTGAGCAGCTTGGCATTCCGGTTTTCAAGAGCGAACCCTACGACTTCGCCGCGATTGCGCATTCCATGGAAAGCCTGGCGCATCTGGCGGGGACCGACACGACCGGCGAAGCCGCGGCCAACGCTTTCCGCACGCGCCTCAAGCATCTGCGCGAAACCTACCAGCACCGACGCAGCATCACCGTCTTCTACCAGATCTGGCGATCGCCGCTGATGACGCTGAACGGCACGCACATGGTGTCTTCCGCGATTCGTCAATGCGGCGGCGTCAATATCTTCGCGGACCTGCCGCAACTCGCTCCCACCGTCAGTGTGGAGGCCGTGCTGAAGGCCGATCCTGAAGCGATCGTTGCCAGCAGCGGCGAACAGGATGACGTGTTTTCGCCCTGGCGCCGCTTTCCGAAACTGAAGGCGGCCGCGCGCGGCAACCTCATCCTGGTCGACGGCACACTGATGAACCGTTCCGGTCCGCGCATCCTCGATGGCATGGAAATGTTGTGCAGGGAACTCGACGCGGCACGCTTGAAAAAACCCTGAAGGATTGCTGCAAAGGCGAGTCCCGCTTTGTCGCTCAACAGATCCTCAAAGCGGCATCAGCATCAGATCGGTATCGCCCGGGTCGATGCCCTGCTGCGACAACAGCGTCGTCACCTGTGCGCGATGATGCGTCTGATGGTTAAAGAGGTGGGCCACCAGCAACCATGCCGGTCGGGTGCGCGTCGATTTGGTCAGGCCGCTGTACCAGCTGAAATCGTGGGCCAGCCATTCTGTGTCGAGTGTCGCAGCCCAGGCCAGAATGTCCTCGTCCATCGCTGATCGCGCAGCCCTGAGCGCATGCCAATCCTCATACAGGTCAGTGCCAATCGAAGCCTTCGGATACGTCTTCGCCAGCGGCGTCTCCTGCGTAAAACGGCCCAGCCACATGTAGTCGCCCCAGATGATGTGGTTCAGGGTCGAATGGATCGACTTGAAGAACGCACCGCGATCCGACTTGCGCTCTTCATCCGTCAGGCGCTCGCACGCCTGGTAAAGCTTTTCATTCATCCAGTGGTTGTAGGCTGCCATGGTCTGCGCGTATCCGGGTGCAATCATATTCAATCCCTGCAATAAATGATGAAATCAGCAAGGACATGATAGCGAACCGCAGGCTGGAATGTGTTGACGCAAGGGCAAGCCCATATATAATCGTTCGATTTCGCGGGGCAGGCTGCACGTCTTGCAATGGTTTGTTCGATTCCGGGCGCTGATCGCGTGGCCGGTTGTTTCGCATCGTGGATTCAGTGGAAATTTATGGGCTTCTCGAACGAAAAACCTGTTTTCCGTCAGCGTCGGATGCCGCAACGGAAAAGAACCGCCCTGATCACGGGCGGCTGCGTGCTGGGCACGTTCGTCGCGCTGTCCTTTTACCCACCGGCCCTGGAAGCCGCGCGCAGCCTTCTCCCCCAGCCGAAATCCAACGCAATCGCTTCCCAGAACGACAACTATCTGTCCCCAGCGGAAGCGCGAAAACAGCATCTCTCGGAAGCCGGGACTGCAGTGCACGGGATGTACATCAAGGATCCCTACGGCTGCGTCTACATGTTTCAGTACGTCTCAGCGCGCTTGTCACTCATTCCGGTCGTGTCCGAACACGGAAAACAAGTCTGCGAATAAATTACTGCTGCACCCACTTCACCACTTCCTGCCACTGCTCGAGATCCTTCTCCACCCGCGACGGTGCGACATCCCAGACCGTGGCGCCGTGGGCGGCGAGCTGAACGTAGTTCTGCGTGTCGCGCAGATAGCCGAGCACAGGCAAGCCAAGATTGCTGACGTAATGCGCCAGCTGGTCCGCGGCGCGGGTGCGAACGTTGATGCGCATGCCCAGCACACCGACGCTGGCGCTGCCATGCCTGCTGGCGAGGCGCTGCAGGAATTCCTGGGTTGCCAGAATATCGAACATCGATGCCTGGAGCGGCACAACGACCTTGTCGGCAATGCGCAATACCTCTTCAAGCCGCGCACCGGAGAGTCCGGCCGGCGTATCGAGCACGATATGCGTGGTGCCCTTGGGCGGCCTGGCAACATGGCCGTTGACAATGTCCCAGGCGGCGATCGGCGGCAGGCTGCCGGGACGCAGCGCCAACCATGCGCGAGAAGACTGCTGGACGTCCGAATCGCCGAGCATGACCTTGTGGCCCTGCTTGGCGAAATATCCGGCGAGATTGGTGGCGATGGTGCTTTTGCCGACGCCTCCCTTTGGATTCGCAATGACAATGACTGGCATGTTCCCCCCGATGAGTTGACATGTTTGCAATACTCTTGTCGTTTCGTGCCAATGACGCAACGTTTCCAAAGAGCATAACACGGCATCTTTTCAGCAAGGAAACTGTGGACGCGCTTTTCTGCTCCCCGGCAAGTTATCGTGCCTTAAAATACCGCGATGCAAAATAATTCGACGACACTCCCCGCCGTCACGGACGACGGCGCCCCAGCCTCGCTGCAAGCCTATTTCAAGCCTGACATCTCTCCGGACGATATTGAACAGGTCTTCCGCCTGAAGCGGGCGCAACCGCTGCTGCAGGCATTTACCGCCCTGTTCCATGGCGGATTCGACGGTGTACTGGTGCGGCTGCTGGTGCTCAAGGAACTGGCGGCCGACACGCAGTCGTCTGCCTTGTCGCGCGCCGACATCAAGACCCGGCTCGCCTATCTCGATCCGGACAGCCTGGAAACCGTGCTGGCACGCCTGCGCTCGCATCAGTTGCTTGCCTGGGATGCCGCGCAGGGCGTCTATCGCATCACGCCGACCGCGCGCAACGTGCTGGCGGCCATCGACGGCCTGCTCAACCTCACCCAGGGTGACGACGAGGCGGAAATGGGCTTCCTGCTGTCGCAGGTAGCCGGATCGCAGGCGGTCGGCGGCGTGAGCGTCGAGCAGTTGCAACACCTGCTCGGACGCCTGGTCGATCTGACCGAAGAGTTTCGCGACGCCATCGCCTCCGGCTCGGAATTCCGCCTGCGCGCGGCGCAGGAGAAGTGGCATACCGCTTGCGACTGGGTGGAGAAAGGATCTCAGATCATTCATGCGATCACCACGGACACCCGGGCCGATGCCGCCACCCACCGCGCGGCGCAAGCTATCGGCCGTGCGCAAAGCGCCCTCCTGAACATGCAGGGCATGTTTTCGCGCGCTCTCAACCAGATCGAACGTCAACGCGTGCATCTCGGGCAATCCGGCCTCTCGACCACCGACATCAAGACCTGGCTGATGCAACAGGATGACTTGGCGTCCCTCGCGGAGGGCGCCGTGTCGACGCCGGTCACGCCGCTGTTCATCACGCCCTCGGAAATGATCGACGTCGCCGAAGCCGAGCTGTTTGCCGATCGTGTCGCGACGGTAGCTTCCGCATTGCCCGCAGGCGAGGATGCACCGGTCACGCACAGCGAGGAAGCGAGCATGCCGGTCGAATTGGATGCCTGGCTGAATCGCCTCTCGTCGTTTGCGTCACCCTCGCCGGCTGCCACGCCCGTGCAGGACACGCTGTTGCCGGCCAGCTTCGCGATCGCCTCTTACCGGGCATCGCTGCTGCCGCTGTTGGGCGATGAAAGCGAATCGGCGCTGCAAGGCGGCACGGCGCACATGGCGCGCCTGCCGCTGATCTTCACGCCGCAAGACGGCATGGTCGCGCTAAAAGACCCGCATGTAGCCGCCATCTCGAACGCCTCCCTCTCACACAAACCAGAATCTCGAACGGATATACAGCATGAACCACGAAGCGCAAATCCTGATCGCACAGCTGCTCACGCATCAGACGCTGACGCGCGACAACAAGCTGGTGAAGCGCGCGCTGTCGGATGAATTGTTTCGCGCCGAGCTCGACAATCGCCTTTCGGCCTGCGGGCTGAAGCTGCTCGACAACGTCTACGCCGATCACGTCACGCTCGCGCTGACGCGCGAAGTCGAACCGAAGATCTTCGGTGCACGTGAGACATGGCAGAACAATAATGCCGGCCTCGCGCGCGACGGCGTGGCGCTGCTGGTCGTGCTGTGGGCGCTCATCATCCTGCCCAAGCGCGAGCGGCAGGAGTCGCACCAGAACGCCGCCGAGGATCAAAACGACATGTTCGGCAAAGACAAGCCCATGCCGCGCGCGGAAGAAGCGTCGACCGGCATTTCCTTCAAAGCGCTGTTGGCGGACTTCGGCGACAAGCTCGGCAAGAAGACGCGCATCGGCATGAACCTCGGCCAGCTTGCCAAGCTCGGCTTCATCGAAATGAAAGGCGACATGATTCTGGAAGGGCCGCTGCTGGATCTGATGATGGATACCGACACGCTCAAGGAACGCATCGTCAACGGCGCGCTGGCCGACATTTTCAAGCGCGCGCCGCAGGAAGTCACGGAATAGGACTCGCATGTTTCATATCAAATCGCTTGAACTGGTGCATTGGGATTACTGGCAGCGCATCAAGAACATCCCGCTGGACGCAAAAATCATCACCATCGCCGGCCAGAACGGCTCCGGCAAGACCACCCTGCTCGATGCCTTGCGCACGCTGTTCGGCCTCGATTGCTCGATGGGCCGCTCCTACAAGCACTACGCGCGCCACTCCGGCGAGCAGACGGCATGGCTGCGCGCCGTGGTCGACAATCGCCCCAGCGGACGTCAGCTTTCCAACCGGCCGTTCCGCGCTTCGGGATTTTTCAGCGAGGACGAAGTCACGCTGTTCTGCCAGATCCAGAAGAACGGCGGCGACTGGCGGCGCCAGTATCTGATGCGCGGCGGCGCGGTTGAGATCGAGGCGGTACAGGAGGCCGGCGACTGGCTCGGCCTGGAGGCGTATCGCAAGCGGCTGGCCAATGCAGGCTTGTCGCAAGCCATGGCGAAGGTGCTGGCGCTGGAGCAAGGCGAAACCGACAAGCTGTGCGAGTACGCGCCGCGCCAGCTGCTCGACCTGGTGTTCCAGGTATTCGGCGACAAGGAAGTGCTGGACGCCTACGACGAAGCGAAGCGCCACCAGCGCGACACCGAGGCCGAATTGCAGCGCTTCGAAGCGGAGCTCGCCGCGTCGCAGACCAACCTCGAGCGCTTGCGCCTGCGGGTGGCGAACTACCATCAGTGGGAAGGCCTGAACAAGGAGCGGCGCGATCTGCGGGAAGAAATTCTGCCCACGCTGCAATATCACGAAGCGCGCGAGAAGTCGGCCGAAGTCAGCCGGACGCTGCGCGACGCCAGAAAATCCATTGCGGCGCAGGATGCCCAATTGTCCGAGAAACGTTCATTGGTCGCGGAGCGCGCAAAAGCCTTGAGCGCGGCGCACGATCACGAGACCGCGCTGGAGCAGGAAAAAACTTCGCTGGAAAAGCGGCTGGGCGAGATCAACACCCGACTCAAGCCGCTGGAAAACCTGCTGGAACAGAAGGCCCGCCTGCAGAAACTGGCCTCGGATGCCGGTGCCGATATCGCGGACGTCGCCGCGCAAGCGGAGCAGAAGGAAACCGAGTACATGGGCCTGCGCCAGACGCGCGCCGACATCGCCAGCCGGCTTGCCGCCGATCGCGCGGCGATTGCCGCGCTGGAGAGCAAAGCCGCCTTGCCGGAACCGGACAATGTCCGTTCCATGCGACGCGCGCTGAATGACGCCGGCATCGCGCATGACATGCTGACCGATATCATTGAGGTGACCGACCCGCGCTGGCAAGGCGCCGTCGAGGGCGTACTGCGCAGTTATGCCTTCGTCGTCTTGCTGAAGAACGCGAAAGATGCGGCAGCGGCCTATCGTCTCGGCGAGAAGGAACGCTACGGGCACTTCATCGTCCCCGAACGCGTCGCCGCCCCGGTGGCAAAGGATCAAAGCCTGTTGTCGGTGCTGCGTTTTTCCGCACCGGCACCGGCATGGTTGATCGATCAACTGACGCGCATCACCCGCGTCGATTCGATCGACGACGGCATGCGGCTCGCCCCTTCCGAAGAATGGATCACGCCGGACGCCTATCACCGTGAACGACGCGGCGGCCGCTCGCTGTTTGTGGACGCGTCGCGCTACCGTTTCGGCCAGGCAGGCCGCACGCAACGACTGGCAGCCTTGCAACGCGCATTGCCGAAGCTGGAAGCGGAAGAAGACACGCTGACCCTGAAGATCAACAAGCTTGCCGGTGAAATCAGCGCACTCAAGGCACGCTTGGCCGGCGTCGATGCCGCCAAGGAATTGATAGCGCGGCAAACCGAATTCGAGGAAGCGGAACGCAGCGCGATGCCATTGAAAGTCACGCGCTCCGAAGTCGGCACCCGTCTCGGCGAACTCTATCCGCTCCTGAAGACCGCCACGGAAGCGCGCGTGATTGCCGATCGCGACTGGAACGGCGCGAAGAATGCCTTGGTCGAGGGCGAATCGCATCTGCGCCAGGCGAACAAACGCAACGAAGAAGAACGTGGCGCGCATGCTCGCACGCTCGTCGAGGTTCGCCAGGCATGGCGTCACCTGCCCTTCAACTGGCGCCGCCCCGCCCGCCGCCAGTCGCTGGCCGAGGAACATCAGAATGCGCATCAGGTCGAACTGCGCCTCAAGCATTTGGCAAGCGATCTCGAACGCGAGGATTGGGAAACCGACGTGACCGTGGTCGACCAGCATGCACGCCTGTCGGCACTGCTGCAAGGGCGGCAAGCCGAAACCGACGAGCGCCGTTACCAGAACAACCGGGCGATTGAAGCGACCACCAATGCGCGCGGTGCCTACATCGAGCGGCTGCGCTACACGATCAAGACCTACAGCCGCAACATCAAGGAACTGGGCGAACTGGCAGGAATTGAAGTCCACACCGATCCGGTCCGGCTGGAAAACGACGACGTTCAACTGTCGCAAGCGGGCTTGCATGTACGCTTCAAGTTCGACGGCAAGGGGCCGATCGGCATGAACGACGGCGAAGCCTCAGGCGGCCAGCAGGTGATGAAATCCCTGATCCTGCTGATCGGCCTGCTGAAGTCGGACGAAGGGTCCGGCGGCTTCGTGTTCATCGATGAGCCGTTCGCGCATCTGGACATCCGCAACATTCAGCTGGTCGGCGAATTCCTCAAGAATACCGACGCGCAATACCTGATGACGACGCCGCTGACGCACAACACCGACGTCTACGATCCGTCGGAACTGACGCTAATCACAAGCAAGAAGAAAAAGGAATCGCACTGGGCACAGCCGATCTTCGTGCTGCAGCGGCGCACCGCGCCAGCTGAAAAGGCAGCCTGATCAACATGCGTCTTGAATCCATTTCTCGCGACAAGCGACAAAGGATGTCGGATACCTTCGATGCGCAAGCGCTGTCTTTGCTGCCGTCCGAACAACGCGCCTTGCTCAAGGAGTGGTTGAAGAGTAGCGCGCCAACGCGGCGCTGGGATGCATTGCTGAAGCAAGCCGGCACGCAACGCATCGAAACGGCGGAGATGCTTGCAGATGCGTTGGCAGCCTGCGGTGCTGCGATTCTGGAGGAACACTTCGAGCGTGCCGTATGGCGAACAAAGACGCTGATCTGGCGCGATTATGAATCGCTGTGTGCTGCCATGGGAATGACAACACGCGCCGCCCGGCGCATTGCATTTTCGTCCGCATGGGATGCGACGCAGAACACCGTCTGGCGCCATGCCGCGTTGTCGGATGCGTACCTCGCTTTGCGTGATGCATCGTCGGAAAGGAGCGAGTCCCGGCTTGCCTTGCTCACCAAATTGAATCAATGGCTCGCGACGGGCCAAAGTGGCACACGTCGGGAGTTTGCGCTTTTCGCGCGCGGCCAAACCAAGCAGATCAGCCACGCGGAATGGGCCTGGTTGTCAGAATATGTCGACCTGGCAGATTGCGGCATCGAGCGGCACACACCGGCATTCTGGATATCCGGCGCAGTGGAACTCGATCTCGGCGGGCGATGCCTGAATATTGACGCGGCGGGCGATTTCATTGCGCTGACGCCGGACACGATACGCCGCATCACAGGTGCCAGCACGCATGCCCGGCACTATCGTCTGATCGAAAATCGCACGAGCTTTGAAAACGTGGTTCGACAAGCGCGTAGCA
This sequence comes from Noviherbaspirillum sp., assembly GCF_035254865.1. Taxonomy (GTDB): domain Bacteria; phylum Pseudomonadota; class Gammaproteobacteria; order Burkholderiales; family Burkholderiaceae_D; genus Noviherbaspirillum. Next base: position 33,218 of record NZ_DATFAF010000034.1, read on the forward strand.
GCAGTGCTGAAATCGTGATCTGGCTTCCCGGCTATGCGCCAAGCTGGTGGCGCAGCGCCATGGAAAAATTGCTTGAAGTTCTTCCGCGTCCAGCGCGCATCAGCTGCGATGCAGATCCTGACGGCGTACAGATCGCCATGAACGCCGGTGCATTATGGAGCGCACGCGGCTTGTGCTGGGAACCCTTTGCGATGAGCGCCACCGACGCGTCGGATTCACCTAGCAAACTGCCGCTTGCAGCGCACGACATACGCCTCGCGCAAGCGCTACTTATGAACCCCGCCCTGCCAACCGAGCTGGCCGGACTGCTGCGCTGGTGCCTCGATAATGACAGCAAGGTGGAACAGGAAAATTGGCTGTAACGACGCCACACACTTCATTTCCGATTATGTTCTAGGACAAGCTGTCGAATAGCGGACAGCAATGGCGCTGCGGCATCAGCAATACGATCGATGCTTTGCTCGCGCAGCAGCCCGGGATCGACGGGCGTGAGCTCGGAGAGTCCTGCCCAGCGCAGCAGTGCCGCCATCGTTTGCGGCAAGTCGAACAGGCCGTGCAGGTAGGTTCCCATGATGCGGTCATCCGCGGAACGCGCTCCCTCCGCACGCTCGCCGAGATAAAACGCCGGCCTGGCGCTCGCGCTGCCGTGCGAGACGCCCACGTGGATTTCATATCCGACGACCGGCGCGTCCGCAAATGCGCATCGGCCGCTGATGTGGGCCAGCGTCTTGTCCGCGGTCAGTACCGTGTCGACATCCAGCAATCCCAATGCTTCGGATTCGCCGGGCGCACCTTCGACACCGTGCGGATCCGATACGGTGTGCCCCAGCATTTGATAGCCGCCGCAAATGCCAAGCACCTTGCCGCCGTAGCGCAAATGCCTTTGCAATGCTTCGCGCCAGCCGTTTGCCATCAGCCACGCAAGATCGGCCCTTGTATTTTTGCTGCCGGGCAGGATGACCAGATCCGCAGGCGGAATCGCTTGCCCGGGGCCGACAAAATGAAGATCCACATCGGGCTGCGCGCGCAGGGCGTCGAAGTCCGTGTGGTTGCTGATGCGAGGCAGAACCGGGACCACGATCCTGAAGCGGCCTTTTTCATGCTGCATGGGCTGAATCGCGTCTTCCGCATCCAGGAACAAACCGTGCAGATAAGGCAGCACCGCGAGCACCGGTTTTCCGGTCTGCGCCTCCAGCCATTCCAGCCCGGGCTGCAGCAAACCGATATCGCCGCGAAAACGATTGATGACAAAACCGATGATGCGCTTGCGCTCGCTCTCCGACAGGCACGCGAGCGTGCCGACGATGTGCGCGAAGACGCCGCCGCGATCGATGTCCGCCACCAGGATCACCGGGCAATCGACCTCTTCCGCGAAACCCATGTTGGCGATGTCGCGCTCGCGCAGGTTGATCTCCGCCGGGCTGCCGGCGCCTTCGACAATGATCGCCTCATACGACTCGGACAATCGACGAAAGGATTGCAGTACAGCCTGCATCGCAACAGTCTTGTATTGATGGTAATCGCTTGCATTCATGTCGGCGCGCACCTTGCCGTGCACGATGATCTGCGCCTCGGTGTCGCTCGAGGGTTTCAGCAGCACGGGATTCATGTCGCTGTGCGGAGCCAGGCCGGCGGCTTGCGCCTGCAGGGCCTGTGCCCGCCCGATCTCGCCGCCGTCTTCGGTCACCGCGCTGTTGAGCGCCATGTTCTGCGGCTTGAAGGGCACCACTTTCACGCCTTCGCGCGCCAGCAGGCGGCACAGGGCAGCAACGACCGTGCTCTTGCCGGCATCCGAGGTGGTGCCTTGTACCATCAGTGTCTGAAAGGGAATGATCATTCTCGTCTGCTCATCGGCGCGCTTCCGCCGGAATGTAGAGCGTTCGATTGCCGTGTCGTACCGTCTCTATCGGGTAACCCAGGCAGTCGCTCAGGATCCGCGCCTGCATCACCTCTTCAACCGGGCCAGCCATCCAGCGTCCGTCGCCCATCAGCAGCAAGGCGTGGCTGGAAATACTGTGGGCGAGATTGAGGTCATGACTCACCATGACCACCGCCTTTTCCTGTTCGCGGCACAACCGGGCCAGCAGCTCCATCACACTGACCTGGTGCGCAAGATCAAGCGCGCTGGCCGGTTCATCCAGCAGCAGCCAAGGGGTGTCCTGAGCCAGCGCCGCCGCGATCGCGACACGCTGGCGCTCGCCACCGGAAAGCGTGCGTACATCGCGCTCGGCCAGATGGGCAACGTCGAGTGCCAGCAAGGCCACGCGCGCCTTCTGGATATCCGCGGCGGCATCCCAGTATTGGTCGCCCTGGTAAGGATGACGTGCCGCCAGCACTGTTTCGATGGCACGATAGCCGAATGCATCCTTGCGTCCCTGCGGCAGGTAGGCGCGTTGACGTGCGAGCTCAGGCGCGTGCCAGTCGCGCAACATGCGTTCGCCAACGCGAATGGCACCGGCGTCGGGGTCGCGCAGGCCGGCCAGCGTTCGCAGCAAGGTGCTCTTTCCGGCGCCATTGCGTCCGATCACGCACCAGCACTGGCCGGCTTCGACGCGCCAGTTCAAGTCCCGGACCAGGATCCGGTCACCGATGCGCAGGGTCAGGTCGAGCGTGCGCATCGTCTATTTCCTGTGAATATGATGTAACTGCAGCAAAAAGATGGGCACGCCGATCAGGGCGGTGATCACGCCCACCGGCAGTTGTTGCGGTGCCAGCACACTGCGCGCCAGCGTGTCGGCGAGGACCAGGAAACTGCCACCCGCGAGCGTGGCCGCGGGGAACAGCAGTCGATGGTCCGGTCCCCACGCAAAGCGACAGGCGTGCGGCACGATCAGGCCGATGAAGCCGATGCTGCCGGCGCTGCTGACCGCACTCGCAGTCAAGAGCGCGGAACACAGGAACAAGCCCTGCCGCAGGCGTCCGACGCGTATGCCCAGCGTGGCCGCTGCCTCCGCATGCAAGGCAAGCACGTTGACCGCGCGTGCAACGCGAATTGCGAACACAAGTGCGCCCAGCCATATCGTCCACGGCAACCAGCGCATCTGCGTCGACGACAGGTCGCCGATCAGCCAGAACACCATGCCGCGCAAGCGATTGTCGGGCGCCAGCGACAGCATCAGTGCGACCAGCGCTCCGCAGCCCGAGGCGACGATCACGCCGGTAAGTAGCAGCATCGGCGCGCCGCCGTCGGCTCCGGTGTTGCCGCGCAGGTCGCGATACGCGAGCAGCAACAGCAGAAATGCGACGGCAACGGCGCCGCCAAACGCGGCGATATCGATCAACCAGGCTGCCGTGAAAAACAGCATTGCGAACAAGGCGCCCACCGCTGCGCCTCCCGACACGCCGAGCACATAGGGATCGGCGAGCGGATTGCGCAACAAGGCCTGCATCATGACGCCTGCCAGCGCGAGCGTGGCGCCGGTGACGAAGGCCGAGAGCGCGCGTCCAAGGCGCAATTCCAGCAATGTCCCTGCCAGGCTCGCCGGCTCGCCGCGCAGCATGTCGCCCAGTGCCGACAGCAGTTCGGGAACCGACAGCGAGACGGAGCCGACGACGCAGGAGAACAAGATGCTGGCGCAGGCAAGCACCAGCATCACCGCGAGAACGGTGAACGCGCGGCGGCGTTCGATGACCAAAGGCAGACTAAGAACACTACTATGCATGGTTCACTCGGCCTCGCATGATGACTCCTCCTAGAAGTCGAGACGGGCAGAAACCTTCAGTTGACGGCCGGTATCGGAATAGATTCCGGTTCCGCACGCCCCGAAGGCATTCGAGAAATAGCTTCGATCCGTCAAGTTGTTGCCTGCAATTGCCAGCTCCCATGCGCCGACACGTCTGGCGTAACGGGCATCCACGGTCGTATACGATGGAATGCGGATCGCGCAGCTGTTGGAAAAGTCTCCGCCGTAGCGCTGCGAGTCGGCCCATTGCACACCTACGCTTGCGCTCTGGCTGCTGCCCGGCAGCCAGTTCAGGCGAAGCGTCGCGGTGTTGCTTGGCACCAGGACCATTTCCTTGCCATTGTTCGGACCATCGGTGAACTTGGCGGATACATGCTGCAGCACGGCCGACAAGGTATAGGCCTGCGCCAAGCGCATGTTTGCTTCCACCTCGGCACCCTGACGGCGCGTGGGGTCCAGGTTCACATTGGAGAACTGAAGCGGATTGAAGAAGATCTCGTTTTTCAACTGATGACGAAATACCCTTGCGGTCAGCTTTCGCGCAGCATTCCCGGCAGTCAGGCCGACTTCCAGGTCGCGTGAAGTCTGCGGCTCCAATGCTTGATTGGGAACGGGAGTGAATCCGTTTTCATCGGCATTGGCGACACGATAGCTTCGCCCGGCCTTGGCGAACACATCGAGCTCGGGCGAAAACGCATACTTTCCTTGTAACTCCCATGCGTTCAAAGAATGCGAGGTGCTATACGCAGTCGTTCCAAAAGCGAGCGGATCGGCGAAATCCTTGTCGAACTTTTCATGACGCGCGCCGACGGCGATACGTGCGTTGCCTGCCTGGATTTCGTCGCGCGCGTAGATCGCGCGCGAGATTTGCGTCGCGTCGGCATTGGACCATGGGACACCACCGGAGCTGCCAACCGCCTTTCGCTCCCATTGCGCGAAATCAACGCCGCCGACCAGCTCATTCTTCATGCCGCCTATCTCGGCCTTATGGCGAATGCGCGGCGAGAACTGCGTCGTGCGGCTGTCCGCGCGATAGTCGGTAGTTCCGAATGTCGAGAAGTAAGTCGCTTTGACCGTCTTCTCGCGATGCGCCAGTTCGGCCGCGAGATCGATGGCGCCCAGGCGGCGTTCGGCGAGAAGCGTAAACCGATCCGTATCGGACGAACCGAAATCGTTCGGCGTCGTTGCCTGGCGCGGATTCGCGTCGAACTGCGCCAGGGTCAGCGAGCCCGGCAGACGCGCATCCTGACGCGCGAGATCGATACGCATGCCGACTCTTCCTTCACTGGATGCCCACTGCGCACCGCCGCTGAAGTTCTTTTGCCTGACCGCATTGTTGTCGCGATAGTTGTCCGCTTGTTGCGCACTCACATTCGCGTCGAGCGAAAAACCGTCCGCACCTTTCGCTGCCGATCCACGCAATTCCCTGTGTCCGTAGAAACCGACTTCACCGACGAGCGTCCCGCGCAATCCTTGTGCCGCGCTACGTTTGGTAATGATCTGGATCGTGCCGCCGGTCGCACCTTCGCCATACAGCACGCTGCTTCCACCGCGCACGATTTCAACGCGTTCGACGGTTTCAATCGGAACGCTCGACAAGAGCGCCGTGCTCAATTCGCTTTCCGACAGGCGGACGCCGTCGACCATCACGACGAGATTCTGATCGCTGTTGGCGCCAAAACCGCGCAAATCAATGGCAAAGTCCTGCGTACCGTTGAGGCTCTGGCGACCGTGGACGCCTCCCAGCTTGCGGATTGCTTCGTTGACGTTATTGATGCCTGCCTCGCGGATCTCTTCCGCCGTGATGACGGAAGCGCCGATGGGGCTTTGCCCCGGGTCGGTGGCGAAACGGGAAGCACTCACCACAACGGGTGCCAGTGCTTTTTCTTGAGTGGTTTGAGCAAACGCGGGAGCCGCAGATACGGCGCAAAGCGCTGACGCCAAGGCCAGCGGCTTCCAGGCCGCATCGCCATTGCGCGAGATAGAACGAATCATGATGTTGTTTTCGGAAAAATGCACTCGTCCTGCCTCCCCGCAGGACGGATTCAACAGAAGGCGTGACGAGCGCACCGAAAACGAATCAGCGGAGCCAGGCTCCGATCCGTGTCCGCGAAGATCCCCGTCCGCACACTTCCACCTGTTCTGGCCGGTATCCGGGCTGGCAAAGTAAAACGGCCGACCTTCCCATGCAGACTGCACAGTGGTATCGAAAGACCGTCTGGCATCTTGAATGCCGACTGCATTCGCGATGACGTTTGCTTACCGTTGCGGGGGCAGCACACGTTAGCTGGAGAAGCCTCGTGTTTCCCGTTTAACTGCCTGCATGAACATGCGGGCGGGCACCAAAACCCTGCTATTGTAAGCCTTGCAGTATCCAGCGACAACAAAGCGAGACTGCATGCGCAACGTGTTGCCGGTCCGTCAACTCGTGCGACTGCGTTTGCCGAACACGCCTTTCTGTCGCACACTCGCATCTTTACCCGCAGCAGCAACTCATGAAAATTCAAACCGAATACTTTAACCAGCAATACAACGCCCGCGCGATGATTCCCGATCATCCCTATGTCTTCACGCGCTGGCTGAAGGATTCCGCGCAGGTGCGGCGCACGCAGGCGGCATTGTTTGATCTTGCCTATGGCGAAGCCAGCGGAGAGCGGCTCGATTTCTTCCCGACCTATCGGGGTGACGCGCCGCTCCTGGTGTTCATTCATGGCGGCTGGTGGCGTTCGCTCGACAAGTCGGATTTTTCATTCGTTGCGCCGGCCTACACGCATGCCGGTTTCAATGTCGCGCTGACCAATTACACGCTCGCGCCGGACGCCACGATCGCGGAGATCGTGCTGCAGCAAGTGCGCGCGCTCGCATGGCTTTACCGCCACGCGGAAGCCTATGATTTCGATCCTCAACGCATCGTCGTGGCCGGTCATTCCGCCGGTGCGCATCTGGCGGCGATGATGATGGCCGCCGTCTGGCCGGCATTTGGCGACGATCTGCCGCCAGACCTGGTCAAAGCCGCGATCCTGATGTCCGGCATCTATGACCTGGAACCGGTACGATATGCGGATTTCGTGAACGTCGATTTGAAGCTGGGCGAGCGGGAAGTAGATTTTTTATCACCAGCCAGAATGCCGCAGGCAAGCGCCGCGCCTTTCCTCATCGCAGTCGGTGCGCTGGAATCCGAAGAATTCAGGCGGCAGACAGGATTGCTTGAACAATCCTGGCGCGCCGGTCACCGGATGCAGGTTCCACTGCCGGAAGCCAATCACCTGACAATCTGCGATGCGTTCGCACAGCCCGGCCACCCGCTTTGCGAAGCGAGCATCGAACTGATTTCCTCACTTAAATAGCGTCAGCGCTTTACACAACAGATTCGCAGCAAGGCTTTGCCGGGAAAACAGGCAGGCATTATGATGTCTATGTTGCGAATAAGAAAGACGTGACTGATAATCATACAAAACCTGTGCTTCCGGCATGCAAGCGCACGCAGTAATCTGGGCCGGATCACTTGTAAGAAGAATGCCGACAACGAAGATAGGGAAGCACCGACATGACCGACGCAGCAGATGACCTCGAAGCATTGTTTGATGAAGTGGCGGCACAGCGCGCCGCTGACACTGTCGAACCTGCTGAGCCCGTTGCAGAAGCAGTTGTCGAAAGCGAGCCGACATCCTGTGCATCGGAAATGATGGACGAGACGTCGGCAGCGACATCCGGCGACCTGTCCGAAAAGCCGATGTATGAACGTCTTGGCGGCATCGTCCGCATGCTGCACGACTCGCTGCGCCAGCTCGGCTACGACCGTTCGCTCTCCGATGTCGCCAGCCAGATCACCGACGCGCAGGGCCGTCTCGAACACATCGCCGCCTTGACCGAACAAGCCGCCAACAAGGTCTTGAACGCCGTCGACACCAGCCTCCCGGAGCAGGAAACGCTGACCAAAAAGGCGAAGGACATGGAAAATCGCTGGGCCATGCTGTTCGATGGCAAGCTCAGCATCGAAGAATTCAAGGCACTGGCAGGCGACTCGAAGCAGTTTGCCGCCACGGTCATGGAAGCAAGCGAATCCGAAAAAGCCCGCCTGCTCGAGATCATGATGGCGCAGGACTTCCAGGACATCACCGGCCAGTTGATCAAGAAGATCGTCAACATCACCAGCACTGCCGAGCACGAACTCGCGCAACTGCTGCGGGACAATGCACCGGCCGAAGTCAAGGCCGCGATGGCTGCCGAGCACAAGTCCGCAGACAAGCCGGTGGACCTGATGCAAGGCCCGTCCGCGCCGAGTGCGGCGATGGCGCAGGATGATGTCGACAGCTTGCTTGCGGATCTGGGGTTCTAATGGACGATATGCTCAAGGAATTCGTTGTCGAGGCACTGGATCTCGCGACGAACGTGGAAGAGCATCTGCTCTCGCTGGAGCGGCATCCCGACGACAGCGACACGCTCAATGCGCTGTTCCGCTCCTTTCACACCATCAAGGGCGGCGCCGGCTTCATGAATCTGCCGGCCATCGTGTCGGCCTGCCATTTGACGGAAAACCTGTTCGACGCCCTGCGTACCGGCAAGGTGCCGGTCACGCCGACCGCGATCGAAGCGGGTCTGCAGGCAAGCGGATTCGTCGGCGACCAGTTGCGTCAATTGGCAAACGGGGCGGCGCCCGAAGCCCTGCCCGCCATGCCGGCGGCGCTGGAAGACATCGTGGCGCAAGCCATCGAAGGCAATGTCGCCGAACCGGCGCCCGTGGCGAAACCGGAAGCAGTTGCCGCCGCTGAAGATGGAGCGGAAACGGCGAACTCCGTGATGTCCGACGACGGCCTCGATTGGGAAGCCTTGTATCGGGCGGTGGTTCCCGCCGGCACGCTTCCTGACGAGCCGGTTGCGCTCGCTGCGGTGCCGGCGTCGGCGGTCAAGGCCATCGAGGAAGGCGCGCGACCGATCACCGCGCAGATCAAGGAAGATTCCATTCGCATCGACGCCGTCAAGCTCGATGCCCTGCTCGAAGTCGCGGGCGAGTCCGTGCAAGCGGCGAACCAGGCGGCGGTCCTGCTGGAAAAACTCTTGCAGTTCAAGTTCGACGGACAGGCCGCGGTCTTGATGTCGACCTTGCAGGAAACCCTGAATCGCGCCTCGCGTTATTCGACCGAATTGCAGCGTGCGACCCTGTCGACGCGCATGCAGCCGGTCGGCCGCCTGTTCCAGAAATTTCCGCGCCTGGTACGCGAACTCGCACGAGACCTCGGCAAGAACGTGGAGCTGGTGATCGAAGGTGCGGAAACCGAAGTCGACCGCGTGGTGGTCGACAGTCTGTACGATCCGCTGGTGCACATGCTGCGCAATGCGCTGGATCACGGCATCGAAACCGCCGAGGAACGCGCCGCGACACCCAAGTCACCCAAGGCGACCATTCTGCTGAAGGCCTGGCAGGAAGGCAGCAGCGTCATGATGGAAGTGTCCGACGACGGCAAGGGCATGGATCCGAACCGCTTGCGTGACAAGGCAATCGCGAAAGGACTGATCAGCGACAACGCAGCGCAAACACCGGAAGAAGCATTCCAGCTGGTCTTCCTGCCCGGCTTTTCGACCAAGGAAGTGGCATCCAGCGTTTCCGGTCGCGGCGTCGGCATGGACGTGGTGAAAACCGCGGTCGAAAAACATCGCGGCGCCATTCGCATCGATTCCGCATTGGGCGAAGGCACGCGCTTCACCATCCGCCTGCCGATCGAACTGTCGATCGTGCCGACCATGCTGGTGCGTACCGCCGGCGCGGCATTGGCAATGCCGATGGCGGTGGTGCAACGCGTGGTGGAACTGCCGGAATCGTTCTCCGAGGTCGGTGGTGCGCCGGTATTGCGCGACCAGGGACGTCCGCTCGCGGTGCGCTCGCTGGCCGAAATTCTCGGCTACGAAGCATGCAGGGAAAAAGTCGGTATCGTCATCGCTGCGCCACAGCCTTACATTCTTGCAGTGGAAGCGGTGGATGGCACGGCCGACCTCGTCATCAAGCCGCTTACCGCGATTGCGGTACCCGGCGTCAATGGCACCGCACGCTCCGCGGAAGGCGAACTGGTGCTGGTGATCAGCCTCGCTTTCCTGCTCGACGGTTGCAAGACGACTGCCGCACGTTTGGCGGCTTGACTCTTCGAAACGCCCCGAACAGTCTTGCTGTTCGGGGCGTTTTCACTTTTCCCGCCCACGGCCGCAGCAAATCCTCTCAAGCCGATGAACATGTCCGGCGCGATATAACGACCTCAGGAACGCGGCGAAGTATTCTCCAGCATGTCAATGCTTCCGCAGATTCGCCGGAATCATTGCTTCGATGCGCGCTCCGCCTTCAATTTCGTCCACGCAGCAAGCTTTTCGTGGATGCCTTGCTGTTCGCCGAACATTTGCGCATCGGATGCGAGTTGCGCGCACAACTCCAGCCGGATGCCATTCGGATCGAAGAAGTAAATCGATTTGAAGACGCGGTGATCGGTGATGCCGAGCACCTCGATCCCGTTCGCCTCAAGACGCGTCTTCATCGCTTCCAGCTGCTCGATTGTAGCGACGCGCAACGCGATATGGTTGACCCATGCCGGCGTATTCGGAGAGGGCTCACAGGTGGCATTGTCTCCGAGATCGAAGAACGCGAGGCAGGATCCATCCGTCATGCGAAAGAAAATATGCACATAGGGGCAAAATTCGCCTGTGGACGGCACCACGTCCTTCTGGATGTAGTGAAACAGCGGCAGCCCGAGAATGTCCTCGTAAAAGTGGCGCGTTTCTTCCGCGTCGCGGCAGCGATAGGCGAAATGATGCAAGCCCTTGATCGGTACAGCGGCGGGAATGGCGGCCGCCTGGCCGACAGGTGTGGCTGCGAGTGTGCTCATGGCATCCTCCGTGATTCAATGGCGCGCCTTTGGCGCTCCGCCTTGCGCAACTTTCTGGTCAATTGCGCCGAAAATCGATTTGCCCTTGGCATCCAGCATTTCGATGCGGATCGTGTCACCGAATTGCATGAACGGTGTTTTGGCTGCGCCGTCGGCGATCATTTCCAGGCAACGTTTTTCCGCGATGCAGGTGTAGCCCTTGCGGGCATCCTTGTTGGACACCGTGCCTGAGCCAATGATGGAACCGGCGCGCGCATTGCGCGTCATCGCCAGGTGCGCGATCAGTTGCGGGAAGCTGAATACCATATCCACCCCGGCATTCGGCTGACCGACCAGGGCGCCGTTCCAGGTGACCCGCAAGGGCAGATGCACCTTGCCGTCCTGCCATGCCTCGCCAAGCTCGTCCGGCGTGACCGCAACCGGCGAAAAACTCGAGGCGGGTTTCGACTGGAAAAAGCCGAAACCCTTTGCCAGTTCGGCTGGAATGAGATTGCGCAGCGAGACGTCGTTGACCAGCATCAGCAGCCTGATATGGGATGCCGCCTGCGCTGCATTGGTTCCCATCGGTACATCGTCGGTAATGACGGCGACTTCCCCCTCGAAATCAATGCCCCACTCTTCCGATGCCAGCAGGATATCGTCGGTCGGCCCGAGAAAGTCATCGGATCCGCCCTGATACATCAAGGGTTCATGCCAGAACGAGGCCGGCATTTCCGCGTTGCGCGCCTGGCGCACGAGTTCGACATGGTTGACGTAAGCCGAACCGTCCGCCCACTGGAAGGCGCGCGGCAGCGGCGCCATGCAACGCGTCGGATCAAAGTCGAAGTGGCGATGGGTCCTGCCTTCGTTCAAGCGCTCGTAAAGCTGTTCCAGTTGCGGCGCGATGAAATGCCAGTCATCCAGCGCGCGCTGCAAGGTGAGCGCAATACCGTCGGCAATATGGGCGTTTTTCAGGTCGCGCGACACGACTGCCAGCTGGCCGTCGCGCGTGCCATCTTTCAAAGTAGCGAGTTTCATCCGGGCCTCCTGTCGAAAGATCTGGTTTGACTTGCCGGCAGAATCATTCCCGGATGGCGAGCCACCACCTGCTGATGAATTACAGCAGACTGCCGACGTTCAGCAAGGTCAGCACGCCAAGGACCGCAAATATCACCGCCGCAATCGCATGCACCACTTTCAGCGATACCATTTTTGTGATTTTGTCCCCCAGCAGCACTGCCGGCACATTCGCGATCATCATGCCGAGCGTGGTGCCGGCGACTACCGCAAACAGGGATGAATACTTGGCCGCGAGCGCAATCGTCGCCACCTGCGTCTTGTCACCCATTTCAGCCAGGAAAAATGCCAGTACCGTCGCGCCGAACACGCCGAAGCGCGAGTGCTTGGCTTCGACTTCATCCAGTTCGTCCGGAATCAGTGTCCATACCGCCATGGCAATGAACGACACGCCAAGAATCCAGCGCAGCACATCCTGGCCGACCAATTCGGTAATCCAGCTGCCGACGGCACCCGCGCCCGCGTGATTCAAGGCGGTGGCGACGAGAATGCCGAGGATGATGGGAACGGGACGACGGAATTTGGCTGCAAGCAAAAGCGACAATAATTGCGTCTTGTCACCCATTTCAGCGAGCGCGACGATACCGGTGGAGACGAGAAAAGCTTCCATGAAGAATAGTGAGAGTGTTGTTGGGTCTGCCGCGCGTCACAGCTCGTAGCTGTCCTTCGCGCCGCTCATGAGTTGTTCGATCAGCCTGCGGTTGAGCGTCGGATTGAGCAATTCGATGAAACTATATACGTAACTGCGCAAGTACGCTCCTTGCTTGAGTGCCACGCGCGACGCATTGGACCCGAACAGGTGACCCACCGAGATGGCCTCCAGTCCCTTGTCGCGCTCGGCGTCGAATGCCATTCCCGCGATGATGCCCACGCCCATGCCGAGTTCGACATAGGTCTTGATCACGTCGGCGTCGATCGCTTCCAGCAGGATGTCCGGCTTCAGCTCGCGAATGGCAAACGCGTGGTCGATCTTTGCCCTGCCGGTGAACGCGGCATCATAGGTGATGAGCGGGTAGGTCGCAATCTCCTCCAGAGTAATCGTTTTGGATTTGAGCAAGGGATGGTCATGCGGCACCACCACCACGTGCTCCCATTGATAGCACGGCACGCTGATCAGTCCGTCCATGTTGGCAATGGCTTCGGTCGCAATGGCGAGGTCGGCCTGATCCTTCAGGACCATTTCGGCCACCTGCTTCGGATTCCCTTGCAATAAAGACAAGCGCACCTTCGGGAATTTCTGCGTGAACGCCTGCACCACTTTGGGGAGTGCATAACGCGCCTGGGTGTGGGTGGTGGCGATGGTAAAGCTGCCGCTGTCCTGCGCAGCAAATTCCTTGCCGATCTGCTTCAGGCCGTCAATTTCCTGCATGATCAGCTCGACCGACCGCAGCACGGCCCGGCCCGGTTCGGTCAGGCCGCGGATACGCTTGCCATGGCGCGTAAAAATGTCCACGCCCAGTTCTTCCTCCAGTTCGATGATGGCCTTGGAAACACCCGGTTGCGAGGTGTATAGCGCTTTTGCGGCCTCGGTCAGATTGAAGTTCTGGCGGACGGCTTCCCGCACAAAACGAAGTTGATGGAGGTTCATCTTTTCCCCTTGGCTTTCTGCTAATGCGTTTTTTCTTCTTGTTTATGCCTGATAGGCATATAAGCAAATAAATACTAAGTAGTTTGGAATAAGGGTCAAGTTTATTACGATTCCCACTCGTTTGCGTGAGGTGACATGACTCTTTCTTATGTGCTTTCAGGTTTTGGCGTCGGGCTGCTGGTCGGCTTGACAGGCGTGGGCGGCGGATCCCTGATGACGCCGCTGTTGACGCTTCTTTTCGGTGTCTCGCCCAGCGTGGCGGTCGGCACCGACCTGGCCTTTGCCTCGGCAACCAAAACCGCAGGCACTCTTGCCCACCGCCTCGGCGGCACCGTGCACTGGAGCATCGTTCGCCGCCTCTGCCTCGGCGCCTTGCCGGCAGCCTTGCTCGCTACCGTAGCTCTGAAATATTTCGGTGCGCTGGACAAGGAAATCGGCCAGATCATTCGCTATTCGATTGCCGGCTCGGTGCTGCTCACCGTCGTGTCACTGCTGTTTCGCGGCCGCATGCTGACCTGGATCCTGGCTCACCCCGAACGGCAATTGCAGGGCACCAGGCTGACCGCGGCCACCGTCATCGCCGGTGCCATTCTCGGCACCCTGGTAACCATTTCCTCGATCGGCGCCGGCGCAGTCGGTGCCACGATCCTCGTATTGTTGTATCCTCGCCTGTCCCCGGCGGAGATCGCCGGGACCGATATCGCTTATGCGGTCCCCCTGACTGCCATCGCTGCCTTCGGCCACTGGTATCTTGGCTCGATCGACTGGCAATTGCTCGCCACCCTCTTGCTGGGTTCCGTGCCCGGCATCACCCTCGGTTCGCTCGCCGCGAAGGCTGTTCCGGAAAAAGTGTTGCGTGGCCTGTTGGCGACAACCCTGACGGGCGTCGCCGCGAAACTGGTTTTTTAAGATTGGATAAGAGAGATGTATCGTTACGACCAATATGACCATCTGATCGTCAAGGAACGCGTCGCGCAGTTTCGCGACCAGGTCCGTCGACGCCTGGCCGACGAACTGACCGAAGAAGAATTCCTTCCCCTGCGCTTGCAGAACGGACTGTACATGCAGCGCCACGCCTACATGTACCGCATCGCCATTCCTTATGGCCTGCTGTCATCCACGCAAGTGCGCAAGCTCGCCTACATCGCGCGCAAATACGACCGCGGCTACGGCCACTTCACGACGCGCCAGAACATCCAGTTCAACTGGATCAGCCTGGAAGATGTGCCTGACATTTTCGAGCACCTGGCCTCGGTCGAAATGCATTCGATCCAGACCTCGGGCAACGACGTCCGCAACACGACCACCGATCAATATGCCGGCGTCGCAGCCGACGAGCTGGTCGATCCGCGTCCGTATGCCGAGATCGTCCGCCAGTGGAGCACCTTCCATCCGGAATTCGCCTACCTGCCGCGCAAATTCAAGATCGCCTTCAATGCCGCCAAGGAAGACCGCGCCGCGCTCGCCATGCATGATATCGGCATCGAAATCGTCAAGAATGCCGAAGGCGAAATCGGTTTCCGCGTGCTGGTCGGCGGCGGCCTGGGCCGTACCCCGATCCTCGGCAGCTTCATTCGCGAGTTCCTGCCCTGGCCGCATCTGCTGACGTATATCGAAGCCATTCTGCGTGTGTACAACCAGTACGGCCGCCGTGACAACAAGTTCAAGGCACGTATCAAGATCCTACTGAAAGCAACCGGCGTCGAGGAATTCGCGCGCATGGTGGAAGAAGAATGGGCCGACCTGAAAGACGGCCCCGGCACGCTGACCACCGAAGAATTCAACCGCATCGCTGCCTATTTCACGCCGCCGGCTTATGAGACGCTGGCCAACGAAGACGCCACACTCAAGCAGCAGCGCGCGCAAAGCAAGGGCTTCGACAACTGGATGAAGCGCAACGTCAAGCCGCACAAGGTGCCGGGCTATGCGATCGTCGTGCTGTCACTGAAGAAACCGGGCGTGCCTCCGGGCGACGCCACTGCAGAGCAGATGGATTTCGTTGCCGATCTGGCCGACCGCTACAGCTTCGGCGAAGTGCGCGTCACGCATGAGCAGAACCTGGTGCTGGCCGACGTCAAGCAATCCGAGCTGTTCACGCTGTGGGGCGAAGCCAAGGCACATCATCTGGCCACGCCGAATATCGGCTTGCTGACCGACGTCATCTGCTGCCCGGGCGGCGATTTCTGCTCACTGGCCAATGCCAAGTCGATCCCGATCGCCGCCGCCATTACCGAGCGTTTCGAGGACATCGACTTTCAGCATGACATCGGCGAAATCGATCTCAACATGTCGGGATGCATCAACGCCTGCGGCCATCATCATATCGGCAATATCGGCATTCTCGGCGTCGACAAGGATGGCTCCGAATGGTATCAGATCTCGATCGGTGGCGCGCAGGGCAACGACAGCTCGGTCGGCAAGATCATCGGCCCGTCGTTCTCCGCGCAGCAAGTGCCGGGAGTGGTCGATCGGCTGCTGCAGGTCTATGTCAAGAATCGTATCCAGGGCGAGCGTTTCATCGAAACGGTGCGCCGCATCGGCATCGAGCCGTTCAAGGAACATGTATATGCCACGCCAATCGCGGGCGGAGCACTGGTAGGGGAAGACGAATATGCGTGAAATCATCAAGGACAAAGCCGTCGTCAATGATGACTGGACTCTGATGCACCTGGCCGAGGGCGAGACGCCGGAAACGGTTGCCGTCCCCACCGGCAAGCTCATCGTGCCGTTGGCGGTCTGGGAAGCGCAACGCAGCAAGCTGCGGGAACGCGCCGAGATCGGGGTCTGGATCGCCAGCCACGAGCGGCCGGAAGTATTGAAGGATGACGTTGAAAAGCTGTCCGTGATCGCCGTCGATTTCCCGAAATTCTCCGACGGTCGCGGCTTTTCGATTGCCTACAATCTGCGCCACCGTCTCGGCTACACGGGTGAACTGCGCGCGATTGGCGACGTGCTGCGCGACCAAATGTTCTACATGCAGCGCGTCGGCTTCAACGCATTCGCGACGCGCCCGGATCGCAGCATTCATGAGGCGCTGAAAGGCTTGTCCGATTTTTCGGAAGCCTACCAGGCGGCCTGGGACCGGAAATTGCCGCTGTTCCGCCGCGTCGAACGCGGACAAAAAGCGACCCAAGGTTGAAGCCATGAGCACCAAGGATTTCGACAATCTCATTGCAGCAACACAGACGACACTGACGAGGATCGCGAACGACTTTGCGCCTGCCGTGTTTGCCTCCAGCCTCGCGGCCGAAGACATGGTGTTGACCGACATGATCCTGTGCGCCAGGCTGTCCATCGGGATCTTCACCCTGGAAACCGGCCGCCTGCACAAGGAAACCCTCGGCATGCTGGACCGCATCCGGGATACCTATGACGCGGAAGTGAAGCTCTTCAAGCCGGAGCAGGCTGCGGTCGACGCCTACGTGCAGCAGCACGGCTTGAACGCGTTCTACGACAGCGTCGAACTGCGCAAGGAATGCTGCCGCATCCGCAAGGTGGAACCGCTGAATCGCGCCCTCGCCGGCAACAAGGCATGGGTCACCGGCCAGCGCCGCGCGCAGTCGACGACACGCGCCGATCTCGCCGTGCAGGAAAACGACGAAGCGCATGGCATGACCAAGTTCAATCCGCTGGCCGACTGGTCGGAAGACGACGTGTGGAACTACATCCGCAGCAACAAGGTTCCGTACAATCCCTTGCACGACAAGGGCTATCCATCGATCGGCTGCGAACCCTGCACCCGCGCCGTCCAGCCGGGCGAGGATATTCGCGCCGGACGCTGGTGGTGGGAGAATCCCGAGTCAAAGGAATGCGGCCTGCATGTAGTCGATGGCAAGCTTGTCCGAGTCAAATCCGTAGCACAGTAAAACTATGAATACTGCAGTCGAAAAACTCTTTTTGGATGCTGCCAGCAACCGTCACCTGGACTGGCTCGAATCGGAAGCCATCCACATCATGCGCGAGGTTGCGGCCGAGTGCACCAATCCGGCATTGCTGTTCTCCGGCGGTAAGGACTCGGTGGTCCTGCTGCGCATTGCGGAGAAGGCTTTTCGCCCCGGCAAATTCCCGTTCCCGCTGGTGCATATCGATACCGGCCACAACTTCCCGGAAGTGATCGAATTCCGTGACAGTCGCGCCAAGGAACTGGGCGAACGCCTGATCGTGCGCTCGGTCGAGGATTCGATCAAGCGCGGAACCGTCCGCCTGCGCAATCCGCAAACCGATTCACGCAATGCGGCGCAAGCCGTGACGCTGCTCGAAACCATCGCCGAATTCAAGTTCGATGCCTGCATCGGCGGCGCCCGCCGCGATGAAGAAAAGGCTCGCGCCAAGGAACGCATCTTCTCCTTCCGCGACGAGTTCGGCCAATGGAATCCGAAGGCGCAGCGGCCGGAATTGTGGGACTTGTATAACACGCGCGTCCATCCCGGCGAGAACATGCGTGTTTTCCCGATCTCGAACTGGACCGAGCTCGACGTCTGGCAATATATCGCCCGCGAAAACCTGGCGCTGCCGTCCATCTATTTCGCTCACGAGCGCCAGGTGATTCCGCGCAACGGCTTGCTGGTGCCGCTCACCGACTTGACGCCGCCGCGCGAAGGCGAAACGATCGAAACCCGCGTCGTGCGCTTCCGCACGGTAGGCGACATTTCCTGCACCTGCCCGGTGGCGTCCGACGCGGACACGGTCGATGCCATCATCGCCGAAACGGCAGTGACCCAGATTACCGAGCGCGGCGCAACGCGCATGGATGACCAGACATCCGAAGCCTCGATGGAAAAACGCAAGAAGGAAGGGTATTTCTGATGAACGCAGTAGTTGCAGAACAAGTAGCCTTGACCAGCGCGGGCACCGAGCGCGGTTTGCTACGCTTCATCACCGCCGGTTCGGTCGATGATGGCAAGAGCACGCTGATCGGCCGCCTGCTGTTCGACAGCAAGGGCATTTTCGCCGACCAGCTCGACGCGATCTCGCGCGCCAAGCACAAGCGCACCGTAGGCGACACGGTCGATCTGTCGCTGCTGACCGATGGGCTGGAAGCCGAACGCGAACAAGGCATCACCATCGACGTCGCCTATCGCTACTTTGCGACACCCAAGCGCAAGTTCATCATCGCCGACACCCCCGGCCATGAGCAATACACGCGCAACATGGTGACCGGTGCATCGACCGCCGACGCAGTCATCATTCTGGTTGACGTGTCGAAGGTCAAGCTGGGCGACGACGGCAGCGTCGAACTGCTGACGCAAACCAAGCGCCATTCGACTATCGCGCACCTGTTGCGCATCGAGCATGTGATCGTCGCGGTCAACAAGATGGACCTGGTCAATTACGACCAGTCCGTATATGACCGTATCGTCGCGGCCTACCGCAAGTTTGCGCAGCAACTCGGCCTGCAGGACGTTCGCGCCATTCCCTTGTCGGCACTGGCCGGCGACAATGTGGTCGAAGCCGGCGACAAGATGCCGTGGTATCAGGGTCCGACCCTGATCAAGCTGCTCGAATCGCTGTCCGTCTACGACGAATCGCATGACGAGCCCTTCCGTTTCCCGGTGCAACTGGTGGCGCGCCACAACGGCCATGAAGCGAATGATTTCCGCGGCTACATGGGCCGCATCGAAGCCGGCAAGGTCCGCAAGGGCGACAAGCTGGTGGTGCAGCCGAGCGGCCAGACCGCCACCGTGAAGGATATCCTGACGCTGGAAGGATCGATTGATTCGGCCACGGTTGGCCAGTCCATCACGCTGCTGCTGGAAGAGTATCTCGACATTTCGCGCGGTGACATGCTGGTCGCGGAAGACAGGCCGGCTACACAGTTGCGCACAGTGACCGCCGACGTTTGCTGGCTGTCGGAAGAACCGCTCGACATGCGCCGCAAGTACTGGCTCAAGCACACCACGAAACAAGTGGCTGCGCGCGTGGCGAAGATCGACACCCTGCTCGACATCAACACCCAGGAGCGCCGCCCTGCCGAAGGACTGAAGCTCAACGATATCGCGACCGTGTCGATCAACGTACAGCAACCACTGGCGGCCGATGCCTATGACGCGATTCGCTCGACCGGCGCGTTCATCCTGATCGATGAGGTGACGCACCAGACGGTTGCCGCCGGCATGATCCGGATCGACTGAGACCGGGTTTCATGTCGTCCTCATCCGCCGCGCAGAAGAAAACCGGCAAGGTTTATCTGATCGGCGCAGGGCCCGGCGCCGCGGACCTGATCACGGTCCGCGGCGCCCGCATTCTTGCCCAGGCCGAGGTCGTGCTCTACGACGCATTGGTAACGGAAGAGATGCTCTCGCTTTGTCCGCAGGCGGAAAAGATTTCCGTCGGCAAGCGTTCCGGACAACGGTCGACCGCCCAAACGGTCATCAATCAGCAATTGGTCGATTGCGCCCGGCGGTACAAGCTGGTGGTGCGCCTGAAGGGCGGCGATCCGATGATGTTCGGCCGTGCCGACGAAGAACTGCGCGCGCTGGAAGCCGAGGATATCGAGGTCGAGATCATTCCGGGCATCACGGCCGCCCTTGCCGCAGCCGCCTCCACCAGACAGCCGCTGACCAAGCGGGGTATCGCCCGCAGCGTCGCCTTCTTTACCTCAAGCACTGCGCCCGGCCATCCCGAACAATCCACCCTGCCTGATTGCGACACGCTGATCCAGTACATGGGTGGAAAGGAAGCCGTCGCGACCGCGCGCAAGCTGCTTGCACAAGGCAAATCACCCGCGCTTCCTGTCGTGGTCGTGGAAAATTGCAGCCGCGATAACGAGCGCGTCCTGCGCTTGAATCTCGGCGATCTGGAACAAGGGCTTTCGGCCTGTCACGGCCCGGTATTAGTGATGATAGGCGAAGCGCTGGTACCGCGCAGCTAAGTTGCGAGTGTAGTGATGCAATAACGAGCGATCGCGTTCAAGACGTCGGCATCCTCGCCCACTGCGGCAGCGGATTTGAGCTGCAGGCCGGGGAACTCTTTCTTCAGTTGCTCGACCATCACGGGCAAATCGCGCAATACATGCCCGCCCTGCCCGAAAAACACCGGCACGACGGTCATGTCCGTGCAGCCATCCTGCACGAGTTGCCTGACGAGCTCGGGTAATTTCGGCGTCATCAATTCCAGAAACGCCAAAGCCACCCTTACCTCGGGCGATTGCGCCTGCGTGATCTGCTGCAGACGCTGGAAGGGCTCCGCCCAGCGCGGGTCGCGTGCGCCATGGGCGAACAGGATGAGCGCGCGTTGTCCCATAAGCGAGTCTCCTAGTGCTTTTGAACCCATAGCAATGCGCCGATCGCGATCAGCAGGAAGGTCGCGCTGGGCAACACGGCAGTGGCAAATGCCGGCCAGGTATTGAGCAGGCCGAGATGCGAAAACAGGCTGTTCAGCAACTGGAAGCTGACGCCGATCATGATGCCGATGAAAATCTTCAAGCTCACGCCACCGGCGCGGAAATGCAGATAGGCAAATGGCAACGCCAGCGCCATCATCACCAGCACCGCGAGCGGATAAATCAGCTTCTTCCAGAATGCGATTTCATAGCGATCGGTGTTCTGGTTGTTTTCCGCAAGATGCTTGGTATAGGTCGCCAGGCCATACGCTGACATCCGGTCCGGATCGGCAAAGAGCACCGACAGAATATCGGGCGTGATCTCGGATACCAGATCCCTGGAAGCAGCGTTCGTGGTCGCAACCCGTGCCGAGAGATCCGGAATATTCGTGGAAAAGGTCGTCTCCGTCACATCCGCCAGCCGCCATGTGTTATCGCCCTTGTAATCGGCGTGCTTTGCCGAAACCACCGCCGTCAAATGGAAATCGCGGTCGAACTCGTAAAGCTTCACGCCTTGCAACTGGCCATCCGCGCTGACTGTTTTCACGTTCAGGAAACGCGATCCGATCGGATTGCCATGCAGTCCGTTTTCCCGGATCAGATCCTTGGTCCAGAGGCCGGAGCGGAATTGCTGCGAAAGATTGGAGCCTTGCGCCTGCAGCTTCCAGCGTTCGGCCATTTCGCTGCTCGCTGGCGCGATGAATTCGCCAAAGAGAAAAGTGACCAGGACGAACACAATACCAACCTTCGCCAGCATCCAGCCGGCCATGGCGGTCGAAAGGCCGGAGGCGCGCATGATGGTGAACTCGGAGCGCGCTCCGAGCTGGGCAAGTGCATAAATGGTGCCGATCAGGGCCGCGATCGGCATCAAATCGTAAACGTAGCCAGGCAAACCCATGGCGACGTACAGGAATGCATGCTGCAACTGGTAATTGCCGCGTCCGATCTGCGGCAACTCGTTGATCAGGTCGAAGAATGCAAACAGCGCAAGAAATGCAATCAGCGCAAACAGCACCGCCCCGACGATCTCCGCTGCTACGTAACGGTCCAGCACCTTCATTTCGCGCCCGCCTTTCTGAACAGGTAAGCACGCTTGACCGTACCCCAGAGCGTTGCCGGGTGATAAGTGCTGTTGATCAGGAGACGCCAGGAGAACAGTCCGAGCACGAGCAGCACGGCAACAAGATGTATCGGCCACCATGCTACCGATAGATGCATGCGCTGCTGCTGCACGGCGTATTGCAGCACGCTAACCATGTTGCTGTAGACAACGTACAGCAACAGGGCGATCAGCAGATTGGCCGAACGACCGCCGCGCGGGTTCACGAAGCTTAGCGGAATGGCCAGCAACATCAGCAGCAAACCCATGATCGGCAGCGAGACGCGCCACAACAGTTCGCCACGATTGAAGTGGTTATGCAAACCGGCAAGCAGCTCAGTGGTCGACAGCGCTCTTGCCGATGTATCACCAACCAGCGCGGCCGATTGACGCGACACCAGCACGCCGTAACGCTCGAATTCCATGACGCGGAAGTCCGGCTGATTCGGCAGGCCGTCATATCGGCGCCCCTGATTCATGACCAGGAATTTGTCGCCGCGCTCGTCGAGGGCAATGGTGCCCTCCTTCGCGACCACCACGCTGGCTCGTCCATCCTTTACCGTATTGACGAACACGTTCCTGACCTTGGTCGCGTCGCCGCTGACCGCCTCCACAAAGAAAATGCGATCGGCCGACGAGGATTCCTGGAATTTGCCGGGCGCAACCTTGGAGATATCGTTCTGCTTTTCAAAACGCTCCTTCAGTTCCGCGCTCTTGCGGTTGGCCCATGGCGTCACCACAAAACTCAACGCGGTAATCAGGATGATGATCGGCGCACCGAAGGACAAGACCGGCGCAATCCAGCGCGACAGGCTCAGCCCGGAGGAGAACCAGACCACCATTTCCGAATCCTGGTAACTGCGCGTGACGACCGCCAGCACCGAGATGAAGCCGGTCAGGATCAGAATGATCGACAGGTACTTGAGTGCCGCGAACCCGATCAGTGCGACCACGTCCTGCGAGCTGATCTTTCCGCCGGCGGCCTGGCCGAGGATCTTGATCAGCATGACAGTAATCGTGATGGTAAATAGCGTGGTAAAGACGGCGCCAGCAGTGCTGACCAATTCGCGTCGAAGTGCGCGCTGAAAGATCATTGAATTGAAGACTATAATTGCGTCTGGAGAAGGAGAGACCCATGGACTTTAGCATAAAACCGATCGACCCCAAAACCGGCCTTGCCGGCATCAAGACTGGCTGTATTGCTGTTGGCGTATTTGAAGACAAGAAACTTTCGCAAGCCGCGAAAGAACTGGACCGCAAGGGCGACATCAGCGCGGCGCTGAAGTCCGGCGACATCACCGGCAAGGCCGGAACCACCCTGCTGCTGCGCGCCACGGCCGGTGTGGCCGCGGAACGCATTCTGCTGGTCGGCCTCGGCAAGGATGAGCCGATCACCGAGAAGAATTTTGTATCGGCGGTGCAGGCGACGGCACGGGTCTTTGCATCTCTTGGCGCAGCCGATGGCGCCATCGCGCTGCCGCTTGAAGACGTCAAGGCGCGCGACGCGGCCTGGTCCGCTTGCGCTGCCGTGCTTGCCATGCGCGACGCCTCCTATCGTTTCGATTCCACCAAGAGCAAGAAAGAACCCGCTCAGGGCGGCGTCAGGAAAGTGACATTCCTTGCCTCGGGCGCCGGCGCGTCGGCAGCGAAGGCCGCTACTGCGCAAGCCACTGCCATCGCCAACGGCATGGACCTGACCAGGGACCTGGGCAACCTGCCCAGCAATATCTGCACGCCGACCTATCTCGCCAATACCGCGAAGAAGCTGGCGAAGGATTTTGGTTTCGGCATTGAAGTTTTGGAACGCAAGCAGATCGAAGCGCTCAAAATGGGCAGCTTCCTTTCCGTGACCAAGGGCAGCGAGGAGCCGCCGAAGTTCATCGTGCTGAAACACATGGGCGGCAAAGGCAAGGATGCCCCAACCGTATTGGTAGGCAAAGGCATCACCTTCGACACCGGCGGCATCTCGCTCAAACCGGGTGCCAACATGGACGAAATGAAATACGACATGTGCGGCGCCGCTTCGGTGCTCGGCACCTTCCGCGCGATCGGCGAAATGGGCCTGAAGCTGAATGTGATCGGCGTCATTCCCACATGCGAAAACATGCCGTCGGGCCGCGCGTCCAAACCGGGCGACATCGTGACGTCCATGTCCGGCCAGACCATCGAAATCCTGAACACGGATGCCGAAGGCCGCCTGATCCTGTGCGACGCGCTGACCTATGTGGAACGTTTCAAGCCGGCAGCGGTGGTCGACATCGCAACGCTGACCGGCGCCTGCGTGACCGCCCTCGGCCACCACAACACCGGCTTGTTCACGCGGCATGACGATGCACATGATGAACTGGCGGACGAATTGCTTACGGCCGGCAAGGCCACCGGCGACACCGCGTGGCGCATGCCGATCGAGGACGCCTATCAGGAACAGTTGAAATCCAACTTTGCGGACATGGCCAACATCGGGGGGCCGCCGGGTGGCAGCATCACGGCCGCCTGTTTCCTGGAGCGTTACACCAAAAAGTACACCTGGGCGCATCTCGACATCGCCGGCACGGCCTGGAAGAGCGGCGCGGCGAAAGGCGCGACCGGTCGTCCGGTGCCGCTGCTGACGACCTTCCTTCTGAACCGGGCGAACGGCAAGAAAGCCGCATGAAGCTCGCCACCTGGAACGTCAATTCCCTGAAGGTCCGCCTGCCGCAGGTCGTGCAGTGGCTGGCGGACAATCCGGTCGATGTGCTGTGTCTGCAAGAAACCAAGCTGACCGACGACAAGTTTCCCTTGGCGGACATCGAGAAGATTGGTTATCAAGCGGTATTCACCGGTCAGAAAACCTACAACGGTGTCGCGATCCTGTCGAAGCATGCGATAAGCGAAGTGGTGAAAAACAATCCGCGTTTCGAGGATGAGCAGCAGCGCATCATCAGCGCCACCATCGAGGGCGTGCGCGTGGTGTGCGCCTACATCCCGAATGGTCAGGCGGTCGGCTCGGACAAGTATCAGTACAAGCTGGGCTGGCTGAATGCCCTGCACGACTGGCTGGCGGAAGAGTGCAAGAGCCACGAAAACCTCGCGTTGCTGGGTGATTACAACATCGCGCCGGAAGACCGCGACGTGCACGATCCTGTTGCATGGCAAGGGCAGGTACTGGTGTCTGAACCGGAGCGTGCCGAATTCCACCGTCTGCTGGGTCTCGGCTTCAAGGACGCGTTCCGCCTGTTCGATCAGCCGGAAAAAGCTTTCAGCTGGTGGGATTACCGGATGATGGCATTCCGCCGCAACATGGGCCTGCGTATCGACCACATTCTTCTCACCGCCCCGCTCGCCGGGCGCTGCAGCGCGTGCGTCATCGACAAGCTGCCGCGCAAATGGGAGCAGCCTTCCGATCACACGCCGGTGGTGGCGACGATCGACTAGCTGCTTGGTCCACCGAAAGCGCGTTGGACACGGAAAGATATCCGACAAAAGACATTTCCGTGCTTTCCGTATCTTCCGTGGACACCCCCTACTTGAACAACCACAACTTCAACTGTGACAGGAGCTGCTCCGAGTCGATCGGCTTGGAAGCATAATCCGAGGCGCCGGCGGCGATGCATTTTTCCCGGTCGCCTTTCATTGCCTTCGCGGTTAGCGCAATGATAGGCAGATCCTGATATTTCGGATCCTTGCGAATCTCGCCGATGGTTTCATAGCCATCCATTTCCGGCATCATGATGTCCATCAGGACAACGTCGATGTGCTCTATCTCACGCAGGTGCGCCAGCGCCTCCTTGCCGTTCTCGGCGGTCGCGACCGTCATGCCGTGATTTTCCAGCATGCCGGTCAGCGCAAACAGGTTGCGTACGTCGTCGTCGACCAGCAAAACCCTCTTTCCTTGCAGCAGATGGCTGGTCGGCGCGACTTGTTCCAGCATCGCCCGCTTGCGCTCCGACAGCGAACCTTTGATCCGCTTCAGGAATTGCTCGGTTTCCACCACCAGACGGTCGAGCGAGCGCGCGCCTTCGGCGACCACAGACGCACCCATCCGCTTGAGCTGGTCCTCCGTCGTCCGATCCAGCGGACGTCCGGTATAGATCACGACCGGTATCTCGGCAAGCTGGCGCTCGGCGCGGATTTCCTGCAGAAAGGCCTGTCCATCCATGTCCGGCAAGTCGAGGTCGAGCACGATGCCCTGGTAGGAACGGCTGCGCAAGGCTGCGCGCGCGTCGCATGCGCTGGACACTGCATCCAGTTCGATATCCGCACCTTTGAGTTCGGCCAGGATGGCTTCCCGCTTTATCGGATCGTTCTCGATGACCAGCAAGGCGCGGATCGGGCGATGCGCTTCCTTCATGATCTGGCTGAACACTTGCCCCAGGGTGGCGACGTCGACCGGCTTGGCGAGATAGCTTGCGATGCCGAAGCGGTCCGCGGAGGCCGGCCGGTCCCGCACCGAAATGATATGGACCGGGATGTCGCGCGTCTCCGGCGCGGCCTTGAGCTGTTCCACGATGTCCCAGCCCTCCAGGTCGGGCAGGTTCAGGTCGAGGGTTATGGCATCGGGCCGGTGCCTGCGCGCCAGCGCCAGCCCTTCCTCTCCGCTTGGCGTGACCAGTGTCTTGAATCCGCGCTCGTGCGCCATTTCCTGCAGCGCGCGCGCGAACACCGGATCGTCCTCGACAATCAGCAGGACATTGTCCTGCGGCGAGAGACCGACGCGATCATCGCTGAAGCCCGGCTGCGGCGTCGGCGAAGAAGATGGAGTTCGTGAAAGACGCGGCGGCGACTGACGAACGCGCACTGCCGGCTCGTTTCCCGGCTCCGGCCTGGGCTCGACAGCGCCCGGCCATTGCTGTGGAAGATAGAAGGTGAAGGTGCTGCCCTCACCTTCCTTGCTCTCGACCCGCAGCTCGCCGCCGAGGAGATAGGCAATTTCACGGCTGATCGCCAGCCCGAGGCCGGTGCCGCCATAACGGCGCGAGGTGCTGGCATCAGCCTGCTGGAACGCCTCGAATATGAGTCTCTGCTTGGCATCGGGAATGCCGATGCCCGTGTCATTAACCGCGAACGCGATTACCTGCGGCGCATGATTAAGCACCTTATGATCGGGGTTCCAGCCCGAACGGGCGATGTATGCAACGAGCTTGACGCCGCCTTTCGACGTAAACTTGATCGCATTCGACAACAGATTCTTGAGCACCTGCTTCAGCCGCTGGCCGTCGGTATGCAGTGTCGGCGGCAGGTGCTGATCGAATTCGATATTGAATGCCAGCCCCTTGACTTCCGCGAGATGACGGAAAGTGCGATCCACATGATCGGCAATTTCGGTGACCGGCACATCTTCGATGTTGAGCGTGGCGCTGCCGGATTCGATTTTCGACAGGTCGAGAATATCGTTGATCAGGTGCAGCAACTCGGTGCCGGCGCTGTGGATCACCTTGATCATCTCCAGCTGTTTCGGCGACAGGTTGTTGTCCGTGTTCTGGCGCATTTGTTCCGCCAGCAGCAGCAGGCTGTTGAGCGGCGTACGCAGTTCATGCGACATGTTGGCGAGGAACTCGGACTTGTATTTGGAGGTGAGCGCGAGTTGTTCGGCTTTTTCCTGGAGATTGCTGCGCGCGACTTCGATCTCGCGATTCTTGCGCTCGACCTCCGCATTCTGATCCGATAGCTGGCGCGCCTTCTGCTCCAGTTCCGCATTGGTGTTTTGCAGCTCATCCTGCTGCGCCTTCAATTCGCTTGCCAGCGATTGCGACTGCTGCAGCAGCGACTCGGTGCGGGACGCGGTTTCAATCGAGTTGAAGACGATGCCAAGGCCTTCCGCGAGCTGATCGAGGAAATTCAGGTGAATCGCCTGGAAACGCTCGAATGCAGCCAGCTCGATCACCGCCTTGACCTGTCCTTCGAACAGGATCGGCAGCACCACGATATTGCGCGGACTCGACTGTCCCAGCCCGGACACGATCTGGATGTAATCGTCCGGCAGATTGGTGATGAGAATGCGCTGCTTCTCGAACGCGGCCTGACCGACCACACCCTCGCCCATGTCCCATTCCTTCGACAGGTTCTTGCGCTCCTGATAGCCGTAGCTGGCCATGAGCTTGAGCCGCAAGGTGTTGTACGGGCCGGATTGCATGACGTACAGCACGGCGTGTTGCGAGCCGACCAGCGGCGCAAGTTCCGACAGCAGGGTGCGCGACATGGTGATGATGTCGCGCTGCCCTTGCAGCATGCGCGTCAGGCGCGCGAGGTTGGTCTTGAGCCAGTCCTGTTCGGTATTACGCTGCGTGGTTTCCCGCAGGTTGCGGATCATCTGGTTGATGTTGTCCTTGAGGTCGGCCACTTCACCGCGTGCGACGACCTGGATCGAACGCGTCAGGTCGCCCTTGGTCACGGCGGTGGCCACCTCGCCGATGGCACGCACCTGCGTGGTCAGGTTCGCCGCCAGCTCGTTGACGTTGTCGACCAGGTCTTTCCAGCTGCCGGCCGCGCCAGGCACCACTGCCTGGCCGCCCAGCCGACCTTCCACGCCGACTTCGCGCGCCACGCGCGTGACCTGATCGCTGAAGGTGGCCAGCGTATCGACCATGTTGTTGATGGTTTCGGCCAGCGAGGCCACTTCGCCCTTGGCGGGCACCATCATCTTCTGTTTCAGATTACCCAATGCGACGGCGGTCACCACCTTGGCGATGCCGCGCACCTGATCGGTCAGGTTGTCGGCCATCAGGTTCACGCTGTCGGTGAGGTCTTTCCAGATGCCGGAAATGCCCTTCACGTTGGCCTGTCCGCCGAGCTTGCCTTCCGTGCCCACTTCTCGCGCCACGCGCGTCACTTCGCTGCCGAAGGCATTGAGCTGGTCCACCATGATGTTGATGGTGTTCTTGAGCTCAAGGATTTCGCCCTTCACATCCACCGTGATCTTGCGCGACAAGTCGCCGTTGGCGACCGCGGTCGTCACCGTCGCGATGTTGCGCACCTGCGCGGTCAGGTTGGTCGCCATCAGGTTCACATTGTCGGTCAGGTCCTTCCAGACACCCGCAACGGCAGGCACATAGGCCTGGCCGCCGAGTCGCCCTTCGGTGCCGACCTCGCGCGCCACGCGCGTCACCTCGCCCGCGAAGCCATTGAGCTGGTCGACCATGGTATTGATGGTTTCCTTCAATTGCAGCACTTCGCCGCGCACGTCGACGGTAATTTTCTTGGAAAGATCGCCGTTGGCCACCGCTGTCGTGACGGTGGCAATGCTGCGCACCTGGTCGGTCAGGTTGCTGGCCATCAGGTTCACGTTATCGGTGAGACCGCGCCACACGCCGGACACACCTTTCACTTGCGCCTGGCCGCCGAGCCGGCCTTCGATGCCGACTTCGCGCGCCACGCGCGTCACCTCGCCGGCAAAACTGTTGAGCTGGTCCACCATGATGTTGATGGTGTCCTTCAGCCGCAAAATTTCGCCCTTCACGTCGACCGTGATTTTCTGTGACAGGTCACCGTTCGCCACCGCGGTGGTCACCGTCGCGATGTTGCGGACCTGTGCCGTGAGGTTGCTTGCCATGAGGTTGACGCTGTCGGTCAGATCCTTCCACGTACCGCCGATGCCCGACACTTGCGCCTGGCCGCCGAGTTTGCCCTCCGTGCCGACCTCGCGCGCCACCCGCGTCACCTCGCCGGCAAAGCTGTTGAGCTGGTCGACCATGGTGTTGATCACGTCCTTGATCTGGAGGATCTCGCCCTTGACGTCGACCGTGATCTTTTGCCCGAGGTCGCCATTGGCAATTGCGGTTGCCACCTTCGACACGTCGCGCAACTGCACCGTCAGGTTACCCGCCATCGCATTGACGTTATCGGTCAGGTCCTTCCACACACCGGCAACACCCGGCACTGCCGCCTGTCCGCCCAGCTTGCCTTCGGTGCCGACTTCGCGCGCCACACGTGTCACTTCGCCGGCAAAGCTATTGAGCTGATCCACCATGATGTTGATGGTGTCCTTGAGCTGCAGGATCTCGCCCTTCACATCCACCGTGATCTTGCGCGACAGGTCCCCCTTGGCGACGGCTGTCGTCACTTCGGCAATATTGCGCACCTGCCCGGTGAGGTTGCTCGCCATCAGGTTCACGTTATCCGTGAGATCTTTCCACGCCCCGGCCACGTCCGGCACCTGCGCCTGGCCGCCGAGCTTGCCTTCGGTGCCGACCTCGCGTGCAACACGCGTCACCTCGCCGGCAAAGCTGTTGAGCTGGTCCACCATGATGTTCATGGTGTCCTTGAGTTCCAGAATTTCGCCTTTCACATCGACCGTGATCTTGCGCGACAGGTCGCCTTTTGCGACTGCTGTCGTCACTTCAGCAATGTTGCGCACCTGTGCCGTCAGATTGCTCGCCATCAGGTTCACGTTCTCTGTGAGGTCCTTCCACACGCCGGATGCACCTTGCACTTCGGCCTGTCCGCCGAGCTTGCCTTCGGTGCCGACCTCGCGCGCAACGCGCGTCACCTCGCCGGCGAAACTGTTGAGCTGATCAACCGTACTGTTGATGACATCCTTGATCTGCAGGATCTCGCCTTTCACATCGACGGTGATCTTTTGCCCGAGGTCGCCTGTAGCAATGGCAGTGGCCACTTTCGATACGTCGCGCAACTGCACGGTCAGGTTACCCGCCATCGCATTGACGTTGTCGGTCAGGTCCTTCCATACGCCATCGACTCCAGGCACCTCCGCCTGTCCGCCCAGCTTGCCTTCGGTCCCGACCTCGCGCGCCACGCGAGTCACCTCGCCGGCAAAGCTGTTGAGCTGATCCACCATGATGTTGATGGTGTCCTTGAGCTGCAGGATTTCACCCTTCACATCCACCGTGATCTTGCGCGACAGGTCACCCTTGGCGACGGCGGTCGTCACCTCGGCAATATTGCGCACCTGCCCGGTGAGGTTGCTCGCCATCAGGTTCACGTTATCCGTGAGGTCTTTCCAGGCGCCGGCCACGTCCGGCACCTGTGCCTGACCGCCCAGCTTGCCTTCGGTGCCGACCTCGCGCGCCACCCGCGTCACTTCGCCGGCAAAACTGTTGAGCTGGTCCACCATGATGTTGATGGTGTCCTTGAGCTGCAGGATCTCGCCTTTCACATCCACCGTGATCTTGCGCGACAGATCGCCCTTTGCCACCGCGGTGGTGACCTCCGCGATGTTACGCACCTGGGCGGTGAGGTTGCTCGCCATCAGGTTCACGTTCTCCGTGAGGTCCTTCCACACACCGGACGCACCTTGCACTTCGGCCTGTCCGCCCAGCTTGCCTTCAGTGCCGACCTCGCGCGCCACCCGCGTCACCTCGCCGGCAAAACTGTTGAGCTGGCCGACCATCTTATTGATGGCATCCTTGATCTGGAGAATCTCACCCTTGACGTCGACCGTAATCATCTGCCCCAGATCGCCGCTGGCAATCGCGGTCGCCACTTTCGATACGTCGCGCAACTGCACCGTCAGGTTGCCCGCCATGGCATTGACGTTGTCGGTCAGATCCTTCCACACACCGGACGCGCCCTCGACTTTCGCCTGTCCGCCAAGCTTGCCCTCGGTGCCGACCTCGCGTGCGACACGCGTGACCTCGCTGGAGAAGCTGTTGAGCTGGTCGAGCATGGTGTTGATGGTCTTGGCGTTCTTGAGGAACTCGCCCTTGAGTGGCCGCCCTTCGACTTCCAGCTCCATGTTTTCCGTGAGGACGCCGCGCGCGACGGCGCCGATTACGCGACCGGCGTCGCGCACCGGTTGCACCAGGCTGTCGATCAGGCTGTTGACGGCGTTGACTTTCACGCCCCACGAACCCTTGTAATTGTCGAACACGATGCGCTGGCCCAGCTTGCCTTCGGTGCCGACCGTGAGGGAAACCTGCTCCATGCTTTGCGCGACGCGCTCGTTGGCGGAAACAATGTCGTTGAAAGCGTCCGCTATCTTGCCGTCGATTCCGTCCCAATCCGATGGCAGGCGCGCGCTGAAGTCGCCATCCCGCACCGCGATCAAGATATTCAACAGGACGGTACGATCGAGCATGTGCGGCCCGATCTCGGTCCTGCCGAGCATTGCCTGGTCCGACGCGCGCCTGGCATGCATGCGTCTTTCATGCATTCCGGTTTCTTGAGCCATGTTCACCTCCCTTTTTTGCCTGGTCCACCACGTCGAAACGCCCGCGTTTCAGCAACAACAATGCCTCATCCGTCGGCACCGGCCTGCTGAAGAAATTGCCTTGCAATTCATCGCAGTCATGTTCAATCAAAAACGTCATCTGCTCGGCGGTCTCCACGCCTTCGGCGATCACGGTCAGGCTCAGGCTGTGCGCAAGCGTAATGATGGCGAGTACGATGGCTGCATCTTCTGGATCGGTCGCAATGTCCCGCACGAAGGCAGCGTCGATCTTGAGTTTGTCCAGCGGAAAACGCTTCAGGTAAGCGAGCGAAGAATAGCCGGTACCGAAGTCATCGATGGAAATCGGCACGCCGAGATCGCGAATCTGATGCAAGGCCTGGATCGCCTTGGCGGGATCGGTCATCACCGCCGATTCCGTCAGCTCGGCTTCCAGCATGGAAGGCGGAATTCCGGTCTCCAGCAAGGCGGCTTCAATGCTGCGCGCCACGCTGTCCTGCCGGAACTGGCGTGCCGATACGTTGACGGCGATCGGACAGCCCTCGGTGCCTGCCGCACGCCAGCGCTGCACCTGCGATGCGGCCTCTCGCAAAGCCCATTTGCCGATCGAATCGATACGCCCGGTTTCCTCCGCGATCGGAATGAACTGCGCCGGCGGCATCCAGTTGCCGTCGGCTTGCGGCCAGCGTATCAGCGCTTCAAAGCCGCAGATCTCGCCGCTGGCAGCGCTGATCTTGGGCTGATAATGCAGAATGAATTCCTCATCCTGAATCGCACGCTGCAGGGCGCCGCCCACGGACAGGCGGCGCGCCGCGGCTTCATTCATGTGCGGGGTGAAGAAGGAGAACCGGCCGCGCCCTTCCTGCTTGGCGTGGTACATCGCGGTGTCCGCATTACGCAGAAGCTCGTCCATGTTCTGGCCGTCGTACGGGAAGATCGCGATTCCGATACTCGGCGAAACCCGCAATTCCCGATCCGCGATCCGGCACGGCTCCGCCACCGTCGTGACGATCTTTTCCGCCACCAGCGCCGCATCCTGCACATCGTGCAAGCCGGCAAGCAGCACCACGAATTCATCGCCGCTCAGGCGTGCAACGGTATCTTCTTCACGCACGCAATGGCCGAGGCGCTCGGCCACTTCCTGCAACAGCCGGTCACCGGCGGCATGGCCAAGCGTGTCGTTGATGTCCTTGAAGCGGTCGAGGTCGATGAAGAGAACCGCCACCGGTGCGTGCTGGCGGCCGGAATGCGCGGTCGCCTGCTTCATGCGGTCTTCGAGCAACAAGCGGTTGGGCAAGCCCGTGAGCGCATCGTGGAAAGACTGATGCAGGATATAAGCTTCCATCTCCTTGCGCTCGGTGATGTCGCGCGACACCATCACCACTTGCTCGACTTCGCCGGCCGGATTGCGAATCACGCTGGCCTCGGATTCCAGAAAACGCAAGCCGCGATCCGGCACCGGCACCCGGTACTGCAGTCGCGTGTTCAGTCCGCCTTCGGTAAGGGAAAAAAAGGCGGAGCGGACACGTTCGCGGTCGTCCTCATGGACGATGGCGAAGTATGTTTCTTCGGAACGAATCGCCGATCCGAACGCGGTCGAATACGAGGGGCTCTCATAAACCCAGCCTCCGCGCGCATCGAGCAATGCCACATAATCGCCCGCGTGTTGTACGATCAGGCGTTCGGTTTCGCTGCGTTGCGCGGCATCCTCCGCCTGGCGACGGGCAGCGATTTCCAGGCGCAAGGCTTCGTTCAGGCGCGTCACATGGTCGAGCTCGCGCTTGAGAGCCTGATTCAGGTATTCCAGTTCAACGTCCTTCCTCTCGCGTCTTCGGTTTCTTTTCGCGAGATCGATGAAGACCTGGACCTTGGATTTCAGCACTTCCGGCGCGACCGGCATGAACAGATAATCGACAGCACCCAGTTCATAGCCCGTCGCGCGGTCAAGATCGGTGGCACGATGCGAAGTCAGAAAAATGATGGGGGTATATTTGGAACGCGGTCTCTTCCGGATCAGGCGGGCGGTCTCGAAACCGTCGAGGCCGGTCATCTTGACATCGAGTACGATCACCGCGAAATCCTGTTTGAGCAGCAGCGCCAACGCCTCTTCTCCGGACGACGCCGTCTCGATGCTTGCCTCCAGATCGGTGAGAATAGTGTTCAAGGCAAACAGCGAGCCAGGGTCATCGTTTACGAGCAAGACTCTGATCTCGTCAGCTTCGTTCATAGGTGAACCTTGTCGGGAAATTCAAGCGATCTCCGGGCAGTCCGTGCGGACCGCATCGTAAAAAAATAAAAAAATGCGTTCGATAAACGCATCCCTGCCTTCAGGCATGGGATTGGCGCGATGTGGCGGATAGGGATGCTTTGTCTTGATGGCAATTGCGTGCGGCACATTGGCTCTATGTTTTGGAATGACATGCTCTACAGTTGTGCCTGTGCAAAATCCGATGCAAGGGATGCGCATTCGTGCGGCATCGCATCTCCTCCTTTGCGAGCCGGCTTGGGTATCCAGGCAGACATGCGTTTGACGTCGACAGCAGCGAAACTGCCCGGAATATGCCAAGCGCAATGGGGCATCCGGGGCAATCACTTTTTATAGGCGTCAACAACTTCGACGGACAAAGGCATGGGATGTTCCCCATCTTCATGCATTCATAAGAGAATGGTGCATACAGAGACTATGCGTTGCGGAGCGCGGGCATGAATACGAGGGCGCAGCGCCCTTGCGGCGAATTGTCTTGCCGGACTACATGAGCCAACAGGAAATATTGTGTTGCGTCACTGTGCCTGCTTTGCTCGTCGGCACTTTTTCTGCGGAGCGCCACACGGTCTGCATCAGAAGGCAGGTTCCCGCGCGGCGGCGGTCTGTCGGAAAATATCGCACGTGGATTGCCGAGCAGCACAGGTTTCGGCATTGATCCGCGCAGAAATTTTTCGGGTACCGAAGGATCGTGGATACGGGAGGGAGATCGGGAATGATGCCGGACGACTGGATGCCGTCCGGCACATGCAGATTGTCTGCAGTTCAGGCTTCGCTGACCGCAGCCTTGACCTGCTGCAGCGAGCTTGGATCCTCGATCGTCGTCAGATCGCCGGGATCGCGGCCTTCGCAGATGGCTTGAATCGAGCGACGCAAGAGCTTGCCCGAACGCGTCTTCGGCAGCAAGGTCACGAAGTGCACGCGTGCCGGACGCGCTACCGCGCCGAGCTGCTTGTCGACCACGCCCATCACTTCCGCCTCCAGCGCCTTGCGTCCTTCCGGCGTTGAGGCCGGCTCCGCATTCTTCAGGATCGCGAAGGCGACCGCCACCTGCCCCTTGAGCTTGTCTTCGACGCCGACCACGGCGACTTCGGACACGTTCGGATGGCTGGAAATGCTCTCCTCGATCTCGCGTGTACCAAGGCGATGTCCTGCGACGTTGATCACATCATCGGTGCGGCCCAGAATGAAGTAATAACCATCGGCATCGCGAATGCCCCAGTCGAAGGTCGAATACACTTGTTCCTTGAAGTTCGCCCAGTAGGTGTTGACGAAGCGCTCGTCGTCGCCATACACCGTCTGCATGCAACCCGGAGGCAGCGGGCCGTCAATCACCACCACGCCCTTCTCATTCGTGCCGCACAGCGCGCCGGTCGTTTCGTTGAGCAGCTTGACCTTGTAGCCGAACATCGGCATGCCCGGGCTGCCAAGACGCGTCGGCGTATCCTCCACGCCCTTGGCAACGGACAGGATAGGCCAGCCGGTTTCGGTTTGCCAGTAGTTGTCGATGATGGGCACACCCAGCTCGGAAGAAATCCAGTCGGAGGTCGTTTCGTCCAGTGGCTCGCCTGCGAGGTACAGCGTCTTGAGCGAGGACAGGTCGTATTTCTTCATGAATTCCGGCGGCTGCTTCTTGAGCACGCGCACTGCGGTCGGTGCGGAGAACATGCGGGTGACCTTGTACTTCTCGACGATGCTCCACCAGATACCTGCATCGGGCCGGATCGGCAAGCCTTCGTACATGACCGTCGCCATGCCCGCGATCAAGGGGCCGTAGACGATGTAGGAGTGCCCGACCACCCAGCCGATGTCGGAGGTCGAGAAATAGGTCTCGCCCGGATTGCCGCCGAAGATGTACTTCATCGATGCCGCCAGCGCGACCGCATAGCCGCCGACATCGCGCTGCACGCCCTTCGGCTTGCCGGTGGTGCCGGAGGTGTAGAGGATGTATGAAGGCTCGTTCGATTCCAGCCAGGTGACCGGCACTTGCGCCTGCATGTTCTGCTCGCGCAGCGTCGCGTAATCGACATCGCGTCCTGGCACATTGGTCATCGGCACGAGGCCGCGGTTCACCAGCAGCACATGCGCCGGCTTGTGTTCCGCGAGCTTGATCGCTTCATCGAGCAGCGGCTTGTAGGCCACCGCCTTGCCGCCGCGCGAACCGGCGTCGGCAGAGACGATCAGCTTCGGCTTCGCATCATCGATGCGGGTCGCCAGACTGTTGGATGCGAAGCCGCCAAACACGACTGAATGGATGGCGCCGATGCGTGCGCAGGCCAGCATCGCGAACGTCGCTTCGGCAATCATCGGCATGTAAATCAGCACACGGTCACCCTTGCCTACGCCGAGCGATTGCATCATCGCCGCAGCGCGCATCACTTCCGATTGCAGTTCCTTGAACGAATAGACTTTCTCGCTATTCGTTTCGGTCGAGATCGCAATCAGCGCAGGCTTGTCGCCCTGCGTCGCGACCCAGCGGTCGACTGCGTTGTGACAGAGATTGGTCTTTCCGCCGACGAACCATTTCGTGAATGGCGGGCGGGAGTAATCGAGCACTTGCTTGTACGGCTCGTTCCAGTCAATCAGCTTCGCCTCGTTGTCCCAGAATGCCTGCGGGTTGTCGATTGATTGCTTGTAGAAATCCGCGAAGTTCATATCTCCTCCAAATCAGTGGGTCCGTGCCGCACCATCCGGCACAGGGGTTGTTTCTAGTTCTGTAGTATGTGTACTGTGACTTACTGAGCACTTACGCTTGGTGAAAAACGCGAAAAAAAAGCGCAAGAACGAGAGTGCCGATGCGCTTGCTTTTCCCTATGTGACCATGGATCAGATCACGTAAAGATCGACATACTCGTGCACCGCCATCGCTTCCAGTTTCGTCTGGTCGAGCGACACATCGAGAATGGCTTTCTGCTGCTTCGCCGGAAAGCGACGCGCCAGGTTGGTTTTGAACTTGGCTTCGAGCAGAGGAATGCCTTCCTTGCGACGGCGAGCATGGCCGATCGGGTATTCAACGACCACTTCATCGAGCTTCGTTCCGTCCTTGAATTCGACGGTCAGCGCATTGGCAATCGAGCGCTTCTGCGGGTCGTGGTAGTCCTTGGTGAACGCTGGATCTTCCACGCACACGATCTTGTCGCGCAATGCATCGATGCGCTTGTCGGCGGCAACTTCATCTTCATAGTCCCCGGCCGTCAGCCGCCCGAAAATCAAGGGCACCGCAACCATGTACTGAATGCAGTGATCGCGGTCCGCCGGGTTGTTCAGCGGTCCCTTCTTGTCGATGATGCGGATGCAGGCTTCATGCGTGCGGATCGTGATCTTGCTGATGTCGTCGACCGACCTGCCTGTCCTGGCCAACTGCGCGTGCAGGCTCATCGCCGCTTCCGCAGCGGTCTGGGCATGGAACTCGGCCGGGAAGGAAATCTTGAACAGCACGTTTTCCATCACATAGCTCTCGTACTTGCGCTGGAACTTGAACGGCTGCCCCTTGAACAGCACGTCGTAGAAGCCCCAGGTCTTCGCGGTCAGCACGGAGGGATAACCCATTTCGCCGGTTCTTGCCATGAGTGCGAGGCGCACGGCGCGCGAGGTCGCATCGCCCGCAGCCCACGACTTGCGCGAACCCGCGTTCGGTGCATGACGATAGGTGCGCAGCGATTGTCCATCCACCCATGCAAGGGAAACCGCATTGAGCATCTCTTCGCGCGTCAGGCCGAGCATATGTGCGACAACAGCGGTGGACGCCACCTTCACCAGCACGACATGGTCGATGCCGACCTTGTTGAAGGAATTTTCCAGCGCGATGCAACCCTGGATTTCATGGGCCTTGATCATGCCGGTCAGCACGTCATTCATGATCAGCGGCTTCTTGCCGGCGGCCACCGCATTGCGCGACAACCAGTCAGCAGTCGCGAGAATGCCGCCGAGGTTGTCCGAGGGATGTCCCCACTCGGCCGCCAGCCAGGTGTCGTTGAAGTCCAGCCAGCGGATCATGGCGCCGATGTTGAACGCGGCTTGCACCGGATCCAACTGGAACTGCGTGCCCGGCACCTTGGCGCCGTTCGGAACCATCGTACCCGGCACGATTGGGCCAAGCAACTTGGTGCACGCCGGATACGCGAGTGCTTCAAGGCCGCAGCCCAGCGTGTCGATCAGGCAATTGCGCGCGGTTTCATACGCGAGCGTCGACTTGATCTCGAATTTCTCGACGTAGTCGACGATATCGACCAGGACCTCGTCCCAGTCGGGACGTGTAGCTGATTTCATGTCGAGTGGCTTGGCTGGTTTCATGTCGAATGAGACAGGTTGTCTGGCGACCTTGTTCCTCAGAACGAATCGCCGGGAACGCGCACCCATCCCTCCATCAGCACCCGGGCGCTGCGGCTCATGATGGCCTTGGTCACGCTCCATTCGCCATTGACCTGGGTCGCTTCTGCGCCAACCCGCAAAGTGCCCGAAGGATGGCCGAAACGCACCGCGGTGCGTGCGCCACCGCCGGCGGCCAGATTCACCAGCGTGCCGGGAATTGCCGCTGCGGTGCCGATGGCGACGGCGGCCGTGCCCATCATCGCGTGATGCAGCTTGCCCATGGACAGCGCGCGCACCAGCAGATCGATATCGCCTGCCTTGACCTGCTTGCCGCTCGATGAAACATAATCGGCCGGCTTGGCGACGAAAGCCACTTTCGGCGTGTGCTGGCGCTTGGCCGCCTCATCGACGTTCTTGATGAGCCCCATGCGTACTGCGCCATAGGCACGAATGGTCTCGAACATCGCGAGTGCCTTCGTGTCGCTGTTGATGGCGTCCTGCAACTCGGTGCCCTTGTAGCCGATGGCTTCGGCGTTCACGAAGATGGTGGGAATGCCGGCATTGATCATGGTGACCTTGAGCGTGCCGATGCCGGGCACTTCCAGATCATCGACCAGGTTACCGGTCGGGAACATCGAGCCGCCCGCGCCTTCTTCCTCGGCGGCCGGGTCCATGAATTCCAGTTGCACTTCCGCAGCAGGGAAGGTCACGCCGTCGAGTTCGAAGTCGCCGGTTTCCTGCACCGCGCCGTTCGTCAGCGGTACGTGCGCGATGATGGTCTTGCCGATGTTGGCCTGCCAGATCCGGATGGTGGCCACGCCGTCCTTCGGCAAGCGGGCCGCATCGACCAGACCGTTGCTGATCGCGAAGGGACCGACGGCGGCGGACAAGTTGCCGCAATTGCCGCTCCAGTCGACGAATGCGGTGTCGATGGACACCTGGCCGAACAGATAATCGACGTCGTGGTCGGGCTTGCTGCTCTTCGCAACGATGACTGTCTTGCTGGTGCTGGAGGTCGCGCCTCCCATGCCGTCAATCTGCTTGCCGTAGGGGTCGGGACTGCCGATGACGCGCATCAGCAATGCATCGCGCGCTGCACCCGGTTTCTGTGCGACCTCGGGCAGATCTTGCAGGCGGAAGAACACGCCTTTGCTGGTACCGCCGCGGATGTAGGTGGCGGGAATCTTGATTTGGGGTACGTGGGCCATGAGTGCTTTCCTGAATTCTATGTGCTTGCCGGTCCCCTCCCCCTTGCAGGGGGAAGGAGCTTCTTACCGATTGCCTTACGCTGCCTTCGACGACTCGAGGAAGTCCTGCGCGAAGCGCTGCAACACGCCGCCGGCTTCGTAGATCGACACTTCCTCCGCCGTATCGAGACGACAGGTCATCGGCACTTCCACGCGCTCACCGTTCTTGCGGGTGATCACGAGGGTGAGATCGGTGCGCGGCTTGCGCTCGCCAACCACGTCGAAGGTCTCGGTGCCGTCAATGTTCAGGGTCTTGCGATTGACGCCGGGCTTGAACTCCAGCGGCAGCACGCCCATGCCGATCAGGTTGGTGCGGTGAATGCGCTCGAAACCTTCGGCAGCGATTGCTTCCACGCCTGCCAGGCGCACGCCCTTGGCCGCCCAGTCACGCGACGAGCCCTGGCCGTAATCGGCACCGGCGACGATGATCAGCGGCTGCTTGCGCAGCATGTAGGCTTCGATCGCTTCCCACATGCGCGTGACCTTGCCTTCGGGCTCGATGCGCGCCAGCGAACCCTTCTTCACCTTGCCGTCGACCACCGCCATCTCGTTGACGAGCTGCGGATTGGCGAAGGTTGCGCGCTGCGCGGTGAGGTGGTCGCCACGATGGGTTGCGTAGGAATTGAAGTCCTCCTCCGGCAATCCCATTTTCGCCAGGTATTCACCGGCCGCGCTGTCGAGCAGAATCGCGTTCGACGGCGACAGGTGATCGGTGGTGATGTTGTCGGGCAGCACCGCCAACGGACGCATGCCCTTCAACGTGCGCTCGCCGGCCAACGCGCCTTCCCAGTACGGCGGACGGCGGATGTAGGTGCTCATCGGCCGCCAGTTGTACAGCGGGCTGACTTTCGACACGCCCTCGGAGCGCTGATCGAACATCGGAACGTAGACCTTGCGGAACTGCTCCGGCTTCACGCTCGCTTTGACGATGGCGTCGATTTCTTCATCGGTCGGCCAGATATCCTTCAGCGTGATCGGCTTGCCGTTCTTGTCGTTGCCGAAAGAATCACGCTCGATGTCGAAGCGGACCGTGCCGGCAATCGCGTAGGCCACCACCAGCGGCGGCGATGCGAGGAAAGCCTGCTTCGCATACGGATGGATGCGGCCGTCGAAGTTGCGGTTGCCGGAAAGGACGGCGGTCGCATACAGGTCGCGGTCGATGATTTCTTGCTGAATCTTCGGATCCAGCGCGCCCGACATGCCGTTGCAGGTGGTGCAGGCAAAGGCGACGATGCCAAAGCCCAGCTTTTCCAGTTCCTCCTTCAGTCCGGCGTCTTCCAGGTACAGCTCCACGGCCTTCGAGCCGGGTGCCAGCGAGGTTTTCACCCACGGCTTGCGAGTGAGGTCGAGTCGGTTGGCATTGCGTGCCAACAGGGCAGCGGCGATCACGTTGCGCGGGTTGCTGGTGTTGGTGCAACTGGTGATGGCAGCGATGATGACGGCGCCATCCGGCATCTGGCCGGGCACTTCTTCCCACTTGCCCGCGATGCCCCTGGCCGCGAGATCGGCAGTCGCCACGCGCGCATGCGGATTGGACGGGCCGGCCATGTTGCGCACCACGGCGGACAGGTCAAACTTGAGCACGCGCTCGTATTCCGCGTTCTTCAGCGTATCGGACCACAGGCCGGCTACCTTCGCATAAGTCTCGACCAGCTTCACCTGCTCGTCCGTGCGGCCGGTGAGCTTCAGATAGTCGATGGTCTGCTGGTCGATGGAGAACAGCGCTGCGGTGGCACCGTATTCCGGAGCCATGTTGGAAATGGTCGCGCGATCGCCCAGCGTCAGCGACGAAGCGCCTTCGCCATAGAATTCGAGATATCCGCCAACCACTTTCGACTTGCGCAGGAATTCGGTGAGCGCCAGCACGATGTCGGTGGCGGTGATGCCCGGCTGACGCCTGCCGGTAAGCTCGACGCCGACGATTTCCGGCAGGCGCATCCAGGAGGCGCGGCCCAGCATCACGTTCTCTGCTTCGAGACCACCGACACCGACCGCGATCACGCCCAGCGCATCGACGTGCGGCGTGTGGCTGTCGGTGCCGACGCAGGTGTCGGGATAGGCGAGACCATCGACCGCATGGATGACCGGCGACATCTTCTCCAGGTTGATCTGGTGCATGATGCCATTTCCCGCCGGGATCACATCCACGTTCTTGAATGCGTTCTTGGTCCAGTCGATGAAGTGGAAGCGGTCCTCGTTGCGGCGGTCTTCGATCGCGCGGTTCTTGGTGAACGCGTCCGGATCGAAACCGCCGCACTCGACGGCCAGCGAGTGGTCGACGATCAGTTGCACCGGCACGACCGGATTCACCTGGGCCGGATCGCCGCCCTGGTCGGCGATCGCATCGCGCAGGCCGGCGAGATCCACCAGCGCGGTCTGGCCGAGAATGTCGTGACAAACCACACGTGTCGGGAACCACGGGAAGTCCAGCTCACGCTTGCGCTCGATGAGCTGCTTGAGCGAATCGGTCAGCGTGGCCGGGTCGCAACGACGCACGAGGTTTTCGGCCAGCACACGCGAGGTGTACGGCAGCTTGTCGTAGGCGCCCGGCTGGATCGCGTCGACCGCGGCGCGTGCGTCAAAGTAATCCAGTTTGGTGCCCGGTAGAGGTTTGCGGTTTGCGGTGTTCATGGATCAGAGAAGAAAAGAGATGATCAGCGGGAGGCGGAGCCCGCCGCGCATGCACGACAGGCTCCCGGTGTTGCTTCTTTACTTGCGCTTGTTGATCGGCACAAACTTCAGATCTTCCGGGCCGACGTAGTTCGCGCTCGGGCGGATGATCTTGTTGTCGATGCGCTGCTCAATGATATGCGCAGCCCAGCCGGAAGTGCGCGAAATCACGAACAGCGGCGTAAACATCGCCGTCGGCACGCCCATCATGTGATAGGACACGGCGGAGAACCAGTCGAGGTTCGGGAACATCTTCTTGACGTCCCACATCACGCTTTCCAGACGCTCGGCGATGTCGAACATCTTCATCGATCCCGCATCCTTCGACAAGTTGCGCGCGACTTCCTTGATCACCTTGTTGCGGGGATCGGACACGGTGTACACCGGATGGCCGAAGCCGATCACGACTTCCTTGTTCTCGACGCGCCTGCGGATGTCGGCTTCCGCTTCATCCGGGTTGTCGTAACGCTTCTGGATTTCGAAGGCGACTTCGTTCGCGCCGCCATGCTTCGGTCCACGCAGCGCGCCGATCGCACCGGTGATCGCCGAGAACATGTCGGAGCCCGTGCCGGCGATGACGCGGCCGGTGAAGGTAGAGGCATTGAACTCGTGCTCGGCGTACAGGATCAGTGAGGTATGCATCGCCTTGACCCACAGCTCAGACGGCTCCTTGCCATGCAGCAGATGCAGGAAGTGGCCGCCGATGGAATCGTCGTCGGTTTCGACTTCGATGCGCTTGCCGTTATGGCTGTAGTGGTACCAGTACAGCAGCATCGAACCAAGCGATGCCATCAGGCGGTCGGCGATGTCGCGTGCGCCCGGCGTGTTGTGGTCCTCTTTCTCCGGCAGCACGCAGCCCAGCGCGGAAACGCCGGAACGCATCACGTCCATCGGATGCGACGAAGCAGGCAGCCATTCCAGCACAGCCTTGACGTTGGCCGGCAGGCCGCGCAGGGACTTCAGCTTGGCCTTGTAGGCCTTGAGTTCAGCCACGGTCGGCAGCTTGCCGTGCACCAGCAGGTGCGCGATTTCTTCGAATTCGCAGGCATCGGCAACATCGAGAATGTCGTAGCCGCGGTAATGCAGGTCGTTACCCGTCCTGCCGACCGTGCACAGTGCGGTATTTCCTGCCGTGACGCCCGACAGCGCCACGGATTTCTTCGGTTTCGGTCCGGTAGTAGTTTGTTGTTCGCTCATATAGCCTCCAGGTGGTCACTTAGCCTTTTGTTGCGCAAACAGCGCGTCAAGTTTTTGTTCGAAGTCGTGATAGTTGATTCGGTCATACAACTCCATGCGCGTCTGCATGGTATCGACCACATTCTTTTGCGTGCCGTCGCGGCGGATGGCGGTGTAGACGTTTTCCGCGGCCTTGTTCATCGCGCGGAAGGCCGACAGCGGATACAACACGAGACCGACGTTCACGCTCTTCAACTCCTCAACCGTGTAGAGCGGCGTTGCGCCGAATTCGGTGATGTTGGCCAGAACCGGCACCTTCACGGCATCCGCGAAGGTCTTGTACATGTCGAGTTGCGTGATCGCTTCCGGGAAGATCATGTCGGCGCCGGCTTCGACGCAAGCCTGTGCGCGATCGAGCGCAGCTTCCAGCCCTTCGACAGCGAGCGCGTCGGTACGGGCCATGATGACAAAGTTTTCATCGGTGCGCGCATCGACCGCGGCCTTGATGCGGTCGACCATTTCCTGCTTGCTCACGATTTCCTTGTTGGGGCGATGGCCGCAACGCTTGGCGCCGACCTGGTCCTCGATGTGGAT
Source organism: Noviherbaspirillum sp. (assembly GCF_035254865.1). Taxonomy (GTDB): domain Bacteria; phylum Pseudomonadota; class Gammaproteobacteria; order Burkholderiales; family Burkholderiaceae_D; genus Noviherbaspirillum. The sequence continues at coordinate 77,197 of NZ_DATFAF010000034.1, forward strand.
CGCGGCAGCGCCGAACTTGATCATCGACTTGACGGTGCGCGCGACGTTGAATGCGGAAGAACCGAATCCGGTATCGACGTCGACCAACAGCGGCACGTCGCAGACGTCGGTGATGCGCCGTACATCGGTCAGCACATCGTCCAGACTGGAAATGCCGAGGTCCGGCAAGCCGAGCGAACCGGCGGCCACGCCGCCACCGGACAGATAAATGGCGCGATAGCCTGCGCGCTTGGCCAGCAATGCGTGGTTGGCGTTGATAGCACCCACGACTTGCAACGGGGATTCTTCTTTTACTGCCTTGCGAAAGGCGGCGCCTGCGGAATAAAGAGTCATTTCTTCACCTTGTGGGAACTGTTTCAGCCAGAGAAGCTGCAGGCTTTATTGCAATCGGCGTGCCATCGAGTAACACCTCCCGGCGTTCTTTCTCGCTATTGGTAAAAACACGTGTTTTCAAAGGCTTATCGCCGCACTTATCCTGGATCAATTTCCCCGCAACGTTTCAATCCGTGTTACATTTGAAACGTTGAAACGTTCATGAAACATGCGCATCCCAGCCCGCCCCCTTCCCGACCTGCCCGACAAGCCGATTATCTGGACGGTGTCGATTTCACGCCTGTCCGACCTGTTTCGCGACATCACCCCGGAATTCGACGACCGCGCGACGATCGAGCCGATTCGCTACGGCTTTGAAGAAGCCGTGCACCACATACGCGAGCGATTGGAAACGGAGCGCTGCGATGCCGTGATCGCAGCCGGCTCCAACGCCGCCTACCTGAAAAGCCGTCTGTCATTGCCCGTCGTCATCGCCAAGGCGAGCGGCTTCGATGTCATGCAAGCGTTGGCGCGCGCGCGCAAGATCACTCCCGAGATCGGCCTGGTCACCTATCAGGAAACGATGTCCGAACTGGCCGATTTCCAGGCCACCTTCGGTCTGAAGATTGCACAGCGTACCTACACCACGGAAGAGGACGCGCGAGCACAGATTGACGAACTCAAGGCCAGCGGCATCAAGGCCATCGTCGGCGCCGGCCTGGTGACAGATCTCGCACAGGAGGCCGGTCTTGCCGGCATCTTTGTCTATTCGGCCACATCGATCCGCCAGGCCTTCGAAGACGCGCTGGAAATCGCACGCTTCACCCAACTGGAATCCGGTCGCGGCCGCAATCAGCAGGTATCCGAAACCCTGCGCACCAAGCACGGCTTGAACGACTTGCGCGGCGACTCGCCTGCGATGCAAACCGTGCGTCACTCGATCGAACTGTTCGCGAAATCGCCCGCCACGGTCCTGATCCAGGGAGAAACCGGCACCGGCAAGGAACTCGCAGCACAAGCCATCCACCGAGAAAGCCAGCGCGCACGCCAGCCTTTCGTCGCCATCAACTGCGGCGCGGTGGCGGAATCGCTGCTCGAATCCGAATTGTTCGGCTATGAAGAAGGCGCGTTCACCGGCTCGCGCCGTGGCGGCCATGCGGGCCTGTTCGAAGCCGCGAATCGAGGCACCCTGTTTCTCGACGAAATCGGCGAGATGCCCGTGCAGTTGCAGACACGCCTGCTGCGCGTGCTGGAAGAACGTGAAGTGGTGCGCGTCGGCGGCACCCGCCCCGTTCCGGTGAACGTGCGCATCATCAGCGCCACGCACTGCGACCTCGACCAGCGCGTGAAGGATGGCCGTTTCCGCGCCGACCTGTTCTATCGCCTCGGCGTCTTGCGCCTGAGCTTGCCGCCCTTGCGGGAACGCAGCGAAGACCTGGTAGCACTGGCCGAATGGGGATTGAAGAACGCTCTGGCCTCGCTCGGCGCGCGCCCGCACGCCAATCTGCATGCGGAAATCACAGCCTGCGCACCGCTCTTTTCCCGCTACGCCTGGCCGGGCAATGTGCGCGAGTTGCGCAACCTGATGGAACGCCTTGCGCTGTTCCTTGCCGCTGAGCCGCTGCAAGCACTCACGCCGGGCTTTGTGATGACGGTTGCACCTGAGTTGGGCGCCATTACGGAACCGCCGCCAAAACCCGTGGTGGCGGTGGCTGCCGAGTCCATCGAACAGGTCCTCGCCCGCTTCAACGGCAACCGCGAAGCGGCCGCGAAATTTCTCGGCATCAGCCGCACAACCTTGTGGCGCAAGCTAAGCAAGAGCAATTAGCACGATGCCCGGCGCCGGACCGGCAAGCGAATTTGCCCTATCATTGGCGTTTTGAGGTATCCACGATGCAGAATCCATCCCGTCCCGACACACCCTGCGTTGCCGTCTGCACAACCACCTTCGACGACGTCTGCCGAGGCTGCGGACGCACGGTCGCCGAAGTCGCGAACTGGGTGTTCATGTCCGAAGAAGAAAAGGCGCTGGTGTGGGCCAGGATTACCGCCGAAGGCTATCCGCGCCGGCAATCCTGACCGCGTCAATCGTCTTTCGCGCCGTCGATCCCGAGTTCGTGGATCTTGCGGGTGATGGTATTGCGCCCAATGCCTAGCCGGATGGCTGCATCGTTCTTGCGCCCATGCGTGTGCTTGAGCGCAGTCTTGATCAAGGCCGATTCGAACTGGCGGCCCAGCGCCTCCATCACTTCCGGCTGACCGGAGGCCAGCATTTGCGCCGCTTCGTTCTCCAGAAGCGCGATCCAGCTTGCCTTGTCGCCCAGTCCGTTGCCGCTGCTGCTTGACGGGAAGGACGATGCAAACGATGCGGCAGTTGCGGTCGCTGTCTGCATACTGGACATTTCCGGCTGCGGGACAAAGACCTGCGGCTGCCCCATGGGTGCTGCTGGCATTGCGAGGGACGGCGCGGACATCACGCTCGTCATCGCCGGCGGCGCATACTCCTGCCCATGCGTTAACTCCGGCGGCAAGTCCTTCACTTCCACCGTCTGGCCCGGCGCCATCACGGTAATCCAGTTGCAGAGGTTTTCCAGTTGTCGCACATTGCCCGGCAAATCCAGACCGGACAGGAATTGCATCGCCGCATCCGACATGCGTTTGGCCTCGACGCCCAATTGCTTCGCGCTCTGCGCCAGAAAGTGGCGCGTCAGCAGTGGTATGTCTTCGCGTCGTTCGCGCAAGCTGGGAAGACGCAGGCGAATCACATTCAGGCGGTGATACAAGTCTTCCCGGAACAAGCCTTCCTTCACGCGCTGTTCCAGGTTCTGATGCGTGGCCGCGATCACGCGCACGTTTGCCTTCAGCGGCTGATGACCGCCGACGCGATAGAAATGTCCGTCCGACAGCACGCGCAGCAGGCGCGTCTGCAGGTCGAAAGGCATGTCGCCGATTTCGTCGAGGAACAAGGTGCCGTTTTCCGCCTGTTCGAAGCGGCCGCGTCGCGTGGCCTGCGCACCGGTGAACGCGCCACGCTCGTGGCCGAACAGTTCCGATTCCAGCAGATCCTTCGGAATCGCTGCGGTATTCAATGCAATGTACGGTTGGCTGGCGCGTGGGCTGTGCTTGTGCAATGCGCGCGCGACCAGTTCCTTGCCGGTACCCGATTCACCTGTGATGAGCACCGTGACATTCGATTGCGACAAGCGGCCGATGGCACGGAACACGTCCTGCATGGCCGGCGCCTGGCCGAGAATTTCCGGCGTATCGGTCGAGGCTTGCTCAACGCTCGACTCGCGCAAGCTCTCTTCCAGTGCACGCCGAATCAGTGCGACTGCCTTGTCGATGTCAAACGGCTTGGCGAGATATTCGAATGCACCGCCCTGGAATGCGGCAACCGCGGAATCGAGATCGGAAAACGCGGTGATCACGATGACAGGCAAGCCGGGATGCCTGGCCTTGGCCGCCTGCAGCAATTCGAGACCCGACTCGCCAGGCATGCGGATGTCCGACACGAGCACCTGGGGAACGCTGGTCTGGAGAGCATCCATCGCCTCGCGCGCATTGGAAAAACTTCTGGTGGCGAGGTTTTCGCGGGCGAGCGCTTTTTCGAGCACCCAGCGAATCGATTCATCGTCGTCAACAATCCAGATTGGCTTCATATGGTTTTCGGCGTCTCTCTATTCCCGGGCGTGCAGGGCGTACATTAAGGCAGCGGTATCAGGATCCTGAAATCGGTGCATCCCGGACGACTTTCGCATTCGATCACTCCCATGTGCTGTTGCACGAAAGTTTGCGCCAGCGTCAACCCGAGTCCGCTACCGCCCTCGGTCCCGGATACCAGGGGATAAAAAATGCGATCCTGGATCTCGGGCGGAATACCCGGACCATTGTCGATGATATGCAAGTCTAATGCCAGCCTGTAACGCACCTTCGCCAGGGTAACCTGCCGCGCCACCCGCGTCTGCAAGGTCAGCACGGCATCGCCGTTCTTGATGCGTTCGGAGAGCGCTTGCGCCGCGTTGTGCGCGATATTCAGCACGGCCTGGATCAGTTGCTCCTTATCGCCGCGAAACTCGGGAACCGACAAATCATAATCGCGCTTGATCGTCAATCCATGCGGGAATTCGGCCACGATCAGGCTGCGCACCCGCTCGCACACTTCATGGATGTTCACGTCGCCGACGATGTGCGGCCGCCGGTGCGGCGCCAGCAAGCGATCGACCAGGGTTTGCAGCCGGTCCGCTTCCTTGATGATTACCTGTGTGTACTCGCGCAACTCTTTCGCATCCCGCTCCGGCAGCTCGAATTCAAGCAGTTGCGCGGCGCCGCGGATGCCTCCCAAAGGGTTCTTGATTTCATGCGCGAGGTTACGGATCAGCTCCTTGTTGGCCTGGCTCTGGTCCAGGAGGCGCTCTTCGCGGTCGAGTTTGAGCTGCTGCACGTTCTCGCGCAATTCGATAAGCACCGGCGTGTCCGGACTGTCGAGCGCAGTGACGATCACATGCACCTGCAGCGATTCGCGTCCCGCACGCTCGAGCGTCAAATCGAGGCGCTTGTCGGCGAAGCGATGCTGAACCGCTTCATGGAAGACTTCGGTCAGATGTTCGCCGTTCAGGAACAACGCGTCCAGTCGCTGGTTCGCCAGCGCCCGCACGGAAGTCTCGAACAAGTGTTCCGCCGCCGCATTCGCATAGGTAATGCGCCCGTCGGTGTCGAGAATGACCACCGCCGACGAGAGAAGATCCAGACCGCCGAACAGGTTCGCAGATGTTTTCACCAGTGTTCCAAAAAATAAAGGTCGAAAAATAAAGGCCGCGTCGCGCGGCCTCGTTCATGCAAGCGTCATACCTGCCGTCTTCCCTGGCTTATTTCAGGTTGTTGATCTCACGCTTCAAGGCTTCGATATTTTTTTCCGTACGCTCGATATCTTCCTTCATCGCCGCGACACGTTCCTGATACTTCGCATAATTGCGCTCATCGCCGTGCCGCTCGGGCTCGCCGTTATTGAACTCTTTCTTCAGGTTTGCCAGTTTCTGCTCTTCACCCTTCATTTCGTCCAGCAGGATCTGCTTGCGGTCACTGTCACGCGCCTTTTGCGTTCCACTGTCGACCTTCGGAAAATCGGATGGCGAACTCGCCGGTTTTGAAGCTGCCTGCACCGCCGGCTTCCTGGGCGGTGCGGGAATCATCGTAATGCCCGGCAAATCGACTTTCTTGCAGCCTTTGGTCGCACCGGTATTCTTGTACTCCTTCTTTCCGTGCTCATCGACACACAAATACACATCGCTTTGCGCGTGAGCATAACCTGCTGCAGCTGCCAGCAAAAGCAGCCCGGTTAACTGTCTCTTCATAATCTTTCTTTATAGAAACTCTCGAGGCGCTTACTAGTTTAGGATAAGAATCAAGGCTTTACAAACGGCACAGGTCAGATTGCTTTAACTTGCAACACTACCATTACCGCAAGATGTGAGGGTGAAATTGCATAAAAAAAGCGGGGAAAACCGAAGTCTTCCCCGCTCTCGAACCGATTCCGCCTTGCGGCGGATGGCTGATTACAGCGAGTAGTACATGTCGAACTCGATCGGATGGGTCGTCATGCGGAAGCGCTGCACTTCGGCCATCTTCAGTTCGATGTAAGCGTCGATCATGGTGTCGCTGAACACGCCGCCACGGGTCAGGAACTCGCGATCCTTGTCCAGGTATTCGAGCGCTTGATCCAGCGAGGAGCAAACGGTCGGGATCAGCGCGTCTTCTTCCGGCGGCAGGTGGTACAGGTCTTTCGATGCTGCTTCGCCCGGGTGGATCTTGTTCTGCACGCCGTCCAGACCTGCCATCAGCAGAGCCGCGAAGCACAGGTACGGGTTGGAGAGCGGATCCGGGAAGCGCGCTTCAACACGGCGGCCCTTCGGATTGGCAACGTGCGGAATACGAATCGATGCGGAACGATTGCGAGCCGAGTAAGCCAGTTTCACCGGTGCTTCGAAGCCGGGAACCAGACGCTTGTAGGAGTTGGTGCCCGGGTTGGTGATGGCGTTCAGCGCGCGAGCGTGCTTGATGATGCCGCCGATGTAGTACAGCGCGAACTCGGACAGGCCGGCATAGCCGTCGCCGGCGAACAGGTTCTGGCCATCCTTCCAGACGGATTGGTGCACGTGCATGCCCGAACCGTTGTCGCCGACCAGCGGCTTCGGCATGAAGGTCGCGGTCTTGCCGTAGGTGTGCGCAACGTTCCAGATCACGTACTTCATGTTCTGGGTCCAGTCTGCGCGCTCGACCAGCGTGGAGAACTTGGTGCCGATTTCGTTCTGGCCGGCGCCCGCCACTTCATGGTGGTGCACTTCGACCGGAATGCCCATCGCTTCGAGGATCAGGCACATTTCCGAACGCATGTCCTGGAAGCTGTCGACCGGCGGAACCGGAAAATAGCCGCCCTTGATGGTCGGACGATGGCCGGTGTTGCCGCCTTCGAGTTCCTTGCCGGTGGACCAGGAGGCCTCTTCCGAGCCGATCTTCACGAAGCAGCCGGACATGTCGATCTTCCAGCGCACGTTGTCGAAGATGAAGAATTCGGGTTCCGGACCGAAGTAGGCGGTGTCGCCCAGTCCAGAGGACTTCAGATAGGCTTCAGCGCGCTTGGCGATGGAGCGCGGGTCGCGGTCATAGCCTTTTCCATCGGACGGTTCGATCACGTCGCACTGCATGAACAGCGTGGTCTCTTCCATGAACGGATCGATGTTGGCCGTATTCGGATCCGGCATCAGGAGCATGTCGGACGCTTCGATACCCTTCCAGCCGGCGATCGAGGAGCCGTCGAAAGCATGGCCGGACTCGAACTTGTCCATGCCAAATTGCGAAACCGGAACGGTAACGTGCTGCTCTTTGCCTCGGGTGTCAGCAAAACGAAAATCAACGAACTTGACTTCGTTGTCTTTCGCCATTTTCAGGACGTCTGCGGCCGTCATTGCCATGCGAATCTCCTAATGTGAGAAAGTGGTACGGAATGTAATGAAATTGGTTTGAGCGACTGTCTTGGCCATATCACGGTGAAACGCAAAACATGCCGAAGTGCGACCAGAACTCAACCGGCAATGATAGCAGAATCCATGCCACCAATTTGAGAAATGGCAAATGCCCCGCAGTTCGTGAATGCATGGGAATTCGCGGAAATAATGTGCATTTGAAACACATTTACAGCCAGAAGACGTCTCGCCGAAAATCACCAATCTGGTGCAAATGCTGTTATGCGCACCTTATTGGTGCACATTATTTATCAGACGTCCGTTTTTGCACCGTTTTTGCGCATAGCCGATTCGACAACCGTAAACGATGCGAGGCCGCGATAAAATAGCAAAAGCCTAATTTCGGGAGACAAACGATCATGGATATTATTGCGACGGCGCGCCAGCGCGGCCAGGAAAAACACTTGCCTTATGCCGGCGCGGTCACGCCGGCAGAGGCTTATACCTTGCTTCAGCAGAACCGCGCAGTGAAGCTGATTGACGTTCGCACCGACGCCGAGCGCGACTGGGTCGGTCGTGTGACAATTCCGGATTCGCAGCATGCCGCTGTCCAGTGGAGTTTCTACCCCGGCGGCACACCGAATCCTGAGTTCCTCGGGCAGCTCGGGCAAGCCGCCTCGAAGGACGATGTCCTGCTATTCCTGTGCCGATCCGGTGTCCGCTCCCGCCACGCCGCGAAGCTGGCAACCGAACACGGTTATCAGAACTGTTTCGACATTCTGGAAGGCTTTGAAGGCGACAAGGACGCCGAGGGCCACCGCAAGACGGTGGGCGGCTGGTGCAAGGCGGGTTTGCCCTGGGTCGGCGCCTGAGATTCCCCACTGTTTCGACTATTCCGGCTTGATCAGCCCGGCGATGCGCCGCCGCACGAAATTGATGTGACTGCGCAGTCCGTACAATTCATCGGCGAATGACAAGGGAATCGAGATGCGATTCACCCGCTCCTCGATATCGTTCAATCGTTCCAGCTGCGTCCGATACACATCGGCTTGCCGTTCCTGGGGAACATCCTCGATCGCCTGCTCCACGGCGCGCAGCTGACCGTACCAGCGATACACGCGCGAGCGCACCTTCCAGACATACAGAGGCGGAATGATCCGCGACAGCGGCAGAATCAATGCGCCCAATGCAACCACGACCACCCACATCCGCTCCAGCAGATTGGCGACCCAAAATGGAAGATAGCGCTGCAACAGCGGTGCGCCATTCTTGTAGAATTTTTGGGCAGCCGGCGAAACCTCAATCTCCGTATAGCTCGCCGTCGGGAATTCGTCCTTCCTGTGAAACCATCCCGCATCGCCGTGGATATTCGATGCCGCCTGTACGAACAAATCGATCAGCGCCGGATGCAGATCCTCCCGGGCGACGAGTGTGGCGGTCGGCGCGATCAGGTGATAGTCCTTGGCCGGGATATCCCGCCCCAGGTCCACGATGCCGCGCGGAAGAACGACATGCGACAAGAATGGAAAGCGCCGCGTGTAGGCCTCGGCTTGAACGAAATCGAACAGTTTGATGCCGGGCGTCTGCAGCAGCATCTGGATCAGGGGTGCGTCAGGAGCGGAACTGAATACCAGGCCATCAATGCGCCCTGCCAGCAGCTCCACCGTCGCCGGCGTGTTTTCCAGCGCGCTCAGCCGCAGATCGGCCGGCTCCACACCGTTGACCGACAGGATTTCCTTGAACAGCTTCGGCACGCCGGTGCCCTCGGGCCCGACATTGATTTTCAGTCCCTTGAGCTGCGTGAGCTGGCTGACATGCTTCCCATCGCGCAGGAATAGCCACACCGGCTCGGTGAAGAGGCTTCCCAGCGAAACCAGGCCGGTGCGCTCGGCCTCCTCCTGTTGTGTTGACCCGCTCTGAACAAACGCGATGTCGACCCCGGACGAATCATCCTTCAAACGCTGCAGGTTTTCCTGCGAACCGAGCGATGGTTTCAGATCGACGCGAATTCCCGCCTTCGCGAGTGCTGCGACATACTTCTTTCCGAATGTCTCATAGGCGCTGTTCCCTTGGCCGGTCGACAATGTCACATGGTCCGGCGGGGACGGATCGACCCACCAATACGCAAGAAAGCAAGTCAGGACGATTGCAATCGCCGCCGGGCCGGCCGCAACCAGAAAATCACGCAGCGAGAATGTGCTGAACTTGAGAATCTTTGGCATGTATGTCCCGATAGAAATCATGGGCCACACCATGCCAAGAAATGCCCTGCAGCGCAAGGGCCGGGCCGCGTACGGCCATCCTTAATGACGGTGCAGGGAAAGGAATGCTCCGGCAATCCTGTATAGGCGCCGAATCATCCCACCGTGGTCGCTCAACGGGAATTGCTCATTACCGCGGACTGAGTGGCACCACGCGCCGGTAGCGCGCGACGCCGGCCGCACGCTACCGCATCCTCGGAAAGAAATTGTGCGGCGATCGAAAACCAGTCCTCAATGGAGAACACACGACGTGCCAGCGGCAGCAATTCTTTCTCCTCCCGGTCGAACCGGGTGACGATCTTGTCGCAATACGACTCCATCGCATGGATGACTTCATTCACCTTGATGCTACCGAGGTCGAATGCCCCCGCCAGTTGATCGCTCACGAAGCGCAGGAAGCCGGCCGCTTTTGTACTCAATGCATCAAGCTCGCCAATTAAAGCCTCGGCTTCACCGGAAGCAGTGCGGATCGCCGGAATGAGATACCGCTCTATCTTGCGATTGCGACAGAACTTGTCGAATTGCATCAGCTTGTTGAATGCGGTTTCCAGAAAGGCGAAATCGAAACTCTGCAAGCTGCGCCATGTCGATTGGAAACACTGTCGCAGCCGACTCAACATGCGTCGAGCCTTGTCTTGTTCAGCGGCGATAGCGACGAGCGAATAGGTGGCAGTTAGCATGGGCACTCCTTGATTTTGTAACTGCTGAACAAACGATTCAGGATTTGTCGGAATCCGATCGCTGCACTATGGCTGCACTACGAAAACCGGGGGAAGAGGTAGGTTGAAAACGCGTTGCCAGAGTATAGGCGGATCCATTTTCGACCCATTGAGATTTCTCAAACAGCACTTGGAAGTGCGGCGATTGACAAACCTATTGCCCCTAACCTGCCCCTATCTGCAGCGAAAGCGCAACGGATTTGAACAGCCGTCCAGACGAGCGGATGCGAGCGCGAGAAGAGAGAAGAGAAGATTTTGCCGGGAATCAGTTGCCGTCACACGAAGACAGCCTGATTCCCGGAGGCGGAAAAGCCATGAAATGCGAACGACTCAGGTGCCGCTACGCAAGCTTGACCGCATGCTCGCGTGTCGCATGGAAAGTCAGTTGCGGCCAGCGCTCCTGCGTCAGCTTGAGATTGACACCCGAGGTCGCGAGATAAGCCATGTTGCCGGCGGCATCAAAAGCAATATTGCCCCCGGCCGAAGACTTCTCGAAGTCGGCCAGTGCCTTCTTGTCCTCGCTGCTTATCCAGCGCGCACTGCTGATGCTGGTACCTTCAAATACCGCATCCACCCCATATTCATTCAACAGGCGGCTTGCCACGACTTCGAACTGCAGCACGCCCACCGCGCCGAGGATCAGATCGCCGCCATGGACCGGCTTGAACACCTGCACGGCGCCCTCTTCGCCCAACTGCTGCAGACCCTTGTGCAATTGCTTGATCTTCAAGGGATTGCGAATGCGCACCGAGCGGAAAAAGTCCGGCGCGAAATACGGAATGCCGGTGAACTGCAACATTTCCCCCTCGGAAAAGCTGTCGCCGATCTGCATGTTGCCATGGTTGGGCAAACCGATGATGTCGCCTGCGTAGGCTTCCTCGACCTGCTCGCGGCTGGAAGCCATGAAGGTGACAACGCTGGACACCTTGATCTCGCGATTCAGTCGCAAGTGCTTGACCTTCATGCCGCGCTCGAAACGTCCGGAGCAGACGCGCAGGAAGGCAATGCGGTCGCGATGGGCCGGATCCATGTTGGCCTGGATCTTGAACACGAAACCGGAGAACGGCGCTTCGGTCGGCTCCACGGAGCGCACGGTCGCATCGCGCGGACGCGGCGCCGGCGCCCAGTCCAGCAAGGCGTTGAGAATTTCGCGAACGCCGAAATTGTTGATCGCCGAGCCGAAGAAGACCGGCGTCTGCGTTCCCGCCAGGAAGGCATCGAGATCGAACGGATGCGAGGCACCGTGCACCAGCTCAACCTCGTTCTTCAATTGTTCGATTTCCAGAGGGAACATCTCGACAAGACGTGGATTGTCGATGCCCTTGATGACCTCGAATTCCTGGTCGGCGCGCTCTTCGCCCGCCTTGAACAGCAGGATTTCATCGCGCAGCAGGTGATACACGCCACGGAAATTCTTGCCCATGCCAATCGGCCAGGTGACCGGCGCGCACTGGATCTTCAGCACCGATTCGACTTCATCGAGCAACTCGAGCGGATCGCGGGTTTCACGGTCCATCTTGTTCATGAAGGTCAGGATCGGGGTGGCACGCATGCGGCACACGTTCAGCAGCTTGATGGTCTGTTCTTCCACACCTTTTGCCGCGTCGATCACCATCAAGGCCGAGTCGACCGCAGTCAACACGCGATAGGTATCCTCGGAAAAATCCTGGTGGCCCGGCGTGTCGAGCAGATTGACCACGTGATCGCGATATTCGAACTGCATCACTGAGCTGGCGACCGAAATGCCGCGCTGCTTTTCGATCTCCATCCAGTCCGATGTCGCGTGGCGGCCGCTCTTGCGCGCCTTGACGGTGCCGGCGAGCTGAATCGCGCCGGAGAACAAGAGCAGTTTTTCAGTCAGCGTGGTTTTACCCGCGTCCGGGTGAGAGATGATGCCAAAGGTGCGGCGGCGCGCCACCTCGCGGGCAATCAGCTCGGTCGGGACTTTGCGGGATTCGGGGGCGGCGTCGAGCGTGTCGGTCGACGGTAAATCTGGTGCGGAGGCCATGTTGCGCCTTAAAAAGGGGTCAAGTTTATTGACTACCGGAGGGAATGTCTAATTCCCTCCAGTCGTCTTTGGAGAGTTCAGAGCTTGATGAAATGCTCACGGTAATAGCGCAGCTCTTCGATGGATTCAACGATATCGGCCAATGCTGTGTGCTTCTGATGTTTCTTGAAACCTGTCGCGATACTCGGCTTCCAACGCTTGCACAGTTCCTTCAGCGTCGAGACATCGAGATTGCGATAATGGAAGAATGCTTCCAGCTTCGGCATCCCGCGCGCCATGAAGCGGCGATCCTGGCAAATGGAGTTTCCGCACATCGGCGATTTGCCGCCGGGCACAAAATGCTTCAGAAAATCGATCAATGCCTTTTCCGCATCGGCTTCGCTGATGGTCGAAGCCTTCACGCGGTCGATCAAGCCCGAACGGCCATGCGTGCCTTTGTTCCACGCATCCATGCGGTCCAGCACTTCATCCGCTTGGTGAATCGCAAAAACGGGACCTTCGGCCAGGACATTCAATTCGGAGTCGGTGACGACGACCGCGACTTCGATGATGCGATCGTTATCCGGATCCAGGCCTGTCATTTCCATATCGACCCAGACAAGATTGAATTCGTTCGGACGGGCTGGCACGTTGATTGGAGTTTGTGATTCGGTAGCTTGTGACATAATTGTTTTCCTCAAAGAGCCCGCCATTTTCTCACAGGCATAGCATGTCTTCACTCGCGTTTTCAGTATTGTTTGTCACTTTTCTCGTTGTTACCCTGGGGGTTCGCTTCTGGCTCAGCTCGCGGCACATCCGCCATGTGCTTGCCCACCGCAACGCCGTTCCGGCAGAATTCGCGGAAAAAATTCCATTGTATGCCCATCAAAAGGCTGCCGATTATACCGTCGCGAAGACCAAGCTCGGATTGCTGACGATGCTCGTCAACGCCGCCGTGCTGATCGGATTCACCTTGCTCGGCGGATTGCAGACACTGTCGGTCACCTTGTTCAAACTGCTCGGCTCGGGCATGGTGTATCAGCTCGCGTTGCTGGCCTCGTTTGCATTCATTACCGCCGTCATCGACCTTCCCTTCGACTACTACAAGCAGTTTGTGCTGGAAGCGAAGTTCGGTTTCAACAAGATGAGCTTGCGCCTGTTCATCACTGATCTGTTGAAAAATACCCTGGTCGGCATCGTGATCGGCTTGCCCCTGACCTGGGTCATCCTTAGCCTGATGGAAAAATCCGGCGCCTTGTGGTGGTTCTATGCATGGATCGTATGGAGCGGATTCCAGTTGCTGATGCTGGTGCTCTACCCGACGGTCATCGCGCCGCTGTTCAACAAATTCACGCCGCTGCAGGATGAAAATCTGCGCACCAGGATCGAAAGTCTGATGCAACGCGTCGGCTTCGCGTCCAAGGGATTGTTCGTCATGGACGGATCCAAGCGCAGCGCGCATGGCAATGCCTATTTCTCCGGCTTTGGCGCGGCCAAGCGCATCGTGTTTTTCGACACTCTGCTTGCGCGCCTCGGCCCGCAGGAAATCGAAGCCGTACTCGCGCATGAACTGGGCCATTTCAAGCTCAAGCATGTCATCAAGCGGATTGCAGTGATGTTCCTGCTGTCGCTCGGCTTCCTTGCCTTGCTCGGCTATCTGAAAACGCAAACCTGGTTCTTCACGGGTCTGGGCGTCGATCCGCTCCTGATCGGCACCAACGATGCGATGGCGCTGATCCTGTTCATGCTGGCGCTCCCGGTATTTACGTTCCTGTTCTCGCCGCTGGTCTCGGTCACGTCGCGCAAACATGAGTTCGAAGCCGATGCATTTGCCGCGAAATATACCGATGCGCGCGAGCTGGTAGCGGCGCTGGTAAAGCTGTATGAGGATAACGCGTCAACCTTGACGCCGGATCCGCTGCATTCCGCATTCTATGATTCGCATCCGCCGGCAGCGGTGCGCATCCAGCATTTGCTTGCCCACCGATGATGCCGGCTACAAAAAGGACAACTATGGTTACGACCGCTGATCTGCTCAAGAAAACCTGCCGGCATCTGGACGCTGGATTAAACGATGCCGAGATCAAGGAACACCTTGCTGCCGTCGACGGTTGGTCGCTGCAGGACGGCAAAGTCGCCAAGACGTTCAGCTTCAAGAATTACTACGAAACACTGGCCTTCGTGAACGCGATCGCCTATGTCATTCATGCCGAAGACCACCATCCCGAACTGGTCGTGACCTACAACCGCTGCACCGTGAAGTTCGACACGCACTCGGTCAATGGCGGGCGCGGGGGCATTTCGGAAAACGACTTCATTTGCGCTGCCAAGGTGGACGCGATTTACCAGCAAGCCGCGCACTAAGCGATGAGCGAGAAAATCGGCATCATCGGCACCGTTATTGCCGCCCATGGACGGCATTACCTTGTACAAGTCGGCGCCAGCAGACTGCAATGCGTTACCCGCGGCAAGAAGAGCGATGTTGCGGTCGGCGATATCGTCAAACTGAAGCAGACTTCGCCCGACCAGGCGGTGATCGAATCGATCAACGAGCGCAAGACTCTGCTCTATCGTTCGGATCAATTCAAATCGAAATTGCTGGCGGCCAATGTCACGCAACTCTTCATCGTTGTCGCCACCGAACCCGGTTTTTCGGATGACTTGGTATCGCGTGCATTGATTGCTGCCGAAGCGGCAGGTGTCAAAACGCACATCATCCTGAACAAGATCGACATCACCGAATCCTTGCCCAGGACACGCGAGCGGCTGTCGCTTTATTCTGGATTGGATTATCCGGTCCATGCCGTGTCTGCGCGTACCATGCCTGACGAAACCTGCGCGGCCCTCAAGCCCTTGCTCAATGGCCATTCCACCATTCTGATCGGCCAGTCGGGAATGGGCAAGTCCTCGCTGATCAACCTGCTGGTGCCGGATGCCGAGCTCGCCACACGGGAAATCTCGGCAGCTCTCGATTCCGGCAAGCACACGACGACCTTTACCCGCCTGTTTGCCCTTGACGCCGAGACGGCCATCATCGACTCGCCCGGCTTTCAGGAATTCGGCTTGTACCACTTGAGCGAAGGCATGCTGGAGCGCGCATTCAGGGAGTTCCGCCCCCGCCTCGGAAATTGCAAGTTTTACAACTGCCACCACCTGAACGAACCGGGATGCGCCGTACTTGCCGCCGTCAGCTCCGGTGAAATCTCGCCCATGCGGCACGCCCTCTACCAGCAGCTCGTGCACGAATCCTCGCAGAAACTCTATTGATGTTGGCCAGAAGCTATGAGAACAGCGTGGCGATAGTTATCTTTTTCAGAAAAAATCCCTTATAATTGAACAAGTTACAAACGTTCGGCGGCAGGCGCCAACTTGCCGCCGTTTTCATTTATGGCGATCAAACACTTCCTGCAGTTTTCTGACTTTACGCTGGACGAGTTCGAGTACTTGATCGAACGCAGTCGAATCATCAAGCGCAAGTTCAAGAATTACGAAACCTATCATCCGCTGCTCGACCGCACGCTGGTGATGGTGTTCGAAAAGAATTCCACGCGTACCCGCCTGTCCTTCGAAGCGGGCATGCATCAGCTCGGCGGCGCCGCGATCTACCTCAATACCCGCGACAGCCAGCTCGGCCGCGGCGAACCGGTGGAAGATGCGGCGCAGGTCATGTCCCGCATGTGCGACATCATCATGATCCGCACCTTCGGACAAGAGATCATCGAGCGCTTCGCAAAGCATTCGCGCGTCCCTGTCATCAACGGCCTGACCAATGAACATCATCCCTGCCAGGTACTGGCCGATGTGTTCACCTACATCGAACATCGCGGCTCGATCGCGGGCAAGACGGTGGCATGGATCGGCGATGCCAACAACATGCTCTATTCCTGGCTGCAGGCGGCGCAGGTGTTCGGCTTCCACGTCAATGTATCGACGCCGAAGCGCTACGAGATCGATCCATCCCTCGTTGCCGCGGATAACAAGAACTACACGACTTTCGCCAATCCGGCCGACGCCTGTGGCGGCGCAGATCTGGTCACGACGGACGTGTGGACCAGCATGGGCTATGAGGAGGAAAATGCGGCGCGTCTGAAGGCATTCCACGGCTGGATCGTGGATAGCGAAAAGATGAAGCGCGCACATCCGGATGCATTGTTCATGCACTGCCTGCCCGCGCATCGCGGCGAGGAAGTGTCCGCCGAGGTCATCGACGGTCCGCAGTCGGCCGTGTGGGACGAAGCCGAAAACCGTCTGCACGTCCAGAAGGCGCTGCTCGAATACCTGGTCCTGGGCAAACTCGATTAATCAGTCAGGTTTCGCCCGGTTCCTCAGCGTCTTACCCACATTCACAATTTCAGCAAGCGAAGCAGAAATCATGTCAACCATACTCCAGTCCGTTCCCGTCAACCAAAAAGTGGGCATCGCCTTTTCCGGCGGCCTCGACACCAGCGCAGCCCTGCACTGGATGCGCCAGAAAGGCGCGATCCCGTACGCGTACACCGCGAATCTGGGTCAGCCCGACGAACCAGACTACGACGCGATCCCGAAAAAAGCCAAGCTGTACGGCGCCGAACAGGCGCGCCTGATCGATTGCCGCGAACAACTGGTTGCAGAAGGCATCGCCGCGCTGCAAAGCGGTGCCTTCCACATTTCCACCGCAGGCGTCACCTACTTCAACACGACGCCGCTGGGCCGCGCAGTCACCGGCACGATGCTGGTTGCCGCGATGCAGGAAGACCAAGTCGACATCTGGGGCGATGGCAGCACGTTCAAGGGCAACGACATCGAACGCTTCTATCGCTACGGCTTGCTGGTGAATCCGGCCTTGCGTATCTACAAGCCCTGGCTCGATGACCGCTTCATCCAGGAACTCGGCGGCCGCAAGGAAATGTCGGAGTTTCTGATCAAGTCCGGCTTCGACTACAAGATGTCGGTCGAGAAGGCCTATTCGACCGATTCCAACATGCTGGGCGCGACGCACGAAGCGAAAGATCTTGAACACCTCAACAGCGGAATGAAGATCGTCGAGCCGATCATGGGCGTCGCCTTCTGGCGCGATGACGTCGAGGTCAAGCGCGAGGAAGTCAGCGTCCGTTTCGAGGAAGGACGTCCGGTCGCATTGAATGGCATCGTCTATTCGAACCCGGTCGATCTGCTGATGGAAGCGAACCGCATCGGCGGCCGCCACGGGCTCGGCATGAGCGACCAGATCGAAAACCGCATCATCGAGGCGAAGAGCCGCGGCATCTACGAAGCCCCGGGATTGGCGCTTTTGTTCATCGCCTACGAACGTCTGGTCACCGGCATCCACAACGAAGACACGATCGAGCAATACCGCGACAACGGCCGCAAGCTCGGACGCCTGCTGTACCAGGGCCGGTGGTTCGATCCGCAGGCAATCATGCTGCGCGAAGCGTCACAGCGCTGGGTCGCGCGCGCGATTACCGGCGAAGTCACGCTGGAACTGCGTCGCGGCAACGACTACTCGATTCTGAATACCGAATCGGCAAACCTGACCTACAAGCCGGAACGTCTGACGATGGAAAAAGGCGAAGGTGCATTCACGCCGCAAGACCGTATCGGACAACTGACGATGCGCAACCTGGACATCACGGACACGCGCGAGAAACTTGGCATCTACGGCAAAGCCGGCTTGCTGACCGCAAATCCGTCGGTTGCGCTGCCGCGCCTGGGCAAGAGCAGCGACGAATAATCAAGAACATCAACATCGAGAACGACACCATGACTACGCAATTCGACAATGTTTCCGTCGTCAAGAAAGCCAATATCTACTTCGACGGCAAGTGTGTTTCGCACACGGTCCAGTTCGCGGACGGCACGAAGAAAACCATTGGCGTGATTTTCCCGTCTTCGCTGACTTTCAATACCGGCGCGCCGGAAATCATGGAACTCAATGCGGGCAAATGCCGCATTCGTCTCAAGGGTGAAGATGCATGGAAGACCTATGAAGGCGGGCAGCGCTTCGAGGTGCCGGGTAATTCGAGCTTTGACATCGAAACGCTGGAGACGCTGGATTACGTCTGCCATTTCGTCGCAGCCTGATTTTCAGCATAAGGAATCGAGACAAGGTAGCGTGCACAGCCACGCTACCGACCCGTCAGATGAAAACCGGTTCCGGTTCCAGCATGACACCGAACTTGGACATCACGTCCATCTGAATCGCTTTTGCGAGCTGCGCAATCTCCTGACCTGACGCCCCGCCGCGATTCACCAGCACCAGCGCCTGCTTCTCATAGACGCCCGCGGCACCAAGGCTTTTACCTTTCCATCCACACCGGTCGATCAGCCAGCCGGCAGCCAGCTTGTATTTGCCATCGGGCTGCGCATAACTGATCAGTTGCGGGCAGGTCGCCAACAACGCATCGCGTTGTGCGGCAGATACCACGGGGTTCTTGAAGAAACTGCCTGCATTGCCGATCTTTGCTGGGTCGGGCAATTTGCGTGTGCGAATTGCGATGACCGCATCGCTGACATCTGTCGGCGTCGGTGCGCTAATTCCTCGCGCCGAAAGCTCGTTCGCGACATCGGCATATTGGGTGTCGGGGTGCCATTTTTTCGGCAACGCGAAAGTCACATCGAGAACGACGGAACGATCACGCAAAGCATGCTTGAACACGCTGTCGCGGTACGCGAAGTGACACGCTGAATGATCGAGCACAAAGGTTCCGCCCGTCTCGAAATCGAACGCAGTCAACGCAAAAAAACGATCCTTCAGTTCGACGCCGTAGGCACCGATATTCTGTATCGGCGCCGCACCGACGCTGCCGGGAATCAGCGACAGGTTCTCGAGTCCCGCCATGCCCTGCTGCAGCGTCCACTGCACGAACTGGTGCCAGTTCTCGCCTGCCGCAGCCTTGACGTGGATGGACTCGGCATCCTCGCCAACAATTTCCACGCCGCTGGTGCACATATGCAGCACCAGGCCGGCAAAATCCCGAGTCAACAGCAAGTTGCTTCCACCGCCAAGCACCAGTTTGGGCAAACGCGCGAGAAAGTCGTCGCTCTTCACCTGAGTCAACATATCGACCGAGGTCACGCGCAGATAAGCCTTGGCCTTTGCCGCAATCCCGAAGGTATTCAGGTGCTGCAGGGAAAATTCGTATTGAATGGGAAGCACTGGAGTCATAGCGCGGCATTATATAGGGCTGCGCAGCAAGGAGAGCTGAACGGCGAGGCCTAGCCACCCGATTTTTTGTCGGCTAGAATGCCCCGTTGATCGATCCACAACACGGCCCCCGCCAGAAGAATGACAATCGGGCCTATTTTCACAGCGAAAAGAGAGTACAGCCATGCCATCTTTTGATGTCGTATCCGAAGCCAATCTCGTCGAAGTCAAGAACGCGATTGATCAGTCGAACAAGGAAATTTCGACCCGCTTCGACTTCAAGGGCAGCGATGCCCGCGTCGAGCAGAAGGAGCGCGAACTGACAGCCTACGCGGACAGCGAATTTCAATTGAACCAGGTGCGCGACGTGCTTACCGGGAAGATGGTGAAGCGCAACGTCGACGTGCGCTTCCTTGATCTCGGCAAGATCGAAAAGATCGGCGGCGACAAGGTCAAGCAGATCATCAAGATCAGAAACGGCATCGAATCGGATGCCGCGAAGAAAATCGTTCGCATCATCAAGGATAGCAAGATGAAGGTGCAGGCAAGCATTCAGGGCGACGCAGTACGTGTTACGGGTGCAAAGCGCGACGACCTGCAATCGGCGATCGCCCTGCTGCGCAAGGAAGTCACGGACCTGCCACTGGAATTCAATAATTTCCGCGATTGAATTTGTACTGCTGCTGTTGTCGGGGCGTCAATCCGAAATTTGTCTTCCGGAAGTAGAGGATGCTATTCTGTTCACGCGTCTTTGCCATGCAACATCATTCCGGCATGTTTGACTGACTTTTCGACACCATGCGCCCGACACTTCTTGCTGCCAGCCTTCTCCTCCTCGCCGGAACTTCTCATGCGGCCGACATCAGCGTGGTTGGTCTGTTTCCCAACAAGGCCGTTCTGGTCGTCGATGATGCTCCTCCCAAGACCTATTCGGTGGGGGCGGCAATTACGGAAGGCATCCGGCTCGTCTCTGCGGATAACACGTCGGCAACAATAGAGACCAATGGCAAGCGCCAGATCATCGCACTGGGCGAACATGTGAGCCGTAGCAATGCAGGAAGCGGGCGCGCGAGCGTAGCCTTGCAGGCCGATGGTCAGGGTCACTATGTCGTGCAGGGCCAGATCAACGGCGGTACCGCACGCATGCTGCTCGATACCGGTGCGACCATGATCGCTCTCCCCGCGTCCGATGCCACGCGGCTCGGAGTCGATTATAAAAAGGGCCGGGTAGCCTATGTGAATACGGCCAATGGCGTCGTCCCGGCCTACCACGTCAAACTCGATACCGTCAAAGTCGGCGATATCGAAATCAATCAGGTTGACGCCGTTGTCCAGGAGCAGGGACTGCCGTTCATACTGCTCGGCATGTCCTTCCTCAATCGTACCGAAATGCGTCGCGACGGCCAGCAGATGGTGTTGACCAAACGGTTCTGACCGTCGCCTGCAGGCGAATTCAATCGGTCACGGGAAAGCCGGAATATGGGGTTCCATGCCGCCGAATCTGGCTTCGGGATGACGGCTCTCGACCAGATTCTCGATTTCCCTTACGCGCTGATTCGGCACGTCGATCATCAGCAGCACCTGACCACGCTCCATTCCGGCCTGAAAGGCTCTCAAGCGCGAGTTCGGGATCGCCGCGGCCACCATGCCGGATGCCCATGCGCCGAACAGCGCACCCACGATGCCGGCCACCAGAACGGCGATCATTTGCAGGCGCACTCCCTCGGGCGGGAACAAGACCAGCAGCGCACCGCCAATCAGGCCGATTGCTCCGCCGACCAGCATGCCCGACTCCGCGCCGTGCACCAGGTCGGTTTTCTGCAGAAAGTTCGCTTCCGGCATGTTCGGCAGAGGCGTGCCATCCTTCGCGCAGAAGTGCATATAGCGTTCCTCGATGCGGGCAAGCAGCAATTCGTCCAGCAAGGCGCGCGCGCTGGGCACATCGGGCAGCATGAAATAAAGTCTGCGGCGCATGATCACCTCCTTTTGACGCAGAGAATAGCTTTGTTATAGCAAAGCCGCTTCAATCTACAAAGGGTAATCTCGCCACCACGTTCGACATGCATCAGCGCAGTGCGGAAACGAACTGGCATGGCAGTTGTCATGCCCCCAAGGCAACTTATTCCGATTCCTGCAAGCGGCGTTGCTTGACTGCTTCCGCCAAGTCTTCCAGGATCTTGACACTCGATTCCCAATCGACGCAGCCGTCAGTGATCGACTGACCATAGGTCAGCGGCTTTCCAGGAACCAGATCCTGACGTCCGCCGACCAGATGCGATTCAACCATGACGCCGACGATGCGCGTGTCGCCCGCGGCGATTTGCCTTCCGATATCGGCGCAGACGGGAACCTGGTTTTCCGGCTTCTTCGAGCTGTTTGCATGCGAGGCGTCGATCATGAGACGCGAAGCAAGTCCGTTGGCGGCAATATCCTTGCACGCAGCATCGACACTCGCCGCGTCATAGTTCGGCGCCTTGCCGCCACGCAGGATGATGTGGCAATCCTCGTTGCCGTTGGTCGACACGATCGCCGAATGCCCACCCTTGGTGACCGAGAGGAAATGGTGCGGTTGCGATGCTGCCTTGATGGCATCGACTGCGATCTTGACGTTGCCATCCGTACCGTTCTTGAAACCGACCGGACAGGACAAGCCGGATGCGAGCTCGCGATGCACCTGCGATTCCGTCGTACGCGCACCGATCGCTCCCCAGCTGATGAGGTCGGCAACATACTGCGGACTGATCACATCGAGGAATTCGGTGCCTGCCGGCAGGCCGAGTTCATTGATGTTCAACAGCAGCTCGCGCGCCATGCGCAAGCCTTCGTTGATGCGGAAGCTGTTGTCCATGTACGGGTCGTTGATCAAGCCCTTCCAGCCGACGGTCGTGCGCGGCTTTTCGAAATACACGCGCATCACGATTTCCAGGTCGTCGATGAAACGATCGCGCTGCTCCACGAGGTGGCGCGCATACTCCATGGCGGCCTTGGGGTCGTGAATCGAGCAGGGCCCGATGACGACCATCAGGCGGTCGTCCTGGCCGTGCAGGATACGGTGCAAGGCGGTACGGGCACTTGCGACGGTCGTCGACGCCTTTTCCGAGCAGGAGAATTCGCGGATGAGATGCGAGGGTGGCGCGAGTTCTTTCATTTCCCGTATGCGTAGATCATCTGTGCGCGGCATGTTTTCTCTCCAGGTCAAAAGGTTTAAAACGTAAACTGTAAAAAGAAAAAACCGCCATCGCTGGCGGTTTTTTCAAGAAATTCGGTTCAGGCTCTTTTATTCGTGCGCTTACCGCTTTTCCACCGCCGTTGGGCTGGAATAGCTAAAGTGAAAATAAAAGTAAAAGCGCGCGAAAGTCATGTTTTTCAGGTTTTTTGCAGCAAATTTAAATGAATAGTGCAATAAATAAAGGGTTTTGGCAAGGGATGGGGAATAAATTTGTCTTGAAAACCGTCATTCCGCCCGTTCGCCGGAGAAACTCCGGCCGGGCAGTTCAATGACGGTACGCGGTCCTACGCCGTTCCGCCTACCGTCACGCCATCGATCCGCAAGGTCGGCTGGCCTACGCCCACCGGTACGCTCTGCCCTTCCTTGCCGCACACGCCGACGCCGCTGTCGAGACGCATGTCGCTGCCGATCATCGACACGCGGTTCAGCACATCCGGCCCGTTGCCGATCAGGGTTGCGCCCTTGACCGGATAGGTCACCTTGCCGTCCTCGATCATGTACGCTTCGCTGGCGGAAAAAACGAATTTGCCGTTCGTGATATCGACCTGTCCGCCGCCGAAATTCACGGCGTACAGGCCGTTTTTCACCGAAGCGATGATTTCGTCCGGATCCCTGTCACCGGCAAGCATGTAGGTATTGGTCATGCGCGGCATCGGCAGATGCGCATAGGATTCGCGGCGCGCATTGCCGGTTACCGGCATCTTCATCAGGCGCGCATTCATGGTGTCCTGAATATAGCCCTTCAGGATGCCGTCTTCGATCAGCGTCGTGCACTGTGTGGGATTGCCCTCGTCGTCGATGTTGAGCGAACCGCGACGATTGGCGATGGTGCCGTCGTCGACCACGGTAACCCCCTTGGCGGCGACACGCTCGCCAATGCGGCCGGAGAAGGTGCTCGATCCCTTGCGATTGAAATCGCCTTCCAGGCCGTGGCCGATCGCTTCATGCAGCAGCACGCCCGGCCATCCCGGCCCAAGCACCACCGTCATCGTCCCTGCCGGAGCGGGGCGTGCGTCGAGATTGACGATGGCCGATTCGACGGCCTCGGTGGCATAGCGTTCCAGCAAATCATCGCTGAAATACGCGTAGTCGTAACGCCCGCCGCCGCCGCTCGATCCGACTTCGCGCCGCCCGTTCTGCTCGGCAATCACGGTGATCGAAACGCGCACCAGGGGGCGGATATCGGCGGCGAGCACACCATCGCTGCGCACCACCAGCACGACGTCATATTCGCCCGCCAGTCCGGCCATCACTTGCACTACGCGAGGATCCTTGGCGCGCGCAATGCGTTCGATCTTCTCCAGCAGCTTGACCTTCTCCGTCGCATCAAGCGAGGCGAGAGGATCATTCGGCAGGTACAGGGATCGGCCGCCGGCGGTCTGGATCGACGAAGCAACCTTGATCTTTCCTGCGCCTTGACGTGCAATGGTGCGCGTAGCCTCGGCAGCCTGCAGCAGTGCGCTTTCGGAAATTTCGTCGGAATACGAAAATGCCGTCTTGTCGCCGGAAATTGCCCGCACGCCGACGCCCTGATCGATCGAGAAGCTACCGGTCTTGACGATGCCTTCTTCCAGGCTCCAGCCTTCATTCTTGGTGAACTGGAAATACAAATCGGCGTAATCCACGCGATGCGTGAAGATCGCATTCATCGCCTTGATCAATTTCGCTTCATCCAGGCCGAACGGCGCAAGCAGGATGTCACGAGCAGCGGCCAGGGTCTGGAGGTTGGGTTCGAATAGATTCATGGTGTTCAACGCGCCGCTGCCGGCGCGAATTCAGATTGGTAAAGTGAATAGATTGTAGAGCATTCGTTCGCGCTCTGGTTCGCGGCGCAATCCTGCATGTGAACGCAGTTATCTTGAACGAAACTTTTCCCCTCTTGGAAATGCCCTACAGCTTGCGGTGTTTCAACGCGGGCAAGCTCTCGCGCACGCGCTGCAAATGCGCCGGATCGATGTCGCCGATCACGATTCCCTCTCCTTCCGGCAGCACTGATTTCACTTCGCCCCAGGGATCGATCAGCATGCTGTGCCCCCAGGTGCGGCGCCCATTGGGATGCTGACCTCCCTGGGCGGCTGCCAGTACGTAGCCCTGGTTCTCGATGGCGCGTGCGCGCAG
Organism: Noviherbaspirillum sp.; assembly: GCF_035254865.1. Classification (GTDB taxonomy): domain Bacteria; phylum Pseudomonadota; class Gammaproteobacteria; order Burkholderiales; family Burkholderiaceae_D; genus Noviherbaspirillum. The sequence continues at coordinate 101,905 of NZ_DATFAF010000034.1, forward strand.
CAGGATTTCCCAATGCGCCTTGCCGGTGGTATAGGTGAACGCCGCCGGCATGACGATCAGCGCACAATCGCCCATCGCGCGATAAAGTTCCGGAAACCGCAGGTCGTAGCACACCGATAGGCCGACTCGGCCGAATGGCGCTTCGAAACTTGCGACCTTGGTGCCGTGCACGATGGTGCGCGCTTCGTCGTAGGATTCATTGTCTTTGGTAAAACTGAACAAGTGGATCTTGTCGTAGCGCACCACGTGCTCGCCTTGCGGGTCGTACACCATCATGGTGTTCAATACCTTGTCGGCCTCCGGGGCAACCATGGGCAGGGTGCCGCCGATGAGCCAAATTCGGTGTTCGCGCGCAATCTCGGCCATGAATTTCTGAATCGGACCCGCATCAAGCTGTTCCGCATATGCGAGCTTGTCCGATTCCTTCATACCCATGATGGGCCAGTATTCCGGCAGCAATACCAGCTGCGCGCCCTGCCGGGCGGCATCGCCGATCAGGCGGCGAGCGGCTGAAAAATTCTCTTCCACGACTGGCGTGGAGACCATCTGCACCGCAGCGACTTTTATGGCATCAGTAGGCATCGTGTCTCAATCGTCCTATCCGGAATTGCTGACCGCTTCATGCGCAGGGCCAGGCGCCTTTCGCAACAATTTGGTGACCACCGGGTCTTTCCATGGGCCGGTCACTTGATACTCGAACGTAAAGGCTTTCATCAGCGGATCCCGCAGGAACAACTGTGCGAGGAAACTGCCCACCCCGATCACCGGGTTGACGGCAAGTCCGTACACGACCGACGCTGTTCCGACATTGATCTCCGGGATCACCACCACATGCAGGTTCTGTACTTCTTTGTCGACATCGGCACTGCCGTCAATCAGCACAGTCGCCGATGAACCGCGCATCTTGAAGTTATCAGTCTTTGCCACGCCATCTGCAATGTTCGCCGAAGCGGTGACGCCGTCGAATGCAAAGCCTTCCGAGAATACATCCCTGAAATCGAGTGCCAGACGGCGCGGCAGCGATTGCAGGCTCAATACGCCAAGCAACTTTGCGGCGCCCGGCTCGACTTTCAGGAACTGGCCGGACGCCAGGTCAAGGCGCAGTTGACCATTCAGGCTCGGGATATCGAGGGAGAACGGCAAGCCCTTCCAGCTGATATCGCCTTCCATCTTGCCCTTGCCGCCGCGCAGCACATTGTTGAAGCCAAAACGATCAAGCAGCCTGCCGGCATCGGTAATGTTGAGCGTGTAATTCAGGTTCGACAGGTTCTCGCCGTCCTTGTTCGTCCATTTCCCGGTGGCTTTCAATTCCGCATCGGGATTCGTAATCGAGAGCTTGCCGATGCGCCATTCGCGGCCGGCAAAGCCGCGCCGGTTTTGCGCCAGAAGTTCCAGGTGGCCGAACTTCTTGCCGAACAATTCGAAATTCTCGGCAACCACATCGACCGCCGGCATCTGGGTCGTCGTGCTCTTTCCTTCGAATAACTCGGTCACATCGGAGGCCGCCGATTTGGGAATGATCAGCGAGGCCAGGCGCGCCGTGACCCGGCCGAGACCTTGTCCTGAGCGCGATTCCGCCCAGGTGACATAGCCCGACACCTGATCGGAATCGATGTTGGCCTGCCAAGTACCCTTCTGATGCGAGGCTCCGACCACCACGTTGTTGAGGGTGCGCCCCTCGATGACCAGCTCGGTCGCGCGCGCCGCCAATACTTCCGGATCGATGTATTGCGCGATTGAAAGCGAATCCGCTTGCTTGCGTGTATCGCCGGGTTTGCTCGCCGAAACGACAGACGATACCGCGCGACGCCATGCGTCGATGTCCAGGGACTTCAGGCTGACATTGGCGACCAGTCCGGCGTCGGGCTGCGGAGCCGGCACATTGACGCCGATGCCACCGCGTACAACGCGCCATTCCGCATCCTTTTCCGGCCCCTTCTGGCGTTCATAACGGGCGGAGATCGCGGAACCGAGCGACAGCTTCATTTCGTCACGCGCCAGCGACGCATCGTTCGAGGGCAAGCCGACAAGTTCGAAACGCAATGGCAGACTCTCATTGGCGGTCTTGCGCAAAGGTACCGGGAAATCCAGGGCGATACCGCTCAGATTGGATTCCACGACGATTTCGGGATGCTTGTTCTTCACGCGGATTGTTGTGGCGTAGCGCGTGCTGCCGGTGATACGTTCGGAGGAGCGCTGCGTGACCGGGGTCGAGTACATCTTGCGGACACCTTCGGCGGTCAGGCTGCCGTCGGCTTTTACCAGAATCGACCCGTCGCGCTGCGTCCCCCCCGATATGGTCACCGGTCCGCCAAGGAAGGTCGATTTGATGCCTCCGATGGAGAAGCCTTTTTCGTGGAACTCGAGCTTTCCATTCGCAGCAAACAATGGCGGCATCACGCTTTTCAAGGTGACATTGTTGCCGGCAAATTGCAGCGTTCCATTGACCTTCGCTTCAGGCAGGTGACCCAAAGGAAGTTGCAGCTTCAGGGCCAGTTTTGCATTGCCGCTGCCCTTGGTGTCTTCCGTGAAGTGATCGATCCAGCCGGCGACAGGGCTTTCGTTGGTGAAGCGGAGGAACTCCTGCAGCGGCCCGGCGGCGTCGCCTTCGACATTGAGGAGCATGTCGTGATGCGACAAGTCCGGAATGACGGCTTTCACGTGCGACAGCGCGGTGCCGGATGTCCTCGCGCTATCCGCCGTGATTTCCATTCGCGCGCGGTCGAATGCAATCGTGCCGTTGATCTGGTCAATCAATGGCCAGAGCGGCGTCTTGCCATCGTCGGCGAATTTTCCCGGCGCATAGTTCAACTTGCCGTCTTCGATGCGCCCGATCACGCTGAACTCGCCTTTGGGCTTGTCACCATGGCCACTGGCATGGAAAGGGAATTGCGCCAGGTCGCCTTTCAGCTTGAGCCGGACATCCTTCAGCGTCCCGCCAACGAGCGCGCCCGTCAGCCACGCACGCAAGGTGTCCGGCGTCTGGATCGGCAAGTAGCGACCGATACTCTGCAACTCCAGCCGATTCAGTTTTCCACTGATATCGGTACTGCCCTGTGTTGCTCCTGGCTTGCGGGCCAGCGGCATCAAGTGCCGCCCCGAGAATGAGCCGGCCAGACCATCCTGCACGAAATCCATTTTCTGCAGATCGACCAGCAGCTGATTATTTTCCTGAAATACCCAGTTGGCCTGCACATTGAGACGTTCGAAAGGCACTGCCGGATCGGAGAAATACCCCGGCAGTTGCAGGGTCAGATTGCTCGAAGCCAGGCTGAGCAATCCGCCGCGGTCATTGGCCTCGACCCGTCCGGTCAGGTTGTCGACACCGGGAATGGCAGGCACGGCGGCTTGTGCCGGGACGCCTGCCGCCTTGGCCCGTGCGGCGCGCGCGGGCTGCGGCTTGAGCGACAGGCCCGTGAATTCGCCCTTGATGTTGTATGCCGACACTTCGGGATAGGAGCCATGCCATTGCGCGGAAAAATCCCGCAGCATGCCGCTTGGAGCGAAATCAGCCAGCAGCTGGCGCTGCTCCGCCGGCAGAGGCAGCCGTTCCGCAAAATTGGCGATGGTCTGCAGATCGAGCAGTTTGGCGTTGATCTCGGTTCTGGCCAGATGCCCGTTCTGCGCCGGAGCGTAGCTTTCCTTGATCGTCGTGTTCGGCAGGTACAAGCCGTCATCCGTCTTCAGACTGAAATTGGTGAGCGAAATGGAATGGCCGTTCTGGCCGAAAGCCGGTCTTCCGCCCTCGGCATTCCGCTCGAAATCCTCCCGCACCGACACTCGCCCGCTGACCGCGACCAGATTCATGAGGTCGAGATCCTTGCGCAAGCGCGCCGACACGTTCGCCAGGCTCAGGTCGGCAGTGAAATCGGCAACCCGCGACCGATCGAAATTCAGCCATGCCCGTACCGAGCCTTTGCCGGTCTGCACCTCGATAGGATAGTCGGCATAGGCCTTCCAGACCGTCAGATCAGTATCGCGCAGGTCGGCGTAGAGCTCCCCCTTCCACTTCGTCGGGTCGGATGCATTGCCGCCGAAGTGCGGATGGACAAAGGACGCGCGCACATCGAGCGGCGCGGCGAATGCAGAAGGCGGAACTGCCTTCAGGGCGAACCGATGATGGTTCCACTCATTGTGCAGAACCAAGTTGACGTCGTCCAGCACCAGTTCCGGGGCTGCGCGCTTGTAATCGTTCCAGCGCAAGCGCCCGTCGCGAATCACGATCTCGTTCTGCGACAGGACCCAGTCGGCACCCTGGCCATTGCCGCTCTTGCCGGTATCGATAAAGATGCCCGCGACGTAAAGCTTGCCATCGGCGTCGCGCAATACATCCATGTCCGGACGATCGATGATCAGGCGATGCAAGCGGAGCTCGCCGGCAACCAGCGTCCACCATGACAGAGTGGCGGACACATTGGGCAAGGTCAGTGACGGATTGCCGAACTTGTCATGAATGACTACCTTGTCCAGTGACAGCCGCGGACGCAATCCGGACCATGATGCGTCGATGTTTTCGATCGATACCTTGTTGCCGATGGCGCGCGAGGCAAGGCGTTCGACGTCGGGCTTGTAGCTGTCGATATTCGGCAGCACGACGTAGCGCAGACCGAGGACCAGTACACAGAAGAGGAAGTAGGCAAGAACTGCAATCTTGAACAGCGCACCGAGCGCATGATGGGTCAGGGCATTGGCGATTAAATAACATTCTTTCAGCGCATACCACCATCGTGACAACCGGGCTGCAGTCTTGCGCGGAATGTTTTGGTCAATGGACATCAATCGGAAAACAAGCGGCGTAAAATAGGATCAAATTGACATGCGAATCGTTCGCATGGATATCAAAGGGCTGGTCATAGGACTGCTACGGTCTTGTCGATCAAACGACCAGATATTCAAGTGCAAAGCATACGGCTTTCAATCTCATCCCCAATATTGTGACCCAATCTTATTTGACCAGTGCCGTCGCATCCCGGTTCTTCGCACGATGGCTGAATGCGGCCCCAGCCCGGGCGGGCATGGTTTCGGATCTTGCCCAATTATCTATTACCCCCGCGATTTTTGCTCATCTTTTACAAAAAGAAACAGCGGCCGGCATGCCCTTGCAGCGCGCGATGCGGCGAGTGCGCAATCTGGTGGTCGCCACATTGATCGAGCGCGACCTGAATGGACGCGCCGATCTGGCCGAAGTTCTTGCAACCATCAGCAGCTTCGCCGTATTCGCGGTGCAAACGCATGTGGCCGCCTTGACGACGGAAATGATCGAGGCACATGGCACGCCGATCGGCATCGAATCGGGCGAGCCGCAGGAACTGATCGTCCTCGGCATGGGCAAGCTGGGCGGCGCCGAACTGAATGTCTCGTCGGACATCGACCTGATATTCGTGTACCCGGAAAACGGCGAAACCAGGACGACCTCGCCCGAGCAGCGTCCTTTGTCCAATCATGAATTCTTCACGCGCCTCGGCAAGAAACTGATTGGCGCGATATCGGAAATCACCGAGGACGGATTCAGCTTCCGTGTCGATATGGCATTGCGCCCGAACGGCGCGTCAGGTCCGCTGGCAGCCAGCTTCGGCATGGTGGAAGACTATCTGATCGTGCAAGGCCGCGAATGGGAGCGTTATGCATGGGTCAAGGCGCGCGCATTGACCGGGCGCGCATCCGATATCGCGGCCCTGGAAAGCATCGTCAAGCCCTTCGTGTATCGGCGCTACCTCGATTTCGGCGCGATTGAAGCGCTGCGCGACATGCATGCCCAGATTCGTGCCGAAGTGAAGCGTCAGGAAGCGCGTCATCCCGGCCGTACCAACAACGTCAAGCTGGGGCGCGGCGGCATCCGTGAAGTGGAATTCCTGGCGCAGGTGTTCCAGCTGATCCGCGGGGGCCGCGACGCTTCTCTGCGCGACCGCTCGACCCGCGTGACGCTGGTGACGCTGGCCGCCAAGGGGCTGCTCACGCAAGCCGAAGTCGATCAGTTGCTGCAAGCGTATACCTTCCTGCGCAACCTGGAACATCGCCTGCAGTATCTGGACGATGCCCAGACCCACACCTTGCCCGCCAATCCGGAAGACCGCTTGACCGTTGCAAAGATGATGGGTTTCACCGATGTCGAGTCCCTGCTGGAAGAACTCGATGCGCACCGCGCGGTCGTGGCGGCGCAATTCGATGCCATCTTCAGCGACAAGCGCGGCGGACAGGCTGCCGAAGCGGAGTCGCCGCGCGCCGCGAATATCGTGCTGTCCGACGCCGATAACCGTGAAGCGATCGAAGCGCGCCTGGCAGCGCTTCAATTCGACGACGCAGCCACGGCAACGCAGCGCCTCCTGCTCACTTGCCAGTCGCCAAAGTTGCAATCGCTGCCGGAGGCCAGCCGCAACAAGCTGATGGCATTGATCAATGCGGCGCTGCCGCTCATCGCCAGCAATACCAAGGCACACAACGCGACGCTCGGCCGGCTGCTCGATTTCTTCGAGGCGATCGCCCGCCGCGCCGCCTATCTGGCGCTGCTCACCGAATACCCGCACACGCTGGAACGCGTGATCCGCATGATGAGTGCGAGCGACTGGGCGGCAAAATACCTCACGCGCCACCCTATCCTGCTGGACGAGCTGCTCGAGGACCGCACCCTGAAGGCCGCGCCGGACTGGCCGGCATTCGGGCGGGAGGTCCGGCACCAGCTCGATGCCAGCCAGGGCGATACCGAACATCAGATGAACGTACTGCGCGACTTGCACCACGCACAGCTGTTCCGTTTGCTGGCGCAGGACCTGGAGGGCGATCTCACCGTCGAACGGCTGGCCGACCATCTGTCGGCACTGGCCGACATCCTGGTCGACGCGACGGTCAAGGCGGTATGGCAATCGATCCACAATCGCCATCGGGAAGATCCGAAGTTTGCCGTCATCGCTTACGGCAAACTGGGCGGCAAGGAACTCGGCTACGCATCGGACCTGGATGTCATCTTCCTGTTCGACGACGACGATCAGGAGGCGCCGGCCCTGTACGCAAAGCTGGCGCAACGGTTCATCACCTGGATGACCACCCATACGCCGGCCGGCATTCTGTTCGACATCGATATCGCCCTGCGCCCGGACGGCGCCAGCGGTCTGCTCGTGTCGCGCCTGACTGCGTTCGAGAAGTATCAGACTGAATCGGCGTGGGTATGGGAGCACCAGGCATTAACGCGCGCCCGGTTTTGCGCCGGTGACGCGACAATCGGCGCGCGCTTCGAAGCAATCCGTGAATCGGTATTGCGGCAGCCACGGGACGAAGAAAAGCTCAGGCAGGAAGTGCTGACCATGCGCAGGAAAATGCATGAGGCGCATCCCAACCGCACTGCCCTGTTCGACATCAAGCATGATGCCGGCGGCATGATCGACATCGAGTTCATCGTGCAGTTCCTGGTTCTGCGGCATGCCGCGCAGTATCCGCAACTGACAGCCGACATCGGCAACATCGCCTTGTTGAAGCTGTGCGGCGAACTCGGGCTGATCGACAAGGCAATGGCGCAGGAAGTGGCGAACGCCTATCGCAGCTTCCGCAAGTTGCAGCATGAGATTCGGCTGCAAGGCAATGATCGCGCGCGCGTGGAAACCGAACGCGTTGTACACGAATCGGCGCAAGTACGGCACCTGTGGGCTTCCGTATTGGATAGCGACGTAGCGACTTGATCGTGCCGGCGCAGATTGCCGGCAAGCATGCGGCTATCGCTCTTTGCAATCTCCCTATAAATTACTACTTTGATAGTAAGTAAGCTTCGGCGCTGCCTCGCGCAAAAACGCGGCGGCAACTTGCCATGGAGATTGCATGATCAAATCAAACGTCAAGGGCCAGCGCCTCGCCGCATTGTTCCTATTGGGAAACGCACTCTTCAATTTTCCGCTGCTGACTCTGTTCAACCAGCCGTCAACAGTGGCCGGAATTCCCTTGCTGTATTTCTACGTGTTCGCAGCCTGGGGATTGCTGATTGCATTGCTCGCCTTTGTTGTCGAGAAGAAGTAAAGCAATGCCTAACCGTACGTTTCCTCGAACAGGCGTTAAATGCTCCCAGGATGGCTAATTGCGCTTGCTGCGTTTTCCTACCTTGGGGTATTGTTCGCGATTGCCTATTACGGCGATAGAGCCGCCGCCCAGGGACGCAGTATCATTGCCAATCCTTATGTGTACTCACTGTCGCTGGCGGTGTATGCAACGGCCTGGACATTCTATGGTAGCGTCGGGCGCGCAGCCGGCAGCGGGATCGGTTTCTTGCCGGTATACCTCGGCCCGACGGTGATGGCCACGTTGTGGTGGATCGTGTTGCGCAAGATCATCCGCATCGCGAAGGACAACCACATTACTTCGCTGGCGGACTTTGTTTCCTCACGCTATGGGAAGAGCACGCTGCTCGCGGGACTGGTCGCCACCATTGCCGTGGTGGGCGTTACACCCTATATGTCGTTGCAACTGAAGGCCATATCAGTCAGCTTCAGCATGTTGATGCATTTCCCCGATGTCGTCAGGGCGGAAGGCGAATATGTACCGGTGCTGATGGATACCGCCTTCTACGTGGCACTGATCCTGGGCGCCTTCACCATTCTGTTCGGTGCACGCCACCTGGACGCGGCCGAACGTCATGAAGGCATGGTGGCCGCCATCGCGTTCGAGTCGCTCGTCAAGCTGCTGGCATTCCTGGCCGTCGGCGCATTCGTCACCTACGGCATGTATGACGGCTTCGGCGATGTATTCTCGAAAGCATCGCAGCTGCCCGAAGCACGCGCCGTCTTCGTCATTGGCGGCGCTTCGGAGGACGTGTATCACAGCTGGGCATCCTTGTTCTCGGTTGCCTTCGTGTCGATGCTGGCGATCATCTTCCTTCCTCGGCAGTTCCAGGTCGCCGTGGTCGAAAACGTCGACGAGTCGCATTTGAACAAGGCAATCTGGCTGTTCCCGCTCTATTTGCTCTTGTTTAACCTCTTTGTACTGCCCATCACTTTCGGCGGCCTGCTCCATTTCCAGGACGCGACGGCCAACCCCGACACCTTCGTGCTGACGCTGCCCTTGTCCCAGCATCAGAACGCGCTCGCCTTGCTCGTATTCATCGGCGGTTTTTCCGCCGCAACGGGGATGGTCATCGTCGAGAGCATTGCCCTGTCTACGATGGTGTGCAATGACATCGTCATGCCGACGCTGCTGCGCATCAAGCGTCTGAAGCTGTCGGAACGCCAGGATCTATCCCGGCTGGTGCTCCGCATACGTCGCGTTACCATCATGCTCGGCATGCTGCTCGCGTATGGGTATTACCGTTGGGCAAGCGAGGCGTATGCACTGGTATCAATCGGTCTGATTTCCTTCGCCGCCGTCGCGCAGTTCGCTCCTGCCGTGCTGGGCGGAATTTACTGGAAAGGCGCGACGCGCGCGGGCGCACTTGCTGGCCTGGGCGCCGGGTTCACGGTGTGGGTTTATACCTTGATGCTGCCGGCCCTGGCACGTTCTGGCTGGCTGCCGATGAGCTTGCTGGACCACGGACCGTTCGGCATCGCATTCCTGCGGCCATTGCAGTTATTCGGCCTGGAAGGACTGGACGAGATTACGCACGCGATGATTTGGAGCATGTTCGCCAACATCGGCGCTTTTATCGGCGTTTCCGTGATGACGGGCGAAACGGCGCTCGAGCAGACCCAGGCAGCGCTGTTCGTCGATGTATTCAAGCACGAACGCAGCACGCCCGAGCGGATTTTGCGGATCAGGGGATCGCTTCCGGAGCTGCATGCCCTGCTGTCGCGCTTTCTCGGCCCGGCGCGCGCAGTGGCGGCCTTCAGCAATTATGCAAAGCAGCAAGGCATGGACTGGCCTCGAGAAGCGGACGCGGACCTTGTCAACATGTCGGAGACGCAACTGGCCGGCGTGATCGGGGCCGCATCGGCGCGGGCAATGATTGCCTCGGTTATCGAAGAAGAGCCCTTGTACGATAGCCTGACCGGGTTGCCCAATCGCGCCTTGCTGCTCGATCGCTTGGGCGAGGCGATGAAACAGGCGCGCCTGCGCAACGACTTCAGCTTTGCGCTGATGCTGCTGAGCCTCGACCGATTTCGCATCATTTCCAACAGTCTCGGACGAACCGTGGGAGACCAGTTGCTGATCAACGTCGGTTTGCGGCTCAGCGCTTGCCTGCGCGTCGGCGAGACCGTCGCGCATCTCGGCGGCGATGAGTTCGCACTTCTGCTGAATGACGTCAAGGATGCGAACGAGGCGATACGTTTTGCCGAGCATTTGCAGACTAGCCTGGCGACCGCCTATCAGCTGGAAGATCACGAGGTGTACACGACGGCAAGCATCGGTGTCGTGCTGAGCAAGCCATCCTATTCCGATCCGGCCGATATCCTGCGCGACGCGGCGACCGCCAACCATCGTGCCCTGGGGCGAGGAGGCGCGTGCTGCGAGGTGTTTGCGTCGGATATGCGTACGCGCGTGGTCGCCTTGCTCGACATGGAAACCCGGCTGCGACAGGCGGTAACCAAGGGCCAGGAATTCGTGGTGTACTACCAGCCCATTGTGGCGCTCGATAGCGGCCGACTCGCCGGGTTCGAGGCATTGGTACGCATGCGTCGGCCGGACGGAACGCTTGTGTTGCCGAACGAATTCATTCCATTAACCGAAGAAACCGGCCTGATCATTCACATCGGGCGTTGGGTACTGGCCGAGGCATGCCGGCAGATGCGCGCATGGCAAATCAAGTTTCCGGATTTGCCGCCCATGCAAATGAGCGTCAATCTTTCCGGCCGTCAGTTTGCCCAGACAAACCTGATGGAGCAGATCGAAGAGGTGCTGGAGGAAACCGCGCTGGATACGCAAAGCCTCAAGCTGGAGGTGACGGAAACCGTGATCATGGAACATGCGGAAGAAGCCGCCGCGGCATTGGTGAAGTTGCGCGGCAAGGGCATCAAGTTGCTGATGGATGATTTCGGTACTGGCTACTCGTCGCTCTCTTATCTGCACCGCTTCCCGGTCAATACGCTCAAGATCGATGCCTCTTTCGTGCGCCGGCTGGATACCGGCAGCCGTGACATCGACGTCATCCAGGCCATTGTCACCCTCGCGCACACGCTGGGCATGGATTTGATCGCGGAAGGCGTGGAAACCGAGGCCCAGTTGGCGAAGCTGCGCGAGCTGAAGGTCGAATACGGCCAGGGATACTACTTCTCAAGCCCGGTCGACAGCGCCAAGGCGGAAGCGCTTATCGTCGCATGGCCGCACTGGTGAAAAGCCATTCCGGACAAGTCGTCAATTATTGCAACGAAACACCGACTCGATCGCTCCGCGGCAAGTAGTATTTGCCGGTATCCAGGGAAAACGCGACGTGCTTCACCCGACCGGTAATCAGTTCGCGTTTGACAAAACCGATATAGCGCGAGTCCTTGCTGGCATCACGATTATCACCGAGCATCAGGTACTGCCCCTCCGGCACGGTAACCGGGCCGAAGGAGCGTGCAGCCGCGCGTTCCGGCATGACGATGATCGGGTGTTCATTGTCGGGAAGCCTCTCGTTCAGAACCAGTTGGCGGCCGGAGTAATCCGGGCTGAGTTGCGTGGCGACGTTGCCGTCGGCGGCTGCATAAGTGGCTTTTTCACCATTGATGATCAGTTGCTCGCCGCGCATTTCGACGATGTCGCCCGGCAGGCCGACAACGCGCTTGACCAGGCGATCGCCGCTTTCGGGCGAACTGAACGTAACGATGTCACCCCGCTTCGGGTCCGCGATATGTTTGACGATCACATCGGTGAAGGGAATCTTGAGATCGTAAGCAAGACGGTCCGCAATGATGCGATCGCCGATCATCAAGGTCGGATACATGGAGCCGGAAGGAACGCCGTACCAATCCGCGACCGCGCTGCGCACCGCGATCATTCCAAACAGAAAAAACAAAAACCCTTTGTTTTCCGCCAGCAATTTTTTGATGCGCTTCATGCATGCTCCTTCAAGCGTCGGCGATGACAGTGGCAAATATAACAAAACGCCCCAACATGTGGGGCGTTTTGCTGGCGACGGAGAGGTCTGCTTATTTGGCGGACATCAAGGCCACGGTGGTGTCGAGCATGCGGTTGGAGAAGCCCCACTCGTTGTCGTACCACGAGGACACCTTCACCAGGCGGCCGGAGACCTTGGTCAGGGTCGCATCGAAATTGCTCGATGCCGGGTTGTGGTTGAAGTCGACCGACACC
>NZ_DATFAF010000035.1:0-38393 GCF_035254865.1 Noviherbaspirillum sp.
GGAACAATACGGCGGCCCCGGCCTGAACTACGTCAGCTACGGCCTGATCGCGCGCGAAGTCGAACGCGTCGATTCCGGCTACCGCTCGATGATGAGCGTGCAATCCTCGCTGGTCATGGTGCCGATCTTCGAATTCGGCAACGAGCAGACCAAACAGAAATACCTGCCGAAGCTGGCCACCGGCGAATGGATCGGCTGCTTCGGCCTGACCGAGCCGAACCATGGCTCCGATCCAGGTTCGATGGTCACCCGCGCGAAGAAAGTGGCGGGCGGCTACAGCCTGTCCGGCAGCAAGATGTGGATTTCCAATTCGCCGATTGCCGACGTGTTCGTGGTGTGGGCGAAAGACGATGAAGGGACGATCCGCGGCTTCGTGCTGGAAAAAGGCTGGAAGGGGCTGTCCGCACCAGCCATCCACGGCAAGGTCGGCCTGCGCGCCTCGATCACCGGCGAGATCGTGCTGGATGAGGTGTTCTGCCCGGAAGAAAATGCCTTCCCGGAAGTGCGCGGCCTGAAGGGTCCGTTCACCTGCCTGAATTCGGCACGTTACGGCATTGCCTGGGGTGCGTTGGGCGCGGCGGAAGACTGCTGGTTCCGTGCCCGCCAGTATGTGCTGGACCGCAAGCAGTTCGGCAAGCCGCTGGCGGCCAACCAATTGATCCAGAAGAAGCTGGCCGACATGCAAACCGAGATCACGCTCGGCCTGCAAGGCTGTCTGCGCCTCGGGCGCATGAAGGATGAAGGTACCGCAGCGGTCTCGATCACCTCGATCATGAAGCGCAATTCCTGTGGCAAGTCACTGGACGTGGCGCGCATGGCACGCGACATGATGGGCGGCAACGGCATCTCGGATGAATTCGGCGTGGCACGCCACCTGGTGAACCTGGAAGTGGTCAACACCTATGAGGGTACGCACGACATTCATGCGTTGATCCTGGGACGTGAACAGACGGGAATTGCGGCGTTTTAACTGCGATTGCAGTAACAAGATGAGATTGCGCCGGACAGTTGCCGCTTCTGACGCTGCCGAAAGAGCTGGGCTCAAATCGGATAAGAAGTGAAACATGTTTGAGCCGCAGGCGAGTTGGTTTCGCTTCCCGATTTGAGCCCAGCTCTTTCGGGAACCCCGTAGGGGCAGCGGCTGCGCGGTCGCCTTCTTTTGCTTACTTTTCTTGGCGAGGCAAGAAAAGTGAGCGGCCGCCGGGCCGCCCCCGGCAAGGCCCTACGAAGAGAAAACGGTACTGCATCACCAAAGAACCAGCCATCGCCGGAACAAAGAACAAACAGAGGAACACATGGACTTGAACTTCACTCCCGAGGAACTCGCCTTCCGCCAGGAAGTCCGCGAATTCGTCGCACAATCCCTTCCCGCGGACATTCAGCACAAGGTCCTCAACGGCCTGGTCCTTCACTCGGACGACTACGTCCGCTGGCAGAAGATCCTGCACGCCAAGGGCTGGGGCGGCACCGGATGGAAAAAGGAATTCGGCGGCCCCGGCTGGAGCACCACGCAGCAATACATCTTCGAGGAAGAACTGGCCGCCGCCGGCGCGCCGCGCATGGTGCCGTTCGGCCTGAAGATGGTCGCGCCGGTCATCATGCAATACGGATCACCCGCGCAGCAGGAACGCTTCCTGCCGAAGATTCTCGCCGCCGATGAATGGTGGTGCCAGGGCTATTCCGAGCCGGGATCCGGCTCCGACCTCGCGTCGGTGAAGATGCGCGCCGTACGCGACGGGGATTTTTACATCTGCAACGGCCAGAAAACCTGGACCACGCTCGGCCAGTACGCCGACTGGATCTTCTGCCTGGTGCGTACCGATCCGGAAGCCAAGGCACAGCGCGGCATTTCCTTCCTGCTGATCGATATGAAATCGCCGGGCATCACCGTGCGTCCGATCATCACGATGGACGGCGCGCATGAAGTCAATGAAGTCTGGTTCGAAGACGTGCGCGTGCCGGTCGAGAACCGGGTCGGCGAAGAAAACGCGGGCTGGACCTACGCCAAGTTCCTGCTCGGCCATGAGCGCACCAACATCGCCGGCATCGGCATCGCCAAGCGCGAACTGGCACGCCTCAAGCGCATCGCCTCGCTCGAGACCAAGAACGGCAAGCCGCTGCTCAAGGACCCGATGTTCGCGTCCCGCGTCGCGCAAGTCGAGATCGACCTCACCGCGCTGGAAATCACCAACCTGCGCGTGCTGTCGGCCGAAGCCGCGCATCGCGCTCCCGGTCCGGAAGCCTCGATCCTCAAGATCAAGGGCACCGAGATCCAGCAGGCTATCACCGAGCTGCTGGTGCAGGCGGTCGGCCCCTACGGCCTGCAGCTGCGCCGCGAGGCCATGGCTGCCGGCTATCAGGGCGATGCGGTCGGGCCCTTCTATTCCGTGCCGCTGGCGGCGAACTACCTGAACATGCGCAAGCTGTCGATCTACGGCGGCTCCAACGAAATTCAAAAGAACATCATCTCGCAGATGATCCTCGGACTGTAGGAGCACATCATGGATTTCACTTTTACCGAAGAACAGCAGATGCTGGTCGATACCACCCGCCGCTTCATCGCGAAGGATTATGGCTTCGAAGCACGTCAGAAAATCAAGGCAACATCGCCCCAGGGATTCAGCCGCGAGGTCTGGCAAAGTCTGGCCGACATCGGCCTGCTCTCGCTGAACGTGCCGGAAGCCGACGGCGGCCTGGGTGGCAGCCCGATCGACACCATGCTCGTCATGAACGCCGTCGGCGAAGGACTGCTGCTCGAACCCTTCCTCGCCAGCGCGGTGCTTGCCACGAAGACGCTTGCCTTGCTGGGCAATGAAACACAGCGTGGCACACTGCTTCCCGCACTGGCCACCGGCGAAAAAATCGCCGCGCTGGCGCACGAGGAACCGTCCACCCGCTATGACCGCATGGCAGTTGAAACGCGTGCCTTCCAGGTCGGCGACGGCTATGTCCTGACCGGCAGGAAGAGCGTGATCGCGCACGGCGCCTCGGCCGATGTGCTGCTGGTCACGGCACGCATCGCCAAGGCCGGCGAAACCGGCACGCTGGCGGTATTCGCCGTGCCGCGCGAGACGGACGGCCTGCGCAATGTTTCCTACGCCACGGTCGACGGCGTGCGCGCTGCGGACGTGTGGTTGAATCAGGCCTACGTCCCCGCGTCGGCGATGCTCAACGCCGCTGCCGATACCGAAGGCGCACTGGCACAAGTGCTCGACTTCGGCCTCGCCGCGGTTTGCGCGGAAGCCGTGGGCGCACTGGACAAGCTGCTTGCAGCGACGGTCGAATATGCCCGCAACCGCAAGCAGTTCGGCCAGCCGATCGGCAAGTTCCAGGCACTGCAACACCGCATGGCCGACATGGTGCTGCATATCGAACAGGCACGCTCCATGAGCTACCTCGCCGCAGTGCGCTGCAACGATCCCGATCCGGCGGTACGCAACCGCGCTCTCGATGCGGCCAAGGTCGTGATCGGCCAAGCCTGCCGCTTCGTCGGCCAGCAGGCGGTGCAACTGCACGGCGGCATGGGCGTCACGGATGAACTGGATGTCAGCCATTACTTCAAGAGATTGATGGCCATTGAAATGCAGTTCGGTAACACCGACCAGCATCTGGACTCGTACGCGCAACAGCTCTAACGAAGCGTCAAGACACGATCAAGTCGCGCCTAAAGGAAGACCTGTCTCCGCTGTGTTTTGGCCTACTTTTTTGGCGAAGCAAAAAAGTAGGCGGCCCGCCGGGGCCAGTCCCGGCAAGCCCCCACGAAGTGACTTCGCCCTTGCATCACCGAAGAAAAACACAACAACGAACGCCTGTCGAATTCAATCACATGGGTTACACCTTCAGCTTCATGTAACCTCACTCATCGCCCCTGCACTCATCAAATCAGTCACGGTCTGATGCACTGATCCATCATGCAGGCGTGCTACGGCGTACTGAACCAGCTCTCATAGCTCGTCACCGAGAACCCTCCGAAACCCGCCCGGAATCCGAGATCGACGCGGGCCTGGTCCACCACATCCGGCAAGCTTTGTCTGCCGCACAGCCGGACGTCGAGATGCAAACCGGCCGGCGCGGCCTTTCCCTGCGCGATCAGATCGCTGGCAATCTCGCCACGCGCAGCGCTGCGTCCGCTGGTGATGGCGAATCGCGCTTTTTCCGAGGCGACGCGAGGATCGTCGGAGCCGATATAGAGCGGCTTTCACATGAGTACAAGCTGGAATCGTAGTTCACCTGATATCTGTTCTTGCCATTGCCCTTGCGGTCGAGAAACTTGTCCGCCAGCCAGGGGTAGACCTCGGTGCCGCCTTTTCCGTTGTAATTGGCATCGCCCCTGCCCTAGGTCACATCGACGAAATTGGTGCAGTTTCCCCATCCGCGGCTGTAGGTGGCGACGCCCTGAACCAGTTTCGACGGCGGCACGCCGGCATTGATCAGGGTCTGGACCCCTCTGTACGGCGTACTCGGATACAAGGGCGTGTGGTGACCGATACCGGACGGTATTATTCATAGGTCATCGCAAAGAAGAAGTCGATGTATTGTTGCGCCCTCCGGTAGTTGATCTTGCTGACGACATAGGTGCCGGTATTGACGGCTGACGTGAGCAGGTATTTCCGCCCGTTTTCCATGCCGAGCTCATCCAGTGCATCGCGCAAGTCGCTCAGGAGATCGGCATACGATTCGCCGTCGCCAGAAGTTCCCAGCGCGCCGGCAGCCGGGCTTTCCCAATCGAGGTCGACCCCGTCGATATACGGGTGTTCGTCCCGGTAGTTCGTCACGGAATCGACAAATACCCCTCTCTTTGCAGTATCACCGGCCAGGTGATAGAACGGCTTGCCGCCGGAAGGGCCGCCTATGGATACGATCAGCGTCAATTGCGGCGGCTTTTTCTTCACCTCGGCAGCAAGTATGGCCGCCAGTGCTTCCAGCCGGTTGGCGAGCGATTGGTCCGGGTTGAAGCCCGCGGCGGCAGTATCGCCCTCCATTCCGCCGCCGCATCCGGTGACCGCTAACGCAAACAACAGCGTGCAGAGTTTTTTCATGCCCCCCCCTTGTCAGCCGCTTTCCGGAATTCGGTGCGTGCTGTCGGACGCTCGCACCATGATGACCAGCTTGTTCATGATTGATTTGTAGCGTCAACGAGAGCCCGTCGCGCAAAAGCTGCAAGCGAATGGTCGATCCGACGCGAAACATTCATCGGGGCCGGGCGGTACTTGACGATTTGTCATTCCAGGCGCCGTGCATGCGATTTAAACATTGGCGTGCCCGTTTTGAGAAAAGTTGAGAATCTGGGGCAGACCAACCTCCCTAGTCAAAACCGTAGACAATAATCGCACGCCCGTGCTAAAACATACCGATCATTCCAGCAAAGACCCAGAGACAAGGATTCCACATGGCCGTCACACGCCTTCTGATCGCCAATCGCGGCGAAATTGCCATCCGCATCGCGCGCGCTGCCGCCGAGCTCGGCATTGCTACCGTTTCCGTCTATTCCGAGGACGACGCGTCGTCGCTGCATGTGCGGCGCACGGACGACAGCCGTGCATTGAACGGCGTGGGCGCGGCGGCCTACCTCGACATCGAACAGATGGTGGCAGTCGCCAGGGAAGCGGGCTGCGACGCGATTCATCCGGGTTACGGTTTCCTCAGCGAGAATGCGCAATTCGCGCGGCGTTGCGCGGAAGAAGGCATCCTGTTTGTCGGTCCGGGCGCGCAGATTCTTGAACTGTTCGGCGACAAGACGCAGGCGCGCGCGCTCGCGAAACAGCATGCGGTGCCGGTGGTGCGAGGAAGCGACCAGCCGGTGACGCTGGAGGAGGCACGCGCCTTCCTGGCGGAGCTCGGCGAGCGCGCTGCGATGATGATCAAGGCGGTCGCGGGCGGCGGCGGACGCGGCATGCGCACGGTGCGAAACGACGCGGAAGTCGGCGAGGCTTATGCGCGTTGCCGCTCCGAAGCGCAGACGGCCTTCGGCAGTGCCGAGGTGTATGTCGAACAGTTCGTCGCGCGTGCCCGGCATATCGAAGTGCAGATCGTGGGCGACGGCAGCGGCGAAGTCAGCCATGTGTGGGAGCGCGAATGCACGCTGCAGCGCCGCAACCAGAAGCTGGTGGAAATCGCGCCCAGCCCCACGCTGGATCACGCGCTGCGCGCACGCATCGTCGACGCGGCAGTCCGCCTTGCCACGGCGGTGCGCTACAGCGGGCTGAGCACCTTCGAATTCCTGGTCGACGCCGACGACCGCGGGCCGGATGCGCGCTTCTATTTCATGGAGGCCAATCCGCGCCTGCAGGTCGAGCATACCGTCACCGAAGAGGTGACCGGCATTGATCTGGTAAAGGCGCAACTGCAACTGGCGGATGGCCATACGCTGCAGCAGCTCGGCCTGACGCAGCACGAAATACCGGCGCCGCGCGGCTTCGCGCTGCAGGCGCGCATCAACATGGAGACCATGGATGCCCAGGGCAACACCCTGCCTTCGGGCGGCACGCTGCGCGCCTTCGAGCCGCCATCCGGCCCCGGCATACGGGTCGACAGCTTCGGTTACAGCGGCTATACACCGAGCCCGCGCTTCGACTCGCTGCTGGCGAAACTGATCGCGTCCACCAGCTCGGGGCGTTTTCCCGAAGTGGTGGCGCGAGCATATCGTGCGCTGTGCGAATTCCGCGTGGAAGGCGTGGAAACCAACATCGGCTTCCTGCAAAACCTGCTGACGCGACCCGACGTGATTGCCAACCGCGTGCATACACGCTTCGTCGAGGAACATATCGCGGCCCTGATCGAGCCGGAAGGCGGCGCGCACCAGAAGCTGTATGCGGCCGCGGCCGAGCGCAGCAAGGATGGCGCTTCGCAGAGCCATGCAGCACCGGAGAACACCATTCCCATCGCGACGCCCATGCCGGGCTCCGTCGTGTCGATCGAGGTCGGCGAAGGCGACGTGGTGCATGCAGGACGCCAGATCGCCATCATCGAGGCGATGAAGATGGAACACATCGTGTGCGCCGATGCCAGCGGCTTCGTGCGCATGGTGAACGTCAGGATAGGCGACGTGCTGTTCCAGGGTCATCCATTGGTGTACATCGAGCCGGCCGAGATCGATGCGCAACATGCGGATGCAGCCCAGGAGATCGATCTCGATGCGATTCGCCCCGATCTCGCGGAAGTGCAGCAGCGGCATGCGATCGGCCTGGACGCAATGCGGCCGGATGCGGTCGCCCGCCGGCGCAAGACAGGGCAGCGCACCGCGCGCGAAAACATCGCCGACCTGTGCGATGCCGACAGCTTCATCGAATACGGCGCGCTGGCCATCGCAGCGCAGCGCCGCCGCCGCTCGCTGGAAGAGTTGATCCGGATCAGCCCGGCCGATGGCCTGGTGGCCGGGATCGGCAGCGTCAACGGCGCATTGTTTGACGACAGCAAGGCGCGCTGCATGGTGATGTCGTACGACTACACGGTCTTCGCCGGCACGCAGGGCATGATGAACCACAAGAAGACCGACCGCATGTTCCAACTGGCCGAACAATGGCAATTGCCGGTGGTGCTGTTCGCCGAAGGCGGCGGCGGCCGGCCCGGCGATACCGATGCGACGCTGGTGGCAGGGCTGGATGTGATGTCTTTCATCAATTTTGCCCGCCTGAGCGGGCTGGTACCGCGCGTGGGCGTCGTTTCCGGCCGCTGCTTCGCCGGCAATGCGGCCTTCCTCGGCTGTTGCGACGTCATCATCGCGACGGAAAACGCGACCATCGGCATGGGTGGTCCGGCCATGATCGAAGGCGGCGGACTCGGCGTGTTCGCACCGGAGGAAGTCGGCCCGGTCAGCATGCAGGCGCCCAACGGCGTGATCGACATTGTCGTCAAGGATGAGGAAGAAGCGGTCCGGGCGACCAAGCAATATCTGTCGTATTTTCAGGGCTCGGTCGATGCCTGGGAATGCGCGGATCAGCGCAGGCTGCGCCAGCTCGTTCCGGAAAACCGTCTGCGCGTGTATGAAATCCGCAAGGTGATCGAAACCCTGGCCGACAAGGATTCCGTGCTGGAACTGCGCCGCCAGTTCGGCCGCGGCATCGTCACTGCCTTGATCCGCATCGAAGGCCGCCCTTTCGGCCTGATCGCCAACAATTCGCAGCATCTGGGCGGCGCGATCGACGCCGAGGCGGCGGACAAGGCGGCGCGCTTCATGCAATTGTGCGATGCCTTCGACCTGCCCATGGTCTCTCTGTGCGATACGCCAGGCTTCATGGTCGGCCCCGATGCGGAAAAGACGGCAATGGTGCGGCATGTGTCGCGCATGTTCGTGATCGCCGGCAGCATCAGCGTGCCGTTTTTCACAATTGTCTTGCGCAAGGGCTATGGGCTCGGCGCGCAGGCAATGGCCGGCGGCAGCTTCCACACGCCCTTCTTTGCCGTCGCGTGGCCGAGCGGCGAATTCGGAGCGATGGGACTGGAAGGTGCCGTACGGCTAGGCTACCGCAAGGAACTGGAAGCGATCGCCGACCCGGCAGAGCGGCAGGCAATGTTCGACAAGATGGTCGCGCAGTCCTATGACAGCGGCAAGGCGATCAACATGGCATCGTACCTCGAGATCGATGACGTGATCGACCCGATGGTCTCGAGGCACTGGATCCTGCGCGGCCTGCGCTCCGCGCCGCCGGCCGCGCCGCGCACCGGAAAGAAGCGGCCCTGCATCGATACCTGGTAGCAGCACGCAAAAACAGTCTCTAAAAGAAAGAGGTACGCGAACGGCTTCGAAATGCCGCGGTCTTATTGTCAATGCCGCGGCGGAATTGTTCGGCGATGCCTTTTCGCGATTTCCGGGCGCCATTCGACGCTGACGGCCGTGCTCGCCTCCATCGATCGGAACATGCTGACACTGCCTGGAGATCCCATCGGCAATAGCCAAAGCCACTCCCGTTTGGCTATCGGCATTTTTGTTGCCCTGTTGATCATCAGCGTGGTGGCCGGATTCCTGGTGTTCCGCCAACTGGTCGAAGGCGAGGAAAAACAAGCGGAGGAATCGCTTAACCACATCGCCGACCTGCAGGCCGCTGCCGTGTCAAGCTGGTTCCTGGAGCGCCTTGGCGACGCAGCCATGTTCGGTGGCGGCTCATTTCTTGGTGAAACGATCAACGAATGGGTGGCACGCGGCCAGCCGGACGATGGCACCCGGCGCGCGGTGCAAAAGCAATTGCAGGCGATCAAGAATACTTATCGATATCTCGGTGTTTCGATTCTCGACCGCAATGGAAACACCCGCATCTCGACCGATCGCGAGGTCGCGCCGCTCGATCCGATCGCGCGCGAGACCATCGAAAAAGCAATCGCAACGAATACAACGGCGGTTTCCACCATCCACGCACTCGGTGCTCCCTGGTTTTCCAGAGGTGTGATCGACATTGCCACTCCTCTTCTGAATATTGACGCGCAGGGTGCGGCGAGTTCATCCGTCCTTCTTCTGGTATCGAACGCAGACATGCGTCTCGAGTCCTGGATCCGCTCGACTCCGCTATTGAATGCGCCAACCGAAGCACTACTGGCCGAAATACGGGGCGATCAGGTGGTCATGATCTCATCCGGTGAAGAGTCGGCGCGCTTTCGCTATCTGGATGCGCTGCCGGTAACGGAGATGCAACTTGTCGCAGCCGCGCGCGCGGACACAGTCCGCGTTCTGCCCATTGATACACCGGATGGCGCGGCGTTGGCGGTGGCGCGCCGGATTGCCGGCGTACCCTGGTTCCTGATCACGATGATTGACCGTAACGCGGCACGCGCCCACGCGAGTCGCTACGCCTGGATCGTCACCGTCGCCGGACTCAGCATCATGTCGGTGCTGGGTATCGCCGTGCTGTTCTGGTGGAAGCAACGGGAAAGCGCCCTGCGCCTGCGCGCCCTGCAAGCCACGACGGAAAGGGATCGGTTGCAGCGGCAATACGATTACCTGTCACGCTATGCAAACGACATGATCATTCTGGCCGATGGCAGCCACCGCACACTGGAGGTCAACGACAAGACCTCGCAGGTGCTCGGACGCAGCCGCACTGAATTGACTGGCTTGCCCGTCGAGGAATTGTTTCTGCCTGCCTGTCGTCCTGCGCTCGAAAAGGCTTTCGGCAAGCTGCACGAATCGGGCATGGCGGTTTTCGAGGTCACGCAGCAAAGCGCCGGGGGCAAGATCGTGCCGGTCGAAGCCAGCGCACGCGTGATCGAGCGCGAGGGCGAGCGCTTCGTCCAGCTCATCTGCCGCGACATTACCGAACGCAAACAGTCGGAAGCGGCGCTGCGCGAAAGCGAGGACCGGCTCAACGGCATCCTGGCATCGATACTCGATGTCGTGTGGTCGTTTTCAGCCGATCTGAACAGGCTGATCTACATCAATCAATCCGCCGAAAACGTTTATGGCTATCCGCCCTCGTCCTTCATGCTCCGGCCGCAACTCTGGTTCGACGCCGTCCATCCGGAAGACCGCGCACACATCAGAAACGGCCTGCGCGCACTGAGCGCCGAATTTCCCCTGTGCGATTGCGAATACCGCATCATGCACCGCGACCAAAGCATACGCTGGATACATTGCCGCGGCCGGCTGGTGCTGGGCAATGACGGCAAGCCGGCGCGCATCGATGGCGTCAGCACCGACATCACGCAGCGCAAGAGCGCCGAGCAGCAGGTGCAAACGCTCGCCTACTACGACAGCGTGACCGCGCTGCCCAACCGCGCATTGCTGCAGGACCGCCTCGAACAAGCCATGCATATTGCCATGCGCAACCGCAACAAGGTGGCGCTGCTGTTCATGGATCTCGACAATTTCAAGAACATCAATGACTCCCTTGGCCATCATATCGGCGAC
Organism: Noviherbaspirillum sp.; assembly: GCF_035254865.1. Lineage (GTDB taxonomy): Bacteria > Pseudomonadota > Gammaproteobacteria > Burkholderiales > Burkholderiaceae_D > Noviherbaspirillum. The sequence goes on from NZ_DATFAF010000035.1 coordinate 10,838, forward strand.
ATGCTGTTGCGTGAAATCGGCGAGCGGCTGCAGCAGTGCGTGCGGGAAGAAGATACTGTGGCGCGTATCGGCGGCGACGAATTTCTGGTCGTGCTTCCGAACATCGACTACGGACCGCAGGCCGTGCAGGTGGCGGAAAAGATCCTGGCAACGACGGCCAGGCCATTCATGCTCCTGGAAAATCAAATTCACACGACGATCAGCATCGGCATCAGCGTCTTTCCCGATGACGGCAACACGCCGCAGGAACTGATCCGGCATGCGGATTCCGCGCTGTACCAGGCGAAGAGCCATGGCCGCGACAATTACCAGTTTTTCACTGAGGAGCTGAATCAGCAGATCACACGCAGCTCCAACATCGAGCGCGAGCTGCGCCGCGCAATCGAGCTCGGCGACCTGAGCCTGTGGTACCAGCCGCAGGTGGACGCGCTGAAAGGTCAGCTGATCGGCGCGGAGGCATTATTGCGATGGCGTCGCAACGATCAGCAATTCCTCTCGCCGGCGGAATTCATTCCGGTGGCCGAAGAGCGCGGCCTGATCGCCAGGATCGGCGAATGGGCGCTGCGCGAAGCATGCGCACAGTGCCGCCGCTGGGAACTCGAAGGATTGCATCCGGTGCCGATCTCGGTGAACGTGTCGCCCATTCAGTTCCAGCAAAAAGGATTCGCCGATCTGGTCACCGGCATCCTGAAGGAGGCACAGCTCGATGCGAATTACCTGGAGCTGGAAATCACTGAAAGCTCCATCATGCGCCGCGCATCGGTGGTTGCCGCGCTGGCAATGCGCCTGCGCGACCTCGGCGTGCGGATCAGCATCGACGATTTCGGCACCGGCTACTCCAGCCTGAGCTACCTCAAGCAGATTCCGATCGACAAGATCAAGATCGATCGCTCCTTCATTTCCGACATGCTCAAGGATGACGACGACGACGCGATCACCTACGCGATCGTCAACCTCGCGCACAGCCTGAACCTGCGCGTGATTGCGGAAGGCGTCGAAACCCGGGCGCAAATCGATCGTCTGCGCCTCTTCGGCTGCGACGAGGTGCAGGGCCATTACTATAGTTCGGCCGTCTCCGCGCAAGTGTTCCGGGGTTTTCTGAGAGAACGAAGATTCTTCGGCGAGCGGGAGGAGATCCGGCAATAGAACCGCCGACGGAAAAATTTTCCCGGGTTCGCCGGACTACAATAGCGCGCATGAAGCGATACAAGAAACTGCCGCGCAGCTTCTACGCGCGCGATACAGCGCAGGTTGCGCAAGACCTGCTGGGGAAACATCTGGTGCATGTCGTCGACGGCGTGGAACGGCACGCGCGTATCGTCGAGGCCGAAGCCTACATCGGCGCACACGACCTCGCTTCGCATTCCTCCAAGGGCATCACGCCCCGCACCGCCATCATGTATGGCCCGCCAGGCTTCGCCTATGTGTATCTGATCTACGGCATGCATCATTGCATGAACGTGGTCACGGAACAGGAAGGTCATGGCGCGGCCGTTCTGCTGCGCGCGCTGGAACCGATTGCCAACGTCGATGGCAATACCAAGGGGCCGGGCCTGCTGTGCCGCGCCATGGCGATCGACAAGCGCATGAACGGGCACGATTTGTTGAGCGAGGATTTCTTTATTGCCGAGCCGGAGACGAAGGAATCATTTTCCATCGTGGCCAGCCCGCGCATCGGCGTGGCCTATGCCGCCGATTGGGCGGAGGCGCACTTGCGCTTCCATATCGAAGGCAATCCCTTCATCTCGCGCAAATAGCGGGAGGGCCGATCCGGTGCGATCGCCGGGCTAGTGCATGCACCGCGTCACATGGTCGCTCCATTCGAACGCGGCCAGCTGGACCATGTACAAATCGTTGTACGACAGATTGAGCTCACGCGTTGCCTGCATCAGTTGCGCATCGTTCTTGGTCTTCCATTCGGTATGTTCGGCCAGCGACAGCAACTTGCCGTAGTAGCCCTGGCGCTGCAGGAGCGCCTCGCCGACTTCTTCGACGACCGGGATTTGTTTCAGAATTTCCTCCATCGGCATCGAAAACAAGGTGTCCATCAGGGACATGATGCCGACCGTGAAGCCGGTATCGGCGAAGCTGCGATTGCCCGGTCTGAGTTTCTGCGCCAGCAGTTCGATCAGCCGGCCGCGCGTGGTGGCCTGCGCCATCAGCGGCAGGATGCTGCGCCCGTGCACGCCCGGTTCGGCATACAACATGACTTGCAGCCAGCGCTGCAACTGGTCGCGGCCCAGCACCATGAGCGCCTGGCGGAGAGAATCGATACGGTGCGCGCTGATGGCAGGCGTATTGACCAGCCGCAGCAGGTTCAGTCCGAGCGACACATGGCTCTTGATGCTGTGTTCGATGTCGGCATTGTCGGCGTCGGATGCGATCAAGGACATCAACTCGGTGATCGCCTGCTGCGAAGGCGAGATTTTCCTTCCCTCCAGGATTTCCGGGTTCAGGAAATAGTAGCCCTGGAACAAATCGAAGCCGAGGTCGAGGCACATGCGGAACTGCTCGATCGTTTCCACCCGTTCCGCCAGCAAGCGTTTCTGCTGCGCCTTGAATGCGGCGCACAAACGGCCCAGATCGGCCGCGCTGCGGCCGGTAATGTCGATGCGCACGCTTTCCACCATCGGCAGCAGCTTGCGCACGTCTTCGTCATCATCATTGACCACCAGGGCAAAACGAAAGCCGGCGGCGCCCAGCTCCGTCAGGCGCGCGATCACTTGCGGCGACGGATTGCGCAGAGTGGCGATTTCCAGCACCACGTTCTGCGGCGGCAGGAACTGGAAGATGTCGCTCATCAAGGCGTCGATGTCGATATACAGGATGCCGGTCAGATCGCCGATCACGCGGGTCAAGCCATGCGCATAGACATCCGACAGCACCGATGCCGAAGCGGGCTGCTCCGCCGGAGCCGCGACAGGGGCGGCTGTCGCAAAGAAATTGCAGAACAGGAGCTCGTGCGCCGCCAGGTTCTGCTGGCGATCAACCACCGGACGGCGGGCCATGAAAAACGCCGAGGCGAGCGGTATCCTGTGCGCGCTGTTGAACGTGACGCTGATACTCATGATGGAACCCACCTCTCCCTGCTGGCTGACAATGTCAGGCAGCGTGCATCACTTGCCGATCCTTTGCCTGTCTTCCATACCTTCACGATAGGCCAGAAATTGCTTTATTGCAACTTCACAAGTGTCCTTCCCATGGGTCTTGTATGAGATAACGTCACGCAGCGCGCGAACTTGAGCGGCGGAGGATGCTTGTGCAGCGCAGCAAGACACTGCAACCAGCAATGCCGCGCAGCGTTTACCAGTTGTCCATCCGATCGCCCCAGCTTGTCATGTCGCGCACGTAAAAACGATAGGTATCGTCATCCTTGTCCTTGGCGAGTCCGGCAAGGTCGAAAATGAACAAGGCGCGTCCGACGCCCCGGCGCCGATACCCGCGGTTGCGCTTGGGCAGGATGGCATCGCGCCATGCGCCAAGATTGATGTACGTATAGTTTTTTCCTTCCCCGCGCGGCAGCGAAAACTGCAAGTCGGCTTCCAGTGCCACGTGCGTATGGCCTTCGACATGCAGGCGCAAACCGAGATCGCGATACACGCGCTGGAACGCCGGCAGGCCAAGCAGCGTGCGCGTGCTGATCGTCGATTCCGGTTCCTGCTGGCATGCCATCAGGCGCATCAGGAGCATGTCCAGCCAATACCATTTGAAGCGGCTCAGGATGGACAGGGCATACAAGCCGAGTTTGGTCATGCCGCGCGCGCTCTGCCAGGTGGCGTCGTGCGCCATCCATGCCCGCAGGCTATCACGGAAGCAGCGCAGCACCTGGTCATGCAGTCCTTGTGCGCCCGGCACTTCACACGCCATGCGGCGCGATTCGGAAAGCAGGCGCACCACCGCCGCGACCGATGGCCGGTACAAGTCCATTTCATCGAGCAGTTTGCCGATGCGGCGCGCGCCCGGCATGCCCTTGTCGAGCGTGCTCGTCACACTCCAGATGAAGCGTGACAGCATGCCGGTCGCCACTGTATCGCCGAAACAGGGATCGCTGAAGGCCTGGTATTGCTCCTCGCGCCACTGCTGCGGCCGCCATCCCTGCGATGGACGCCAGCCTTTCGTGGCGCGGCAATTGTTCGCGTCGCGCCACTGGCCGTGCGTCGCCAGCAGGCGCAAGCCGCGATCGGCAAAATAGAAGGGCAGCCTGGGATACAGTTCCTCGGCCTTGGTGCCGAGCTGCATCGCCACCCAGGCACGATAGCTGTCCGGAATATCGAGTGCGGTCAGGCCGAGGCATTCTTCATAGAGCATCTGGCGCGCGGCATGCACCACCTGCAGTTCCTTGTCGTGGTTGCCGACGATAGGCACGATGGTGACCACGATCCCGTGCTGGCGCAGCTTGTCGATGCTGGCACGCATCCAGTAGAAAAAGCCGGAGTATGGCTGCCTGCTGTCGTCCGGACGCTGGCGGGCGTGGATGGCGACGATGTCGCGCATGACCGCCATGACCAGCTCCTCGAAGCGCGGATGGTCGCGGTGCCAGGGATACACGCCGGCCTCTGCCCATTTGCTGCTGCGGATCAGATCGACCACATCGCCGTTGAGGATCAGCAGCAGTTCCTCGATGCGCTGCCCGGCGGGCGCGTTCGCCTTGTCGCCGGGATTGCATACCGCGAACTCCATCTGCTCGAAAAACATTTGCCAGTCGGTCTCCGACGCCGTCTGGTTGCCTACCGTGCAGTCGGTGCAGTGGATATCGCTGATCAGGACGCACAGCCGGTTCCTTTGCGCGGTCCCGGCCGGCCAGAGAATCATGCCCGGTGGCAGTTTCATTTCATTCATCGACTTGCTCTTTCCGATTCACGCGTGCGCATGCTCGCGCAGGAAGCCAACGATGTGCGGAAAGATGTCGACCGCGACGTTCTTCCCCATGAAGACATCCTGGTGCCCATAGCCGGCGAAGACGTGCAACTTGTGGCGTCCCGGCACAAGCTTTTCCAGCCGTTCGTGACAGCGGATATTGGAATCGGCGAACACATGGTTGTCCTGCCCCTGCACGAAGAAGATCGGGGTCTTGATGTCCGCGGCGTTCTTCAGGTAGTCGTCCGGCAAGGCCGCGTAACGCGGATTGCCCGGATCGTACTTGACCGCCGTATGTCCGCTCCGGACCATCTTGAACACATGACGGTAGTAGTGCACTGCGGTTCCCCCGAACAGGTCGCCCAGGCGCTCGTGCGTCTCGGGCGCGATGTTGGCGTGATTGAAGACCGCCGGCCGGCCACTGCCCCACATGAAGCTCAGCATGTGGCATTCGGGCGAGTCGCATTCGCCATGCACCAGATCGGCCGCCATGGCGATGATCTTGCCGATCGACCAGGCAGGCTGGCGACGCCAGCTCGGATTGAAATATTCGACGCCGAGCAGATAATCCGATACCCACGGCCCGAAGCGCAGCTTGATTTCCGACCAGGCCGGCACATGCGGCGTGAGCGACACGCTGTTGAGCACCATGCTGGTAATGCCCTGCACCGTGCGCGCAAAGACCGCCATCGCAATCGTGATCGATCCGACGCAATGCGCGATCACATGCAAGCGCCTGTTCGGCCCGATATGACGGCGCAATTCGGAAATCGCGGCCGGGTGGTCGAACAGTGCCACGTCGTCGAAGTTGTAGCTCGAGCGCACCAGGTTGTACGGAAAACGATTGCTGCCGCGCCAGTCGAGCGTCCACACGTCGCCGAAACCCTCGTCCAGCAGATGCTGCACCAGGTTGCGATGTTCCGGCATGATGAACATGTCGGTGGAATTGGTCAATCCATGGATGACCAGCACCACGTCGTCGCTGCTGGCGCGCCGGAAGCGCGTGAGCGTCAAGCCCAGCCCGTCGGCGGTGGAAAATGGGTGCATGCTGATCGCCGCGCCGGTGACGCCTTCGGTGGTGAACTTCGCATAGCGGCGGTGCGGCTGATTGAGCGCGGGCGGCAGGTGCGGGCCGTACACATCCCACAGCTTGCCGGCAAAGAATTCGCCGAACGCAATCAGGCCCTTGAGGCTGGTGTTGCCCTTCGCATCGGTCGCGCGCAAGCCGCGCAGCACCTGCATGAAGTCACCCAGGCCGAGGCTGATGATGCCGGTCACCCACAGGTCCGCCAATGCCGGCTTGGCCGGATCGACATGACCGCGGAACACGTTCACGAACAGGGTCGTGGTGTCGTGCCACATGTCGAGCGGCGCATTGTGCTGCACCTGTTTCTCGCCCACGAAGGTGACCGCCTCGCCTTGCGGCGTGGTGCAATACACCTGGTAATACATCACCTTGCGGTCGCGGTCGGCCGTATTAGGCATCAGGCGGAAAGTGCCGGACTGCACCGGGCAGATGCCGCCGAGCAGTGCGCAATCGACATGGCCAGTGAGCGTGCCGGCGTGATCCGGCGTGTGGAGGAAGGCATCGAGATCGGCGATCCTGACCGTCACATGCAAGGCCAGCTTGTGGCCCGCCTTTTCACCATCCTCGTAGCCATCGGTGAAAATCGTCGCCTCCGCGCTGACATAGCCTGTCATTACCTCGGCGAATTCGATCCTTACTCCATGCAAGTCGTTCGACATGGCGCCTGCTCCCTGCTCAATACGTCGTCAAAAAAACCGGGTGTCCACGGAAGGCACGGAAAACACGGAAAACTCTCGTGTTCAGAATTTCATCGAACATTTCCGTGCCTTCCGTGCCTTCCGTGGACAATCGCCCTTCAAAGCTCCGCATCCGGCGCGATGCCGGTCATCTCGTGCGCGATCCATTCCGACAGCGCCGTGATGGTGGCCACCGGATTGGCGCCCAGTGCCGTCGGCATCAGCGATCCGTCAGCCACATACAGGCCGCGATAGCCGAACACCTGTCCGCGGCTGCCGTCGCGCGCGCTGACCACGCCCTGCTCCGGCGTATCGGCCAGAGCACAGCCGCCGAGCGGATGCACGGTCACATTGTTTTTCACCGGCCACAGCCAGGTCGGCATCGGCAGGTAGGTGCTGGCGCCGATGAAGCGGGTGAAGCGCCGGCCGAGATCGAGGATGGCGTCGTACAGCGTGCGATTGCTCTCCTGCGGCCACTCGACATCGAGGAAGCCGTCGCCGTTCAGGCGCAGCACACCGCGCGCATTGTCCAGTCCCATGCACAGCAGCACCGCGCTGTACTGCGACAGGTCATGCGCGAGCAGTTTCTGCATCAGGTAACCGACGCTGCTGTTCTTGCGGCCCGGATAAGCGCGGTCGAAGACATACAACAGCAGTTGCTTGCCCGCCTGCCAGAGCTTCTGGATGGGGTTCATCACCGGCCCGAGAGCGGCCACGGCCCAGCTCAATTGCGTCGGATAGCTCGCGTCTTCCATGACGAAGGCGCGCTTGCGGTCGAAATTGTCGAACAGGTGGTGGTCGATGTACTGGGTAATGACCGGACCATAGGTGGAATTGACTTCCTTCTTGCCATCGATCGAAAACGCGAGGAAGTCGCCATTCCCGGAAAACTGCTGCCCCAGCCGCGACGAGATGCGCGGCAGGCTGCGATGCACGTTACGACAGCGCAGCAGCAATTCGCTGCTGCCGAGCGCGCCGGCCGACAGGACCACGCGCTGCGCAGTGACGCTCTGCTCGCTGCCGTCGGCCGCATTGCGGTACACCACGCGGTAGCCATGCTCGCCATCGGCCGCCTGGTCGTCCTGGCCGGCGGCATCCAGCGGAACGATGCGATCGACAATGGCCAGCGTGCGAACCTGCGCCTGGTAGCGCTGCCGCGCCACGTGCAGGTAATTGTGATCGACCGAATTCTTCGCCTGCACGTTGCAGCCTATGTCGCATTCGCCGCAATACGTGCAGGATGTCTGCAGCGCACCGTAGCGATTCTGCTCCTGCACGCCTAGCGCAAGCGCGTCCTTGCTGCCTTCGTAGCTGTAGCCGTTGCCGAAGAAGACGCAGATATCGGCCATTCTCGAATTGAGTTTCGCCTCGCGCGCGAAGGCCTGGAATTGCTCGGTGCGCTTGACATAGCGCCGGTCATCGGGACCGCTTGCCGGCGGCACCGGCCGGGCGCCGAGCACCTGCTGGGCAATGTCGTAATACGGCATCAGCGTGCTGCGGCGCACATTGCTCGGCCAGCCTTGTTCGAACACGGCTTCCGGCGGGCGCAGGAACACGTTGGCATACACCTGCGAACCGCCCCCATACACGGCGGCCGCAACGGTATCGATCTTGTCGAAATGGCGGATGTCGAACATGCCGTCCAAGTGGCCCCGCTTCGCCTTGCGCTTGCGCACCGCATGCGGGCGTCGCGCCGTATCCCATTGCGGGCACCAGAAGTTGTCCGCCATGTCGTGCGAGCTGCGCGGATAGCCGCCCAGCGGATACTGCTTGCCCCGCTCCAGCAGCAATACCCTGCCCGGCCAGCGCCTGGACAGGCGTGCGGACATCACCGCGCCGCCGAAGCCGCTACCGACCACGACCGCTTCGTAATCCCGATCTGCACTCATCAATCGCTCCCCGATTGTGGTGGTCCCCGATTTTTGCGTTGGACGCCGGGGCCGCTTGTTTTTGTTATAGAAAGCGATGATATTTTATTTCCCGTAAGAAATGGTAACTTTTCGAGCATTACCATCACTATTGTGTTATCGGAGCAGCGCGGCATGAAGGGATGCTGCTACGATAGATCTACTTTGCAATCTCACATTTCTGGGTGGTTTGGATGCCGGATATTCATCGTTTGCTTCGCTGTCTGATTGCGCTGTGGCTGTTGAGCCTGGCGGGCATCCTGCATGCGGCGGATTTGCGGGTCGACGACAAGCCCACGTCTGCGCCGATCAACCTGACGCCGTACTGGTGGATCCTGGAAGACAAGGAGCGCGCACTCGATATCGGCGATGTTGTGACGCCCGATGTCGCAAGCCGCTTTGCCCAATCGACGCTGCACACCGATTCCATCAACTACGGCCTGCGACACTCGGCCATCTGGTTGCGCATCACGCTGGCCAACAACAGCGGCCGGCAGATCGAACGCTTGCTCGAAGTACCCTTCCTCTTTCTGCATGAAGTCGATCTCTACATGCCCGGCGAAAGCGGGTTTATCCACATTGCCACCGGACACGCTCGGCCTTTCGCGCAGCGGCCGATCAATCATCGCAACTTCGTGTTCCCGCTGCACCTTCCGCCCAACAGCGAGACGACCTACTACCTGCGTGTCGCATCCGGCACCTCGCTCGATATTCCCGCCAAGCTGTGGGAGCCGCAGGATTTCGCGCACCAGAGTCTGCGCGAATACATCGGTCAGGCGCTGTATTTCGGCATGCTGCTGGCGCTCGGTCTGTACAACTTCCTGTTGTTTTCCTCGCTGCGCGACCGCACTTACCTTTACTACGTGCTGTTCGTCGCCGCCAACGCGCTTTCCATCGGCGCCTACAGCGGTCTCGGCTATCAGTTCGTTTGGCCGGAGTACCCCCACTGGGCCATCATTTCGGGCATGATCGGCTTCGCGAGCACCGGCTTCACCCTGCTTTTGTTCCAGCGCAGCCTGCTGGCGACGGTCACGACCGTGCCGATGCTGGACCGCGTCATCCGCGGCTTCCTTGCACTGAACGTGGTGCAGATGCTGGCCTTCGTATTCCTTCCGCATGACCAGATCATCCGGATCGGGATCATCATCGATGCGGCCAACATGCTGCTGGCGCTGGTGGTCGGCATTACCTGTCTGGCACGCGGTCAGCGCAGCGCGCGCTTCTTCCTGCTGGCGTTCAGCTTCCTGGTATTCGCCGCGGTACTGACCGCGTCGCGCAGTCTTGGCATCAAGGGGCTGCCCAACTTCCTCGCGGTATACGGCATGCAGATCGGCTCGGCGCTGGAAATGCTGCTGCTGTCGCTGGCGCTGGCGGACCGCTTCAATCAGATCCGGCGCGACAAGGAAGTCGCGCAGCAGGAGCTGGTCGACAGCCTGAAGCGCAGCGAACGCGTGCTCGAGCACCGTGTCGCCGAACGCACCGCCGAGCTGTCGCGCACCAACCAGGAGCTGCGCGAACATGAACGCGCACTGAGCGCGGCCAAGGAAGTCGCGGAAGAAGCCTCGCACATGAAGTCGGCCTTTCTTGCCAACATGAGCCACGAGATCCGCACGCCGATGAACGCGATCATCGGCATGGCCTATCTCGCCCTGCGCACCGATCTGACCGGCAAGCAGCGCGACTACGTCGAAAAAATTCATCACTCGGCCGTGTCGCTGCTGGGCATCATCAACGACATCCTCGACTTCTCGAAGATCGAGGCCGGCAAGCTCAGCATCGAGAAGGCCGACTTCCCGCTGCACCAGGTGCTGGCCAGCGTCAGCAACGTCACGCGCCAGGTCGCACTCGAGAAAGGCCTGAAGTACGTGTTCGATGTGGCGGAAGATGTGCCGCCCAACCTGTTCGGCGACCCGTTGCGCCTGGGCCAGGTGCTGATCAACCTGATGAGCAACGCCATCAAGTTCACCTCGCGCGGGCAGGTGCAATTGCGCTGCCGCCTTGTGTCCAGTCATGCCGGCGGCGTCGAATTGCGCTTCGAGGTGGAGGACACCGGCATCGGCATCACGCCGGATCAAAGCGCGCGCCTGTTCAGTGCATTCAGCCAGGCCGACGACTCGACCACCCGCAAGTACGGCGGCACCGGACTGGGGCTGGCGATCAGCAAGCGCCTGGTCGAAATGATGGGCGGCAGCATGGATCTGCGCAGCGAACCCGGCATCGGATCGACATTCGGTTTTACCGTCCGTCTCGGCCTCGGCGCCCTGACCGCAACCGCATCGCCGGACCTGCCGGAGCGCCTGCTGGGCTGCCGCGTGCTGGTGGTGGACGACAACCGCTCGGCGCGCGAGATCCTGACCGCGCTGATTGACGGCATCGGCCTGCAATCGGATGCGAGCAAGAGCGCGGCCGATGCCCTGGCCGCCATCCGCGCCGCCGACGAACGCGCGCCGTACGACCTGGTGCTGACCGACCTCGGCATGCCCGACATGAACGGCATGGAACTGGCGAGCGCGATCAGCAAGGCCGGCCTGCGGCATCCGCCCAAGGTCATCCTGGTGACCGCGTTCGGCCGCGAGGACGTCTTGCGCCAGGCCGAGCGCGCACCGATTGACGCCGTGCTGTTCAAACCTATCGATCAATCCCTGCTGCACGATACCTTCGTGCAGGTGTTCGCGGCCGGCGGCGTGGAATGCTGCAACGCCCGATTGAAGCGCATCCTGCCGCGCTTCGACGGCTGCCGCGTGCTGGTGGTGGAGGACAACGACATCAACCAGCAGATCGCGCGCGAAATGCTGATGGCGGCCGGCTTGCAGGTCGATATTGCAGGCAATGGCAAGATCGCGCTCGAAATGCTGTTCGCGGCGGAGCCCGATACCTACGATCTGGTGCTGATGGATATTCAGATGCCCGAGATGGGCGGCCATGCCGCCACGCGCCGCATCCGCATCGATCAGCGCTTCGCCTCACTGCCGATTGTCGCGATGACTGCACACGCCACCGATGACGAGAAGAGCGCCTGCCTGAAAAGCGGCATGCAGGATCACATTACCAAGCCGATCAATCCCGACCATTTCTACCGCACCCTCACCCGCTGGCTCACCGAGAGCAAGCCGACGGCGACCTCGCCGGCACCCGACGATGCCGCACCCGCAAAAGCCGACGGCCTTGCCGATACCCCGATCGACATCCCCGGCTTCAACACGGCCGACACGCTGGATCGGCTGGCCGGCGACATCGACCTGTACCACCGGGTGCTGGCCATGCTGGTACCCAGCCTGGGGGCGGCGATCGACCAGTTCAATGCAGCGGTCGACGCAGGCAATCATGCGGGGATCAAGTCAGTGGTGCACAGCATTCGCGGCATGGCGGCCAACATCGGCGCAACCGCGCTGACGCAGCTTGCGGCGGAGCTGGAACACGTGCTGGGCGGTAGCACGGCGGAAGCTGCGCAGCTCGACGCTTTCCGCGCGCTGTGCGTACAGTCGCTGTGCCTGGTGGAAGAAGGTCTGGCGCAACGAAAAGCGGCGCTGGCCGCCTGAAGGGAATCAGCTTCTCGCCGCCTTGCGCAGCACGACTTCCCACACGCACTTCGGTTTTTCATAGCGGTCGATGGTCATTTCTTCCACCGCCACGCGCGTCCATTCCGCGCCGAACAGTGCATCAATGGCGGCGCGGTCGAAAAACCGCTTGCGGTCGCTGTAGCGGCCGTCGACCTGATAGTAGTTCGGCTCCAGCGCCTGGAAACCGGTCGCACCGTAGTGCACGTCCCTAGTGGAGTTGAGTCGGCAAAGCAGCAAGCCGCCGGGCGAGAGGCAGCGCAGGATCTCGCCCGCGATCCTGCAGGTATCGTCCCATCCGAAGTAATGCAGGCAAAGACTGGCGACAATGACGTCGAAGCTGCCATCGGCAAATGGAAACGGCTCGCGCAGGTCATGCCGCACCAGCACCGGAGCGGACGTAGCGGGCACGACACGAGCACACTCCCGCAGCGCCTCGGCCGAGATGTCGGTCCCGACCACGTGCAGACCCGCTTCGGCCAGCCGTGCAGTGTCGCGCCCGGCATTGCAGCCGAGTTCCAGCACGGTCGATGTCATTTCCTTGACGAGCGGCAGCCATCGGTCCAGCCAGCGATCGGTTTCCTTCATCGGTCGGCGTATTGTCAGTTGTTGCCTTCCGCTTTGGCGAGAACGCCGGCGCGGCGCAGCAGCTCGAGCGCCAGCCCGACGAAGGCCAACGCCCACGCAAGCAGCGCAACATAGAGAAAGACGCGCGGCAGGAATTGCAGGAATCCGAATCCCATCGCCTCGATCATCTCCCTGGTGCTGGCGGAATACATCCCCAGCGGAAAAATCGCACCCCAGTACAACGGATCGTATTTCAGCGGAAAGCGACGGAAGACATAACGCCACAGGCCAAGCACCACCAGCATGGGAATCCACCAGGTCCCGGTTGCCCAGTAAAAAACCGTGAAGCCCTTGATGAAAGGAAGCAGCGAAAGCAGAAAAGGCGCATCCGGCGCATTGATGATGAGCAGCGATCCCGCCAGCGTCGAAATCGCCATCGCGCCCATGTTGATCCAGTACGGCGGAGCCAGGTCGCCGGGAGAAAAAGGGAACATGGTGTAACGGTAGAAGATGAGCGACATCATCCAGATGTACAGCATGCCGCCCCACAGCCACATCGACAAGGCCAGAAAATTGATTTCGAGGCGATAGGGCTGATCGGCGTGCGCCGCAAGCAGCGCACCGAGCACGGCGATGGATTGCGATGCCACCACTGCCAGCAGCCAGGCGCCGCTGATACCCTTCTCCAGGCTAGGCTTGTTCTGCTTGATGGTGAAACCCGCGAATATCGTGTACGTGAGCCCGACCCAGAGCGTGATCGCCGCGCCCCAAAGCACGGTGCTGACACGGTAATCTGCCCCGATCACCGCGAACTGGCTGCCGAGAATGCTGGTCGCGGCGACCGTCGTAAAGAACCCGGGGCCGCGCAGATGATCGATCATGTCGCCGAAGAAGCGACGCGAATGGCGCACGGCGCGCAGTATCGTCAGGAGCCACAGCACGGCATAGACAAGGATGTTCAGCCGGAACAAGGCCATGGCCATGCCGTGCATGCCGACGCGATAGGACGCCAGCGACACGATGCCTGTTGCCATCGCCATGCCGAAATACGCCGGCGACAGGCCGGCTACATCGGCGAGGATTTCCGGTTTCTGTGTTTTGTCGTTATTCATCATGGGCGCGTCCCCATTCTACCCCCTCATGCCGGACATCAGGTGCATCGGCGATGCTGCATGGCGACATGGCCGTGGAATCAAGATTGGAGCCTGTCCCAATGGTCGTGGCGCTCGCGCCGTTCCTGCCGATAGTTGGTGATCTCCAGCCGGATGCCATCCGGATCACGGAAAAATGTCGCCCAGTAGTCCGGCGCATATTCCGGATAGGGCGCGGCTTCACTGGCATCGATTCCCGCGGCACGCAATTCCCGCGCGGCCGTCCTGACATCCTCCGGCGACTCGACGCGCAGGCAGAGATGATGCAGCCCCGGCGAATACGCATCGTGTGGGTTCCCCGACCTCGCCGGGCGTATCACAAGACCGAACTGCCGGTTGAAGTACTGGGCATGCGGATCGCCGCCGATGGCGAAGGTGTTCTTGCGGAAACCAAGCACCTTCATCGCACGATCGTAAAATTCCTCCGAGCACTGCATGTCCGACACAGTGATGTAGATGTGGTCAATTCCGATGATGTCTGGCATAGATTGGATGAGGCTTGCAAGCGTGGGTCGGATGGTGTTTTCCACCTGTTCTGATGCGTTGACATCCTTCGTTAGACAAGCCCATACACCGCCCCGTTGAGCAGCGCCGAAACCAGCAGCGATGCAATGAAGGGAGATTTTGGAAATGCCGCGACGCCGATCAGGGATGTCACAAAGGCATAGGTGCCGACGATCCCGAGCAGGACAGGTCGCCGATTGCAACAGCATGCAGGGCTGCGTGACCCGCAAGCATGAGCAAGGGACCGAAGATCAGGAACCAGAATGCCGTGCGTCGCGACTCGGGCGCCTTGAACGCGACGAGCCCATAGGCGATATGCCCGATGCCGAGCGCAAAGAGCGCCCATGCCATTGCATGAGTCATTTTGATTTTTCCCCATTCGATGTTGATGAACTCTTGAGACGCGGTGCTTGTGCAGACCCGGCAGCAAGCAAATGCCTCGAAAAAACGCCGCGATCTCGCGATTGATTTCCGGCACGACAGACGCACGGTCAAAGCCAGGCGGATCGGCGACCAACGCACCAATCGACCCATTCAGGCCAGATGGCAAAGGGGACAGCAAGGCGCCGTGCCCGCCAGTCTGCAAGTCCGCGAGTCGCTCGCAGGACGCGCAAGCCTTGAGAACGGCACCGCTGTGGTAGGTCGGATTGAGCCACTTGTCCTGTTGCGCAGTGATGATGCCAAGAGGAACCACAGGCGACGCAAGAGACGCAGGATCAAAGTCGGCGGCAAACGGTACGCCGGCGACAATGGCGGCAATGCGGGGGTCGGTATGCGCGTACCAGCTTTCGTCCGTCAGCTTGAAGCCGAGGATCCAGCGAACCAGTCCGATCTTGATTCCGTCCAATGCGCCACCGCTCAGTCTCACCGTCGGACCCGCACATGCCTGAAAATCGTCACGCATGTGGACGTCGCAATGTTGACGCAGGCGCGCCGGCGACCAGCGCCCCCCGGCCAGCACCAAAGCGGTATGTCCGCCCGCCGACATGCCGTACATGCCGACCTTCTCGATATCAAGCAATGCGCGGAAACGCGGATCCGCCCCGATGTGATCGATGGCGCGCGAAACTTCGAGCGGACGCCGCTTCCAGCTCGGCGGTCCCGGCTCGCTGTCGTCCTTGTAGTTGTCGGCAAAGTGCTCCGGCATCGCAACAACGAAGCCGGCCTCGACCAGCACCCGCGCAAGATCGAAATACACCCAGGGCGACGCCGGAGATCCATGCGAGATCACGACGAGCCGCCTGTTGCCGACTGCGGGGTCGCCGTCGAGCGCCACGTCGAGGTCAAACCCGGCGCGACGCCGCAGCCTCGATTCGCTGGTGGACGGATAGAAGACGGTAACGAGTCCGGCTTCTGGCTCGGCAGGTATTTCAGCCAGGCCGACGGATGCGTGCGCAGTGCTGATGCACAGGAAAATCGCCTGAAAGAACAAAGCGATTCGTAGAGCGACACGCATATCCGAGACTCGCTGATGGCAGAAGTTGGGGATACGCGGAATGCTCCAGTGCGCGCGGCCGTCCGGCATGAAATTTCATGGAGCATCCCGGCATAGTTGCATAAAAAGCACCTCCGCATCTTGCCATGCCAAGGTCAATACCGCAATAAGCGGTCGACGGGTGCATCGCGTTTCCCTGCAGCTTCTCCGCACCTGCGCTGAACGGATCAATTGAGCACGGCCTCCGTCACGCGCATCCTGTTGGAGGTCGCGCCCTGCGGCGCCCCATCAGCCCGGTATCTCGGGCTCGACGAGCTTCGCCAACTGTGCGAGCGACTCTTGCCATCCGAGATAGCACATCTCGACAGGAATGGCGGCAGGAATTCCTTCCTGCACAATACTGATCTCGGTGCCGCAAGACACTTTCTTCAGGCTCACCGTCGTCTGCATTTCTCCGGGAAGGTTCGGGTCGTCGAACCTGTCCGTATAGCGAATCGTCTCAAACGGAATCAGCTCACGATACTCGCCGCCAAAGGAGTGCCCCTGGCCCGTCCCGAAATTCGTGAACGACATTTGGTAGGTGCCGCCGACCTTGGTGTCCATATGATGAACCTTGCAAGTGAACCCGTAGGGCGGAAGCCACTTGGCCATGGCGTCGGCGTCCAGGAATGCGCGATAGATGCGCTCGGGATTTGCCCGGAGTACACGGTGGAGGCGGACGGTTCCTGTGCTCATGATCGATTCTCCTTTCAGTCTGCGATTGAGTAGATGTTTGACTTGCGCGGCGGCGTAGAAGGGTTGATGGGTGCCGAGTGGCGTGGCGTCTGGATTAAGCCGCGCCACGAAGCGGCGCCGGCTTGAATTAATTGTTAGCCGCTCCTTCCAACCGGCCGGGCGGCTTGCTTTTGAAAACCGCCAACTGAGCGTCGAAAGCGCGCCGGTAGGCAGGCCGTGCTTCGCCGCGGGCGACATAGGCGGAGAGGTTCGGGTATTCGCCCAGAATACCCGATGATTTCAGTCGGAGCAGCACCGACACCATCATCAAGTCGCCCGCGCTGAACGTGCCATCGAGCCAGTCGGCATTGCCAAGGCGAGCGGAAAGTTGATTCAACCGATTTCGTACGCGCTCCTCGACCAAAGGCAGGCGTTCCCTATTCCAAGGCCTGTCGCCTTCCAGCAGCTTAGCGTTTCCCAGTTCAAGGATCGGCGGCTCCACCGTATTGACCGCAGCAAACATCCACGTAATTGCACGCGCCCGGGCATTGGCATCGTCCGGTAGCAGGCCCGCATGACGCTCTGCGATGTGAAACACGATCGCCCCTGTCTCGAACAGGGCGAGATCGCCTTCCTCATAAGTCGGAATCTGGCCGAAAGGATGAAGCGCCAGATGCGCGGGTTCTTTCATCGCACGGAACGAAACAAGGCGAACCTCGTAAGACTGGCCTACTTCTTCAAGCGCCCAGCGCACGCGCGTATCACGCGCCAGCCCCATTCCGCGATCGGGTGACTGTTCAAAGGCGGTGATGGTGGGAATCATTGGAAGACTCCGGGTGATTGCATGCTCGCCTCCAAGCTCTGTCGTAGTGTGACGTTAAAGTTCACTGGTGGCCATGTGCAGCATGGATGTCCATGTGCAATGATGGGATGGACTCCCCCTGCCTTTTTGCGCCAAAGTAGACGCACTGGTTCACGTGGGGACGGGGATCAGTCAACAAAAGGAGTCCATCATGAATACTACTATCGTGGCCGTTGACCTGGCCAAATCCGTTTTCCAGCTTGCTGTGGCCGATGCCGCCTGGCGCGTTACCGAACATCATCGTCTTACCCGTAGCCAATTCGAGCTGGTTTATCAACCGCAACGTGTCGCTGGTCATCGTGGAAGCTTGTGGCTCGGCGCATCACTGGGCTCGCTGGCTTAACAGCTTGGGCATTGCCGTCAAGCTGCTGCCGGCTGCCTATATCCGCGCCTATGTCAAGCGCAACAAGACCGATGCCGCCGATGCCTGCGCACTCCTGGAAGCCGCCCGCTGCGCCGATATTGCACCGGTCAAGGTCAAGTCGATTGAACAGCAGGCTCTGCAAGGGCTGCATCGAACCCGTTCGCTGTGGATGGGCACCCGCACCTCGCGTATCAACGCCTTGCGTGGCTTCTGCCGGGAGTTCGGCATTTCCATTGCGGCTGGCAGCCGCAACGGCCTGGAACAGATCAGCCGCGTGCTGGCCGATCCGCATTCGGCGGTGCCGAACCTGATTCGCGGCACCATGAAGCTGCTGGTCGAGGAGATTCGTCTGCTGGAAGCGCGCATCGCCCAGCTTGAGCGAGAACTGACCGAACTGGCCAAGCAGTCGCCTGCATGCACGACGCTGCTGTCGATTTCCGGCATTGGCTTGCTCAACGCTACTGCAATGGTTGCAGCCACTAGCGGCAATGTGCAGCACTTCCGCGATGCTCGCCATTTCGCCAGCTGGTTCGGCCTGACACCGAAGGAATACTCGTCCGGCAGTACGCGCTACCTGGGTCGCATTTCCAAGCGTGGCGACCGCTACCTGTGCATGCTGCTTACCCATGGCGCGCGCTCGGTTTTGCGCGCGGCCAGCGTCGCTCAAACTGCCGGTCGACAACTTGATGGATTGCGACAATGGGCACTGACCGTGCAAGCGCGGAGTAACCATAACAAGGCTGGCTGCGCATTGGCCAACAAGCTGGCGCGTATTTGCTATGCGACGCTGCGCGATGCCGAGCCTTATACCGGCATGGTCACACGAATGAAGAAAAAGATGGAACGCACCGCGTACGCGATGCCTGCTTGAACAACCTGACTGACCTTTGCCCCACCCGCCTTTGCACAGAGATTGATCGCCCATCATGGCAACCCGGGAAATCCCCACACCGTTTGACGCCGATAACTCTTCCGGCAGCTTCACGCCTGCCGCTCGTAACGATTGGCGCAACGGTGACGCAGATTCCATGTCGGCACGGGCCACCAACGAGCCCATCCCAGATGCCGGATATACGACTGCAGGCTTCTCCCTCATGCCATCCCAATCGGTCAGTTTCTTGTACTTTGGGGGGAGTCCATATATGAATTGTTAGGCGCTATGCGATGACAGCGCCACTATTTGCGTCCGTTGCCTGTACCAAGAGTTCCTTTGCGCCGTAGCCTATGACCAGGCCTGTATTGGCCCGGTAGGTTAGACCGGTATCGACTCCGTTGAGCAGAACTGGGTCCTCGTTAAAGCGATACGCGGACACAACAGCGATTACCGTTACCTCTTGCTTCGCGGAAACGGTGACGATTGGACCGCCGGAGAATCCAGGGTTGTTGTGCCCATCACAGTAGATGAGCTGACTCCCACCGCTTACGGAGCTAAAACTAGAGACGATGCCTGTCTTAACAAAAGGAACAGGGTAGCCGTCGTTAATCAGACCGGCCTCCATGTGCATGCCGTATGGAAAGCCAAGAAAATAGATCTGCTGAGACAAGAAGTATGACGACGAATCACCAAGAACATGGATTGGGTGGGTAGGTGACAGTTGCTTCTTTAGGCTCAGCAGCGAAAGGTCTGCACCAGTAGGTGAGTGCCATACGTCCGCAACCTCAACGTTTTGCCATGCTCCATTCCGCAGCACAGCAATCGAAGAATCTGGCGAAAGGCCCTCAACAACATGCTTGGCTGTTGCGAGGTACTGGCGACCGGCTACGTCAATCGTAAAGCCCGTACCAAGCGCACCATTGTGCGAGATATGGAAAGTGCGTTGAAGGATGTTACTCGGAACCATGGAGCCTTCCCCTAGCGCCTACCGCCGCGTTGACCAGCACGCGCCATGCGCCGCGAAGCGGCTTCCTCTTGGGCGCTTGTCTGGGTTGAACAACGAGTTATGTTGCACGACCCGCTCCAAGCAAGACAGTTTCGATATCTGCGTGGTCAACCAATTGACCGCCAAGTGCATCTTGGCGCATTGCAACCACCATGTCCGTAAACGCATTGCACTGTTCTTTAGTATTCATTGTCGCGCCCATGCGTTCAAATTTTGCGAACGCAGCAATCACTTGAGGGGCTCCATACAGGGAAATTCGGCATTTCGCGTCTGCTGTCTTGGCCCCCAATTGACGTCCTTCCGTTGACTGTCGCTGATGCCCAAAATTTGCGTGCTCACTTACGCATTGCAAGTAATCAGCATATGCCTTGGCTCTAATGTCTCGCTGATGCTTTTTATTATCAAGATATCGCGAGAATAAAAACTGAAGCACGGCGCCAAGAACTAGGCCGATAAAGGAAAGTACAGCACTAGACATCAAGTCTCCTTGCAACATAACGTCGGAGTTGACCGGCGCGCACGCAGTAGGAGCCGCGCAGCGGCGGACGCGCCTGCGCGTCCGTGTCGAACAACCTGTTAGCCCTCATTTCACCTCCGCCACGCCTGGCTGCTTGGCCAAAACCACCGCGCTTACCTTCGTAAACGGCGAGACAGAAAGCACTCCACTGACAACGATTCGCGCCGAACTAATGCCAGAAGAAAAAAGAGTGACACCGAACGAAGCCGCGTCGCCGAAGGGAAGCTTGGGCTCCGAAGTTGCAACAACACGCGAGGGCTGACCAGGTTTCGGCTCCGTAACCCACTCGATGAACAAGCGAGAGTGCACGTGCTCATACCCTTCGTTGACCACGACCGCTCTGTAACGGCCGCGTTGCCCGCCCGACTCCCAGTACCCACCAGCGACCACTGCCTCTACGTCAACGGGGACGGCGGCGGTTGAAACTGCGCTGAACGCAACTGCGGCAGTGATGGCGAGCACACGGAACATGAGGGCTAACTTTTTTGTTATACGGACAGCACCTGTCTGCCTAACCAAACCGGCTGTCCGTCTATCCTCAACAGCCGATCCGGCGCAAATGCTTGTCGCGTGGTTGTTTCAACGATGTGCTGCATAAAAACACAGTACTAAATAACCATGAAAGATGTCAGCCAGTTTATACCGGTCGTTGAAACAAATACAAGGCCGCCCAGGTTGCTTGATCAATTGCGACGGTGCATACGGGATAAACGGTACAGCCTGCGAACCGAAGAAGCCTATGTGTATTGGGCTCGCTGGTATATCCGGTTTCATGGTTTGCGCCATCCGGGTGAAATGGGCGCGGCTGAGGTGCAGGCGTTTCTTTCCTATCTCACGAATGAGAGAAAAGTGGCGGCGTCAACACACAAGCAGGCGCTTTGTGCCTTGCTGTTCCTGTACAAGCATGTGCTCCAGTTGGAACTGCCATGGATGGATCAACTGCGGTGGCCCAGACGTCCGCCGCGTCGTCCGACAGTGTTGACGCCTGCAGAGGTGGAATCGTTGTTTAGTCGCATGGCGGGCGTGCATGCGTTGATCGCTCGATTGCTTTACGGGACTGGCATGCGTCTGATGGAATGCATGATGTTGCGCGTCAAGGATGTGGATTTTGAGCGGCGCGAAATCACGGTGCGTAACGGCAAGGGCGGCAAGGACAGGATGACGATGTTGCCGCTGTCACTCGTCGAGCCCCTGCGAATTCAGATTGCAACTGCTCGCCTGCTGTTCAATGATGATCGCGCACATCAGCGCGCCGGCGTCATGCTGCCCGACGCCCTGGAGCGAAAATATCCTTGCGCTGCTATTCAATGGAGTTGGTACTGGGTCTTCCCATCGGATCATGAATCGCGCGATCCACGAAGCGGACTGATACGGCGGCATCATATGTACGAGCAAACCATCCAGCGTGCGATCAAGCGGGCAGTTACCGACGCCGGAATTACCAACCCGGCATCAACCCATACCCTGCGCCATAGTTTTGCAACGCATCTGCTCGAATCGGGCTACGACATTCGCACGGTCCAGGAATTGCTCGGCCACTCCAATGTCACCACGACAGAGATCTATACCCATGTATTGAACAGAGGAGGCCGCGGCGTCATTTCCCCGCTCGATGGCACGCGTAGATGAACCGGCCATCGCCATGTCGCGGCCCAAGCGTGGACACTTCCATCAGGCCAGCACCAGATTCCTTTGCTGCTCCGGCAAAAACTCGCGGATATCGCGCGGTTTGCGGCGACGTGGGTGTTCGATCTCATCGCGCCGCAATGCCCTCGCCGCGCGCCAGATGAGGATGTCGTCTTCATAGGGGCGCAGTGTCGCGGTCTTTTCCCACAGCACGCGACGGTGCGTAATGAAGTCCCAGCAGACCGGCGTCAGACCGTCGAGCTTGCCTTCGGCTTGCAGCTTGAGGGCGAGGCCCATGACATTGCCGGCGTGCGGCACGTCTTCGGGAAAATAGATGGAATTGGCCCAGGCGCGCACGTCGCAGAAATCAAGGACCTGTCCGCGAATGGGCTTGTGCCACTGGTCGGGGTGTGCGGTCTGGTTCGGCCAGCGGCCGGCGCCTACCCATGTGCCTGTCTTGAACATCGCGTACCTCCTTCTCCGCCGGTGGCAGGGTCCTGAGAGGCGATGCGTTCGAACCGCACCGCTTCTCCGAGCCACGCCAAATACTGTTCATATGTACAGTATATACGCTTTTCTGCCTTTGTCCATGCGGGTTGCGCGGCAACGTCGCGGGATTTCGACATGGCACGATCACGCATGCACGGCGGTGCCGGAAAGCATGGCAGCCAAAACATCCTGGCAGCGGCACTCTGATCGGAAATCGTGTCTAATATGCAGCGCGAACAACCCACGATAAGGAGAAAAAATGAGCGCGATGGATCGGTTCTTCAAGTTGACGGAACAGGGAACGGATGTGCGCACCGAGTTGCTGGCGGGGCTGACCACCTTTCTCACGATGGCCTATATCATTTTCGTGAACCCTTCCATTCTCGGCGACGCGGGCATGCCCAAGGACGCGGTGTTTGTTGCCACCTGCCTTGCCGCAGCGCTCGGTTCGCTGGTGATGGGTCTGTATGCCAATTACCCGATCGCGATGGCGCCGGGCATGGGGCTCAACGCGTATTTCGCCTACGGCGTGGTGAAGGGCATGGGGTATAGCTGGGAGGCAGCGCTTGGTGCGGTGTGCATTTCCGGCATCCTGTTCCTGATCGTGAGCGTATTGCGCATTCGCGAAATGATCGTCAACGGCATTCCGCATTCCGTGCGCACGGCCATCACCGCCGGCATCGGGCTGTTTCTGGCCATCATTTCGCTCAAGAACGCCGGCATCGTTGCCGCGCATCCGGCCACCTTTATCACCCTGGGCGACTTGCACAAGACGACCACCGTGCTGGCGATCATCGGCTTCTTCCTGATCGTTGCGCTGGATCGCCTGCGCGTGAAGGGAGCGATCCTGATCGGCATCATCGTGGTGACGATTCTGAGTTTCGTCTTTGCCGGCAATAAATTCGCGGGCGTCGTATCGGCCCCGCCCTCGCTCACGCCGACGCTGTTCAAGCTGGATATTTCCGCCGCGCTGTCGATCGGCATCCTGAACGTGGTGCTGGTGTTTTTTCTGGTGGAACTGTTCGATGCGACCGGCACGCTGATGGGTGTGGCTGCCCGGGCCGGTTTGCTGAAGGCAGGCAAGATGGATCGCTTGAACAAGGCCTTGATGGCCGACAGCAGCGCGATTGTCGCCGGCTCCTTCCTCGGCACCTCGAGCACCACGGCGTACATTGAAAGCGCAGCCGGGGTGCAGGCGGGCGGACGCACCGGACTGACCGCCGTCGCGGTGGCGGTATTGTTCCTCGCCTGCCTGTTCATCGCGCCGCTGGCCGGCGCGGTTCCCGCGTATGCCACCGCGCCGGCGCTGTTCTTCGTGTCCTGCCTGATGCTGCGCGAACTGGCCGATCTGCAATGGGATGACACCACGGAAAGCGTGCCGGCGGTGATCACCGCCTTGATGATGCCGTTCACCTATTCGATCGCGAACGGCGTCGCATTCGGTTTTGTGTCCTACGCGGGCCTGAAACTCTTCACCGGCCGCGCGAAGGAAGTGCCGCTGATCGTGTGGATCATTGCAGCGATTTTCATTTTCCGTTACGTGTATCTCGGCGCTGAATAGACGACCTTGCACCAGGAAAACGGAGCACTACCATGACGTCGGATTCCACGGCATTCCGGGCCAGCATTCTGCATTTCACCGCGGACCCCGCGTTCGACCGCAATGCTTCCGTCTGGTATGAAGACGGATTGCTGCTGGTGAACGACGGGCGCGTGCAGGCGGTCGGCGATCATGCGCAATTGCGCGATAGCCTGCCTGCCGGTACGACGGTACAGGACTATCGCGGCAAGCTGATCGTGCCGGGCTTCATCGACACGCATATCCATTACCCGCAAACCGATGTCATCGCGTCTCCCGCGCGCAGTCTGCTACCCTGGCTGGAGACCTATACCTTCCCGGCCGAACGCAGTTTCGATGACGCGGCGCATGCGCGCGAGGTTGCGCGCTTCTTCCTGGATGAACTGCTGCGTTGCGGCACCACGACCGCGATGGTGTATTGCACCGTGCATCCTGCGTCGGTCGACGCGTTTTTCTCGGAAAGCGAACAGCGCGGCCTGCGCATGGTCGCCGGCAAGGTCATGATGGATCGCCATTGCCCGGCTTTCCTGAGCGATGCGGACCAATGCAGCCTGCGCGTGAATGAAGACCTGATCGCAAAATGGCACCGGCGCGGGCGTCAGCTCTACGCGATCACGCCGCGCTTTGCCGCCACGTCGAGCGAGGCGCAACTGCAGGCGGCCGGCGAGCTGGCGTGCGCCCATCCCGATGTGTTCGTGCAGACGCACGTCGCCGAGAATACCGAGGAAGTGGCCTGGGTCAAATCGCTGTTTCCGAATTCACGCAGCTATCTCGATGTCTACGACCATTACGGCCTGCTGCGTCCGCGCACGATGCTTGCACATTGCATCTGGCTGGACGAGCACGACCGCGCGCGCATGCGGGAGACGCAAGCGGCGGCGGCGGTCTGCCCGACTTCCAATCTGTTCCTCGGCAGCGGCCTGTTCGACTTCGCGCTGGCCGATGCGGCGCGCATGCCGCTCTCGCTGGCAACCGATGTCGGCGGCGGCACATCGTTCTCGATGCTGCAGACCATGAACGAAGCTTACAAGGTGGCGCGCATGCGCGGCACGCATCTTCCCGCGCTGCGCATGTTCTACCTGGCGACGCTGGGTGGCGCGCGGTGCATGCAGCTGGAAGGCACGATCGGCAATTTCACGGCGGGCGCGGAAGCCGATTTCATCGTGCTCGATCCGCAGGCGACGCCGCTGCTGGCGCGGCGCACGGAACACGCCGCAAGTCTGGAGGAAATGCTGTTTGCCTTCGCATTGCTGGGAGATGACCGGGCAGTCATGGCGACCTATAGCGGCGGGCAGCAAGTGCACGCACGCAATGCGCCGCACTCAGGCAGCAAAACTCAATCCTGCCCCACGTAAAACTGCAGCGAATCCACGATCGGTGCGAAATAATTCAGCGATGTCTCGTAATCGCCGCAACCGTAGTCATGAAAGGCCGCTCTGATGACGACCGGCGGCGCCACCAGGATCTTGCCGACCACGCGATAGCTTTTTTCGGCGGCCAGGCAGTCGGTGATTGACACGCAGGCGGTGCCGGTGCCGCGACTGACTTCGGACACGATCTTCCATGCATAGCCGGCCATGTTCCTCAGTGCCTTCAGGTCGGCTTCGCGGAATGCTGCGGCGACCTCTTCGGCCGGACGTTCGTCATCCTCCGCCAGCGTCCAGGTGGTGAGGTAGGCACCCTTGGTGCCGTCGGCGGATTCGAGGTAGATCGATTTCCCGTCGTTGGCCTCGCGCTGTGCCCAGTCGGCGGGCAGACGCAACATCCAGAAATCGGTGTGGATCGTTTTAAAATTCGTCATCTCGTTGATTTTATCCGTTGGCGTGCAGTACGACGGCCGGCTGGGCCTCGTCCTGCTCGTGCAACAGGTCGCGCAGGCGGTCAAGGTCGATCGGCTTGGTGAGATGATGATCGAAACCGGCTTCGAAGGCGAGGTTTTTGTCTTTTTCCTGCCCCCAGCCGGTGACCGCGATGAGCATGGCGTTCCGCCCCTGGGACATGCGGCGGATGCGTTGCGCCACTTCATTGCCGTTCAGCCCGGGCATGCCGATGTCCAGCAGCGCGACGTCCGGCTGGAATTCGGCGTAGCTGGCCAGCGCGCTCTCGCCGTCGTAGGCAATCCGGGCTTCATGTCCCTGCAGGCGCAGCAGCTCGGCCATGGTCTCGGCCGCATCGCGGTTGTCGTCGGCCACCAGCACGCGCTTCCCCTTGACCTGCGCGGCCGGCCATACGGCGAAATGGTCGAGTTCCGGCGTCGCCGCCGCGCGCAGCGGCAGCCGTACGACAAAGCGGCTGCCCTGCCCCGGACCGGCGCTGCTGGCGGCGATGCTGCCGCCGTGCAGTTCGACCAAGCCTTTCGCGAGCGCCAGCCCGATGCCGAGGCCGCCACTCGATCTGTCCTGCGTCGAGCGCACCTGGGTGAACATGCGGAAGATCTCGTTCAAGGCGGCCGACCGGATGCCGATGCCGTTATCCGTCACGTCGATGCTGAGTTCTTCCCCCGTGCGTTCGGCATGCAGGCGGATCGTTCCGCCGGGATCGGTGTACTTAGCCGCGTTGGTAAGCAGGTTGGCGAGCACCTGCGCGACCCGCAACTGGTCGGCCTCGAACCAGACCGGCTCCTCCGGCAAATCGATCAGGAGACGATGCTGCCTGCCGTCGATGATCGGGCGCGCGGTTTCCACCGCCGCATCGACCACCGCTCCCAGTTCGGTGCGTGCCATACGCAGGTGGAGCATGCCGCGCGTGATGCGCGACACGTCGAGCAGGTCGTCGAGCAGCAATGACATGTGCCGCACCTGGCGGTCGATCACGTCGTGGCTCCAGCGCTTCTGCGCTTCGGTGGCGTCGGACGAATTGGAAATCAGCGCGGCCTGGCGGATCGGCGCCAGCGGATTGCGCAATTCATGCGCCAGCGTGGCAAGGAATTCGTCCTTGCGTCGATCGGCTTCCTTCAGCGCCTGCTCGTTCTGCTTGCGCTCGGTGATATCCGCAAACCATACCGCGACCGAGCCCTGCAAGGGCGATGCGACGATATGAAACCAGCCCTCGACGCCATTGGTGTTTGCCTGGAACTCGAATTCGTGCGTTTCGCCGGCTTCGGCAACGGCAATAAAATTGGCGAACAGCGAGGGATCATCCCAGGTGCCGGGCAAGGCTTCCGTGACGCGTCGTCCGACCAGCTCCTCCACCGATTTGCCTGCAACGCGCGCTGCAGCGTGATTGACATAGGTCCATTCGAAATCGACGATGCCGCCGAATCGATCCCGCACCGGCGTGAGCACATTGAAGGGAACCGCGGAGGATTCCAGCACGACACGGAAGCGCTGGTCGCTGGCCTGCGCGATGGCCTGCACGCGTGCACGTTCGGAAAACACCGATGCCTTGCCGGCACAAATATCGGCCATGCGCATCTCGCGCGCGGTCGGCTTGTACGGCACGGGAAAGTAGGTCGCAATGGCACCCATCACGATGCCGCTGGCGCTGATCAGCGGCGTGCTGTGGACTGCGCGAAAACCTATTTTGCGCGCCAGCTCGCGATAGGCCTCGAAGCGCGGATCCGTCTCGGTGTCTTCGATGATCACTCTGCGTCTCTGCGCGCACGCGATGCCGCAGACGACCTCGTTGACCGGGCCGGGGGACAGTTTTTCCAGCTCCGTCTCACTGAAGCCGACGCTGGCCCTGATCGTCAGGAAGCCGTGCTCGAAATCGTACAGGGACACCAGTCCCCTCTCACAGCCATGGAACTCCGCCAGCGCCTCCAGGATCACATGCAACTGGCTC
>NZ_DATFAF010000036.1:0-64857 GCF_035254865.1 Noviherbaspirillum sp.
CGCGCCGATGATAGTGCTGCAACCAGTGTGAAAGTAGGTAATCGTCAGGCTTGTTATACCCAGAAAGCCCCAGCCCAAAAGCTGGGGCTTTTTGCTTTCCGATCCCTCCCCCAAGCCGCACCGCATACCTTCACGCCAGCCGGGCCGCACTACTTGCTATACCGGTAATCACGGCAAAAATATCCATTCTATCTATGTGGTTTAATTGACCTAAATCAATGTTTTCTGACCCGAGGCAAACATACACTGTTTCAAACGGTAAACGTTTTGCGCTGCTATCAGCAAGCATATGAAACCCCTCATCAGTTCTCCGCGCTCATCCAGGGGTTGGCATCGTACGCACAACCCCGGTAGCAGCTCGCGCGGGCGGCTTTCAATTCGCTAACGAGGCATCTACCAGGAGAACAATCATGACTCAGGAAGTCAGGTGGACGCAGAGCACCAGCACCTCTTCACTCTCGTCAAAGCCTTGACCCTCGCCTCGGTACAGCAGACGGTCGAAGAGCTGCTGGACTATGTCGTAGTGCATTTTTCCAACGAGCAGGCGCTGATGGAGCGAAGCGGCTATCCGGCTTTCGAGCAGCACCTCAAGCTGCACGAGGACTTTGCCGGGCATGTGGCCGACTTTCTTGGCAGTGGCGACAGCTGGACTGAGGAGCGCGTGCAGGAACTACGCCGCTTCCTGAACAAATGGTTGGTGGGGCACATCATGACTCACGATCTCCGCTTCGGCAAATGGTATGCGGAGCATTTGGTGCCCGAAAAGGCACAAGAGGCGCCATATGTCACGCTGGCCGATAAGGCTGTGGCGATCAAGTCTCAACTTCGCCCGCGGCAGCGTTCCGAATCCGCGGAAAAGCACCGCGGATTCTTTGCCTCGTTATTCGGATTGCGGTAATACAAAACCCTGCAGTGGTGAACACTTGGCAACCCATGAGTCAGGACGGGCAGTTGGCATGCTTGCGTATGAGAGCCGCGAGGCGGTCGAAAGTGGGCCCGATGAGCTCGTCGGGAACACATGCATATCCTAGAATCAGTCCCTTCTTTGCGCGCGACGGCTTCATGTAATAGCCTGAGAGCGACCTTGCGATGATTCCCTGCGCTTGCGCGGCACGGCCGAGCGCTACGTCGTCACAGTCGTCGGGCAGCAGTAGCGCGAGATGCAGGCCGGCGTCGTCGCCGGAAATCGGCAACGCATCACCAAAATTGCGTGTAATGGATTCGCGCAGCAGATTGAGGCGCTCGGCGTACAACACGCGCATACGGCGTATGTGCGAAGCAAAATGCCCCTCCGTCATGAAGTCGGCGAGCACTGCCTGGGTAAACAGTTGTCCGCCGCGGTAGAGGTCCGATAATCCGGTTGCGAATGCCTCCGCGAGCGCAGGTGGAACGACGATGAAGCCGGTACGCAAACCGGGAAACAGCGTCTTGCTGAATGAGCCGATATATAGCACGCGGTCGTGTGTGTCCATTCCTTGCAATGAAGCCAGCGGCCGGCTGGCGTAGCGGAATTCGCTGTCGTAATCATCCTCGATAATCCAGATGCTGTGGACCGCTGCATATTCGAGCAGCATGCGTCGGCGCGACAGGCTCATTACCTGCCCGAGCGGGTACTGATGCGAAGGTGTGACGAAGATGAATCGCGGAGGGTGGCGCAGGTCTGCGGCGACCGGGCTGATGCCTTCGTCATCGACTGCGATCGGTGTTGGTTTCAGGTTCAGCGACGTCAGCACATTGCGCGTACCCCAATAGCAGGGATCCTCAACCCAGGCGCGGTCGTTGACATCGGCCAGCAACTTGGAGGCAAGGTCAATGGATTGGTGAATGCCGGATGTGACAATGATTTGCTCGGCGCTGCAGTTGACCGATCGTGCGACCCGCAGATATTCGGCGATCGCTTCGCGCAAGGGAAGATAGCCGCCGCCATGGGCGTAGGTCAGCATGTCCGAACGTGAGCGGCGCCAGTATTTGTTCTGCAGCCGGCTCCATACCTTGTTCGGGAACGCGGTGACGTCCGGGACGCCGGGCATGAATGCGCCCCATTGAAATTTGTATGCGCCGGCGTGCTTCACCAGTTGCGCACCGCGCTCCGACAAGCCGAGGTCGCTTCCCTGCCTGGGGCGCTTGATGTCGATATCATCGACCTCCGGAATCTGGTCCGGCACGGTGTCGGTGACGAAGGTGCCGGCACCGGTGCGCGTTTCCAGATAGCCCTCGGCCATCAATTGTTCATAGGCGTAGGTGACGGTGTTGCGGGATATTTTCAGTTCGCGTGCGAGGTCGCGCGAGGAGGGGAGCTGCAGACCTGCAGGCATGACGCGCGACAGGATGGCTTCGCGGACGACTTGGTAAAGCTGGCGGTTGACCGGCTTGCCGCAGTTGCGGTCGATTCTCTGGAGCAGAAAGTCGGAAAGAGCAGCAACCCGCAAAGTGGCACCATCGAATAATTCAAAGTGGATCTACATTGTAGCGCCAAAGCGGCCTTAGTATCTCTCCCACGATAGAGATAAACAGATGGAGTAGACATGAAGAACGCTGATCTGCAGAGGCGCAAGGATATCGCCACACCCCGTGGCGTTGGCGTCATGTGCCAGTTCTATGCCGACCGTGCATCGAACGCCGAAATCTGGGATGTGGAGAATCGCCGCTACATCGATTTCGCGGCCGGCATCGCCGTGCTCAACACCGGTCACCGTCATCCCCGGCTCATGCATGCGATCGAGCAGCAGCTCGGGAAGTTCACCCATACGGCGTATCAGGTTGTTCCTTATGAAAGTTATGTCGAGCTGGCGGAACGCATCAATGCGATCACGCCGGGCGATCATGCAAAGAAGACGGCACTCTTTTCCACCGGTGCCGAAGCCGTCGAGAACGCAATCAAGATCGCACGCGCCGCTACCGGACGCTCGGCCATCATCGCGTTCAGCGGAGGCTTCCACGGCCGCACCATGATGGGCATGGCGCTGACCGGGAAGGTCGTGCCGTACAAAGTCGGTTTCGGACCATTCCCCGGCGAGGTGTATCGCGCGCCGTTTCCCATCCCTGCGCATGACGTGCGCACGGAAGATTCGCTGGCTGCCTTGCAGACCTTGTTCAAATCCGACGTCGATCCGAAACGTGTTGCGGCGATCATTCTTGAGCCGGTGCAGGGTGAGGGCGGATTCTATGCGGCTCCGGTCGAATTCATGCAGGCACTGCGCAAGCTGTGCGATCAGCACGGCATCCTGCTCATTGCCGACGAGGTGCAGACGGGATTCGCGCGCACCGGCAAGCTGTTCGCGATGGAGCATTACGACGTCATTCCTGACTTGATGACGATGGCCAAGAGCCTGGCCGGCGGCATGCCGCTGTCCGCGGTTTGCGGCCGCGCGGAAATCATGGACGCGCCGGCACCGGGCGGGCTGGGCGGCACCTATGCGGGCAACCCGCTGGCAGTCGCTTCCGCACTTGCCGTTCTCGACGTGATCAAGGAAGAGAATCTGACGGCGCGTGCGGAGCAACTCGGACAGCAACTCAAGGAAAAACTTCACTCCTTGCGCAAGCGCGTTCCGCATATTGCCGACGTGCGCGGACTGGGTGCCATGGTCGCGGTGGAATTCAACAAGCCCGGCAGCGCGGAAGCCGATGCGGATTTTGCAAAAAAGGTGCAGACACGCGCGCTCGAAAGAGGTTTACTGCTATTGATCTGCGGCGTCTACAGCAATGTCATTCGCTTCCTGTTTCCGCTCACAATCAGTGATGATTTGATGGACGAGGCATTGACCGTACTGGAAGCCGCGATGCTGGAAGCCTGACAGCTTGTAAAGCCGGCGCGGCAATGCACCGCCGCCGGTCACCATAACAAGGGGACATTCCGTGATACACAAAGACAATGCGACGCGCGACACCCTGGTTGAATTCCGGGGCGTCAAGAAGACCTACGACGGCGAACACCTCGTCGTCAAACATCTCGACCTCAACATCGAGCGAGGCGAATTCCTGACGCTGCTCGGTCCCTCCGGATCGGGCAAGACGACATGCCTGATGATGCTGGCCGGTTTCGAGTTTCCGACGGGCGGCGAGATTCGGCTCGATGGCCAGTTGTTGAACAAGGTGCCGCCGCACAAGCGCAACATCGGCATGGTGTTCCAGAATTACGCACTGTTTCCGCACATGACGGTTGCGCAAAACGTTGCTTATCCATTGACCGTGCGCGGCGTGGACAGCAGCACGCGCGCGGCCAAGGTGAAGCAGGCGCTCGACATGGTGCAGATGGGGAAATTCGCGGACCGTTATTCGGCCCAGCTGTCCGGCGGGCAGCAGCAGCGCATTGCATTGGCGCGCGCCCTCGTGTTCGAACCCAAGCTGGTGTTGATGGATGAACCATTGGGAGCGCTCGACAAGCAATTGCGTGAACACATGCAATTGGAGTTGAAGGCGCTGCATCAGCGTCTCGGCGTGACCTTCGTGTATGTCACGCACGATCAGAGCGAAGCGCTCACCATGTCCGATCGCGTCGCGGTATTCGATCAGGGCGTGATCCAGCAGCTCGCGGTGGTCGACGAGCTGTACGAATTCCCGCAGAACCAGTTCGTCGCCGGTTTTATCGGCGATAACAATCGCATCAACGGCACTGTGTCGTCCGTGTCGGGCGGGCAGTGCGACGTGCGCCTGCCGGATGGCAGCATCCTGAACGGTCTGAACGTCAATTCCGCACAACCCGGCCAGAACGTGACGGCGTGCGTACGGCCGGAACGTATCCGCCTTCATGCTGCGCATGCCGAGATCCCGAATGCACTGCGCGCGAGCGTGTCGGACCTGATCTATTTCGGCGACCACGTGCGCGTGCGCTGCGCCTTGCCGAAGCAGGACGATTGCTTCGTCAAGATTGCCTTGCATGACGCTGCCTCGCTCGATCTTTCGACCGGCGCGCCGGTACGACTGGGCATCGAGCCAGAGCGCCTGCGCATCTTTCATTAGCCACCCATTCCGGATGACGCCCTCGCACAAGAAGGGGTGAATCCAGATGTATCCCGACCGGTTAGCGGGACATGATTACCCATCACATCCAACAATACGAGAGAAGGAGCACAGATGAAACGCACCCTTAAACCCATCCTGCTGAGCGCAGCCCTGTCCGCCGGGTTTGCCCATGCAGGCGAGCTGACCGTGGTCAATTTCGGCGGCGCCAACAGCCTCGCGCAAAAAGCTGCCTATGTTGAGCCGTTCCAGAAAGCGACCGGCAACAAGGTGACGGTCGTCGAGTACAACGGCGAAATGGCCAAGCTCAAGGCGATGGTCGAAACCAAAAAAGTGAGCTGGGACCTGGTCGAAGTCGAGTCCGGTGAAATCGGTCGCGCCTGTGAAGAAGGTTTGCTGGAAAAAATCGACGCCGCCAAGATTGGCAAGAAAGAGGACTTCATCCCCGCCGCTTTCCATGAATGCGGTTTCGGGGCATTTGTCTGGTCGACCGTGCTCGGATATAACGCCGACAAGCTCAAGACCGCGCCCAAAGGCTGGGCCGATTTCTGGGACATCAAGAAATTCCCGGGCAAGCGCGGCATGCGCAAGGGCGCGCGCTATAACCTGGAGTTTGCACTGATGGCTGATGGCGTGCCGACCAAGGAAGTGTACAACGTGCTGGCTACCAAGGCGGGTGTCGATCGCGCATTCAAGAAGCTGGATGAACTGAAGAACAACATCCAGTGGTGGGAAGCCGGTGCGCAACCGCCGCAATTCCTGGTTGCCGGCGATGTCGTGATGTCGACCGTCTATAACGGCCGCATCGATGCCGCGCAACGCGAAGGCAAGAACCTGGCGATTACCTGGGCCGGCGGCATTTACGACCTGGATTACTGGGTGATTCCGAAGGGCGCGAAGAACAAGGAAATCGCGGAAAAATTCATCGCCTTCTCCAGCACGCCGGAAGCGCAGCATCAATACGCCGGCAAGATTGCCTACGGCCCGGTCAACAACAATGCCTTCAAGCGCATGGACTACAAGATGTTGTCCCAGTTGCCGACCTCCACGACCAACGTCAAGGATTCGGTGCAGCAGAACATGAAGTTCTGGACCGATCACGGCGAGGAGCTGGAACAACGCTTCACCGCCTGGGCGGCGCGATAAGCCTGTCTCCCCCGCCGTTACGGACTTCTCCAGTCCGTGGCGGCGGGCCTGATGCCGTGCTGCTCATGCTGCTCGGGCGACATGCGTGGCGCGGCATCATTTTTCATCTTCACTGAAATTGCGATATGACTACTTCCGCAATCGCTCCGGCCATCGATATGCCCTACGTGGAACCTTCGACAGTGCAGTTGAAGCGCGAGCTGCATCGGGCGCAGCTGCGCAAGCGCCTGGCCGCGATCGCGCTCATCGCGCCGCTGGTCATTTTCCTGCTGATCGTGTTTGTTGCGCCGATCGCCATTCTCCTCAAGCGCGCCATCGAAAATCCGGAAATCGCCGACGGCTTGCCGCAGACGGTAACGGTGTTGAAAGGATGGGACCGTGTCAGTGTTCCGCCGGATGCCGCCTATGCCGCGCTCGCCGCCGATCTGGCTGCGGCGCAACAGCAGAACGCAGCCGGCAGCGTCGCTCGTCGCATCAACACGGAACTTCCGGGTGCGCGTTCCGTGATCATGAAGACCACGCATGCCATGCCCTTGCAGGCGGCGGATGGCGGCAAGATGACAGCGACGCAATTCAAGCAGGCGCTGATCGACATCGATGAACAATGGGGCAAGCCGGCGTACTGGCAGGTGATCGCCAAGAATGGTTCCCGCTACTCGCCCTACTATCTGCTGGCGGCGCTCGATTTGCGCCAGGATGGCACCGGCAAGATCGTGCGCATTCCCGAAGACGAGTCGGCCTACAGGCAAATCTTCGTCCGCACTTTCGTCATCAGCCTCGGTGTCACGCTGTTCTGCCTGCTGCTCGGCTATCCGCTGGCCTACTGGCTTTCCACCATGTCGGAACGGCGTGCGAATTTATTCATGATCCTGGTCCTCATTCCGTTCTGGACCTCGATCCTGGTGCGCGTGGCGGCGTGGATGGTGTTGCTGCAATCGGAAGGACTGGTCAACAAGACGCTGATGGCGCTGCACGTCACCAACGGCCCGCTCGAATTGATCTTCAATCGCACCGGAACCTACATCTCCATGACGCACATTCTGCTGCCGTTCATGATCCTGCCCCTGTACAGCGTGATGAAATCGATTCCGCCTACCTATATGCGCGCGGCGATTTCGCTTGGCAGCCATCCGTTCGCCGCGTTCTGGCGTGTCTATGTGCCGCAGACTTATCCGGGTGTCGGCGCCGGCGCGCTGCTGGTCTTTATCCTGGCGCTCGGCTATTACATCACGCCGGCGCTGCTGGGCGGCACCAACGAACAGATGGTCAGTTATTACGTCGCTTACTTCATCAATGTGACGATCAACTGGGGCATGGCATGCGCGCTGGGTGCACTGCTGCTGGCGGCGACCTTGCTGCTGTATGGCGTGTACCGCCGCTTTGCCAGGATGGAGGTGGGCATGGGATGAGGATGCCATCCCTCGCTCGCATGCCGCTGCAATCACATTGAAACCGGATACGCCATGAAAACCTTCTTGCCGACCTTCGCTCCTTACCAGTCGTTCGCCGAACGCGCCTGGTTTTTCATCCTGCGCGGATTGAACGGGCTGACGCTGCTGTTCCTGATGCTGCCGATCCTGGTGATCATTCCACTATCGTTTGCCGACAGCACTTTCCTGTCCTATCCGATTCCGGGATTCTCGCTGCGCTGGTACCAGAGCCTGTTTGACTCGGATGAATGGATACGCGCGGCGCAGAACAGCTTCATTGTCGCGCCCGCCGCCACGGTGCTCGCCACAGTGCTCGGCACGCTTGCGTCCGTCGGCTTGAACAAGGCGGACTTCCGCGGCAAGGCGCTGGTCATGGCGGTGCTGATTTCGCCGATGATAGTCCCGGTGGTGGTGGTGGGCGTCGGCATCTACATTTTCTTTGCGGCGATCGGCTTGTCCGAAACCTATGTCGGATTGATTCTTGCGCATGCCGCATTGGGCGCGCCCTTTGTCGTCACTACCGTGTCGGCCACCTTGCAAGGATTCAACCAGAACCTGGTGCGCGCCAGCCTGAGCCTCGGCGCGAGCCCCTTGCGCACCTTCTTCAAAATCACCTTGCCGGTGATTGCGCCGGGGCTGATCTCCGGTGCGCTGTTTGCGTTCGCGACATCCTTCGATGAAGTTGTCATCACGCTGTTCGTCGCTGGTCCCGACCAGTCGACGCTGCCGCGCCAGATGTTCTCAGGCATTCGCGAGAACATCAGCCCGGCCATCGCCGCGCTGGCGACCATCCTGATCGTGTTCTCGACCTGCCTGCTGCTGGTGCTGGAATGGCTGCGCGGGCGCAACAAGGCCGCGGCCAAATATTAAATTTTTCGGAGCCATCCCATGCTGCAACTGAAAGATTCGTCGCTGCTGCGTCAGCAAGCCTATCTCAACGGTCAATGGTGCGACGCCGACAATGGCGAACGATTCCCGGTGACCAACCCCGCCACCGGTGAAACCATTGGTACCGTGCCGAACATGGGCGCTGCCGAGACGCGCCGCGCGATTGAAGCGGCCAATGCGGCCTGGTGCGGCTGGCGTGCGAAGACGGCGAAAGAGCGCAGCGCGATTCTTCGCAAATGGAACGACCTCATGCTGGCCAATGTGGATGACCTGGCGCTGATCATGACGGTCGAGCAGGGTAAGCCGCTGGCCGAGGCGCGCGGTGAAATTGCCTATGCTGCTTCCTTCATCGAATGGTTTGCCGAGGAAGCCAAGCGCGTGGCGGGCGATACCCTGCAATCGCCCTGGGCCGATCGCAGGCTGGTGGTGACGAAGGAACCGATCGGCGTCTGCGCCGCGATCACGCCCTGGAATTTTCCGTCGGCGATGATCACGCGCAAGGTCGGGCCGGCGCTGGCTGCCGGTTGTCCGATGATCGTGAAGCCTGCGGAAGGCACGCCCTTCTCGGCACTTGCGATGGCGGTGCTGGCGGAGCGCGCTGGCGTGCCGGCCGGCGTGTTTTCCGTCATTACCGGCGATGCGCGCGCCATCGGCGGCGAGATGACGTCCAACCCGACGGTGCGCAAGCTCAGCTTTACCGGCTCCACCGAAGTGGGCCGTTTGCTGATGCAGCAGTCGGCCGCGACCATCAAGAAGCTTTCGCTCGAACTCGGCGGCAACGCGCCCTTCATCGTGTTCGACGATGCCGATCTTGATGCGGCGGTCGAAGGCGCGATCGTTTCCAAGTACCGCAACGCCGGCCAGACTTGCGTGTGCGCCAACCGGCTGTATGTACAGGACGGGGTGTATGACGCCTTCGCCGACAAGCTGGTGGCCGCAGTGAGGAAGCTGAAAGTCGGCAATGGCCTTGAACCGGGCGTGACGCAGGGGCCGCTGATCGATAGCGATGCGGTCGCGAAAGTCGAGCAGCATGTCACCGATGCGCTGGCCAAGGGCGGACGCGTGCTGACGGGCGGCAAGCGGCATGCGCTCGGCCACACCTTCTTCGAACCGACCGTCATTGCCGACGTCACCTCCGACATGCGCGTGGCGAAGGAAGAGACCTTCGGCCCGCTGGCGCCGCTGTTCCGCTTCAAGAACGACGCGGACGCGATCGCGATGGCCAACGATACCGAGTTCGGTCTCGCCAGCTATTTCTTTGCACGCGATATCGGCCGCGTCTGGCGTGTCGCGGAAGCACTGGAAAGCGGCATGGTCGGCATCAACACCGGACTGATTTCCAACGAGGTGGCGCCCTTCGGCGGCGTCAAGCAATCCGGCCTCGGCCGCGAAGGATCGAAATACGGGATGGATGACTATCTCGTGATCAAGTACCTGTGCGTGGGCGGCATCTGACGGACGCCTGCGCCGCGCGCCATGACATTTGAAACTAGAACGGGTAGCTCGCCCGCAACATCACGAAATTGATGCCGCTATTGGGTTCCTTGATGCCGCCATTCGAGAAGTGCTCGGCTTTCAGCGCGATATCGAGCTTGTTCGGAAACACGTAGCCGACGCCGATTTGATCGCCGAACTGGAAACTCGTGGAGAGTTGGCGGTGATTGCTGTTGTAAACCTCGGACAGCAGGTTGGCGCCAATGCCGCCCTCCAGATAAAAACCCGTCAGGCTGTCGCTCTGAAGGCGAAACACGGGGGTGAAGCCGAGCACCGCGATGTTCTGTGTGTTGCCGGGGATGTTCCTGAAATTCGTGGCATGCCATCGTGCCAGGCTGAGATCCCAGTATCCGCCGATATGGGTTCCGTTCGAATGCCACCACCGCTTGTTCCATTTCCATTGGACACCGAGGCGCACCAGCTTTGTCTTGTTGCCGTCGCCGTATTCAAGAGAGGCCGAATCAATCGCATGACTCGACAGCGGAAATACGGCAAGGGCACAGCAAACGGCAAGCGCTCTTGTTAGCGTTGGAATCTGTTTGGGCATGGATAACCTCGAGTAAGAACGTCTGGAAACAAATACAAGCCAAGGATGAAAGCGGGCCCGGAGAGGCCGCGAAGTTTCACGCGACGTAGGGTGTCTCAATACGGCCGGGCACATCGACCCGCAGGCTCAGCACATAGCCGGACAAGGGGTGCGCCGCCAGTTCGTCCGCGGGGCGCTTGTTGCTCACCGTCGTGATGTAAAGCGTGCGCAGGTCATCGCCGCCGAAAGCGATCATGGTGGGGCAGCGTACAGGCAGGGTGATTTCCTGCAGCACCTCGCCCGAAGGCGCCAGCCGCAGCAGGCGGCCGCCCTCGTACATCGCGCACCAGTAGGCGTCTTCGCTGTCGACGGCGGCGCCGTCGGGGCGGCCGCCGTAATTGTGCGATTTGTCCGTCGAGAACTGCTTGAACACGCGCCCGTTTCCCACGCTGCCGGTGGCGAGATCGAAATCATAGGCCATGATCCTGTGCGCCGTGGTGTCGGTGTGATACAGCGTGCGGTTGTCGATGCTGAAGGCCACCCCGTTGGACACGGTCACCGGTTTGCCTGCATCGCGAATCGTGCCGCGTTCAATGCAGTAAAGCGATCCGCCGGGCTGGTCGCGCGGGTCGTACAATGTGCCTGTCCACAGCCGACCCGCGGCGTCGCAACGACCGTCGTTGAAACGGATGCGCGTGCTGTCGTAAGGCGCGTCGGCAACATGGTGCAGGCCGCCATTTCGCGTGTCCAGCATGGACAGGCCGGAACGCATGGCGACGATCAGTCCGCCGCTCGCGCAACGCGCGATGCAGCCGGGTTCGGAGGGCAAGGCCCAGGAATCGTGCTTGCCAGTCCCGGGGACGAATCGATGCACGGCCGTACCCACGATGTCGATCCAGTACAGAGCCGATTCTTCGGGGTGCCACACGGGGCATTCGCCCAGCAACATTGGGGTATCGAACAGAACCTCTATCTTGCTCGTCGACATGGAAGTTATTATTTTGAGATGATGATGCATCATTATGCAATGAATCCGATTTTTACGAGGAGAGCAGCTTGAGTATTTCCGTACCGCTACCAGCCATCGCATTTCTCGGCATTGGGCTGATGGGTAAGCCGATGGCGACTCGACTGCTCCACGCGGGGTACCGATTGACTGCGTGGAATCGCACACGGGCCAAGGCGGAGGCGCTCGCACCCTTTGGCGCGTCGGTTGCGGATACTCCGAGCGAAGCGGTAGCGCAGGCCGACCTCGTCATCACGATGCTGGAAGCCGGGCCGGCGGTGGCGCAGGTGATCGATGCTGCACTATCCGCTCTGCGTCCCGGAACCCTGGTGATCGACATGAGTTCGACGCGCCAGTCCGAGGCGCAGGAAATGCATGCCAGGCTGGCCGCGCGCAGAGTCGCATTCGTCGATGCGCCCGTATCCGGCGGCGTCATGGGGGCGGAGGCCGGAACGCTCGCCATCATGGCGGGCGGGAGCCCGGCGGACTTCGTAAGGGCCGAGCCAATCCTGCGCGTGATGGGCCGTGCAATTCTTGTCGGGCCCGCGGGATGCGGCCAGGTGGCAAAACTCTGCAATCAGCTGATCGTCGGCGGCACGCTGAGCATCGTGGCCGAAGCCTTGCTGCTGGCGCAGGCCGGCGGGGCGGATCCTGCTGCCGTACGTGCCGCCATCCGCGGCGGATTCGCCGAGAGCCGCATCCTCGACGTGCACGGCCAGCGCATGCTGGAACGTAACTTCCTGCCCGGCGGTCAGGTGAAAAGCCAGACCAAGGACCTGGAAAACGTCCTGATTGCCGCATCTGCGGCCGGGGTGCATCTGCCGGTGGCCGAGCTCGTCACCGACATTTATCGCAGCATCGCCGACGCCGTGCCGAATGCCGATCAGTCTGCGGCCTTGCTTGCCCTGGAACGCCTCAATCCCGGCAAGCGCCTCGGCAAGGATGCCGACAAACTGCCTTGAACACACCTTTGCACACGCAAGCGCCGGCGGCAGTCCCTGGCAATGCGATTGCCGTGCCTCATTCATTTTCGACTCCTTGTAATTTTCTATGACGGTCAAGCTTCAGGAACGCATCGATTGGCGCCTGGTATGGAATCTGGTCAAGCCCTACTGGATTTCCGAGGAGCGCTGGAAGGCGTGCGGCTTGCTGGCGGCGGTGATTGCGCTGGCGCTTGGCATGGTCTATCTCGATGTGCAGTTCAATGCATGGAATCGCGACTTCTACAACGCATTGGAGAACAAGGCCTTCACCGCCTTCAAGGAACAGCTCTGGCGATTCTCCTATCTCGCGTTCATCTATATCACGGTGGCCATCTATCAGGTCTACCTCACCCAGTCGCTGGAGATGCGCTGGCGCGCCTGGATGACGCGGCAATACCTGGATGAATGGCTGAGCAATCAGGCCTATTACCGGATCGAACAGACCCGTTCCGCCGACAACCCCGATCAGCGTATAGCCGAGGATCTGAGCTTCCTGACCAGCGGCTCTCTCTCGCTGTCGATCGGCTTGTTGTCGAGCGTGGTGAAGCTGTTTTCCTTCATCGGCATCCTGTGGTCGGTCAGCGGCCCGCTGTCGTTCATGCTCGGCGCGCAATCCGTCACGATCCCGGGCTACATGGTGTGGTTTGCGATGGCCTATGCCGTCATCGGTTCCGCGCTGGTGTGGTGGATCGGCAAGCCGCTGGTGCTGCAGAATTTCCTGCAGCAACGTTACGAGGCGGATTTCCGTTTCGGCCTGGTGCGCATCCGCGAGCACGCGGAGCCGGTTGCGCTATATCGCGGCGAGTCGCAGGAACGCGCGCAACTGGCGGGCCGCTTCGAATGGATCCGGCAGAACTGGTGGACCATCATGCGCACCACCAAGCGATTGAATGTCGCGTCGAATTTTTACGCGCAGTTCGCCATCATCTTTCCATTCCTGGTTGGCGCGCCGCGTTATTTCAGCGGCGCCATCACGTTCGGCGGACTGATGCAGATCAGCTCGGCCTTCGGTCAGGTGCAAGAGTCCTTGTCATGGTTTATCAATGCCTTCAGTTCCCTCGCGAGCTGGAAGGCGAGCGTCAACCGGCTTGCGGGTTTCCATGCGGCGGTGACCGCGGCCCGTACGCAAGAGGCCGGCATCAATGTCGAGCGCAACAACGTCGGCGCGATCCTGCTGGATGATGTGGAGCTGCGATTGCCTGGCGGGCACACGCTGACTAGGCCGCTGTCGACGAGCATTCATGTCGGTCAACGCATCCTGATTACCGGACCGTCCGGCTGCGGCAAGTCGACCTTGTTCCGCGCCATCGCGGGCATCTGGCCGTATGGCTCGGGCAGCGTCGAAGTACCGAACGAAGCGAAGCTGCTCTTCGTGCCGCAAAAAAGCTATCTCCCGATCGGGACGCTGCGTGCAGCGATTGCCTACCCGGCTGCCGAAGAAGCGTACAAGGACCGCGCGATCCGGCATTTCCTCGAACTGTGCAAGCTGCCTCACCTGGCGGAAAAGCTCGATGAAATGGATAACTGGAGCCAGCGTCTCTCGCCGGGCGAGCAGCAGCGGCTGGCCTTTGTGCGGGCATTGCTGACGCGACCGCAGATGCTGTTCCTGGACGAGGCGACGAGCGCGCTCGATCCCGAGACCGAAGCGCATTTGTACGAACTGGTGTTGCAAGAGTTGCCAGACGCCGGGATGATCAGTATCGCGCATCGCGATGTTGTTGCAAAATATCATCAGCTTCGTTGGCATTTTGCTCACGAAAAGACCGACGAAAATCAAATCGCGGCGGAAGTGACTTCGCTACGCTATACAATCCATTCATCCCAAATTGTCAGGCCGCAAACGCCGCTGTTCACCGATTTCTAGTCTGAGTGCAGAACGCAGACGTCGATACGGAGCGTGTGCCTTTGATCCGTTCCGTCATGAAACATTTTGCCGTTTCGTTCTTGTTGCCGCTTGTGATCACCGGATGCGCGCTCGACCCCGGCGGCAATCCGGTCGAGCAATCCGCCAAGCCGGCGAACACGGACGGCAGGCTCACGCTCTTTTCCGCCAATCCTCCCGGCGGAATCCCGGAGGGCTGGAAGCCGCTGATCATCCTGCGCAACAAGAAGCAGACCGAATATCAACTCGTGCGCAAGGAAGGCAGGACCGTTCTGCATGCGCGCGCCAACAGTGCCTCATCGGCATTGATGCATACGCTGAACGTCGATACGGCAGGTCATCCGTGGCTCCAGTGGCAATGGAAGATTCCGGCTTTGCTCAAGGGCGCGGATAATACGCAGCGCGCCACCGAGGATTCACCGGTACGCATCGTTCTCGGATTCGACGGCGACAAGGAGAAGCTTCCGTTCACGGATCAAGTCCTGTTCGAAACCGCCAAGGTCGTGACCGGCCATGATTTCCCCTACGCCACCCTGATGTACATCTGGGAAAACAATGCGCCGGTCGGCACCATCATCCGCAGCACCTACAGCAATCGCATCAAGATGATGGTGGCCGAGAGCGGCTCGGCGGGCATCGGCGAGTGGCGCGCGTTCACCCGCAATATCGTCGAGGACTACGAGAAGGCCTTCGGCGAAAAGCCGGGCCGGCTGATCGGCATCGGCGTGCTGACCGATACCGACAATACCGGCGAATCCACCGAGGCGTGGTACGGCGATATCCGGTTACTGCGCGAATCCGCGCTGCCGGTGAATACCTCCCTGACCCTGCCACAAGTGCAGTAGCGCCACGATGCGATGGCGCAGGCGCGCCTCAAGTGTTGCGCAGATAGGATTCCGCCAGCCGGACCCAGAAGGTCGCGCCGATCGGCAGCAAGCGATCATTGAAATCGTAGCTGGGATTGTGCAGGTTGCAGGGACCGAGTCCATGCCCGCCATCGCGGTGGTCGCCTTCTCCGTTGCCGATGAAAACATAGCAGCCCGGCTTTTCCTGCAGCATGAATGCGAAATCTTCCGCGCCCATGGTCGGTTCGGCTGCCGCGTTCACCATGTCCGCGCCGGCCACCGATTTCATCACCTCGATCGCGAATGCGGTTTCCTTCGCGTGGTTGATCAGGGGCGGGTAATTGCGCTTAAAGCGGAAATCGACCTCGGCATCGAATGCGGTCGCGGTATGCTCGGCAATGGTCTGCATGCGCTGTTCAACCAGGTCCAGCACCTCGGTCGTGAAGGTACGTACCGTGCCGATCAGGGTAGCCTCGTCGGGAATGATATTGGTCGCCGTGCCGGCATGGATTTGCGTGATCGACAAGACTGCGGCATCGATCGGGCTCTTGTTGCGCGTCACGATGGTTTGCCAGCTCTGCGCAATCTGGATGGCCACCATGATCGGGTCCACGCCCTTGTGCGGCTGCGCGGCATGCGAGCCTTTGCCCCTGACGACCACTTCAAATTCGTTGGACGAGGCCATCATCGGCCCCACCGTGGTGCTGAAGCTGCCGGCGGCAAGGCCGGGCCAATTATGCA
Source organism: Noviherbaspirillum sp. (assembly GCF_035254865.1). Classification (GTDB taxonomy): domain Bacteria; phylum Pseudomonadota; class Gammaproteobacteria; order Burkholderiales; family Burkholderiaceae_D; genus Noviherbaspirillum. The sequence goes on from NZ_DATFAF010000036.1 coordinate 15,901, forward strand.
TGCCGAATACAGCGTCCATCGGACACTGCGAGAACAAGCCATCGTCCATCATTTTTTTCGCGCCGCCGCCGCCTTCTTCCGCGGGCTGGAAAATCAGATAAACAGTGCCGTCGAAATTGCGATGTTGTGAAAGATAATGCGCTGCGCCGAGCAGCATCGCAACATGCCCGTCATGACCGCAGGCATGCATCTTTCCCGCATTTTTCGACGCATGCGGGAAGGTATTGATTTCCTGCACCGGGAGTGCGTCCATGTCGGCGCGCAGGCCGATGGCACGCTTGCCGGAGCCATTCTTGATCACGCCCACCACGCCGGTTACGCCCATGCCGCGCAGGATGGGGATGCCCCATTCAGTCAGTTTCTGCGCTATGACATCGGAGGTGCGCTGCTCTTCAAAGCACAGCTCCGGATAGGCGTGGATCTCGCGGCGGATTTGCTGCAATTGGGAACGAAATTCGGTAATCGGGTCAAGCAACTTCATTGTTGTCTCCATTTCACTGCCAGGCGCGTCTTGTTGCTCGGAAGCATGCGCGCCTTGCGCAATATCGGTATATTACGCCCAGACCGGTATAGCATATTTTAGCTACTCCCAACGCCCGGCGGATGTCCCTTCAGGGAGCGCTGGCTTATCTCGGAATGTTTTATGACCACCTCCATTGTTCGCGCAACTTGCCCGCATGATTGTCCGGACACCTGCGCACTGCTCGTCACCGTGAAGGACGGCGTTGCCACCGAAGTGCGCGGCGATCCCGACCATCCCACCACCGCGGGCGTGCTGTGCACCAAGGTGTCGCGCTACACCGAACGCACCTATCACAAGGACCGCCTCTTGTATCCGATGAAACGCATCGGCAGGAAGGGGGAAGGAAAATTCGAACGCATCAGCTGGGACGAGGCGCTCGACACGATTGCGGCCCGCCTGAAGGAGATTGCGGCGCGCAATCCGCAAGCCATCCTGCCGTACAGCTATTGCGGAACGATGGGGCTGGTGCAGGGCGAGTCAATGGCCGCGCGATTCTTCCACAAGCTCGGCGCGTCTCTGCTGGACCGGACCATTTGCTCCGCTGCCGGCGGCGTCGGATACAAGTACAGCATCGGCGCGCGCATCGGCACCGATGTCGAGCAATTCCAGAACGCGAAGCTGATCCTGATCTGGGGCGGCAATCCGATCGCCTCCAACCTGCATTTCTGGATGCGCGCGCAGGAAGCCAAGCGCCGCGGCGCGAAACTGATTGCGATCGATCCCTACCGCTCATTGACAGCGGAGAAATGTCATCAGCACATCGCGCCGCTGCCCGGCACCGATGCGGCGCTCGCGCTCGGCATGATGCATGTCTTGATCGCCGAAAACCTGCTCGATGAAGACTACATCGCACGGCATACCCTCGGCTTCGACCAGCTCCGGGAGCGCGTTCGGGAATGGACGCCGCAGCGCACCGCGCAGACCTGCGGCATCACGGTGGAAGAAGTCGAACAACTCGCACGCGAATACGGAGCGAGCGCCAGGCGCGGCGAACCGGTTGCGATCCGCGTCAACTATGGCGTGCAACGCACCCACGGCGGCGGCATGGCGGTGCGCAATATCGCCTGCCTGCCGGCGCTGGTCGGCGCATGGCGTCACGCAGCGGGCGGCGTGCAGTTGTCCACATCGGACGCCTTCCCGAAAAACAATCAAGCTCTGCAGCGCCCCGATCTACTGCAGGGGCCGTCGCGCACGATCAACATGATCGAGATCGGCAATGCCTTGCTGCACGAAGCCTCACCGGAATTCGGCCCGAAAATCGAAGCGCTCGTTGTCTACAATTCCAACCCGGTTGCCGTCGCGCCGGAGTCGCCGAAGGTGGCGCAAGGATTTGCGCGCGAGGACTTGTTCACGGTTGTACTCGAACATTTTCAAACCGATACCGCCGACCATGCGGACATCCTGCTGCCGGCCACCACGCAGCTCGAACATGTCGATATCCATACGACCTATGGTCACATGTACATGATGGCCAATAATGCGGCGATCGCTCCGCTTGGCGAGGCCAAGCCGAATACCGAAGTTTTCCGGCTGCTCGCCGCACGCATGGGTTTCGATGATCCTTGCTTCAAGGAGAGCGACGACGACATCGCCGCCCAAGCCTTCAACAAGGACGATGTGCGCGCCATCCATTTCGATTGGGATTCGCTCAAGCAAAAGGGTTGGCAGAAAGTCAACATGCCGGAGGCACCGTTCGCAGACGGAGGCTTCCCCACGCCCTCGGGCAAATGCGAGTTCTATTGCGAGCGCATGAAAGCCGCCGGGCTTGATCCTTTGCCAGCGTATGTGCCGCCCCATGAATCGCTCGCAAGCAGCCCCGAGTTGGGAAAAGACTATCCGCTCGCGATGATTTCTCCGCCGGCCAGGAACTTTCTTAACAGCACCTTCGTCAATGTGGAGAGCCTGCGCAATACGGAAGGCGAACCGCATCTGGATATCCACCCGCTCGACGCCGCCCATCGCGGCATCGAAGACGGCAACCCGGTGCGTATCTTCAATGCGCGCGGCTCATTCGTCGCGAAAGCGCGCGTGACCGAGAAGGCGCGGCAGGGACTGGTGGTCGGCTTGTCGATCTGGTGGAAGAAGTTGACCGCCGATGGCAAGAATGCCAACGAAGTCACCAGCCAGCGCACGACCGACATGGGCAATGGACCGACGTTCTACGATGTGCTGGTGCAGGTGGAAAAGGTGTAGGCGGGATATGAAAATGAAGTGGCGGACTTTGATTTTTTGCGGCGTGGCGGCGCTGGTCGGCGGCTGCGCGCAGATCGGTTATTTCGTGCAGGCGGCGCAGGGACAGTTTTCCCTGCTGTCCGAAGCGCGGCCGATCGATGACTGGCTGTCCACGCCGGGCATCGGCGACACGCTCAAGGTCAAGCTCACGCGCGTCAAGGAAATCCGGTCATTCGCCGCCACCGATCTCGGCCTGCCGGACAATGACACCTTCACCACCTATGCCGATCTCAAGCGCCCCTTCGTCATGTGGAATGTCGTGGCGACGCCGGAATTGTCGCTGAAGCCCCTGGAGTGGTGCTTCCCGGTGGCCGGCTGCGTGAACTATCGCGGCTACTACAGCAAGGAAGATGCGCAGGCGTATGCCGCCGAGCTGCGCGCCGAGAAGTACGACGTCGAGGTGTCGGGCGTGCCGGCTTATTCCACACTCGGCTGGTTCAAGGACCCGGTGCTGTCGACCTTCATCCGCTATCCCGACGGCGAAGTGGCGCGCATGGTTTTTCATGAGCTGGCGCACCAGGTCGTCTACGTGCCGGGCGATTCGCGCTTCAACGAGTCCTTCGCCGTATCGGTGGAAGAGGCCGGCGTCGAGCGCTGGCTCGAAAAGTACGGCAACGACAAGATGCGCAAGGACTATGCGGCGTATGAAGCGCGCAAGCAGGATTTCCTGGCCATGCTGCTCAAGTACCGCAAGACGCTGAAGGCAAACTACGATCGCGACGTCAGCGACGGCGAAAAGAGGAAAGAGAAGGCGGCAATCTTCCAGGCTCTGAAGGATGAATACCAGGTGCTGAAAGCCAGCTGGGGCGGCTATGCCGGCTACGACCGCTGGTTCGCCGAGCCGCTGTCGAACGCCCACTTGTCCGCCATCGCGACCTATCACGATTTGGTGCCGGGATTCCGCGCCCTGATGGCGCAGACCAAGAGCATGCCGAAGTTCTATGCCGCCGTGCGCGCACTGTCGACGCTGGGCGAGGAAGAGCGGCATCGCCAGCTCGCCAGCCTCGGCAACAGCCCCTCGCTCACGGCCGGCAACCTGCAAGCTGCTGTTGATCATTAAGCATCATCAGGTAGCGCCACACGGCGCTACCCGCCAACCGAACAAAGCGACCCGTGTGGTCGCTTTGTCGCATCCGGGGCGTGCGTATAGAATTGTTGCGACGCAACAACTTGCCCGGACTAGAAGAAACCTTCTTATCCTTCTTCAAACCCTTGAAAAGACTTGCGCAGCAAGCTTCCCGCCGATAGCATCTATGCTATAAAAAAAGAACCGGTCGTTCGATTATTTCGCAAAACCGTATCTTCCACCCCAAAATAAGATCAGAGGCAGACATGGAAAAAATTTGGCTGAAGTCGTATCCCAAGGGCGTTCCGACGGACATCGATTGCTCCCAGTACCGATCATTGGTGCACCTCCTCGAGGAGTCCTTCCGCAAGTTCGCGTCGCGCAAGGCGTACGTTTGCATGGACAAGTTCCTCACTTATGCGGAAGTCGACCAGATGTCCAAGCAGCTCGGGGCATGGCTGCAAAGCCGCGGACTGCAGAAGGGTGCGCGCGTCGCCATCATGATGCCCAACGTGCTGCAGTATCCGATCGCCATTGCCGGCATCCTGCGCGCGGGTTATACGGTCGTCAACGTCAATCCGCTGTACACGCCGCGCGAACTGGAGCATCAGCTCAACGACTCCGGCGCCGAAGCTATCATCATTCTGGAAAACTTCGCCACCACGCTGGAACAGATCATCGGCAAGACCAAGGTCAAGCATGTGGTGGTCGGCAGCATGGGTGAAATGCTGGGCGGCCTCAAGGGCGCGATCGTCAACTTCGTGGTTCGCAATGTGAAGAAAATGGTGCCGGCATTCTCCTTGCCGAACGCTACCCGCTTCAAGCAGGCGCTGGCCCAGGGCGCGCGCCTGACGCTCAAGCCGGTCGAACTCACGCACGACGATGTCGCCTTCCTGCAGTACACCGGCGGCACCACCGGCGTGTCGAAGGGGGCGACGCTGGTGCATCGCAACGTCATCGCCAACGTGCTGCAGAACGACGCATGGGCGCAGCCGGCGCTGCAGCAGGAGCCCAGGATCGATCCGCTGACGATCGTCTGCGCATTACCGCTGTATCACATCTTTGCACTCACGGCCTGCTGTCTGATGGGGACCCGCTGGGGCGCGATGAACATCCTGATTCCGAATCCGCGCGATATTCCCGGCTTCGTGAAGGAGCTGTCGAAGTACAAGTTCAACCTGCTGCCGGCCGTGAACACGCTGTACAACGGCTTGCTCAACAATCCCGATTTCGCCAAGCTGGATTTCTCCGGCCTCAAGATCTGCAACGGCGGCGGCATGGCCGTGCAGAAGGCGGTCAACGACAAATGGCTGAAGATCACCGGCTGCCCGATCATCGAAGGTTACGGTTTGTCCGAGACTTCGCCGTCGGCCACCATCAATCCGGCCGATTCGACCGAGTTCTCCGGCGCCATTGGCCTGCCGATTCCTTCCACTGATATCGCGATCCTGGATGACGACGGCAAGCCGGTGCCGCAAGGGCAGCCGGGCGAGATCGCCATTCGCGGCCCGCAGGTGATGACTGGCTATTGGAATCGTTCGGACGAGACCGCCAAGGTCATGACCCCGGATGGCTTCTTCAAGTCCGGAGACATCGGCGTGATGGACCCGCGCGGCTTCGTCACGATCGTCGATCGCAAGAAGGACATGATCCTGGTGTCCGGTTTCAACGTCTATCCGAACGAAGTCGAAGGCGTCGTCGCCGCGCATCCGGGTGTGCTGGAATGCGCCTGCATCGGCGTGCCGGATTCGAATTCCGGCGAAGCGGTGAAGCTGTTCGTGGTGCGCAAGGATCCGTCGTTGACTGTCGATGAGCTGATGAACTACTGCAAGGAGCAGCTCACCGGCTACAAGAAGCCGAAGTACATCGAATTCCGCGACGATCTGCCGAAGACGAACGTTGGCAAGATTTTGCGTCGCGAACTGCGTGACGAAAAGAAAAAGGCTGCATAGTCCGCACGCGGATTGCGGCAAGCCTGGGACGATAAGGGAAAACCGCCTGCGATGCAGGCGGTTTTTTTATGTGGGCAACCGGAATCGCAAACGTACCGATGATTCAGCCGGCCGTGATCACGCCCGGGCGCCCATCCTCCACCACAAAGCGTGCAAGCGTACTGATCCCGGAATCGGCATTTCGCACGTCATCCAAGCCCTGAAAGCGCACCTGCGTGCGGGCGGGCGTGACCTCCATCATCACAAACCCGCGGCGATCGCTGCGGCCGTATTTCATGTGCGGATTCTGCGCAACATACTGATCGGTGCGCGATTGCGGCCGAGAACTCGATGTCACCGATGTGCCGCAGAACTCTGTTGCGATCACCGGGTTGTCGGCAGAATCGGGACGATTGAAATCCCGCTTCAGGTCGGATGCGTAAAATGCGTGCACATCCCCCGACAGCACGACCGGATTGGCAGGACGATGTTTGAGGACGCTGTCAAACAGACGCTGGCGCGCGGCGGGATAGCCGTCCCAGCCATCCGTCCAGAAGCGCCCATCGCCTTCCTTCGCAATCGGGACCTGCGAGGCTTGCGCCATCAGCGTTTGTTGTGCGATGAAATTCCATTTGGCGCGCGACTTCGCAAAGCCCTCGGTCAGCCAGGTTTCCTGTTCCAGGCCGAGCAGGGTGCGCGCAGGATCCATCCGCTCCGCGCAACTCGCGGTCACCGACGCAGATCCCCCGCGCCCGGGATGAGGGCAGGCATGGTAAGTACGGTATTGCCGATCGTCGAGCACATGAAACTGCGCCAGTCGACCCCAGTCATAACGATCGAAAATCCGCATCTGGGCAAAACGCGTCGGGTCGCTCGGCAGCGCAGGCAGGCGTACCGGCATGTGTTCGTAAAACGCCTGGTACGCTCCGGCGCGGCGCGCGAGGAAATTCGGATCCACCCGTTCATCCCGGTCGCCACCATAGTCGTTGGCGACCTCATGGTCGTCCCACGTGACAATCCATGGCGCCACCCGATGCGACGCCTGCAGATGCGGATCGGATTTGTATTGCGCATAACGGGCACGATAGTCCGCCAGACTCAAGCATTCGTTGATCCTGCGACGCGGGGCAGTGGGATGCGCCAGGTCGTATGGCCCCCATTCGTAGATATAGTCGCCCAGGAACGCGACCAGATCCGGTGCTTCCGCCGCGATGTGGCGATGCGCGGCATACTCGCCGAACTCCCAGTGCTGACACGAGGCAAAGGCGAAGCGCAAGGACCCCGGCATGCTTTCCGCCGCCGGCGCGGTACGCGTGCGGCCGACAGGGCTGACCGCATCGCCGAGCATGAAGCGATACCAGTACCACCGGTCGGGACGCAGGCCGGTGACATCGATATGCACGCTGTGCGCCAGTTCCGGCAATGCGGTCGTACTGCCTTTGGCGACAATGCGCCGAAATGCTTCGTCCTCCGCCATCTCCCATTGCACGCGGAGCGCCTGCGTTCCCGCAGACAGCGCATTCAAGGGATCGGGCAGGATGCGTGTCCAGAGCACGACGCTGTCGGCGCGCGGCGAGCCGGACGCAATGCCCAAACTGAACGGATAAGCGTTTGTGCGCGCGCTGGCGATGCCGGGAAAAGCGGCGGACAGAGCCGTCAGCGATAACAGTCGAGCCGACTGGAGAAGGAAGGATCTGCGGTGGAGTGACATAAGACAATGATCCGCATCGAAGCGCGCCGCGGAGCGCCGATGCTTTAACAACTTGCGGGAAACAATGCGGCCGGCAGAAATCTGCTTATTCTGCCAGCGGCGGCACCTGGCGTGGCTTGCGGTCGTCGCCGGTCGCGACATAAGTCAGTGTTGCCTCGGTTACCTTGACCGTCTCCACCTGCAAACGGTTGCGTTCCGCGTAGACTTCGACATTGACCGTAATCGACGTGTTGCCCACCTTGACGATATCGGCATAGAACGACAGCAAGTCGCCCACAAATACCGGGTGCTTGAAGAGAAAGGAATTCACTGCCACCGTCGCAACACGACCGTTGGCGCGTCGCACGGCCGGCAAGGCGCCGGCAATATCGACCTGCGCCATGATCCAGCCGCCAAACACGTCGCCATGCACATTCGCGTCGGCCGGCATGGGCATGACGCGCAGCTGCGGAATTTTTCCTTCGGGCAGCTTGGTATGGTGGCTGTTATGCATTGTCCTTCTCCCTCGTTTTGCATGTCTGATGAATTCCGGGTCCTACGTTACAATCGTTCTGACACGAAGCATAAACTATTCTGACTGCAATTTTCATGCGCCGCCATTCCGTTTCCTATCCCGAGCCCCCTGCCAATCAAGGCACCCGCAATGACTGGGCAACGCTCAGGACCTTGCTCCCCTACTTGTGGGCCTACAAATGGCGCGTACTGCTGGCATTTACCTTCCTGGTCGCCGCCAAGCTTGCCAACGTCGGTGTGCCGCTCGTTCTGAAAGCCTTGATCGACCACATGACGATCACGCCCGGCAAGCCGCAGGCCCTGCTTGTTTTGCCGGTCGGCATATTGGTTGCGTACGGCGCCTTGCGTCTATGCACGACCATGTTTACCGAGTTGCGCGAATTCGTGTTCGCCAAGGTCACGCAAAGCGCGGTCCGCACCATTGCATTGAAGGTATTTCGCCATCTGCATGCGCTGTCCCTGCGATTCCATTTGAATCGGCAAACAGGCGGCATGACGCGCGATATCGAACGCGGCACGCGCGGTATTTCCTCATTGGTCTCGTATACCCTCTACAGCATCTTGCCGACGCTGGTCGAAATTGTCCTGGTGATCGGCTACCTGGTCCTGCACTACGACGTCTGGTTCGCGGTGATCGCCCTGACCGCGCTCACCATCTATATCGGCTATACCGTTGCCGTTACCGAATGGCGCACCAACTTCCGGCGCACCATGAACGAGCTGGATTCGAAAGCCAACACGCGCGCCATCGATTCGCTGATCAACTATGAAACGGTGAAGTATTTCGGCAACGAGGATTATGAAGCGCGCCGCTACGACAAGAGCATGCACAAGTGGGAAACAGCCGCGATCAAGTCGCAAACCTCGCTGTCTATCCTCAACACCGGCCAGTCCTTGATCATTGCAGTTGCGGTCACACTCATACTCTGGCGCGCGACGCAGGGCGTGATCGACGGCAAGATGACGCTGGGCGATCTGGTGCTGGTGAACGCATTCATGATCCAGCTCTACATTCCACTCAATTTCCTGGGCGTGATCTATCGCGAAATCAAGCAGAGCCTGGCCGACATGGAGCGCCTGTTCACGCTGCTCGATCAGCATCGCGAAGTCGCCGATGCGCCGCATGCCAAGCCGCTTGCGATCGACGGCGCCGAAGTCAGGTTCTCGCATGTCAATTTCAGCTACGAAAGCAAGCGGCAGATTCTGTTCGATGTCGATTTCACGATCCCTGCCGGCAGCACCACCGCCGTGGTCGGTCACAGCGGCTCGGGCAAATCGACCCTGTCGCGCCTGTTGTTCCGCTTTTACGACGTCAATTCCGGCAACATTACGATCGATGGCCAGGACCTGCGCGATGTGACGCAGATTTCGTTGCGCAAGGCGATCGGCATCGTGCCGCAGGATACGGTTCTGTTCAACGATACGATTGAATACAACATCGCCTATGGCCGGCCGGACGCGAGCAAGGACGAGATCATCGCTGCAGCCAGGGCGGCCTACATCCACGACTTCATCGAGAGCCTGCCGGATGGCTACGCCACCATGGTCGGCGAACGCGGATTGAAACTGTCAGGCGGCGAAAAGCAGCGCGTCGCGATCGCGCGCACGCTCCTGAAAAATCCGGCGATCCTGATCTTCGACGAAGCGACCTCGGCGCTCGATTCGAAAGCGGAACAGGCCATTCAGTCGCAATTGAAGGAAATCGCGAAGCACCGCACCACGCTGGTCATCGCACATCGCTTGTCCACCATTGCGGATGCCGCGCAGATCCTGGTGCTCGACCACGGCCGCATCCTCGAGCGCGGCACCCACGCGCAGCTGTTGGCGAAGGATGGTGCCTATGCGCAAATGTGGGCACGTCAGCAGGCGCGGCAGGAAAGCGAAGCCACGGTGCCCTCGTCCGAAGAAATCGGGCCGGAATCGGAAGCTGCGTAAGGCCTTGCACGGCAATGCTTTGCGCTGTCCGGCGAACGGCACTACCATAGCGCCATGGAAACCAAATGGTTGGAAGACTTCATCTCCCTGGCCGAGACGCATAGCTTCAGTCGCTCCGCCGAGTTGCGCCATGTGACGCAACCGGCATTCTCGCGCCGCATTCAATCGCTCGAAGCCTGGCTCGGCGCCGACCTGATCGACCGGACTTCTTACCCGACCCGGCTGACGCCGGCCGGCGAAGTGTTCTACGAGCAGGCGCTGGAAATGTTGGGCCAGATCAACAACGCGCGCGCCCTGATGCGCGGCAAGCGGCCGACCGCGCATACGACCGTCGACTTCGCCGTGCCGCATACGCTGTCGCTGACCTACATGCCGGAACTGATCACCGAGCTGGATGCCGGCTTCGGCACGCTGCACACGCGGCTCATCGCCCTGAACGTGCATGACGCCGTGATGAGCATGGTCGATGGCGGCTGCGATCTGCTGCTGTGCTATCACCATCCGCGCCAGCCGGTGCAGCTTGATGCCAGCCATTACGACATGCTCACGCTCGGCAGTGAAGCACTGCGCGCCTATTCGCGCTGCGACAAGTCCGGAACGCCCGAATTCCCGCTGCCCGGCAGCGCCAAGGCACCTCTACCGTTTCTGTCCTACACCAGCAACGCTTACCTGGGGCGCATGGTCGATCTGATCCTGTCCGACGCCAAGCGTCCTCTGTACCTGGAAAAGCGCTACGAAACCGACATGGCCGAAGGCTTGAAGATGATGGCGCTGGAAGGGCACGGCCTTGCGTTCCTGCCCGAATCTGCGGTGACCCGCGAAGTGAAGCAGAAGCAGCTGGCGCGCGCCGATGGCGGGAATGCCGAGTGGGAGGTCAACATGGAGATCCGCTTGTACCGCGAGCGTCCGTCCGTGCAGCGGCCGGGCAAGCCGATCGTGTCGCGCTTGTGGGATTATCTGGTCCGGCGCGGCGAAACGCAGGCCAAGGCGCAGGCGCGCAAGCAGATGAAGGTCGGCAAGAAAACCGGCTGATCCGGCTGTATAAACAGTTATGCATTTTTTGCATACTTGCATGCGAACAAAGCATTGGCTTTGCTGCACTGCGTTGCTCTACGATTCATTCATGTGATCCGCCGCCCACAAGACGGCGGCGAACCTGAACCCACAAGGAGCAGCAATATGTCGAACCAGCACGAAATTCCCTCTTACCTTACCCCGCACGAAATCGGCCCTTGGGGCGTCTACCTGGAACAGATCGATCGCGTCACTCCCTATCTCGGTTCGCTGGCCCGCTGGGTTGAAACACTGAAGCGCCCGAAGCGCATCCTGATCGTCGACGTGCCGATCGAGCGTGACGACGGCACCATTTCCCACTTCGAAGGCTATCGTGTGCAGCACAATACCTCGCGTGGACCGGGCAAGGGCGGCGTGCGCTTCCACCAGGATGTCACCTTGTCGGAAGTGATGGCGCTCTCGGCCTGGATGACGGTCAAGAACGCCGCTGTCAACGTGCCGTACGGCGGCGCCAAGGGCGGCATCCGGGTCGATCCGAAGACGCTGTCGCAGGGCGAATTGCAACGCATGACGCGCCGCTACACCAGCGAAATCAATATCATCATCGGCCCCAACAAGGACATCCCCGCGCCCGACGTCAACACCAACGAGAAGATCATGGCGTGGATGATGGACACCTATTCCATGAACCAGGGCAGCACCGCATCCGGCGTTGTCACAGGCAAGCCGATCTCGCTCGGCGGCAGCCTCGGGCGGCAGGAAGCGACCGGCCGCGGCGTCTACGTGGTCGGCTGCGAAGCAGCGGCCAAGCGCGGCATGGACATCAAGGGTGCGCGTGTCGCAGTGCAGGGTTTCGGCAATGTCGGCGGCGTCGCTGCGCGCCTGTTCTCCGAAGCCGGCGCCAAGGTGGTCGCGGTTCAGGATCATGTGGCGACCGTGATGCGCGACAGCGGCATCGACGTGGTGGCGCTGCAAAAGCACGTCACCGAACACGGCAGCGTGGCCGGTTTCGCCGGCGCGGAAGTGGTGCGTGACCGTAGCCAGTTCTGGGAGGTCGATTGCGACATCCTGATTCCCGCGGCGCTTGAGCAGCAGATCACTGAGGCCAATGCAAACAAGATCCGCGCCAAGATCATCCTGGAAGGCGCGAATGGCCCCACAACACCCGCCGCCGACGACATCTTGATGGACAAGGGCGTGCTGGTGGTGCCGGACGTGATCGCCAATGCCGGCGGCGTGACCGTCAGCTACTTTGAATGGGTGCAGGATTTCTCCAGCTTCTTCTGGACCGAGGACGAAATCAATCAACGTCTCACCCGCATCATGCGCGAAGCCTTTGCGGCAGTCTGGCAATTGGCACAGGAGAAGCAAGTCTCATTGCGCACGGCGGCATTTATCGTGGCCTGTACGCGCGTCTTGCAGGCCCGTGAAATGCGTGGCCTCTACCCCTGATTCACCCACGATCTAGCTGAACAGTCCGAATGCGGCTGACAATGTGCCGGCCGCATTCGGCGTTGACCAGCCCGGCGGCTGTATGCGAATGAAAAAGCACGCCGGGCGGTTGTTGCTGTACGAGACCGGTCCGTCAGAATGAACCGGCATGATATGGAGACATGATGCAAGTCAACAATAATGCCATTGCACAGGCAGGTGCAGCCGCGCTTCTTTGCTTTTTTGCCGCCGCGGCCCACGCCACCGACACCTTCTCGAAAATCCGCGAAACCCAATCCATCACGATCGCTTATCGCGAAGCGTCGCTGCCGTTTTCCTATCTCGATGCGCACAAGAAGCCGATCGGCTACGCCGTCGACTTGTGTCTCAAGATTGCCGATGCGGTACGACGCGAACTCAAGCTAAGCCGTCTCGACATCGCCTACCTGCCGGTCACGCCGTCCACGCGTATTCCCGCCATCGTCGAGGGCAGGGCCGACCTCGAATGCGGATCGACGACCAATAACGCAGAGCGGCGCAAACAAGTCGCATTTACCATTCCGCACTTCGTCGCGGCGGCGCGCATGGTAGTCCGCGCCGACTCCGGGATCAGGAACTGGGCCGATCTGCGCGACAAACGGGTTGTGACCACCAAGGGCACGACCAGTGTGAAACTCCTGACAGAGCGCGACAAGGTGCGCTCGCTGGGCCTGAAGCTGGTCGAAGGCCGCGACCATGCGGAGTCGTTCAACATGGTTGAGAAAGGCGAGGCCGAGGCTTTTCCGATGGATGACGTATTATTGTTCGGCTTGCGCGCCAGTTCGCCGGATCCCAGCCGCTTCATCGTGGTGGGAGACGCACTCTCCGCCGAGCCGTATGCCATCATGCTGCGCAAGGACGATGCCCCGTTCAAGGCCTTGGTCGATCGTGAAATGGGTCGTATCATCCAGGATGGGGAGATCTACAAGCTGTACGACAAATGGTTCAAGAGCCCGATCCCGCCGAAGGGGATCAACATGAACATGCCGATCGGCCATTTGCTGCGCGACACACTGCGTTTCCCGACTGATAAAGTCGGAGATTAGCCGCCGGAACCACAAGGAATACAGAGTCAACGGGCCAAAACTTCGGCACGTTTCTTTGCAGGGAGGGCCGGGTTCAAAAGCTAGCTTGAAACACGCGATAAAGTCAGCTTTTGAACCAACCCTTTTGATACACTAGGGCACACAATTTTTACAGGAGGCAATATGAAATCATCGAAGCTCATCTCCATCCTTATCGCCACCGGCGCAATCGTCGGCACGGCACAAGCGCAAGACCTGACCGGTACGCTGAAGAAGATCAAGGACACGGGCGCCATTACCGTTGGCTATCGCGAGTCTTCCGTACCGTTTTCCTATCTCGACGACAAGCAGCAGCCCATCGGTTATGCGATGGACCTGTGCATGAAGATCGTGGATGCGGCGAAGACCGAGCTCAAGATGCCCAACCTGAAAGTCAATCTGCAGCCGGTGACCTCCAGCAATCGCATTCCCTTGCTGCAAAACGGCACCATCGACCTGGAATGCGGTTCGACTACCAACTCCGTGGCCCGCCAGCAGCAAGTTTCGTTCGGCCCGACCTATTTCGTCATCAACGTGACGGCTGCGGTCAAGAAGACTTCCAACATCAACTCCCTCGCCGACCTCGCCGGCAAGACCGTTTCCACCACTTCCGGCACGACCTCGGTGCCGCTGCTCAAGTCCTACGAAAAGACCAAGCACGCGGAAGTCAAGGAAATCTACGGCAAGGACCACGCCGAATCCTTTCTGCTGATGGCAGATGACCGTGCGGCTGCCTTCGTCATGGACGACATCCTGCTGGCCGGCCAGATCGCCAATTCGCGCAACCCGAAAGACTTCAAGATCATTCCCGAGTCGCTGCGTCAGGAGCCGTACAGCATGATGCTGCGCAAGGATGACCCGCAATTCAAGGCGCTGGTCGACAAGACTATCAGCGGCGTCATGAAGTCGGGCGAAATCGAGAAGATCTACTTCAAGTGGTTCCAGAGCCCGATCCCGCCGAAGGGCATCAACATCAACTTCCCGATGACCCCGGCTATCCGCGAAGCGTTCAAGAACCCGAACGACAAGGGCGTTTAAGCGCGTTGCATGAAATGAAGAGCCGGAAGGCGTCCGCGCCATCCGGCTTTTTTTCAGGCAAACGGATATTTTTGGTGACGGGTCCTGCCTGTGCGGGCCGGCTCTGTCACATGCCTGAGCAAGCTGGGAGACAAAAATGAATTTGGGAATTTTTTTCGAGCAGGTCCCCGACGGCGACGGAACATGGGCTGACATGCTCCTTTCCGGCCTCGGATGGACGCTCGGAACGGCGACGCTCGCCTGGATCATGGCGTTCGTGCTGGGTTCGATCATCGGTGTGGCGCGCACCACCGAAAAGCATTGGATGGTCAGGTTGGGTAACGCCTACGTGGAGCTGTTCCGCAACATACCGCTGATTGTGCAGTTTTTCGTCTGGTACTTTGTCGTGCCGGGCTTGATTCCTTCGGTCAAGGCATGGGTGACAACTCTCGATCCGACCGAGCATCAGTTCGTGACGGCGGTGGTCTGCCTCGGCTTTTTTACCTCCTCGCGCATCGCCGAGCAGGTACGTTCGGGCATCCAGTCCTTGCCGCGCGGCCAGCGCAATGCCGGCTACGCGCTCGGCCTCACGCAGATCCAGACCTACCGCTTCGTGCTGCTGCCGATGGCGTACCGCATCATCATTCCGCCGCTGACCTCGGAAGTGATGAACCTGATCAAGAACACCGCCGTCGCCTATTCGATCGGCCTGGTGGAGCTCTTTTTCCGCACGCGCGAGATGGGTGAAATGACCTTCCGTTATTTCGAGGCATTTGCCGCTGCGACCTTGATCTATGTCGTGATCGCGATGACCGCCAACCGGATCATGGCCTTCATCGAACGCCGGGTTGCGGTCTCAGGCTATATCGCGGGAGGCAAATAATGGGCGATATTGATTTTGACGTCGTTGTTCGTACCTGGCCCTACCTGCTGGGCGGCCTGCAGTACACGCTGCAACTGACCGTGGTTGCCGCCGTCGGCGGAACGATCTTCGGCACCTTGCTGGCGATGGCGCGGCTGTCGCATTTCAAGCCGCTGGCAATGGGCGCGGCAGGTTATGTCAACCTGATGCGCTCCATCCCGCTGTTGCTCGTGATCTTCTGGTTCTACTTTCTGGTGCCGGAGGTGCTGCAGGCGATTACCGGCTCCGAGCGGCCCATCCAGCTCGGCGCCGATCGCTCGGCCTACATCACCTTCATCATGTTCGAGGCGGCGTACTTCTGCGAGATCATGCGAGCAGGCATCCAGAGCATCTCCAAGGGGCAGGTCGGCGCGGCATACGCACTCGGGCTGACCTACAGGCAGGCGATGCAACTGGTAATCCTGCCGCAGGCATTCCGCAACATGCTGCCCATCCTCCTGACGCAGACCATCGTGCTGTTCCAGGACGTTTCGCTGGTGTCCTTGCTCAATGTGACCGACTTCGTCGGCGCCGCCGGCAAGATCGCCCAGCGCGACAGCCGCATTGTCGAGATGTACCTGTTTGTCGCCGTCGTCTATTTTGCGCTCTGCTTCGCGCTGTCATTCATGGTCAAGCGACTGCAGAAACGCATTGCCATCATTCGCTGAGGATTAGGAAATGATCGAAATTAAAAACGTGAGCAAATGGTACGGCAGCTTCCAGGTGCTGACCGATTGCACAACCCGTGTCAGCAAGGGCGACGTGATGGTCGTCTGCGGTCCGTCCGGTTCGGGCAAGTCGACCTTGATCAAGACCGTCAACGGCCTGGAACCGTTCCAGAAAGGCGAGATCCTGGTCAACGGCGTGTCGGTCGGCGACCCCAAGACAAACCTGTCCAAGCTGCGCGCACACATCGGCATGGTGTTCCAGAACTTTGAATTGTTCCCCCATCTGTCGATTCGCCAGAACCTGACGCTCGGCCAGGTCAAGGTGCTCGGCCGCAGCGAAGAGGAAGCGATGGAGCGCGGCTTGAAGTATCTCGACCGCGTGGGTCTGCTTTCGCAAAAGGACAAGTTCCCGGGGCAGTTATCCGGCGGTCAGCAGCAGCGCGTCGCCATTGCGCGCGCCTTGTCGATGGATCCCATTGCCATGCTGTTCGACGAACCGACCTCCGCGCTCGACCCGGAAATGATCAATGAAGTGCTGGACGTCATGGTCGGACTGGCGCAGGAAGGCATGACCATGATGGTCGTGACCCACGAAATGGGTTTCGCGAAAAAAGTGGCGAATCGCGTCGTCTTCATGGACAAGGGCTGCATCGTCGAAGATTGCACCAAGGAAGAATTCTTCGGCTCGCCGCGTTCCGATCGGGCGCGCGATTTCCTGGCGAAAATCATCCACTGACACGGTATTTTTTCCGATTCGAACCGCTTCAGCGCCGCGCCTGAAGCGGTTTTTTTATGGCCTGCCGCGCGCGATATCGCCACTTCCAAACGGGTAAAATAGCGACACTTCAAAGAAAGAGTCGCCATGTCCCACCCAGCCGCTTCCCAGAACTCCAGCAGCATTACCATTACCCGTCCTGACGACTGGCATTTGCACCTGCGCGACGGCGCAACCCTTGCCAGCGTATTGCCGCATACCGCGCGGCAGTTCCGCCGCGCAATCGTCATGCCCAACCTGAAGCCGCCCGTCACCACGACAGCGCAGGCGATTGCCTATCGCGAGCGCATTCTCGCCGCGCTGCCGCAGGGGATGAGTTTCGAGCCCCTGATGACCTTGTATCTGGCCGACAATATGCCCGCCGACGAAATCCGTCGTGCCAGAGACAGCGGTTTTGTGCATGCGGTCAAACTGTACCCGGCGGGCGCAACGACCAATTCCGACGCGGGCGTGACGGCCTTGTCAAAGTGCTACAAGACGCTGGAAACGATGCAGGAACTCGGCATGCCCTTGCTGGTCCACGGCGAAGTCACCGATCCCGAGGTTGATATCTTTGACCGCGAAGCCGTCTTCATCGACCGCGTGCTGCAACCGTTGCGGCGCGACTTGCCTGCATTGAAAGTCGTGTTCGAGCACATCACGACCAAAGATGCGGCGCAATTCGTCAACGAAGCCGACGACAGGATTGCGGCGACGATTACTGCCCACCACTTGCTCTACAACCGCAACGAAATCTTCAAGGGCGGCATTCGACCGCATTACTACTGCCTGCCCGTGCTGAAACGCGAAGAACACCGGCTGGCGCTGGTGCGTGCCGCCACTTGCGGCAGCACCAAATTCTTCCTCGGCACCGACTCCGCACCGCACCCGAAGGGGCTGAAGGAGCATGCCTGCGGCTGCGCCGGCTGCTACACCGCGCTGCATGCCATGGAGTTGTACGCCCAGGCATTTGATCAGGCAGGGGCGCTGGACAAGCTCGAAGCATTTGCCAGTTTTAACGGCCCGGCATTCTATGGACTGCCGCGCAACACCGGCACAATCACACTGCGGCGCGAAAACTGGCAGCTCCCGGCAGAACTGCCGATGGGTGATACGACAGTGGTGCCGTTGAACGGCGGCGAAACGATTGGCTGGCAGCTCGCCTGAGTCTGTTTCTGCACGCGCCTCGGGACGGCGTGTAGCCACCGCCGATTCTTGGGTCAATGATGCGTGGTGAATTCCTTCGCGAGATCGATTGGACGCAACCATGGCTGGCGCCGCTGGCCGCGACTGGCGACTTGCTGGCGCGTGCGACTGATTGGCGCGCCGAGTTGAACGCCTTGGCCGAGGCAAAGGATTTGCACAATCACCGTGGCTTGCGCGTCCGGTTCGTGCCCCAGGCCGATTTGACACCGAATACCGCCTACGAAGCATTCATCAGCCAGACCGGCTGCGTACCGACTCGCGACAATCTCCACGATTTTTTCAACGCCTTGGTCTGGCTCAGCTTCCCGCAAATCAAAGTCCGGCTCAACGCGTTGCAAGCCGCAGGAATCGCCGACATGGACGGCGTGGGGCCGATGCGTGGCAAACTTCGCGATGCAGCGACCATTTTTGACGAAAATGTAGCGCTACTGGTAACGCACGATGTGTTGCTGTTGGAGGATCTGCGCGCTCACCGCTGGCAAGAGCTGTTCATGTCCAGGCGCGATGCATTCGGCAGTGACTGTGAAGTCTGCTTGTTCGGTCATGCCTTGATGGAGAAGCTCGTGCACCCATACAAGGCCATCACTGCCCATGCCTACCCGGTCATTGTGGAATCGAGCTATTTCGCATTGCCGTTGTCCGATAAGCATGCATGGCTGGATCAAGCAATATCCCGGACACTGTCCAATAAGCTGACGACTGCCGACTTTACGCCCTTGCCGGTTCTGGGTATCCCCGGGTGGTGCGAGGACCAAGGGGAGGCGTTCTATGCGGACGCTACGGTATTCCGACCTGCCAGAGTACGCGAAACGGGTTCGAAAACGACCTGATTCGCTTCTCGGGTTACCGCTCTCCGCGCGCTCGGTTCCAGTCATCGAAAAAAGAAAAGGCACCCGAAGGTGCCTTTTCAATACTGCAGTCAAATCACTATAGGCTTACGCCTGCAGCTGATTAGAACTTGTGGCGGATACCAACGTTCAGCCAGGAAGTGTCAACAGAGCCAGCCGGCTTGTTGTTCAGCTTCGAGTAGGATGTGTACAGGTTGGTACGCTTGGACAGGCCGTGGGTGTAGCCCAACTGCCAGTAGTCAGCATCAACAGCGCCCGTGCTCAGGCGGTCGTCGTGACGAACGTACGATGCCAGAACGGTGCCCGTGCCACCAACCGGAGCGCTCACGCCCAGCATCCAGTCACGGCTGCGGAGTGCGGTTGCGCCAACAGCGTTGTCACCGCGGTTGTCTGCGAAGGCTGCGTGCAGCTTGGCTACGTGCAGGTCATATGCGCCGCCCAGCATCCACGTACGAATGTTGCCTTGGCTGCCGATAGCGGTGTCGTTCTTGTCGTCGTAGGCAACAACAGCGGTGATCGGACCATTTGCATAACCCACATTCGCGCCGATTTCACGGCCGGTACGGTTGGAGCCAGCAACTTCACCCAGACCATAAGCCAGTTCACCGGTAACGCCAGCAGCGGCGAACGAGTAGTTGATCGTGTTGTTCATGCGCGGGTTGGTGTAACCAACGCCCGGATTGAACACTGCTGCAATACCGTTGCCGCCACCGCTCAGGCCGGTACCCATCGGGTCGATCGTGTCGAGGGCGATGAACAGCGGGGTGTACTGACGACCGAGTTTGACGGTGCCGAAGCCGCCTTTCAGGCCAACCCAGGCTTGACGACCGAACAACGTGCCGCCTTGCGCTGCCGCGCCGGTGCTGATGTCAAAGCCGTTTTCCAGGGCGAAAATTGCAGCCATGCCGCCGCCGAGATCTTCAGTGCCCTTGAAGCCGAGACGGCTGCCGGATTGAATGCCGCTGGTCAGGCCGGTAGTGGACTGACCAGGGCTCAGCTTGACGCGCTCAAGGCCGACGTCAGCAACACCGTAGATGGTGACATTGGTTTGTGCGGAAGCGGCACCTGCAAATGCGCCCAGAAGAGCAAAGGCGAGAAGCGATTTTTTCATTGATGAATCCCCAAAAGGTTATCGAGCTGAATTTTTTGTAGTACTTCATTTCCGACAAGGCCACTAGTGGAAACGCCCCTGCCAGAAACTGACTCCTAAATCAGTAAATCGAGGAGTCCGTGATATTTCATCAAATATCCGGTCTGAGGACAAAGGGATTTTGGCTTTTTGGCCGATCGACAGCCAAGGTTGTGGTGTTCTTGCAACGAATCTGCGCGAAGCGGCTGTAATATTGACAATGCATTGCACCAAAAGTGTGCGCGCCTCCACTGCGCGGCCTGCTGGATCGATTTCTCAATAAAAAAACGGGCCCACTTTCGTGGACCCGTTTCATCCGGTTCTTTCGCGTAGCCAGACGGCTACTGCTTTTGTTAGAACAGGTGGTTGATACCAACCGAGATACCGCTCACGTTACCGGTGCCGGCAGGTTGGACGCCCCACAGCGAGGGGCTGCCGTTGTTGAACGTGCTACGGTCGTAGTCTGCGTACAGGTTGGTACGCTTGGACAGCGCGTAGGTGCCGCCGAGAATGATGGTGTTGCGGCGAGCATCGGCGCCAGCGGCAACCGCATCCAGCTTGGTACGATAGTATGCCAGCGACAATTGTGCAGCCGGGGTCACGTTGTAGCTGCCGCCGATCCAGGCGTCGCTACGATCGTTCGACGGGCCGGCTGCGGTGTCGGCTTCGTTACGTGCATAACCAGCTGCAACGCGGAACGCGCCAAAGCTATATGCGCCACCAACGGTCCAGTTCGTCGTGTCGAGGTTAGGAGCTGCGGCAGCAGTCTGCTTGGTGTATGCAGCGCCAGCGGCGATCGGGCCGGCGGAGTAGCCAACGCCG
Source organism: Noviherbaspirillum sp. (assembly GCF_035254865.1). Taxonomy (GTDB): domain Bacteria; phylum Pseudomonadota; class Gammaproteobacteria; order Burkholderiales; family Burkholderiaceae_D; genus Noviherbaspirillum. The sequence continues at coordinate 36,705 of NZ_DATFAF010000036.1, forward strand.
ACAGCGCGGGCAGAACCATTGGACGTGCTACCAGCTTGCTCGCCCAGTGCCCATTCAGCACGTGCGGTGATCGGGCCAAAAGTGCCGGTGTACTGGATGTCATTGGCCAGACGAGTCAACAGGCCTTGGCCTGCCAGCGGGATGATGCCGGTGTACTTGTAGTTGAACGGATCGTACATACCGATCGTCTTGAAGTTCACGGAGTATTGTTGGCCGAGGTCCAGGGAGCCCCAAGCACCGCCCAGACCGACAAATGCGGAACGCTTGAACAGGTTGCCGTCTTGTGCGCCGGTGCCGGTGTTGAAGCCGGTTTCCAGAACGAAGTGTGCATTCAGGCCGCCACCGAGGTCTTCAACGCCTTTGAAGCCGATGCGGTTGGAGTTGTACGTGCCGTTCGAGCTCATCGTGATCTTGCTGTTGCCTGCAGCGTCAGCATTGTTCACGTGACGTACGCCGCCGTCAAAAGAACCATAAATGGTTACAGCGGATTGTGCTTGAGCAGCACCTGCAAATGCACCCAGAACTGCCAGTGCGAGAAGCGATTTTTTCATTAATAAATCTCCAAGGGTTGGCGTGCTAAAATTTTTTTGAGTTGCCTTGAATTTCATCCAGCAAGGCCACTAGTGGTAACGCCCCTGCCGGACACTTCTGATCGGTGATCAAGAAGCTAATGGTGATTTCATCAAATATGGCTGGTTTGGGCAAAGAGAATTTGGTTTTCCGGCCGGCGGGCCGGTATTTATGTGGCTTCTTAACAACAGCAATCTTGTTATAAATAACTTTCCAGCAATAAATCAGCTCGATGGCATAGGTGTTTGTTGTTGTTCTTGAATCTTTTCGGTGGCCTTTGTGTCGAGGTGAATTAAATGCGAAGCATTCTTGTCCCTGCCAAAATAAGATTCAGCGCATTTGCGGGAAAATGTGCGAAGTCATAAGTCATAAACGCAAACCGCTATCCCATTCATGTTTCAGTAGGAGTCCCTTGAGAATGCGAAACGTCGATGAGCTGATTACCGGACTCGATAAAGTGCTGCGCGCGGTGTCTGGCGTAGTCACTGCATCGCGTCCGAACCCTGCCGCCAAAGTGGTGGAGTCGACAATGGATGACAAGGAGCGCCGCCATAGCGCGGGCTTGATGCGTGTGAATCACGTCGGGGAGGTGTGCGCGCAAGCGCTCTATGAGTCGCAGGGACGAGCTGCAGGCAATGCCACGCTGCGGCAGCAATTTGCGCAGGCCGGACGCGAAGAGGAGGACCACCTCGCCTGGACGTCACAGCGATTGCAGGAGCTCGGTTCGCATACCAGTTTGCTCAACCCGTTGTGGTATGCGGGAGCGTACGCAATCGGTACCGTGGCCGCGCGAATGGGGGATGCCAACAGCCTGGGCTTTGTCGTCGAGACGGAGCGTCAGGTCGAGGCGCATTTGGCCAGCCATCTGAACCGCTTGCCGCAGCAAGACGAAAAATCGCGTGCAATCGTCGAACAGATGCGCGTCGACGAGATCGCGCATGGCGCCAGCGCGCAATCGCTGGGTGCCGCCGAGCTTCCGTTGCCGATTCGCGGCGTGATGCGCGCGATGGCTAAGGTAATGACGGCAACCGCTTACTATATTTAACATGGCACTGGCCCGATGAGCCGGAGCGCCGGCCCGGACCATTGGGGGTCAGGCCGGCGCCTCCGCTGATTCCGCGAGGTCATCCACGATCTCGAAGGAATGGGTGATCTCGGCGGTTTTTTCCAGCATGATCGAGGCGGAGCAATATTTTTCGTGTGATAGCTTGATCGCGCGCTCAACCAGATTCTGTTTCAGATTTCGGCCGCGTACTGTGAAATGGAAGTGGATCTTGGTAAACACCTTGGGTTCTTTTTCCGCGCGCTCGGACTTCAGCGTCACGTCGCAACCACGTACATCCTGGTGACTTTTTCGCAGGATCAGGACAACATCGTAAGCCGTACAACCGCCGGTCCCCGCCAACACCAATTCCATCGGACGCGGTGCCAGGTTACGTCCGCCACCTTCCGGTGCGCCGTCCATGGCGACGACATGGCCGGATCCGGTTTCTGCCAAAAAAGTCATTCCGGACAATCCTGTCCAGCGTACGGTGCATTCCATCATTGCCTCTCTTGAGTTCTGAGGAAGTAATTGTAGCGGGTTTGGAATTGATACATCGGCAAGCCGCAAAGCCGGGCAGAGGGTGTTATTTTTCGCGCCAGCGGCGACGCGCGCCGGAAAGACTGATGGATACACTTCTTGTAACAAATCACCCGGAAAATCATCGAGAAACAGGTTATTATTTCAGAAAATCCATAAAGTGGATGGGAAAACCACATTGTGGTAAGCTGTGTAACTTGTGTAAGTGCATGAATACAAATAATAAAAAGAAGAATATTCAGGAAAACGAGCGGGAAATCATGCTTTTTTCTTGCATTGCACAATAAATTTCGGTAGAATTTGATTGCTGGTTGTTAATGCGGATTTGATTGCTTCAGCCAACCGATTGTCTCCTCCACCCTCCTCCTTTGGTGTGGATTTAAACCCGAAGCCTTACCGCTTCGGGTTTTTTTTGTTCAAGCACTCTGGCGCATCGCCAGGTCCGGTGAGGTTCGCTGAGCAGCACGCGGTGTTTTTACCAAGCCGATACTTCCAATTAAGTTTGACGCCAAGTCATTGAAAAGGTTATACTTTCAGGCTTTCCGTTCGCTCAGGAAAAGACAACAAGGAAGAGCCCGCCGGTTTTCAGGGGCGGGACCGCCAATTTGAGCGTTTATTTATTTAGGACATCATCATGAAGACCTTTTCCGCGAAAACCCATGAGGTTCAGCGTGAGTGGTTCGTGATTGACGCAACGGACAAAGTCCTCGGACGTGTCGCCAGCGAAGTGGCACTCCGACTGCGCGGCAAGCACAAACCCGAGTTCACCCCGCACGTCGACACGGGCGATTTCATCGTCGTCATCAACGCAGGCAAACTGCGCGTGACCGGCAATAAGGCGCTGGACAAGACCTATTACCGTCACTCGACCTATCCGGGCGGCATCTATGAAACGAACTTCCTGAAAATGCAACAGCGTTTTCCGGGTCGTGCGCTGGAAAAAGCGGTCAAGGGCATGCTTCCCAAGGGCCCGCTTGGCTACGCAATGATCAAGAAGCTGAAAGTGTATGCCGATGGCACCCATCCGCACTCCGCTCAGCAACCCAAAGTACTCGAAATCTAAGGAGCGGACATGATCGGTAACTACAATTACGGAACCGGCCGCCGCAAGAGTGCAGTGGCTCGCGTTTTCATCAAATCCGGCAGCGGCAACATTGTTGTCAATGGCAAGCCGGCAGCAGAATATTTTTCGCGCGAAACCGGTCTGATGGTCATCCGTCAGCCGCTGGAATTGACCGGCAACCTCGAACGCTTTGACATCCTCGTCAACGTTCATGGCGGCGGCGAGTCCGGCCAAGCCGGCGCGGTGCGTCACGGCATTACCCGTGCATTGATCGACTACGACGCAGGCCTGAAGCCCGAGCTGTCGAAAGCCGGCTTTGTCACGCGAGATGCACGTGAAGTCGAACGTAAGAAAGTCGGTCTGCGTAAAGCACGCCGAGCAAAGCAGTTCTCCAAGCGCTAATCTGCGTTTTCAGAACATCGAAAAGCCGCTGGGTTGGTGCCTGGCGGCTTTTTGCGTTTTACAGTCGTCCTAAAAGAAATGCACATCGCTGAGCGGATGGTGCTTCGGACGGCAAGTTAGAATTCAAGAATGTGAGTGTCAACGTCTTCAGCAAGGAAAAGAAATGATCAAAGTCGGTATCGTAGGCGGCACAGGATATACGGGCGTGGAACTGCTGCGCCTTCTGGCGGCGCATCCGGGCGTGCAGTTGACTGCAATTACGTCGCGCAAGGAAGATGGGATGCCGGTTGCCGACATGTTTCCCTCGCTGCGCGGACATGTGGCTCTCGCTTTCTCCAGCCCGGAAAAAGCGAAGCTGACCGAATGCGACCTGGTGTTCTTTGCAACGCCTCATGGCGTGGCGATGGCGCAGGCACGCGAACTGTTGGCCGCCGGAGTCAAGATCATTGATCTTGCCGCTGATTTCCGACTGCAGGATACTGCCGAATTTGAAAAATGGTACGGCATGCCCCATTCCTGCCCGGACTTGCTGGCTGAAGCGGTGTACGGACTCCCCGAGGTTAACCGCGAAGCGATTGTCAAAGCCCGCCTGATCGGCTTGCCCGGTTGTTATCCGACCTCGATGCAGCTCGGCTTCGCTCCCTTGCTCGCGCAAGGCAAGCAGCTTGTGAATGAGTCGATGCTGATTGCCGATTGCAAGTCGGGCGTATCGGGTGCCGGCCGAAAGGCGGAAGTGCACGCGCTGCTGGCGGAAGCGTCCGACAACTTCAAAGCCTATGGCGTAAAGGGTCATCGTCATTTGCCGGAGACAGTGCAAGGACTGCAGGCGATTGCCGGTCGCAAGATCGGGCTGACCTTCGTGCCGCATCTGGTCCCGATGATTCGCGGTATTCACTCCACCTTGTACGCACACATTCTGCCCGAAGCGCGCGACACTGATTTTCAGGCGTTGTATGAGCGCCACTTCGAAGGCGAGAAATTCGTCGATGTGATGCCCGCCGGGAGCCATCCGGAAACGCGCTCGGTACGTGCTTCGAACAAGCTCCGTATCGCGGTGCATCGTCCGGGCGGCGGGGATCTGCTTGTCATTCTCGTGGTAGAGGACAATCTGGTGAAGGGCGCTGCAGGGCAGGGCGTGCAGTGCATGAACTTGATGTTCGGCCTTGATGAAACGGCGGGATTGATGCACATTCCAGTATTGCCGTAGGCATACAATCTCATCGCATGGCAAATCCCGGTTCTCCCTTCAGTTCGATGAAGTTCAAGCTTTGGCGGCGGCGCATGTCCGTGTCGTCGCCGAAGATGACCATCAGATCGCAGTTGCCATGGCCGATGCGGATTCTTTTCTTTATCCTCAGCGGCGCGCTCGGGGCCATCTTGATGTGGTCCTGGGATACCGGGCGCCTCAATCCTGGCGGACATGCGGACAACACTCGCGAGCAGCTCGCCAGCTATAAAGAGCGGCTTGAGCAGATGACCGCCGAGCGCGACAAGCTCTCGACAACCGCCAATGCCGCCGAAAGCCAGCTAAACATGGAGCGCGCGGCACAAAAACAACTTGCCGTGCAGATCAAGACGCTCGAGGCCGATAACATCCGACTGAAGGAAGATCTTGCTTTCTTTGAAAGTTTATTGCCGAATGCCACCGGTCCGCAGGGCGTTAGCATTCGTCGCCTTAAGATAGATCAGGTTGGCCCGAATCAAATCCGGTATCGTTTGCTAATCATGCAAGGCGGCAAGGGAGATCAACAGTTCGTTGGTAATCTGCAACTCGCGGTGAGCACTCTTCAGGGCGGCAAAAATGCTATGATGATCTTTCCTGGTGCGAATTCTGCCGAGCAGGAAAAATTCAAACTCGGCTTCAAACATTACCAGCGTGTCGAAGGGGTGCTCACCCTGCCGGAAGGCGCGTCGACCAAATTGGTCCAGGCACGCGTGCTCGAACGAGGCCAGATTCGGGCGCAAGCATCCGCGAATTTGTAAAGGAGAGCCATCATGTTAGGCCGCAAAAACAAGGGCACAATTGACAGCCTGATCGGCATTTCGACCAAGATCGAGGGTAATGTCCATTTTCAGGGCGGCTTGCGCATCGACGGACAGGTAAAGGGAAACGTCATTGCGACCGGCGACGATCCAAGCATGCTCGTGATTTCCGAGCACGCGCGAGTCGAGGGCGAAGTGCGTGTCGCGCATCTGGTTGTCAATGGCGAGATTCTCGGGCCGGTACATTCCTCGGAACTGCTTGAATTACAGCCAAGAGCCCGCATAACTGGAGATGTGTACTACAAGGCGCTGGAAATGCATGGCGGCGCGCTGGTCTCCGGCAAGCTCACGCATGACCAGGTCGGCGAGCCGGTCCTGAAGCTGGCGCTGTCGAATACCTGAAAGTCGCCAAGCGTCTATAATGAATCCATTGATATTTGCAGGAGCCTGAAATGAATGCAGTTACCGAAATGCCCGAACCGATCATCTTTTCCGACAGTGCAGCGGCAAAAGTTGCACAATTGATCGAGGAAGAGGGCAATCCCGACCTGAAGTTGCGTGTTTTCGTACAGGGAGGGGGCTGCTCGGGCTTCCAGTACGGCTTCACTTTTGACGAAATCGTCAATGAAGACGACACCACGATGACCAAGAACGGCGTGCATCTGCTGATTGATTCGATGAGCTATCAGTATCTGGTCGGTGCCGAGATCGACTACAAGGATGATTTGGACGGTGCGCAGTTCGTGATCAAGAATCCGAATGCAACGACCACTTGCGGCTGCGGATCGTCGTTCTCGTAATTCCGGTCTGCATTTCCCAAAAAAGCGCAGGCAAGTCCTGCGCTTTTTTACGCTTGTCGCAGGCGTTTCACCTCGGATAACGCGCCCCGAGGATGCGAAATCCTTGCGCGCCGGTCACGGTCGGCAAGTTTCCGGCCATGCCCTCAACATGGCGTTGGGCGAGCCAGGCGAATGCCAATGCTTCCACGTGGTTCGGCGACACTCCCAAGGCTTCGGTCGAGGATACGCGTGCAGCAAGCCGACGATCATCGAGCATGCGTTGCAAAGTTCGCATCAAATGCAGGTTGTACGCTCCGCCTCCGCACACATAGACTGCTTTCGCCTTGCGGGCATGCGTGGCAATGGCATTAGCGAGGGTGGACGCCGTGAATGCGGTCAAAGTTGCCTGCACATCGACCGCATTCGCGTTGCCGAACCCTTTCATCCGGTTTTCGAGCCATTCAGCGTGGAACAAGTCGCGACCGGTGCTCTTCGGCGGTGGTAATGCGAGGTAGGGTTCGGCGAGCAGGATATCCAGCAAGTCTTGCATGACTTGTCCGGTCGCCCCCCATGCGCCATCCGCGTCGTAGCTCCTGCCTTGATGGCGAGCAATCCAGGCATCCATCAAGACATTCCCGGGCCCGGTATCGAAGCCGATTACTTTCTGGCCAGGTTCCAGAACGCTGATGTTGCTGATCCCGCCGATATTGGCGACTACGCGAATCTCGTCGCTGCTGCCAAAGATCGCTTGGTGGAATGCCGGCACCAGCGGCGCGCCTTGGCCGCCCGCCGCAATGTCCCGGCTGCGAAAGTCGGCAATGACGTCTATGCCGGTCAGCTCCGTCAGCAAAGCGGGGTTGTTGGTCTGACGGGTAAAGCCGAGCTCCGGCCGATGACGAATCGTCTGGCCATGCGCCCCGATCGCCGTGACATGGCTGGCATGCTTGCCTGCAGCGGCGAGCAATTGTGCAACGCATTCCGCATACACTCCGGCCAAGTCGTTGGCCGCCAATGCTTCCCGATGCAGTTCATTTTCGCAGGGTGCCTGCAAAGTCATCAACTCTGAGCGCAGCGCCGCAGGAAAGGGAAGGTAGGCTGTGGAAAGCGTCTCGAATCGACAGGTCGCGTCGTCGACGGGAAATGCGGCGAGAACGCCATCGACACCGTCAAGACTGGTGCCGGACATCAGGCCGATAAATAGATGAGATGGTGTGCCGGACATAAAAAAACCGTTCAAGTGCTCTGATTTTACAGGCGCTTGAACGGTTTGTTCATGTCAAATTACTTGGATGCCAGTTTGACGTTCTCGTCTTGCGGATTGAGCAATGCGAAGCGATGGCGCATCTCGCCGGCAACGCTGCGGAAGCGCTGCAGTTCGGCGCCGGCCAGTGGCTGCGCATTGGGAATGTCCACTGACAAGGGGTCGCGTGGCTGATTGTTGACGCGGAATTCGTAGTGCAGATGAGGACCGGTGGCCCAGCCGGTGGATCCGACGTAGCCGATCACCTCGCCCTGGCTGACCTTCATGCCACGCTTGAGGCCGCCGGCAAAACGGCTCATGTGCGCGTAGGCCGTTGAATAACTATTCCAATGCTTGAGGACGACCACGTTGCCATAGCCGCCCTGGGTGCCCACAAAGTCCACCGTGCCGTCGCCGGCGGCGCGAATAGGTGTGCCGGATGGCGCGGCGAAGTCGACGCCCTTGTGCTGCTTCCATTGGCCGAGAATCGGATGGAGGCGCATCGAGAAACCGGAGGAAACACGGCTGAACTCGAGCGGCGACTTCAGGAATGCTTTCTTGAGTGCCTTGCCGTCGAAGGTGTAATAGCCGCCGCCTTGCTTGCTGCCCGGCTCGTCGAACCAGACCGACTGATACTTGTTGCCCGCGTTGTTGAACTCGGCCGCCAGTACGCGGCCGGAGCGTACATACTCGCCGTTTTGCCAGAAGGTTTCGTAGACGACATTGAAACGGTCGCCTCGGCGCAGATCGGATGCGAAGTCGATATTGGTCGAAAACATGTCGACGATCTGGGTCGCGATGCTATCGGGGATCTGGGCTGTGTCGGTGGCGGCGAACAGTGACGACTTGATTTCAGCCGTGTGCATTTCAATGCGCCGCTCCATCGCCGCAGCCGATTCAGAGGCTGTGAACTGATTGCCGTCGCGCGAAATCACGATATTGCGGATCGGCTGATTGCTGCCTTCGGACAGCGTCGCCAACAGGCGCAGCAGCTGGCCATCCTTGCTGGTTTGCACCTGCACGCGTCGCCCCGCCTTGAGATTCAGCACGCTGTGCGCGACGTGGTCCGCCTTGATGAAGGCGGCGGCAGCATCGTCGTGCACACCCAGGCGGTTCAGCAAGCTTGCCAGGTTGTCGCCGGAGCGGACTCTTTCTTCGCGAATGTACAACTGATCGTCCGATTGCAGCTTCGCGATCTGCTCGGACAAACTGGGAATGGCAAGCTCTTCGGTAATCGACTTGACCGGCAGATCAGCGGCGTCCGGCGCCATCGGTGCGACACCGGCGGCACCGAATGCGCATGCGGCGAGGAACAAGGCGGACGCGGAGATGATGCGCGTCTTGCGTGATGAACCGAAAAAAAGCTTGCTGCTCGAGCCCAGTTTCAGGAATTTGTCTGTAGGGAGCATGCAATAAGTTAAAATTTGCTGTTTTACTGAAGTGCTTGTGAGTGAAGCAACGGCGCGGATAGTTCCGGAAGGGCGCGCATGCTGAGGCAATCGCCTCGCTGCACCTGCGTTCCGTCACCGAGAGTGAGACAGTGCTTCGCATGTGCGCTTCACAAGCCTCGATTTTCATCCTGCTTTTATTGTTGCATTGCAAGGTTGAAAATAAGCGGCGATTATACCAAGCCATGGTATGGATTTTTCACGGTGGATTTTTAATTTTTCTCAGCTCATGGACGTCTCCCAGAACTTGCAAAACAATAATGCCGCGCCTGACGCACTGCCAATGTCGGATTCCGTTCAGGAAGCCTTGGCCGTCGCCAAGCGCGGTGTCGATGAATTGTTGATCGAAACCGAATTTGCGCAAAAGCTTGCGCGCTCCGAAAAGACCGGAACACCTTTGCGCATCAAGCTCGGTCTCGATCCGACCGCGCCCGATTTGCATCTTGGACATACGGTCGTGCTCAACAAGATGCGGCAATTGCAAAACCTGGGCCATACGGTGATTTTTCTAATCGGCGATTTCACGTCGATGATCGGCGACCCGTCCGGCCGCAATGTCACACGTCCGCCGCTGACCCGCGAGCAGATTGAAGAAAACGCCAAAACCTACTTCGCTCAGGCGAGCCTGGTGCTTGATCCGGCGCGCACCGAGATCCGCTACAACTCCGAGTGGTCGGATCCGCTTGGCGCGCGCGGCATGATCCAGCTCGCTGCAAAATATACCGTGGCGCGTATTCTCGAACGCGAAGATTTTACAAAGCGTTTCAAAGCCGGCACGCCGATTTCCGTGCATGAACTGCTGTACCCGTTGATGCAAGGCTACGATTCGGTGGCGCTCAAGTCCGATCTGGAGCTCGGCGGCACGGATCAGAAATTCAATTTGCTGGTGGGCCGCGAACTGCAAAAGCATTACGGGCAGGAGCCACAGTGCATTCTGACCATGCCCTTGCTCGAAGGGCTCGACGGCGTCGAGAAAATGTCGAAGTCGAAAGGCAACTATGTCGGCATTACCGAACCGGCAAATACGATGTTCGGCAAGCTGATGAGCATTTCGGACACGATGATGTGGCGTTATTACGAGCTGTTGTCTTTCCGCTCGACAGCGGAAATCGAGCAGTTCAAGAAGGAAGTCGAAGGCGGCCGCAATCCTCGCGATCTCAAGGTCTTGTTCGCTCAGGAAATCGTCGCGCGCTTTCATTCGGCGAAAGCAGCAGAAGACGCGTTGGCGGACTTCAACAACCGTGCGCGCGGCGGCATCCCCGATGACATTCCCGAAGTCAGCTTGTCGGGTGCGCCGCTTGGCATCGGGCAATTGCTGAAGCAGGCCAATCTCTGTCCGTCGGCCTCGGAGGCCTTGCGCATGGTAGAGCAGGGCGGCGTGCGCATCGACGGCGCGACGATCAGCGACAAGGGGTTGAAGGTCGAGGCGGGAACCTTCGTGCTTCAGGTCGGGAAGCGCAAGTTTGCTCGCGTCACGCTGGCGTAGAACGGCATGATTGCACTGCTGCAGCGGGTTCTCGAGGCAAAAGTCACGGTGCAAGGCGAGACCGTCGGCGCAATCGGCAAGGGCTTGATGGTGCTGGTCTGCGCCGAGCGCAACGACAGCGAAAGGGAGGCCGATGCCCTGCTGGCCAAGCTGCTGTCTTACCGGGTATTTGCGGACGATGCGGGCAAGATGAATCGCAGCGTGGTGGACACGCAAGGCGGATTGCTGCTGGTGCCGCAATTCACGCTGGCGGCCGATACGCAATCGGGAACGCGGCCCTCGTTCACGCCGGCCGCGACACCGGATGAAGGCCGGCGCCTGTTCGATTTTTTTGCAGAACGGGCGCGTGCCAAGCATCCCTGCGTCGAAACAGGTCGGTTCGGCGCGCACATGCAGGTGTCTTTGACCAACGATGGTCCGGTGACATTCTGGCTGCAGATCAAACCGCCGGCGGTGTCATAAGGGACAATAGGAAAAACTCATTTCATCAATGAGTTCCAGCAGCATCACACACTATCCGTCAACCAATAATCACAGGAGGTCAAGATGAAACTCTGGAGCGAATCATTCAAGGATGGCGCCGCTATTCCCGGCGAATTCGCGTTTGGCGTCATTGATCCGGCAACGCATGTGACCCTGTCGGCCAACAGGAATCCACACCTGGCCTGGAGCGATCTTCCGGCAGGCACCAGATCGCTGGCGCTGATCTGCCACGACTATGACGTCCCGTCGCGTGGCGACGACGTAAACCAGGAAGGCAAGACGGTGCCGGCCGATCTGCCGCGTGTCGATTTTTTTCATTGGGTCTTGATCGATCTGCCGGCGAGCGTGTCGTCCATCGCGGCGGGGCAGTACAGCAATGAAGTGACGCCGCGCGGAAAGCCCGGGCCGGAGATCGGTGGCGGGCGCCCTGGTCGTCACGGCATCAACGATTACACCGGCTGGTTTGCCGGCGACAAGGATATGGCAGGCGATTATTTCGGCTATGACGGCCCTTGCCCGCCATGGAACGATTCGATCATGCACCACTATGTCTTCACCTTGTATGCGCTGGACGTCGAGCGCTTGCCGGTCGAGGGCAAGTTCAGCGGCCCGCAGGTACGCGACGCGATGCGCGGTCATATTCTTGGTGAAGCTAAAATAGCGGGCACTTATACGCTCAACCCGAAACTGGCGAAGGCCGGTTAGGCTCAGTAGAGGAATCCGGAGTTTTTGTGACAGAAATCTTGTTGATACGCCACGGAGAAACCGCGTGGAACGCCAGGAAACGCCTGCAGGGCCATCTCGATATTCCGCTCAATGCGGAAGGTGAACTGCAGGCGGCGGCGCTTGGCTATGCGCTGATGAGTGAACCGCTGGATGCCATCTTCTCCAGCGACCTGCAACGGGCACGGCAGACTGCAAAAGCGATCGCTGCGCCGCGCGGCATGACGGTCGCGCTGGATCCCGGTCTGCGCGAGCGGTGCTATGGCGCGTTCGAGGGCATGTTGTATGCCGAAATCGGAGCGCGCTATCCGGAAGCGTATACCGCCTGGCAGTCGCGCGACATCGACGCGCGTTTTCCGAAAGGCGTGCATGAGGCGGAGACCTTGCGCGAGTTTTCGCAGCGCGCGGTTGGCACCATCATCCGCATTGCGTCTCAGGGCCAGTATCGCAGGATTGCTCTGGTTGCCCACGGCGGCGTGCTCGAATGCGCGTATCGCGCCGCCCAGGACGTGGGATTCGAGCATGCACGCGACTTCGATATCTTCAATGCGAGTATCAATCGTTTCGTTTGGGACGGGAAAAAGCTGCAACTTTTGCGCTGGGGCGACGTAAGTCATCTCGAGACGCAACAGTCGCTGGATGAAATTGATCGGGAATAAGCAATTCGAGCGACAGCGTCGCTCTCACCTATATGTTGCGCTCAATCATTGGTATTGCCAATTTGATGGATGCTGCGGAGCGGCTAAAATAGCGGCTGGCATCTGCACCCACCTCTCAATTCCGTGAATATCGGTCCTCACTTCCTCCGAAACAATGTTTTCGTCGCTCCCATGGCTGGAGTGACGGATCGGCCTTTCCGTCAGCTGTGCAAGCAGCTGGGCGCCGGCTACGCGGTGTCGGAAATGGCGGCGTCGGATCCGCGCCTGTGGGACAGCGAGAAGACCGCGCGTCGCACGAATCACGATGGCGAGATGGAGCCGAAAGCAGTGCAGATTGCCGGTGCCGATCCGGTTGTACTCGCGACCTGCGCCAGGTTCAATGTCGATCGTGGGGCGCAAATCATCGACATCAACATGGGCTGCCCGGTCAAGAAAGTGTGCAGCAGCTGGTGCGGATCCGCCCTGTTGCAGAACGAGAAGCTGGTCGGCGAGATTCTCGATGCGGTGGTGGCGGCCGTCGACGTGCCTGTCACGCTGAAATTCCGCACCGGCTGGAATCGTCAGAACAAGAATGCGTTGACCATCGCGCGCATGGCGCAGGAAAGCGGCATCGCGATGCTGACCCTGCATGGCCGGACACGCGCTGACGGTTACGGCGGCGAGGCGGAGTATGAAACGATTGCAGCGGTGAAGGCCGCGGTATCGATTCCGGTGGTGGCCAATGGCGATATCACCTCACCGGAGAAAGCCCGCCATGTGCTGAATGTGACGGGGGCCGATGCGGTGATGATCGGCCGCGCCGCGCAAGGGCGGCCTTGGATTTTCCGCGAGATCGATCACTTCCTGCGTACCGGACAATACCTGCCGCCTCCACTGGTTGCGGAAGTGCGCGCATTGATGAATGAGCATTTGCAGGCGCATTACGCGTTTTATGGCGAGTACATGGGCTTGCGCACCGCGCGCAAGCATATCGGTTGGTATGTGCGCGATTTGTCTGGCGGCGAAGCGTTCCGGCAGCAGATGAACCGGCTCGAAAGCTGCGAAGAACAACTCGCAGCCGTTGATGCATTTTTCGAATCCCAGGCGGCCTTCGGCGACCGGTTACAATACGGCCTTGCCGAGCAAAAGCTGGCCGCATAAAAATATAAAAATTACAATACTTTACTTCCATGAGCAAAGACAACATCCAGGACGTCGTCAAGAAAAGTCTTGAGAAATACTTCAAGGATCTGGGCGAACAGCAGCCGTCAAATGTCTATGAAATGGTGGTCTTTACCGTGGAAAAGCCGATTCTCGAAGCGGTGATGGAGCGTGCTGACGGCAATCAATCGCTGGCCGCCGAAATGCTGGGCATTAATCGCAATACATTGCGAAAGAAACTGCAGCAACACGGATTGCTGTGATCCATAACGTAAAGGCAGTCAGTCGGCGCAGGCCGGCGGCACCGTTTTTACGTTATCAATCACTTCCTGCGCGTTCATCATGATCAAACAAGCTCTTATTTCGGTCTCCGACAAGACCGGCGTCCTCGACTTTGCGAAGGCATTGTCTGCCATGGGCGTGAACATCCTGTCCACCGGCGGCACGGCGAAACTGCTGGCCGATAACGGCGTGAAGGTGACCGAGGTTGCGGATTACACCGGCTTTCCCGAAATGCTCGATGGCCGCGTGAAGACGCTGCATCCCAAAGTGCATGGCGGCATCCTGGCGCGTCGCGATCTGCCGGAGCACGTGGCGGCGTTGCAGAAGCATGGCATTCCGACCATCGACATGGTGGTAGTGAACCTGTATCCGTTCCAGCAAACGGTCGCCAAGGACCAGTGCACGCTGGAAGATGCCATTGAAAACATCGATATCGGCGGCCCGACCATGCTGCGCTCGTCGGCCAAGAATCACAAGGACGTCGTGGTGGTCTGCGATCCGGCCGACTACGGCCGCGTGCTGGACGAGATGAAGGCGAACAAGGGCGAAGTCGGTTACGACACCAAATTCGCCCTGGCGAAAAAAGTGTTCGCGCACACCGCGCAGTACGATGGCGCGATTACCAATTACCTGACTGCGTTGGGCGAAGACAAGCAGCACGCGACGCGCAGCGCCTATCCGCAAACGCTCAACTTGCATTTCGAAAAAGTGCAGGAAATGCGTTACGGCGAGAACCCGCATCAGTCCGCGGCGTTTTACCGCGACATTGCACCTGTGGCCGGTGCGCTCGCGAACTACAAGCAGTTGCAGGGCAAGGAACTGTCCTACAACAACATCGCCGACGCGGATGCGGCATGGGAATGCGTGAAGACCTTCGAGGCATCCGGCAACAGCGCGGCATGCGTGATCGTCAAGCACGCCAATCCCTGCGGCGTCGCGATCGGCGCCGATCCGCTGGAAGCCTATACCAAGGCATTCCAGACCGATCCGACCTCGGCCTTCGGCGGCATCATCGCCTTCAACCGCGAACTCGACGGCAAGGCCGCCGAGGCAGTCTCCAAGCAGTTTGTCGAAGTGCTGATCGCGCCGTCGTTCACTGCGGAAGCGAGGCAGATTTTCGCGCCGAAGCAGAACGTGCGCCTGCTTGAAATTCCGCTTGACCGCGTCGTCAATACCTACGACTGCAAGCGCGTCGGCGGCGGCTTGCTGATCCAGTCGCCCGATGCCAAGAACGTTGTCGTCGCTGAGCTGAAAGTGGTGACCAAGAAGCAGCCGACGCCGCAGCAGATGCAGGACCTGATGTTCGCGTGGCGCGTTGCCAAGTTCGTGAAGTCGAATGCCATTGTATTCTGCGGTAATGGCATGACGCTGGGCGTGGGTGCAGGCCAGATGAGCCGTGTCGATTCCGCGCGCATCGCGTCGATCAAGGCGCAGAATGCCGGCTTGTCCTTGAGCGGTTCCGCCGTGGCTTCGGACGCCTTCTTCCCGTTCCGCGACGGTCTCGACGTGGTGGTCGATGCCGGCGCAACCAGCGTGATTCATCCGGGTGGTTCGATGCGCGATCAGGAAGTGATCGACGCAGCCGACGAGCGCGGCGTGGTGATGCTGTTCACCGGGACGCGTCATTTCCGTCATTGAACTCTTTGAGAGCCGTTCCCGCGCAAGCGGGAATGGCTAATGCATGAAAATCCTCGGCATCGACCCCGGCCTGCGCACCACCGGTTTCGGCGTGATCAGCAAGCAGGGCAGCAAGCTCGGCTATATTGCTTCCGGCACCATCAAGACGCCCGATGCGGACCTGCCGCAGCGACTGAAGACCATCCTCAGCGGCGTTTCGGAAATCATTCGCACCTACGCCCCCGATTGTGCGGCGATTGAAAAGGTGTTCGTCAACGTCAATCCGCAATCGACACTATTGCTCGGCCAGGCGCGCGGCGCGGCGATTTGTGCGCTGGTGAGCGCGGACCTGGCAGTAGCGGAATATACGGCTTTGCAAATCAAGCAGGCAGTCGTCGGCCATGGCAAGGCGCAGAAGCAGCAGGTGCAGGATATGGTGCAACGTCTGCTGATGTTGTCCGGCATGCCCAGCACCGACGCGGCGGACGCATTGGGCGTGGCCATCTGCCACGCGCACAGCGGCGAGGCCTTGTCCACGCTTGGCGGCCTGGCACCGGCGCTCGCGAAGAAGGGATTGCGCGTGCGGCGCGGGCGTCTGGTTGGCTAAAAATGTTTTTCCGCTTTGCGCGCGGCGATTTCAAACCGGTTGTGCCAGTATGCATCGCGTCCACGCATGAATGCCCAGATGCTGGACGCCAGATAGGCAAACGGAAAAAACGGCCCCCAGCGCGAGGCTTGCCGGACATGCGTGAGCTTGTGGACGAGTACGCGCGATGACAAACCCCGGCGTTCCGCGATCACGACGTGGCCGAGCGCCATCGCGTTCATAGGGCCGAACGGATGGCGGTTGAGAATCCAGTCGGCGATCGGGCCACGTGCCAGCAGCGTGATGGTGTGGCCGCGTACCAGTTGAAGATGACCGCGAAACAGGACCACCGGCAGGCCGACCAACAGCCCGAACAAGGTCAGCGGTGCGGCCCAGATCATGCCGAGCACCGTCGCTGCCCAGAACAGGGGAAGTCTGAGCGGATGACTGTGAAGCAGGCGTTGTAGCCGCAAGCGCATCTGTCGTTTCAAGAATCGCCTCAAATCGCCCGCGAGCGTCGCCCTGCGCTTGAAGACGAAAGACGATGTCGCGGATTCTGCAATGTCGGTTGGAGCCTTTTCCATGGAAAAAAATCCTTGCCTCGCGAATAGTCCCGGTCCAAGGGGAAATACGCCGTGGGTGATGTGGGACAGCGATCAATGTCCTGTATGATTCATCTGACAGGGTCTTGAAGAAACTCTCGTCTGCAATGTGCCGCGGCGAGGGTCTCGGATCCTCCGCAATTGCCAACAAGCTGCCAATTTTTCACTACGCTATTTGCCATGATAGGACGCATTTCCGGAACTCTGCTTGAGAAAAATCCGCCCCAATTGCTGGTTGACTGCGGTGGCGTCGGCTATGAAATCGATGTGCCGATGAGTACCTTTTACAACTTGCCGGCGATGGGTGAAAAGGTGGTGTTGCTGACGCATATGGCGGTGCGCGAGGATGCGCATCTGTTGTACGGTTTCGGCACCGCGGAAGAACGCAACGTGTTCAAGCAACTGATCAAGATTTCCGGTGTGGGCGCGCGTACAGCCTTGTCGATCCTGTCAGGCATGTCGGTGGCCGATCTGTCGCAGGCAATCACGCTGCAGGAGGCCGGGCGGTTGACCAGGATCCCGGGCATCGGCAAGAAGACCGCCGAGCGACTGCTGCTGGAACTCAAGGGCAAACTCGGCGCCGACCTTGGGGCAGTGAGCGGCGTCATGCAGCACGACGCGGCCTCGGACGTCCTCAATGCGTTGATCGCGCTTGGCTATTCGGACAAGGAAGCAATGCTGGCCTTGAAGCAGGTGCCGGCGGGAACCGGCGTTTCGGAGGGCATCAAGCTCGCGCTGAAGGCACTGTCCAAGGCATGATGAAGGAATGGCTTTATGAGTATCCAGACTGACAATTTCACCGAACAGCGGATCATTTCCGCCACGCCGGCCTCGAGCAACGAGGAGGCGATCGAGCGTGCGTTGCGTCCGAAACAGCTGGACGAGTATGTGGGGCAGGAAAAGATTCACGCGCAACTGGAGATTTTCATCACCGCGGCGCGGCAGCGCCGCGAAGCGCTGGATCATACCTTGCTGTTCGGCCCGCCTGGGCTCGGCAAGACCACGCTGGCGCACATCATCGCGCGCGAGATGGGTGTCAATCTGCGCCAGACTTCCGGCCCGGTACTGGAACGCGCCGGCGACCTGGCTGCCTTGCTGACCAACCTCGAGCCGAATGACGTGTTGTTCATCGACGAAATTCATCGTCTGTCGCCGGTGGTCGAGGAAATCCTGTATCCGGCGCTGGAAGATTATCAGATCGACATCATGATCGGCGAGGGGCCGGCGGCTCGCTCGGTGCGCCTGGACCTGCAGCCTTTCACGCTGGTGGGCGCGACCACGCGGGCCGGCATGCTGACCAATCCCTTGCGCGACCGCTTCGGCATCGTCGCACGGCTGGAGTTCTATACGCCGGCGGAACTTGCGAAGATCGTGACGCGCAGCGCGTCCCTGCTCAACGCGATGATCGTGGATGAGGGGGCATTGGAAATCGCCAAGCGCAGCCGCGGCACGCCGCGTATCGCCAACCGCTTGCTGCGCCGTGTGCGCGACTACGCGGAGGTGAAGGGCAACGGCGAGATTACCAAGGCGATGGCCGATGCAGCGCTGAAGATGCTGGATGTCGATCCGGTCGGTTTCGACGTGATGGACCGCAAGCTGCTGGAAGCGGTGTTGTTCAAGTTCAATGGCGGTCCCGTGGGGCTGGACAATCTGGCGGCCGCAATCGGCGAAGAGCGCGACACCATCGAGGATGTGCTGGAACCCTACCTGATTCAGCAAGGTTATTTACAGCGCACTCCGCGCGGCAGAATTGCAACACCGACGGCGTATACCCACTTCGGCGTAACCGCGCCGCGTGCCCAGAACGGCGATTTGTGGGAGCAGCATTAGGCTGTCCGCGAGTGCAGCGGATTTTGCGGGAACCTTTTTCCCTAGTTGTCTGCCTGACATCCGTAGAAATACGGTAGTGAATCCGACTTCTTAAGCAAACTGCAAAGATGCCCCTATAATGTTCGTTTTCGCACGGGCGCACTTTTTTGCTTGACCAAACGCAATCCTGCGGAATGGTAGCCGCGTAAAGTGTCGAGGGCAGCGCTGAAAGCGCAGAGCAAGTGATCCCCTGCGCACACTTCATTTCCGATCGAGTCCCGCCATGCTGATGTCCACCCAAGCCAACCGCTTTGCGCACCAACTGCTCAACGCGCGTGCCAAGGCACAGCTGATTCCGCCGCTCTCGACCACCAGTACGCTGTCGCTGGGCGATAGCTACGACATCGTCAAGAGCCTGATCGATATCCGTACCGCTCAGGGCGAAACCATGATTGGCCGCAAGATCGGTTTTACCAATCGCAAGATCTGGTCAAAATACGGCGTCAACGCGCCGATCTGGACCCCGGTATTCGATTCGACGGTCCGTTACACGGAAGACAACCGCGGCATCCAGAGTTTGCAGGGCGCCTTGCAGCCGCGCATCGGACCGGAGCTGGTCTTCCGGCTCGGGAAAACGCCGGCAGCCGAGGCAACCATCGAGGAACTGGCGGAATGCATCGAATGGATGGCGCATGCCTTCGAAATCGTGGTGTGTCCTTTCCCTGGCTGGAAGTTTGAAATGGTGGATTCGATCGCCGCATTCGGCCTGCACGGATCCCTGATCATCGGCGAGCCGAAGGTCTTGTCCGCCGCCAGCCGGCGCAACCTCGGCAATGTCCTCGCCCATGCCAGCCTGTCGTTGTCATGTGGTGACGAGCTGCGTTCGGCCGGATTCGGCAGCGATGTGCTCGGCAGTCCGCTGCACGCCTTGTGGCACTTGCATGGGGTGCTCAGGACGCAGCCGCAGTTTCCGCCCTTGTCGGCGGGTGAAATCATTACCACTGGCACCTGGACCGACGTGTGCCCGATCAAACCAGGCGAAACCTGGACTTCGGCATTTTCCGGCGTTAGCTTGCCGGGACTGACCGTGTCTTTCGTCTGACGCGCGCGGATCAATTCATCGCTACGGCAGGGGGATTCGACTTGGCCTGGACTGTTCTGTTTATCGCCGGTTTGCTCGAAATTGTCTGGGTTATCCTGTTCAAGCAGTCGGAAGGCTATACCCGCTGGGGTTATGCGCTTGCCGGGCTGGGCGTGTCGGTGGTCAGCTTTGCCATGGTGGGCTGGACCTTGAAGACCTTGCCGGTCGGGACGGCGTATGCGGTGTGGACCGGAATGGGTGCCGCTGGAGCGGCGTTTGTCGGCATCCTCTTGTTCAACGAGCCGGCGACGGCCGTGCGACTGGCCTGCGTTGCCTTGATCCTGATCGGCATCATCGGTTTGAAGCTGACCCATTGAGCGCCCCGGGGCTCTAAATACAAAAGGCGCCTGCGTGGCGCCTTTTTTAGTTCGGATTTTGCGATGTTATTCGGCGCGAATCCAGGTCTGAGTACGGCCAAGCAGCGGCACGCCGATATATCCGCGCACATCAAGCTTCTTGCCGCCGTCGATGACGGACATCTTGCTCCGGTAGACCTTGCCGTTCGCAGGATCGAGGATCTGGCCGCCATTGTATTCGTCGCCGTCCTTCTTCATCCCGGTGATGATCGTCATGCCGAGGATAGGCTGGTCCTTCAGCGAGCCCTCGCATTTGTCGCATTTCGGGTTCTGCTCTTCACCTGCTTCGCGGAACAGCTTCTCGATCTTGCCGCGCAATTCGCCGTTGCTTTCGCTGATGCGAACCAGGGATTTCGGTTTGCCGGTTTCGTCATCGATGGTTTTCCATACGCCGACCGCTGTGGCTTGCTGCGCCCATGCGCCGGAAGCAGCGAGGGTAGCCGCTGCCAGGCTGAAAGTGACTAATCGTCGAATCATCTTTTTGTCTCCTAGGATTGAATGGCACCGCGGCCTGAATTGCCGTCCTCAGGCCGTGAAAACGTTACTGCTCTGTTCACGCGAGCGCGAACAGAGCAGAAGTTTGGCGCGACTAATCGTTACTTCTTTTGCAATATATCAAATTGCTCGCGCAGTTTTTGGAGTGTGGCTCCGAAAGTCAAGAGACGATCTTTCTCTTGAGCAACGACCTGCGCGGGAGCACGGGCAACGAAGCTTTCATTGCCGAGTTTGGCGTTGGCTTTGGCAATTTCACCTTCGAGGCGGGTGATTTCCTTGGAGAGACGCTCGCGCTCGGCGGCGATGTCGATTTCGACTTTCAACATCAGCTTGGCCGTGCCGACGATGGAGACCGGCGCCGGTGACTCCGGCAGAGTGTCGACGACTTGCACGTCGGCCAGTTTTGCCAGAGCTTGCAGATAGGGTGCAAACGACTTCAGTTGTTCCTGGTCGGCGGATGCCGCTTCGATGATCAGCGGTACGCGCTGCGCAGGCGACAACTGCATCTCGCCGCGCAGGTTGCGGCAGGCATCGGTCATCGATTTCAGTTGCGCCATCCACGCCTCGGCCTGCTCGTCGACCTTGTCGAGGTTGGGCTGCGGATAGGGCTGCAACATGATCGAATCAACCGCCGGATCTATCTCGCGTCCGGTCAGCGGCGCGACGGTCTGCCACAACTGCTCGGTGATGAAGGGGATGACCGGATGCGCGAGGCGCAGCACCGTCTCCAGCACGCGCAGCAAAGTGCGGCGCGTGGCGCGTTGCTGCGCTTCCGTGCCGTTCTGGATCTGCACCTTGGCGACCTCGAGGTACCAGTCGCAGTATTCATCCCAGACGAACTTGTAGATCGCTGAGGCGATGTTGTCGAAGCGGTAGTCGGCGTAGCCTTTTTCGACTTCGGCTTCGGTGCGCTGCAGGATCGATACGATCCAGCGGTCGGCCTGCGAAAAATCGCGGTCTGGTCCGCAGGTGGCGGCATCGAAACCGCAATCCTTGCCTTCGGTGTTCATCAGCACGAAGCGGGTCGCATTCCACAGCTTGTTGCAGAAGTTGCGATAGCCTTCGCAGCGGTTGAGGTCGAAGTTGATGTTGCGGCCGAGCGAGGCGTAGCTCGCCATGGTGAAGCGCAATGCATCGGTGCCGAAGGCCGCAATGCCGTTCGGGAATTCCTTGCGCGTGGCTTTGGCGATGCTTTCCGCCTGCTTCGGATTCATCAGGCCGGTGGTGCGCTTGGCGACCAGCGATTCGACGTCGATGCCGTCGATCAGGTCGATCGGGTCGAGCGTGTTGCCCTTGGACTTGGACATCTTCTGGCCGCTGGCGTCGCGCACCAGGCCGTGCACGTAGACCTTCTCGAAAGGCACCTTGCCGGTGAAGTGCGTGGTCATCATGACCATGCGCGCCACCCAGAAGAAGATGATGTCAAAGCCCGTCACCAGCACGGAGGAGGGCAGGAACATCTTGTAGTCCGGCGTTTCCTCTGGCCAGCCCAGCGAGGAGAAAGGTACCAGCGCAGACGAGAACCAGGTGTCGAGCACGTCGCTCTCGCGCGTCAGCGCCTTGCCTCCAGCTTGCGCCTTCGCTTCTTCCTCATTGCGCGCAACGTAAATCTTGCCGTCGTCGTCATACCACGCCGGGATCTGGTGGCCCCACCAGAGCTGGCGCGAAATGCACCAGTCCTGGATGTTGTTGAGCCACTGATTGTAAGTGGTGGTCCAGTTTTCCGGGATGAACTTGATCGAGCCTTCCGCGACTTTCTCCAGCGCGACTTCGGCAATCGACTTGCCGGGGAAGTGCGTGCCTTCGGGCGCCGGCTTGCTCATTGCGACGAACCACTGGTCGGTCAGCATCGGTTCGATCACCACGCCGGTGCGGTCGCCGCGCGGCACCATCAGCTTGTGCGGCTTGACCGATTCGAGCAGGCCGAGCGCTTCGAGATCGGCGACGATCTGCTTGCGCGCATCGTAGCGATCCATGCCCTGATACTTCGCCGGTGCGTTTTCGTTGATCTTCGCATCCAGCGTCATGATGCTGATCTGCGCGAGATGGTGGCGCTGGCCGATCGCGTAGTCGTTGAAGTCGTGTGCCGGGGTGATCTTCACGCAGCCGGTGCCGAATTCCTTGTCCACATACTCATCCGTGATGATCGGGATTTCTCGGTCGGTGAGCGGCAGCTTGAGCAGCTTGCCGACCAGGTGCGTGTAGCGTTCGTCGGCCGGATCGACGGCGACGGCAACGTCGCCCAGCATGGTTTCCGGGCGAGTGGTGGCCACCGTGATGTGGCCGCCGCCATCCGCGAGCGGATAGCGGATATGCCACATGTTGCCGTCTTCTTCCTCCGACACCACTTCGAGATCGGACACGGCGGTGTGCAATTTCGGATCCCAGTTGACGAGGCGCTTGCCGCGGTAGATCAGGCCCTGCTCGTACAGGCGCACGAACACTTCGGTGACGGCCTTGGACATCTTTTCGTCCATGGTGAAGTATTCGCGTGTCCAGTCGGTCGAAGCGCCGAGACGGCGCATCTGGCCGGTGATGGTGGAGCCGGATTTTTCCTTCCACTCCCACACTTTTTCCAGGAATTTTTCGCGGCCGAGGTCATGGCGGGAAATCTTTTGCGCGTCGAGCTGGCGTTCCACCACGATCTGGGTCGCGATGCCGGCGTGGTCGGTGCCGGGAATCCAGGCGGTGTTGAAGCCGCGCATGCGGTAATAGCGGGTCAGGCCGTCCATCACGGTCTGATTGAACGCGTGGCCCATGTGCAGCGTGCCGGTCACGTTGGGCGGCGGCAACTGGATGCTGAACGAGGGTTTGTCGGCATGGGTGCTTGCAGTGTAGTAACCGCGCTTTTCCCACTCGTTACGCCAGTGTTTCTCGATGTCGGCGGGCTCGAAAGACTTTGCTAATTCCATGATTTGATTTGTGTTTCTGCGAAACCATCCATTATAAGGGACATGGTGGATTTGCCTCGGACTTTGGCGCCTGTTGGCGTATAATTCGCGCATTATCCATTCGGAGCGATTGCTCCGGACGGTGTAACGCTAGGGGTCCTGGCCAAGCGGCCGGGTGAGAAACACCCTCGAACCTGATCTGGGTAATGCCAGCGAAGGGAAGCATCCGGAAAGTCAGTCCCTCCTTTTTCCGCCGCTCCTTCGCTTTACCGTCTTAGCAAAGGAGCATCATGAACGCCAATCCCCAATTCCTCGCCGCCACCGCCAAGGTGGACGAAGCGGCAATCCAGCCGCTACCGAATTCCCGCAAGATCTACGTCGAAGGTTCGCGTCCCGACATCCGCGTGCCGATGCGCGAAATCAGCCAGTCCGATACGCCGGCCTCGATGGGTGCGGAAAAGAATCCGCCGATCTACGTCTACGACACCTCGGGCCCGTACACCGATCCGAGCATCAAGATCGACATCCGTTCCGGCTTGCCGGCCTTGCGCGCGGGCTGGATCGCCGAACGCGGCGATACCGAGGAACTGGCCGGCCCTTCTTCGCAGTACGGGGTCGAGCGTCTGAACGATCCGAAGCTGACCGAGCTGCGCTTCGACCTGCATCGCAAGCCGCGCCGCGCCTTGTCCGGCAAGAATGTGACGCAGATGCACTACGCGCGCGCCGGCATCATCACGCCGGAAATGGAATACATTGCGATCCGCGAAAATCTGCGCCGCAAGGAATACCTTGAGGGCCTGAAAACTTCCGGTCCGATGGGGCAGAAGCTGGCCGACCTGATGGGCCGGCAGCATCCGGGGCAGTCCTTCGGCGCCGCGATTCCTGCCGAGATCACGCCGGAATTCGTGCGCTCCGAAATCGCCTGCGGCCGCGCCATCATTCCCGCCAACATCAACCATCCGGAAAGCGAGCCGATGATCATCGGGCGCAATTTCCTGGTGAAGATCAATGCCAACATCGGCAATTCCGCCGTCACTTCATCCATTGGCGAAGAAGTCGAGAAGATGACCTGGGCGATCCGCTGGGGCGGCGATACCGTGATGGACCTGTCCACAGGCAAGCACATCCATGAAACGCGCGAATGGATCATCCGCAATTCGCCGGTGCCGATCGGCACCGTGCCGATCTACCAGGCACTGGAAAAGGTCAACGGCAAGGCCGAAGACCTGACCTGGGAGATTTTCCGCGACACGCTGATCGAGCAAGCCGAGCAGGGCGTCGACTACTTCACCATCCACGCCGGCGTGCGCCTGCAATACGTGCCGCTGACCGCCAAGCGCCTGACCGGCATCGTCTCGCGCGGCGGCTCCATCATGGCAAAGTGGTGCCTCGCGCATCACAAGGAATCCTTCCTGTACACGCACTTCGAAGACATCTGCGAAATCATGAAGGCATACGATGTGTCGTTCTCGCTGGGCGACGGTTTGCGCCCCGGTTCGATCTTCGACGCCAACGACGAAGCGCAACTGGGCGAACTGAAGACGCTGGGCGAGCTGACGCAGATCGCATGGAAGCATGACGTGCAGGTAATGATCGAAGGCCCCGGCCATGTGCCGATGCAGCTGATCAAGGAAAACATGGAGCTGGAGCTGAAGGACTGCCACGAAGCGCCGTTCTACACGCTCGGCCCGTTGACGACGGACATCGCGCCCGGCTACGACCACATCACCTCCGGCATCGGCGCCGCGATGATCGGCTGGTTCGGCACCGCGATGCTGTGCTACGTCACGCCGAAGGAACATCTCGGCCTGCCGAACAAGGCCGACGTGAAGGAAGGCATCATCACCTACAAGCTGGCTGCGCATGCCGCCGATCTCGCCAAGGGCCATCCGGGTGCGCAGATCCGCGACAACGCCCTGTCCAAGGCGCGCTTCGAATTCCGCTGGGAAGACCAGTTCAATCTCGGTCTCGATCCGGACAAGGCGCGCGACTTCCACGACGAAACGCTGCCGAAGGATTCCGCCAAGGTGGCGCATTTCTGCTCGATGTGCGGCCCCCACTTCTGCTCGATGAAGATCACGCAGGACGTGCGCGACTTCGCTGCTTCGCAAGGCGTGTCCGACGAGGAAGCGCTGAAGAAGGGGATGGAGGAAAAGGCGGTGGAATTCGTGAAGACCGGCGCGGAACTCTATCGCAAGCAATGACGGGCCAACTGCGTATGGAAATCGAACTGAACGGAACGCTGCATCCGATCACCGAAAACCTGAATGTGCAGGACTTGATCGCCTCGCTCGACTTGACGAGCAAGTCGCTGGCGGTGGCGATCAATCGCGAGGTGGTGCCGCGCCATATGTGGGCGCAACGGGTGTTGCAGCCGAGCGATCGGGTGGACATCGTGCGCGCCATCGGCGGCGGTTAAGCTGTATGGAAATTTCTCCCCTGGCAGGGGAGGAAGCGGAAACGGAGCGCTTATGCAAACACATCAAGACATGAATCAAGACCAGCCCCTCACCATTGCCGGCAAAGCTTACCGCTCGTGCCTGCTGGTCGGCAGCGGCAAGTACCGCGATCTCGAGGAAACCCGCGCTGCGACGGAAGCCAGCGGCGCCGAAATCATCACCGTGGCGATTCGCCGCGTGAACATCGGTCAGGACCCGAACGCACCCAACCTGCTCGACGTGGTGCCGCCGTCGAAGTACACCATCCTGCCTAACACCGCGGGCTGCTATACCGCGAAGGATGCGGTGTACACCTTGCAGCTTGCGCGCGAACTTCTCAACGGGCACAAGCTGGTCAAGCTCGAAGTGCTGGGCGACCAGAAGACTCTGTTCCCCAACATGCCGGAAACGCTGAAGGCGGCGGAGACGCTGGTGAAGGATGGTTTCGACGTGATGGTGTACTGCAGCGACGACCCGATCCAGGCCCGCATGCTGGAGGAAATCGGCTGCGTGGCGGTGATGCCGCTGGCCTCGCTGATCGGCTCCGGCATGGGGATCCTCAATCCGTGGAACCTGTCGCTGATCATCGAACAATCGAAGGTGCCGGTGCTGGTCGATGCCGGCGTCGGCACGGCGTCGGATGCAGCCATTGCCATGGAGTTGGGCTGCGATGGCGTGCTGATGAATACCGCGATTGCAGGTGCACGCGATCCGATCCGCATGGCGCGCGCAATGAAGCTGGCCGTCGAGGCCGGACGTGAAGCGTATCTGGCCGGCCGCATTCCGAAGAAATTTGCCGCTTCACCTTCGTCGCCGATGGAGGGGCGCGCAACATGATTCGCCCCAGCGTCCTGGTTTTCGCCGGTTCGGATCCGAGCGGCGGCGCGGGACTGCAGGCGGACATACTTGCGATTTCCGCGCTCGGTGCGCATCCCTTGTCCGCGATTACTGCATTGACGGTGCAGGACAACGACCATGTGTTCAATGTCCATCCGGTCCCTGCCGGTCTGGTGCAGCAGCAGGCACACGCATTGATCAGCAAGATGGACATCGCCGCCGTCAAGATCGGCATCGTCGGCAATCGCGCCAACGCGGATGCGATTGCCGACACCATTTTGCTGATGAAGCAGCGCAGCCCCAATCTGCATGTGGTGCTCGACCCGGTGCTGGCTAGCGGTCATGGCGACAGCCTGTCGCAGGACAATCCGGTGCAGGCGATCGCGTCCCTGCTGCCGCTGGCAACGCTCGTCACGCCGAATCTGCCGGAGGCGTCGGCCTTGTGCGGCGGCGACCGGCGGCTCGATACGCAAGTCGAGACCCTGTTGAGCTATTGTCCGAACGTGCTGATCAAGGGCGGCCATGACAGCGGGCCGGATGTGGTGAACCGCTGGTTCACCAATGGCAATCAGTGCACATGGACCTGGCCGCGACTGGAAGGCAGTTTTCACGGCACCGGTTGCACGCTGGCGTCGGCTATCGCCGCGCTGCTTGCGCGCGGCAAGCCCATGGTGGAGGCGATTGAAGAGGCGCAGGCCTATTGCCATCAGGCCTTGCAGTCGGCCTATGTGATTGCGGATGGGCAGCGCATTCCGAATCGCTTCGTATCGCTGGAGGAGGGAAAATGAAAGGTTTGTATCTGGTTACCCCTGACTGGGACGACACGCAGAAACTGCTGGACGTCACCGAGGCAGGTCTGCGCGGAGGCGCGGCGCTGGTGCAATACAGGCACAAGACGGCAAGCGCGCAATTGCGCAGGGAGCAGGCAGCGGCCTTGCAGGCGCTGTGCCGCAATTTCGGGCGGCCGTTCATCGTGAATGATTTCGTCGATCTGTGCATGGAGCTGGACGCGGATGGCATTCACGTCGGCGGAACCGATGCGCCCATCGCGCAAGTGCGCGCCGCAGTCGGTCCGGACAAGATTGTCGGCGCCTCCTGCTATGGCAGCCTGCAACTGGCGCGCGACGCGCAGCAGGCCGGTGCAAGCTATGTGGCTTTCGGCGGCTTCTATCCATCGCGGGTGAAGAAATACGAAGTCTCGACCTCTCACGATATCCTCGCGCAGGCCAGGGCGGAAGTGCCGGTGCCGAATGTCGTGATCGGCGGCATGACGCCGGAAAATGCCGAGACGCTGGTCGCGCACGGAGCGCACATGGTTGCCGCGATCAGCAGCGTCTACATGGTCGACGACCCCGAGGCGGCAGCGCGCCGATTCGTGAATCTATTCAAATCCTGATTGCAGTCGATGACGGCGGGCGCAAGGCGCCCGCCTCGCCGATTACTTCAAGGCTTCCAGCGCCGCCACCAACTTGTCCAGCTCGGCGGGCGTGTTGTACAAATGCGGAGTGACGCGCACCACGCGCTCGCCATTGACGATCGGC
>NZ_DATFAF010000037.1:0-15504 GCF_035254865.1 Noviherbaspirillum sp.
CGCGATCATTTGGGAGCGTGATCTGGGCATCGTCCACAAGCTGCTGGTCACCCCGGCGCACCGCAGCGCGCTGGTGCTCGGCAAGGCGCTGGCAGCGGGCTTGAGGGGGCTGGTGCAGGCAACCGTGGTCTATCTCGTGGCCATTGCCCTGAGCGTGGCCGTACGGTGGGAGTTGAAGCAGATACTTATCATGGCCGCCGCCGTTTTTCTTGGGTCATGCATTTTCTCGACGTTCTCGCTGGTCATCGCCTGCATCGTCAAGACGCGCGAACGGTTTATGGGCATCGGCCAGGTGCTCACGATGCCCTTGTTCTTTGCGTCGAATGCGATCTATCCGCTGGAGCTGATGCCGGCCTGGCTGAGATCGATTGCCGCATTCAACCCGCTGACCTATCTGGTGGACGCATTGCGCGGCGTGATCATTGTCGGCGGAAGGAGTGCCTACGCCCAAAGCACGAGTTTCAGCGTGATGGTGTTGACCTTCGCCGTGCTTCTGGCCATCGCATCCAGGCTTTATCCGGGACTGGCGCGCTGATCCGTGCCGGGCACTCAGGATGTGTGCAGGAGATGGTCCGCGAGACAGGCGCCGATGCCGAAGGTGATCAGGCTGCCTGCGATCATTGCCAGGTCGAGCATGGCAGCGCAGATGCCGGCGCTGATCACGCCGACGCCAAGGATCAGCAGCGGCCGCAGCTTTCCCGCCGCGGCGGGGCCGGGTGTCGTGTCCGTGTCCTGCGCATCCGGCGTCAATAGCAGAAAAAGTGGGCAGCGTTGACACTGGCTCTCGTCAAACGAGGGCAACTTGAGGCATTCGTCGCATGCGCTTGTGTGCATGGTTCCCATGGATGCAAGATCATGGCAGAGCGATTCTGCTCAAGAAAAGATTACATCTTTGCATGGCCGCGAGCGCAGCCGCGACATGGGGAAAATCGGAATTTCTTGATGTGGGATAAGCGCGTATGCAAGAGAGGATTTGCCGGTCAGACGAGTTCGAGGACCGCGCCGTTGCGCCCGACTTTGCACATGCTGTTTGCCGGCATGACTTTCTCGCGGCCGTCGGCTGCTCTGAGAAACAGCCATCCGTCGCAGGCCTGGGTGACGGTGGCGCGAAACTCGGTGATGCCCCTTGCGTTGCATTGCATGACGATCTCGCGCCGGAACGCCACCGTATCGCCGACTTGTATCTTGCGCATTTCCATCCTCTCGAGAAGCCTTGTTCCCGGTAGACAGGTTCCGCATGACAATGTTCCCTGCTGTAAATCTGTTATGCCACGGGAAAAGCGAGACCTCCGACATGAAAGTTGTGTTCGCACAAAACGTGACTGTGCCGGCGCATTGAATAATACGCAACGATCCCAATTCCACGTGCCGAGGGAGATACAAATTGAAAAACGCGATTAACGCGGAATATGACGTCGCGCCGCCGCGCGGATTTATCGACAAGATCCTCTCTTCACAGCGGCGCAAGCTGTTCGACGCTTTCACGGCCTTCAAGCAGGGCGACAACAATGGAAGCGTACTGAATGTGCGCGTCGCACTGCCCGACGATGCGGCGGATCATGGGGATTATCTGTTTGCGTGGAGCGGCCCGCAGCAGCGCGCCAACATCACCACCTTCCATCTCGGCACGCCGGCTGGCAATCGGCGGCAGCCGTCGGGCGACATGCGCCTGCCTTATGACGACGGTGAGTTTGACTGGGTGGTGTGCAACGAAGTGATCGAGCGCGTGGGCGACTTCGGGAAACAGTTTGCGCTGGTGCAGGAGCTGGCTCGCGTATCCGGCAAGGGCTTGTTCGTGACGACCGCGAATCGGCGCTATCCGATCGAATTCAACACGCGCTTGCCGTTCCTGCATTGGCTGCCGCGCAAGTGGTGGTGGCGCGCGCTGAAGTGGTCGGGCAGGAATAGATCGGCGGCCGCATCGAAACTCAATCTGGTGGACGCGGCCGCGCTGTACAAATTTGCCAGTCTGCTACCCGGCAAGCCGGAACACGATGTCGGACATAAACGCGTCTTCGGCATCAAGGCGCATTTTTTCCTGATGGTCCGGAAGGAGAAAGACTGAAGTCAATGCAACATGGACTGCATGCGATTGCGAGCATTGTCAATTGATCCAGGAATGGAACCCGTCATCGCGTTGATAGTAATCCGCATTGCCCGATGCGCCCGATTGCGCACCCGTCGTCCCGGAACTGCCGCCTGTGTTGCGATGCATTCCCATGCCGGAGCAGCCGGCCAGTAGGGCGATCATGACTGTGATCATGAGTGATTTCATTGCATACCTCCAAGGTGCGTCAAACGAGGTATCAATATAGGCGGCGCACCTTCCACATGTGATCGGCAACATGACCGGCGCGTGATGTGGCGCAAAGGTGCTGCGCATTCGCATTCCGCTCGCTAACACAAATGCGCATTTCCATTGCATCGGTTTCCGAGATCAGCGGCCATAGATGCCAGTCAATGTTGCTGTCGCAATTTGATGGGCATGCAAGGCCGATGCGATCGATGCAGGCGGCGCATCGGCGGCGACAGGCAGCTTGTCGATATCGAGCGCGTGCACGGTGAGCACATAGTGGTGCGGCTTGTCGCCCTTTGGCGGGCAGGCGCCGCCGAAATCGAAGCTGCCGAAATCGTTGCGGCCATGTCGCGCGCCATCCGGCAGTTTTTCCTTCTTGCCGGCGCCGCTGTCGAGCCGGGTCACCGAGCCGGGGATGTCGATCACGATCCAGTGCCACCAGCCCTTGCCGTTCGCCGCGTCCGGGTCATGCATGGTCACGGCGAAGCTCCTGGTGTTCGATGGCGCCCCGGACCATTCAAGTTGCGGCGACCGGTTGCCGCCTTCGCAGCCACTGCCCCGATATACCTGGTCGGACTTGAGCGTCGTGTTGTCGCGGACGTCCGCGCTGCGGACATGAAAGCCCTGCGCCAGGGCATCGCCAGCGAGGAGCGCGAACAGAAAAAGCGCGGAGCTCAGGTATCGCATGCGCGACTCCTTTCATGGATCGCCCGCGGCAGGGCGGGACGCGGTTCTGGCAATCGCCTCAAAAAAGGCTAATCTGTTCTCAAAGGTTTCGACCATGCATGAAGGACGAGGCGCAAGTCCGCAGGTGCCATCTTGCGGCGAAACATTGTTTGCGGCGCATGAATCCAAGCGCGCCACCCTCACAGGAGAATTTTATGCAATCCACATTCCACGCGTCCGATTCCGGTCAAGCCGTGATTCGGAACACGACGGCGATAGACAATGAGCAACTGGTCGTGACGCTGCATCCCGGAAACGATTCCATGGTCGATATCCAGATCAAGGAAGAAGTATCGGACGGCGAACTGGTGTCGAATTCGATTTCAATCAATCAGCCGAACATGCAAAAACTGGTGGCTTGGCTGCGCGATCAGGGCGTGGTCGATTGAACATTCGCTAGTGCTTGAGCAGCGTCATCGCGATCTTGCGTGCCTCTTCCTCGGCAGCGCGCTCGGTCGGGAATACGGTCTCCACCGCGACGCGCTGGTGCGGAAACACTTCGTTCCTATGCATCGGATTGTGAGACGGTCCGTAGATCGCGACATAGGCGCCCCAGCCTTCGACATCGGCAAGCCGGATGCCCGAATATTCGATGTCGAATTCACCTATCGTCTCCTGTGCCATCGCGGCCTCCGGCAATTCAAGCGGATACATGCGTATATTCATCACCCCCTTGACGGAACGCGCATTCCCTTTCCGTACGCGGTGCTAGTCTGGTAGCAGGGCAGGAAATCAGGGTTTCATACGGGGGAACAAATGCCAGTCTACGAATATACGCGCCGTGCGGGAAAACAATACACCTATACCATTGAGTACGATCAAGGGGAGTATTTCATTCATCGCGATGGACAGATGAAAAAATCCTTCCCCGATGCCATGGCGTCCGGCATGGCGCCGCACGAGGCCACTCCGGACCTGATGCTGCGCATGGCGATCGCCGACATCGAGGCGCTCAACGGCATGGAAGAATGAACGGCGGAAAGCGGTTCCGGTTAACTAGCTGTGTCGAGTTGCAGATTGCCAAGCACCGCGCGCAATGCCTTGCTGTAGAGCGAGGTGAGGTTGTCCATGGTCTCCAGCAAGCGCTCGCTGCTGGTGGCGACATTTTTCAGGTTGCTTGCCGTGTCGCCACGACCGAGCAGGGCCTGCTCGAAAAACATCCACTGCGTCTTTGCCAGATCGATCTCGCGACGGATCTGCGTGTTGCTTAGCGGCGAGGCCTCCAGGGCCGCCAGCGTATTCTTGAATTCGGTTCGATACGGCTCGGTGCCAGCCTTGCCATTGCCCAGCGCTGCCGCGAAATACAGGCGGGCCATGCGTTGCGACAGCATGCGCTGACGCCCCGAGGCATTGACCACGCCGGCACTCGATGCCTGCGCGCGTCCCTCGAAAACGGCAGTCAGGTTCTCGGCATCGGTAACGATTTTGTCTGTCAGTCGATGGACCGCCACCACATTGGCCTTGTTCGGCGGCAGCGCAAGCGCTTTCGCGTAGGAGCGATAACTCGCGGCAATGGCGTCGAGCGCCACCCTCGCCAGTGGCGGGAGCGGTGCGCGATTGATGAAGGTCAGGTTTTCCTCGAAGTGCTTCTGCGACTGCGCGAGTTGCTCTTGCGCCTTGTCCGGCATCAGGTTGAGCGCGAGCTGCGCATAAGCCTTGCCCATGCGTTCGGCGAGCATGCGAAGCCGCCCCGCTTCATTGATCAACTCGCTCGCATCCGGCGCGACCGCGCGCGGCGACACCGGCACGGGTGTCGGGGGCGGATTGGCGGCGACGACGATCGAGCAGGAAACTGCCAGCGTGAGCGCACTGACCACCTGACGCAACATAGATGAATTCTCCTTTCGTATGGGCGGCATGATGCGAGCGTATGGTGCCGGATCGCATGGCAGCCGGCCATATGCAGCTTGGACTATTGCAGAAACGCCCGAACATTGATCCACATTCATTTCCTCCCGGGAGCGATGCGGGCGAGACTGTGAGTCTTGCTTACTCGCAGACGACGGAGTTGGGCTCACGAACTTGCGCAAGGCCGTGGTCACGTGCGGGCATGATCGTGACGATCGACCTTTACCGTCGTGCGTGTGCTTCCTATGCTGTGATTTCCATAACAGGCATTACAGGAGGTGACGATGGAAACCGCGACCTATCGCAAAGTACATTGGAGAGCCGACATTCAGGTTGACGAATTGGCGAGCGGGAAGTTCCAGGGCATGGTCTTGCTGCTGCACGATGGCCGGCCGACTTCAGAGCAGGTCGTGCATCGGACGGTCGATGTGTTCGATACGCAGGAAGGCGCGCTGGTGGAAGCGAAGGTGCTGGCCAATCGCATGCTCGGCGAACTGCAGTGAGTCGGTGCTGGCCGCATTGCGCTCATGCAATCGCTCGCAAGGAGATACGTGAAATCCGGCGTGGCGCGGCATGGATGCTTGACGATGGTCAGATTGCTCAGTCAGGAAATCCCGAACACTGATGGTGCTGTGCATGTACGGCCCCCTGACAAAATGGCGCAGCCGGCGCCAATCAATCGAGAATTCCTGTCGCGCATCGCAGGCGCGACAAGTGTCCGAACGAAGGATGCAGCGGCTTTGTGCGGGAGGGCTGCCCTAAGAGCCTGATCAGGCTCCAATCCTGGCGCAAGCTGGAGCGGCGACACATCGTCGTCGCTTACGAAGGCGCTGGCAATGAGGAGGCATCAACATGAAACGGTTTAGCATCTCCCTCGCAGCATCCACTTCATCCCTGCTCAGCCTTGTTCCCCTGATTTTCTCCGGTGCCGCGAACGCGGGCGGCTTTGCCCTCAATGAGATGAGTTCATCGAGCCTCGGCAACGCGCATGCCGGCGGCGCCGCGGCGGCCGAAGATGTCGGCACCATCTTCTACAATCCCGCCGGTCTGGCACGCTTGCCGGGACGTCAGTTCATGGTGAACGGCGCGGCGATTCGTCCCTCGGCGGAATTCAGCAATCGCGGTTCGGTGAGCGCCACCGGCGGGCCGCTTGCCGGCGGCAACGGCGGCGATGCCGGCGACTGGGCCTTCGTGCCCGCGCTGTTCTATGCGATGGACATCAATCCGCGCATGCGTTTCGGCATCGGCGTGCAGGCACCGTTCGGCCTCAAGACCGAATATGACGCCGGCTGGGTAGGACGCTACCAGGCGCTCAAGTCGGAACTCAAGACGGTCAACATCAATCCTGTGCTCGCGTACCAGGCCAACGACCAGGTTTCCCTTGGTGCCGGCATCAGCGCGCAGTACATCAAAGTCGATCTGTCGCGCGCGATTGATTTCGGTACGGTATGCGTCGGCAGCCTCGGCCCGGCCGCCTGCGCGCCGGCCGGCTTCCTGCCGCAATCGAGGGATGGCGCCGTCAGCGTGGAAGGCAATGACTGGGGCTACGGATTCAACCTCGGCGCGCTGTTCACGCCGAATGAAAGCATGCGCTTCGGCGTCGCCTACCGTTCCAAGATCACGCACAGCTTGTCCGGCGATGCGAGTTATAGCCGCCCGGCAGGTTTGCCTGCGCCGCTCGCGGCGTCGCCCGTCTTTACCGACACCGGCGTGAGCGCCGGCCTGACCTTGCCCGATTCGTTCAGCATGAGCGCGTATGCCGATCTCAACCGGAAATGGGCAGCCATGGCTGATGCGACATGGATGCACTGGAGTCGTTTCAAGGAACTGCGCATTCACTTCAACAACGGCGCGCCCGACAGTGTCACGCCCGAGCAGTGGCGCAACACCTGGCGCGTATCGCTGGGCGTCAATTATCGCCATAACGACACATGGAAACTGCGCGGCGGCATCGCGTTCGACCAGACGCCAGTGCCCAATGGCTTGCGCACGCCGCGCGTTCCCGATGCGAACCGCCGCTGGCTGGCGTTCGGCGCGCAGTTCAAGCCTTCACGGCACGACAGCTGGGACGTCGGTTTCGCCCACCTGTTTGTGCACGATGCATCGATCAACAAGGCGGAACCGCCGGTGGGCGGAACGCTGATTGGCGATTACAAC
The DNA here is from genome assembly GCF_035254865.1 of Noviherbaspirillum sp. Classification (GTDB taxonomy): domain Bacteria; phylum Pseudomonadota; class Gammaproteobacteria; order Burkholderiales; family Burkholderiaceae_D; genus Noviherbaspirillum. Next base: position 7,028 of record NZ_DATFAF010000037.1, read on the forward strand.
AACGATGTGAATATCTTGAGCGTGCAGTACAACCGCTTGTTCTGAACGGACCGCTACCGCGGCGATGGCAGCGAGCCGATCATGTTGCCATCAATCGCCGAAATACGTGTCGCCGGGTTTCTGATGCTGAAATTGATAGAGGTCGTCGCCGGCGCTGGCACCGCTGGTTCCGCTCATGCCGCTTGTGTCCTGCATGCGTGTTCCGGCGCAGCCTGCCAACAAGATTGCTGCGAGAATAATAGGAAGGGCTTTCATGACAGTATCTCCGATGCAAATGAATCCTCCCTGATTAAGAACGCGTTTCGTTTTGAAGCGCGTTTCAATTCGTGATGGCTTCAATATAGATGCCGCCTCTGTGAATCACTACCGGAGAGTGGTGCGATGCACACAGGTTTGATTTATCGCAGAGGACATGGAGATGCAGAAAATTTGCAGCGATTTTCGCGCTTGTCCATGGCTGGCAGGAAGCGCAAGGCGCCGACATGGTTGTCGTTTGATGGCCGGAAAATCATGGCTGCATCACAACTTCTGCAGGCGTCAGCGGGAACGGCGTGCGGGGCAGGAATGCGAAGTCGCGGGCCGCGCAAACTTGTCCTTGCACGACCCGCGGATGACGAAAATTTCCTACAGCGGCTTCAGTCCGGCGCGTGCCTTTTCCATCCAGCCGAGCGCCGGGGCATGCAGGCTTTGTATGTAGAGGCGGTCGGATGTTTCGGTCACGCCGGTCGTCTCCGGGTAGGCTCCGCTCGGGTCCTGCAGGTCGGCGACGACTTTGCCGTCTTCATCGAATGCGATCACATGGCCATAGGCGGGCGGCACCGGCCACATCGACTTGGGCAAACGCATGGTGATCTTGCGCAGGAAGGGCTTGCCGGCCATCTTGTCGATCGCCGCGCCGCGCGGTTTGGTGAAGCCGAGCCAGATGCGGCCTTGCATCCCGCGCATCAGATTGTCCGGATAGCCGGGCAGATTCGACAGCACGAGACGTGCCTGAGGCGTTCCGCTCAGCGATGCCTTCGCGCTTAATACGCGCGCATTCACGTCCACCTTCCACACGCGATATTCGCCGGTCTCGGCCACAAACAGCGACTTCTCGTCGGCGGACAGCGCCAGTCCGTTGGCGAAGGCCAGGTCGTTCATCACCACCTCGGTGCGATGGTTGACAGGGTCATGCACCAGCACGCGGCCGGTGGCGGCGTGTTCAATGATGTCGAGTACGCTCGCCTCGAAGGTGCCGCCCCATTCCCTTGCGCCGAAGCGGCGCGACGCGTCGGTGAAATAGATCTTGCCATCCTTCGCCACCACGACCGCATCCGCGTAACGGATCGGATCGTCGCCATCATCGAGCCTGACCTTGTCGACCAGCACTTCGGCCGTCTTGCCGGCATCGAGTCCGACGCCGACTTCGAGCGCCAGCACTCCGCGCATCGCATCGGCGGCGATCAGGCGGCCGCGCGCATCGAAATCGAAACCGAGCACCCGACCACCGGTCGCTGCCCATACCTCGGGTGCGGAGCCGTCGGCGTTCATGCGCACGATCCTGCCGCCATCCACGGCCGCATACAGCTTGCCGTCGGGACCAAGGGCAACATGCTCGGGACCGGTAGCGCCACCCATCGCAAGCATCGTGAGCCCGGCCAGGCGGGTGTTCCTTGCATGCGCGCCGACATAGCCGGCGTCTTGCGGCGCGTTCCAGGCTTTGGGGTCAACCGGCACGGGCGCGAGCAGCAGATAAGCGACCAGGGCCAGGAACAGAATAACGATGACGAGCAGTGTCTTGCGTAGCACGAGAGTGTCTCCCTTGTTGTTTAAATTGCCATGATGATCATGTCAAATGAACAATTGCGCAAGGGGTGCGCCGCTCAATCAGCCGGAGCGGCGTTGCTCGCGCCCGTTTGAGCGATCGATGGCGATGCCTGCCTGCGAACAGACAGGTATCGTCAGCAAAGACTCAATCGCCGAAATAAATGCTTGACGTGAAGTTGTTCGGATTATTCATCTGGGTGGTGCCCGGGCCGCTCATTGCTTCGCCCGCGCTGCCGGCACCGCTGGTTTGACCCATTCCAGAGCAACTCGCAAGAAGTACACGCGCGAGAATTATCGACAGGCCAACGCATCCCGACTGCTTGCGTTATGCTTTATGCCGTATTGAACACGACAGGAAGCGCAACATGCAAAAACGCACTTTAGTTCGCCTTGCCCTTTGCCTCATGCTTGCGACGAGCATGGGTATTGCGCAGGCACAAGACCTGCGCAGCGTCGACGTGAAGCAGGCGCTGCAGATGAAAAGCCAGGGTGCACTATTGCTCGACGTGCGCGAAGCCGATGAATACACCAGCGGCCACGCACCCGGAAGCACCCTGATCCCGCTTGGGCAACTGGGGGCGCGATTGAAGGAAATCGAAGGCTACCGCAACAAGACCGTAGTGCTGATCTGCCACTCCGGCAGACGCTCCGCAGTGGCGACGGAAATGCTTCGCAAGGCCGGCTTCACCGATGCGAAAAATGTGGAAGGCGGGATGATTGCCTGGGAAAGGAACGGCCTGCCCTTGGCGAAAGGAATGAATTAACAGTGCACAAGGCGGAGACGCGCAGCGTCTTCCGCCCGTGCAGTCAGCAAAGCATCAACGCGTGACCGGCTTGAAGCGGACCCGCTTCGGCTTGGCACCCTCCTCGCCGAGGCGCTTCTTCTTGTCGGCTTCGTACTCCTGGTAATTCCCGTCAAAGAACACCACCTGCGAATCGCCCTCGAACGAAAGGATGTGGGTGGCGATGCGGTCGAGGAACCAGCGATCATGCGAGATCACCATCACGCTGCCGGCGAATTCCAGCAAGGCGTCTTCCAGCGCGCGCAGCGTTTCCACGTCGAGGTCGTTGGACGGTTCGTCCAGCAGCAGCACGTTGCCGCCCATGAGCAGCGTCTTGGCCAGATGCAGGCGGCCGCGTTCGCCGCCGGACAGATTGCCGACGATCTTCTGCTGATCCCCGCCCTTGAAGTTGAAGCGGCCGAGATAGGCGCGTGAGGGCATTTCGAAGCGGCCGACGGTGAGAATGTCGGCGCCGTTCGACACGTCTTCCCACACGGTCTTCTTGTTGTTGAGGTCTTCGCGCGACTGCTCCACCAGCGAGATCTTGGCGGTCGGGCCGACCACCACTTCGCCGCTGTCCGGTTGCTCCTTGCCCGCGATCATCTTGAACAGCGTCGACTTGCCGGCGCCGTTCGGACCGATGATGCCGACGATCGCGCCGGCGGGCACCTTGAAGCTCAGGTTGTCGATCAGCAGGCGGTCGCCGAAAGCCTTGCTCACGTTCTTGAACTCGATCACTTCGTTACCGAGGCGCTCCGCGACCGGGATGAAGATTTCCTGCGTCTCGTTGCGCTTCTGGTATTCGTATTCGCTCAACTCGTTGAAGCGGGCCAGACGCGCCTTGCTCTTGGCCTGGCGGCCCTTCGGATTCTGGCGCACCCACTCCAGTTCCTTCTGGATGGTTTTCTGGCGCGCGGATTCGCTCGACTCTTCCTGCTTCAGGCGGGCTTCCTTCTGCTCCAGCCAGGAGCTGTAATTGCCCTTCCACGGAATGCCATGGCCGCGGTCGAGTTCGAGAATCCATTCGGCCGCGTTGTCGAGGAAGTAGCGATCATGGGTGATGGCGACCACGGTGCCGGGGAAGCGTTGCAGGAATTGCTCCAACCAGTCCACCGATTCCGCATCGAGGTGGTTGGTGGGCTCGTCCAGCAGCAGCATGTCGGGCTTGGACAAGAGCAGGCGGCACAGTGCGACGCGGCGCTTCTCGCCGCCCGACAGCACGCCGATCCTGGCATCCCAGGGCGGCAGGCGCAGCGCGTCGGCGGCCATTTCCAGTTGCTGGTTGAGCGTGTTGCCGTCGCTGGCGGCGATGATCGCTTCCAGACGCGCCTGCTCGGCGGCGAGCGCATCGAAATCCGCATCCGGCTCGGCATAGGCCGCATACACGGCGTCGAGTTTGGCCTGCGCTTCGAACACTTCGCCCAGCGCGGATTCCACCGCCTGGCGCACCGTGTTGTCCGGATCGAGCTGCGGCTCCTGCGGCAGGTAGCCGATGTTCAGGCCGGGCATGGGCACGGCTTCGCCTTCGATTTCCTTGTCGACGCCGGCCATGATCTTGAGCAGCGTCGATTTGCCGGAGCCGTTCAGGCCGAGCACGCCGATCTTGGCGCCCGGGAAAAAGGACAGGGAAATGTCCTTGAGAATCTGTCGCTTGGGCGGGACGATTTTGCCCACGCGATTCATGGTGTAGACGTATTGAGCCATAGGAATTATGCGATGAAGCCAATGAAAAGAAGAGTGTGCAAGGATAACCGATCGGGATGAGCCGCGGGGCGGGAAGGCGGTGCGCGGCGGGGATATATCACAAACGCCCGAAATCTCCATTGAGCGGGAATAAGGCCCTACTAATGAAGTGGTTATTAGTTGATCTGGATCAACGATTCTGCTGCGCTGCGGGAATAAATTGCTTGGCAGTTTCATGTCCAACCAACCAAAAGGTACTCGCAATGAAGAAGTCAGCAGTCATCCTTGCCCTTGCAGCACTTGGCCTCGCATCCCACGCATTCGCACAGCAAAGCCCGTGGCAAATCCGCGCCCGCGCCGTGCAGATCGACCCGGCGGACAAATCCGACGCAGGCGGTCCGCTCGCGCTGCCGGCCGACGCCATCACGGTCAGCAACAAGACCATTCCGGAAGTCGATATTTCCTATTTCTTCTCACCGAACATCGCGGCCGAGCTGATCCTGACCTATCCGCAGAAGCATGATGTCTTCCTCTCCGGCACCAAGATCGGCACCTTCAAGCACCTGCCGCCGACGCTGACGCTGCAATATCACTTCATGCCTGCGGCGCAAGTGAGCCCTTACCTTGGTGCCGGCGTGAACTACACCAACATCTCCAGCGTCAGCTTGCTCAACGGTGCCGGCTCGCTCGATCACCACAGCTTCGGACTCGCGCTGCAGGCCGGCGTGGATTTCAAGATTGACAAGAACTGGTCGCTCAACCTGGACGTGAAAAAAGTCCAGATCCGCAGCGATGTGATGGTAAGTGGCGCCAAGGTCAGCGCGGTCAAGGTTGATCCGCTGCTGATCGGCCTGGGTGTCGGCTATCGCTTCTGATTGCGTCTCGCCGAAAAAAAGCCGGTCGATCGACCGGCTTTTTTTCTAGGACGCAGGCTGTTTCATTCGCCAGTTCCGCCACAAGCCTTCCAGTGTGTAGACCGCCAGCGCACTCCAGATCAATGAAAATCCGATCAGCTTCACATTCCCGAAGGGTTCGTGGTAAAGCCAGACGCCGAGCAGGAGTTGCAGAGTCGGGCCGATGTACTGCAGCAGGCCGAGCAGCGAGAGCGGAATGCGGCGTGCGCCGTAGGCGAACATCAGGAGCGGTACCGCCGTGATCGGACCGGCCGCCAGCAGCAGCAATTGCTGGGAAACGGGCGCGCCGGCAAAACTGTTCTGCTGATGCGAGGCGAGCAGCAGCAGGCTGCCCAGTGCGATCGGAAAGAGCAGCATCGTTTCCAGCGAAAAGCCTTCCAGCGCGCCGAGCGACGCCGTCTTGCGCAGCAATCCATACAGGCCGAAGGTGGTGGCCAGTGCGAGCGCGATCCAGGGCAATTGCGCCGTATGCCAGGTCAGCCACAACACGCCGCCGGCCGCCAGCGCGACTGCCGCCCATTGCGCCGGGCGCAGGCGCTCGCCGAGGATGAGATAACCGAGCAGCACGCTGAACAGCGGATTGATGAAATAACCCAGGCTGGAATCGACCACGCGTCCGTTGTTGACCGCCCAGATGTAGATGAACCAGTTGCCCGAGAGTGCCAGCGCGCTGGCAGCGAAACCCGCCAGCACCTTCGGCTTGCGCGCCACGTCCGCCAGCCACGACCACTGCTTGCGCCACGCGAGCACGATCACGACGAACACCAGCGACCAGACCATGCGATGCAACAGGATTTCGACCGGGGGAACGGCTTGCAAGGCCTTGAAGTAGACGGGGAACACGCCCCAGATGGCATACGCACAGGCGGCGTACAGTATTCCAGCTTGCATAATCGGTCGCTCAAAAAGACAGGCGCTTATTATCCCAGCAATTCAGAAATCGAGCGTTCGCGGTAAAGTACTGATCTGCGAGATTGCGCCGCGAACAGGGCGTTGGCACAATGCCCTGTGTTCCTCCTTTCATCAGTCGTATCACTTGTCGATTGCACATCATGAGCTCCCCTTCCGACCCGCTTCTCAACATGCTTCGCGATGCCGCATGGGCCAAATCGCTCACCGCCGATCAACTGGCGCGCGTGGAGGCGGATACGATCGAACGCTTCGTTCCCGCTGGCGGCTACGCCTGCCGCAAGGGCGAGTCGGTCGACTACTGGGTGGGCACGATGGACGGCTTGCTGAAGATGAGCTGCGTTTCGCCGGAGGGCAAGATCATCACCTTCACCGGCGTGCTCGCCGGCGCCTGGTTCGGCGAGGGATCGCTGCTCAAGGACGGGCCGCGCCAATATGACGTCATCGCCTTGCGCGATTCGCGACTTGCCCTGATGCCGCGCGCGACCTTCCACTGGCTGCTCGACAACAGCATCGGTTTCAATCGCTTCGTGATGACGCTTCTGAACGAGCGCCTCGGCATGTTCATTTCGCTGGTCGAATTCGACCGCATGCTCGACACCACCGCGCGGCTGGCGCGATGCCTGGCCGCCTTGTTCAATCCGCATCTCAATCCGGGCATCAGCCTGAAATTGAAGATTTCACAAGAGGAGCTGGGCTACTTGTGCAATGCTTCGCGCCAGCGCGTCAACATCTCGCTCAAGCGGCTGGAAGAAGCCGGACTGGTGACCGTGGAGTATGGCGGCGTTACCGTGCTCGACCTGGACGGTTTGCGCAGTTTCCAGTCCAAGTAGAGATCACAGCGACGTCGCCGAGCGCGCAGCCTGATCGTACAGCCCCGACAGCATGCGCAGATAGCGCGCCAGCTCGGCCAGCTCGAAACTCTCGGTGCCGTCACCGCTCAGACTCGATACCAGCACCTGCTCGCGGATTTCGAAATAGCGCTTGCACAGGTCGCGGCCGCGATCGTTGGTCGAGTACAGCACTTCCTTGCCGCGCCGCTCGGTCTGCACCAGTCCGAGCGACAGCAGTTTCTTCAGAGAGTAGTTGACCACATGCGTATCCTCGATATTGAGGATGAAGGCGATGTCGGCGAGTTTTTTCTCTCGAGCGCGATGGTTGATGTGATGCAGCACGAGCACATCGGTGATCGTCATGTCCTTCATGCCGGCCGCCGCCATGCAGCGTACCGCCCAGCGATTGAATGCATTGCCGGCGATGATGAGGCCGAATTCAAATTCACTCAGCTCCGTGCTCTTGCCGGACGCGAGGTGGGCCGATGAGACGATGGGCACTTTGGAGGCCGGTGTGGGGGAGGTGGCGGTCGGGTTGTCCGACGGGCTCTTTTCTTTCGTCATTGCGGAACTCCGGATAATCGGTGCGGCGTGAGTGATGGCTGTCAGGTGAGCAGTATATTATCCGGGGCGCCATTGCCACAATGCCTGTGTCCTGCCGGCAGAGGTGTCGCCGGCAGGATGCACTTTCTGACTTACTTCATTTTTGCCGGCAGCGCGGTGACGATGTCGGGGAAGAAGTAGACCAGCAGCACCGCCGCCACCATGAGCAGGAACATGGGGAATGCGGTTTTCGCGATATGGCTGATTTCCCGCTTGGTCAGGCCCTGCAGCACGAACAGGTTGAAGCCGACCGGCGGCGTGATCTGCGCCATCTCGACCACCAGCACGATGAAGATGCCGAACCAAATCAGGTCGATGCCCGCTTTCTGTACGGTCGGCAGCAGCACCGAGATGGTCAGCACCACGATCGAGATGCCGTCGAGGAAGCAGCCGAGCACGACGAACAGCACCATCAAGACCAGGATCAGCATGAAGGGCGACAGATTGAGCGTGCCGACGAATTCCGCCAGGTGGCGCGGCAAGCCGATGAAGCCCATCGACAAGGTGAGGAAGGCGGCACCGGCCAGGATCAGGCCGATCATGCAGTAGACGCGGGTAGCGCCGATCAAGCCGTCGACGAAGGCGGCCCAGGTCAGCGAACCCTCGATACGTGCCAGCATCAATGCGCCGGCCACGCCGAATGCCGCCGCTTCGGTCGCGGTGGCCACGCCCGAATAGATCGAACCCAGCACCGCGACGATCAGCGTCACGACCGGGATCAGATGGCGCGACGCATAGATCTTCTCGGCGAAGCTGGTCGACGCGCCGGCGGCCGGGATGGCGTCCGGATGCCGCAAGGCCCACAACATCACATAGCCCATGAACAGCACCGCCAGCAACAGGCCCGGCAACACCCCGGCGATGAACAGGTCGGCAATCGACACATTGGCCGCCACGCCGTACACGATCATGATGATGGACGGCGGAATCAGCAGCCCGAGCGTGCC
>NZ_DATFAF010000038.1:0-23907 GCF_035254865.1 Noviherbaspirillum sp.
CCGAGCGCAATCAGCGGCCCCTTCGGGAGTACAAAATAGTTTTTCCCGCCTGCTGTGTCAGGCCTGTCGTTGGGCAGCACGCGGCAACTGAGGAACAGCATGAGGAGCAACAGCAATGTGATCGCGCTGAAGTGCATGGTCACCGCAAGCCCGGCACCCGCCAGCAGGCTTTCCAGCACTGCACTGGCCAGACTTCCGACGCAATACCACGCATGCAACGAAGACAAGACCGATCGACCCGTGGTTTTTTCCAGTTCAGAACCGATCGTGTTGATAGCGACATTAAAACTTGTTTGGGATGCACCGAGCACCACCATCAACATCATCAGCGAGACCATGTTCGGCGCCGCAGCGAGAATGGGCAATACCGATACAAGTACCAGGCCTGTGCACCATGCAGCCTGCCGCGACCCTGTACGAGCGACTAACAGACAATGATCCTGAAATAGGCATGGCTTTTCTTGCTAATGAGCGCGGTTGCAAACACGACGACCGATGCGCCGACGATAGCTATCTGTTGAATTCACTCATTGTCCCAACGCCTCCTGTTCAGAAATGGTTCTTTTCTTGCGCAGACTATTCCATTTCCAGCGCTCGTTAGGAGTTCTTCCGGTTAGAAGGTCATGGCACCCTCCAAAAGAAAAATCCCCTGCCACATGACGTATGCAGGGGATTCCGGTGACTGCGCCGAGTGGATCAGGCTTGCGTGGCCTTCACCTTCAGGCGCCATGCATGCAGCAGCGGCTCGGTGTAGCCGCTCGGTTGCTCGATGCCCTTGAAGATCAGGTCGCGTGCGGCGCGATAAGCGAAGGACGCTTCATAGTTCGGCGCCATCGGCGTGTATACAGGATCACCGGCGTTCTGCTTGTCCACCACCTTGGCCATGCGCTGCAGGGTCTTGTGCACCTGGTCTGCGTTGACGATGCCGTGCAGCAGCCAGTTGGCGATGTGCTGGCTGGAGATGCGCAGCGTGGCGCGGTCTTCCATCAGGCCGATGTTATGGATGTCCGGCACCTTGGAGCAACCGACGCCCTGGTCGACCCAGCGCACCACGTAGCCGAGGATACCCTGGCAGTTGTTGTCGAGTTCCTGCTGAATCTCTTCGGCGGACCATTTCGGCTTGGCGACTACCGGGATTTGCAGAATGTCGTTCAACAGGCGTTCGATTTCGGCCGGCGCATCGATCTTCAGCAATTCCTTCTGAATCGCGAACACATCGACCTGATGGTAGTGCAGCGCATGCAGGGTCGCGGCGGTCGGCGATGGTACCCACGCAGTGTTGGCGCCGGTCTTCGGATGACCGATCTTCTGTTCCATCATCGCAGCCATCAGATCAGGCATGGCCCACATGCCCTTGCCGATCTGCGCACGGCCGGACAGGCCGCTGGACAGGCCGGTCAGCACATTGCTGCGCTCATAGGCGGACAGCCAGGTGCTGGTCTTCATGTCGCCCTTGCGCATCATCGGGCCGGCCACCATGGCGGTGTGCATCTCGTCGCCGGTGCGGTCGAGGAAGCCGGTATTGATGAAGGCGATGCGCGCTTCGGCTTCCTTGATGCAGGCCTTGAGGTTGACGCTGGTACGGCGCTCTTCGTCCATGATGCCGAGCTTGACGGTGTTGGCGGGCAGGCCGAGCAAGGCTTCGACGCGCGAAAACAGTTCGTTGGCGAAGGCGACTTCCGCCGGGCCGTGCATCTTCGGCTTGACGATATACACCGAGCCGGTGCGCGAGTTGCTGATGGTCTGGCCGGCCTTGCGCTTCATGTCGTGCAGGGCGATCGTGACGGTCACCACCGCATCCATGATGCCTTCCGGGATTTCCCTGCCGCTTTCCAGCAGGATCGCGGGGTTGGTCATCAGGTGACCGACGTTACGCACAAACAGCAGTGAACGGCCGTGCATGGTGACCACGCCATCCCTGGCATCGGTTGCGCCGGCAGCGGCGGTGTACTTGCGGTCTTCGTTCAGGGCGCGGTCGAAGGTCTTGCCGCCCTTGCTGACGGTTTCCACCAGCGTGCCTTGCAGGATGCCCAGCCAGTTGCTGTAGGCGAGGACCTTGTCTTCGGCGTCCACGGCAGCCACCGAGTCTTCCAGATCGAGAATGGTGGACAGCGCTGCTTCGCAGATCACGTCGGCCACGCCGGCGGCGTCTTCGCTGCCGATCCTGGTCGAACGGTCGATGCGGATGTCGATATGCAGGCCGTTATTCTTCAGCAGCACCGACGACGGGTTTTCCGCGTCGCCCTGATAGCCGATGAACTTGTTCTCGTCCTTCAGGCCGGCGGTGCTGCTGTCCTTCAGGGTGACGACCAGCTTGCCGTCCACGACGCGGTAAGCGGTCGAGTCGAGATGCGAACCCTTGGCCAGCGGCGCGGTGCGATCGAGCACGTGGCGTGCATATTCGATGACCTTGGCGCCGCGCACCGGGTTGTAGCTCTCGCCCTTCTTGCCGACCTTGGTCGCACCGTTGGTTTCGGGCAGCACGTCGGTGCCGTACAGGGCGTCATACAGCGAGCCCCAGCGCGCGTTGGCGGCATTCAGCGCATAGCGTGCATTGAGGATAGGCACCACCAGTTGCGGGCCAGCTTGCAGCGCCAGTTCGGCGTCGACATTGGCGGTAGTGGACTGCACGTCCTGCGGCGCGGGCACCAGGTAGCCGATCGATTCCAGGAATTCGCGGTAGGCCGGCATGTTCTTGATCGGGCCCGGATGGGCGCGATGCCATTGGTCCAGTTCGGTTTGCAGGCGATCGCGCTCGGCCAGCAGTGCGGCATTCTTGGGGGCCAGGTCATGGGCGATGGCGTCGAAGCCCTTCCAGAACGTGGCGCTGTCGATGCCGGTACCCGGCAGAACCTGGTCTTCGATGAAGCGATACAAAACTGTGGCCACTTGAAGTCGGTGGGCAGCGGTGCGTGCAGTCATGGGATCCTCGTATGTTGTTGCAACAAAAAATGGAAAGGGAAAGGTCAAATCAAAGCTTTTGCGGGCACGTCATCCCTGCTCGCGATCTGCTTGTCGCGCCACAACACGGCTGGCGCGTTGCCTGAAAAGGATTGAATTGGAGTATATGAGATCAAAAAGTGAGCTAGTACACGATTTTGTCACATCATTTGTGAGTTTTTGTAAAAAATCGATGACTTCTTCTCACGGGCAGCAAGCATCTTGGGGGTTCCGAAGCAGCTCTGGGCGATAGCACGAAGCCACTACTCGGTCCACGGAAAACACGGAAAACACGGAAAGGGCGATTGTTTTGCATTTCTTTCGTGGCTTCCGTAATGGAATGGACGCCTCCTTTCAGGAACGGCATTTGAGTGCCTTCCGTGGACGATATATCGGTTTGCCCGCCCGACGCCGCCCTTCATGCATTCGTCCCGCGACGCCGCCATGGAGACACGGCGTGAAAAGACAACAGTGTGTACACTACCGCGCTACCGTTTTTTTGCCTGACCCATGACGATCACTATCAACGAAGACCTCCGCGCCTATATCGATCCGCTGACAGAAGACGAATACGCGGCGCTGGAACGCAGTTTACTCTCCGAGGGATGCCGCGATGCGCTGGTATTGTGGGGCGACCTTCTGGTGGACGGGCACAACCGCTACAGCATCTGCCAGAAGCACGGCATCCCTTTCAATACCGTACAAAACCAGACCTTCCAGTCGATGGACGACGTGCACCTGTGGATGATCGACAATCACCTCGGGCGGCGCAGCGTGTCGGATTTCCAGCGCGGCGTGCTCGCATTGCGAAAGAAGGAAATCGTCGCCGCGCGCCTGGCGCAAGCACAAGCCCAGCAAGCATCTGAGGAGCCGGCCGCCGCCGAAGCCGCCGCACCATCCAGCACCGCTCCGGTATTGACGCGCGAGGCCGTCGCGCGTGCGGCGCGGGTAAGCAGTGCGACCCTAGGTCAGATCGAGAAAATCCAGAAAACGGCCGCGCCCGAACTGGTCAGCGCTGTCAAGGCGGGCGTGATTTCCATTAATGCCGCGGCGGCAGTCGCCTCCTTGCCCGGCGAGAAGCAGGTCGCAGCAGTCGCCGGCGGCAAGAAGGAACTGCGCCAGGTGGCGCGACAGGTCCGCGAGGCCCGGCTGCCCCCCAAGCCGGAACCGGCACCTCCGCCCAGCGACGCCACACCCGAGCAACTCGAAATTCATCGCCTGACGCTATTGGTGACCAGGCTCACGGAAGAACGCGATCAGCTGAAAAAGAAGGTGCAGCACTTGACGATCGCACTTGCGGAGGCTCGCGGCGAGCAATAGCCTGCTGTACACCCGCATGGTCTCTCGTCACGCCCTCCATGCTTTCGCTTGTGCTGATTGCACATTGATATCGCAAGACAAAGGAAATCATTCCGACAGAAAGGGTTGGCATACAGGCCAGCCCTTTTTAATTTCGCAAGCTTACCGCTTGCCGACGCGTCGAAATCCCCCGATTTAGTCTCCCTCAAGAAACTTTCTGTCGATCAACTTGTCTTTCTTTCGGTCATTCCGCCCGATGGCTTTGCAAGATGATATTTGTCCTTAGGCACCAATGAGTAAGGTACGCCCTGGATAAAGCCTTTCTCGCGCTTGCCGGGCTCACTTACCCTGATACCTGTCATGAAACTATCCGCACTCGTCGCCGCCATTCCTTTCCTGCTCGCCGCCTGCGGAGGAGGCGGCAGTGATGCCACCACCTCCGGCAATACGCAATCCCTCCAATCGGCGATAGTGGCACAGCCGGCTGCCGCAACGACAGCGACAGCGGCACCAGCGGCTCAGGACGCACCAACGCCATCCGCTTCCGCGCCGCAGCCGTCTGCGGAATCGGCGCCAGCGCAAGCACAGGCCACTGCGCAATCCGCCCCAACACAGGTTTCCGCACCAGCTCAAGAACCCGCTGCAACCACATCCCCTTCGAGCACGACGGCCACTGCCCCGGCAAATAACACGCCGGTGCTGGTTGAATACTACGGCGACTCGATCATCTGGGGCTGGCTGCCGAACAACGACTGGGTACGGGTCGAGAGCCCCGCGCCTGCGGTATTTGCCGCCGATACCGGCCTGACCGTACACAACATGGGCAGTCCCGGCCGCCTCGCGGAAGCCGCGCTTGCCGGCGACGGCGTCTATCCGGCATGGAACCAGCAAATGGCACAGTCGAAGGCGACGCACGTCATCATCGAATATCACTCGCACGACACGGTAGCCAACACAACGTCGCGCGTGCGGCAACTGATCCAGATCGCCAAGGCCAATGGCAAGAAGGTGATCGTCGAAACGATCGGGCCGGGATATCACTCCGGCAACCTGAGCTTTGACCAGATCACCCACGCGCAGCGCGACGCGGCAGCGGCCGAGAACGTCCCCGTCATCGACCAGACCGCCTACCTCCAGCAATACCTCGCCAGCAGCGGCAAGGGTGTGTGGGACATTTGCCCGGACGGCCTGCATCCGGACCAGGCGACATACATCCTGAAGGGGCATTACGCGGCCAAGCAATTTGCAGCCATCAAGTAAGCTCGCGCCGGGTAGCAGTAACGGCATAATATGTACCGACTCAACGCTGAGAGGACGGACATGATGATGCTTCGATTGCTGCACTTCCGGATGACGACGGGCCGGCTGTTGTTCCTCGCGGTGGCAAGCGCTTTTTCGCTGCCGGCCCATGCATGGAGCAATCACGCGCTGGGAACATGGCAGGCACTTGCGTCGACTGACGAAGTCGCGCATGCCGCACCGGTGCGGGTTGAAAGCCTGGAAGCTTTTCTGGCTGCGGAGGGACCCAAGCTTGAGCGCCTGCTGGACGAGGAAGAAAGCTGGGCCCGGAGCCATGTGCCGCACTACCCTGCGCGCCCCGCCGCCTTGGCCTTCAAGGCGGATGGCAGCGCGCCCGAGATGCGCCGCCGCTTCATGGCGGCACTGCGGATCAACCCGGCATCCCGGCTGACGCTCTTCATGCAGGTTCGCCCCGGAACCGCGGTTCCCGCATCGGCCGCCATGCCGAGGTCGGAAGTCACGACGGTCGGCCAGCGCGACGATCACAACAAGGCCGCCTTCCTGCGCTTGCACGAGGGCGACCTGGTCACCCCACTGGATGTGACGGCGACCGCCTCGGATGAACCGGATTTCGGCCTGGACATCGGCATCTGGGCGGACAACGGCACCGGCTACGGCAGGCAATACGGCTTCGGGAAACAGCCGTTCGGCAATCCGGCGCTCGAATTTTCCAGTCAGGCGCCCATGCACATGGGCTTTTTTCACGAGTCATGGATCGTGTACAAGGCCGCGCCATTCCTGCTGCGCACCTATCCGGAATACCGTATCCACCTCTACCAGACCCTGGCGCGGCACGCGCTGCGTACCGGTCATCCCTACTGGGGCTGGCGATTTGCAGGATGGGCGCTGCACTATGTGCAAGACCTGACCCAGCCTTATCACGCCCGCGTCGTCCCCGGCGTCGGAACGGCCACGCTGCTATGGACCAACTCGCTCGCCCTGCTCGGCATGCCGACGCAGAAGGAGCACGCGATCACGCTCGTATCGAACCGGCACCAGGCGCTGGAAAACTACCAGGTCCGGAGGATGCGGGATGCCTATGCCAGAAAGGATGACAAGGACGCGCTCCTGCTTGCCGCACGCGACGCCACCGACGACAAGCGCTATCCGCGCTACACCGATGCCGCAGTACGGGCATCCATCACGCAGCAATCGCACGCCGCCGCGGACGCCACCGACGCCGCCCTGGAGCGCGGAATAGCGCCGAAATACATTTCCGATCCCGATTACGTGATGACCGCCTCCGGTTCCGACGTCGACCTGTATGCGCTGGTGTCCGCCGGACCGCAAGCGGCACGCGACGAGATGACGACGCTGGTTGCGGGACTGATGAAGAACTTCGGCATCCACTCGCGCCTGTTCGTCCGCGCGCTGGCTGAAGGGGCGCAGGCCGGAGCCAATTGAGGTTCGCAGGAAGCACAAGCTTCGGGAGACTGCGCCCCTCCCCGCTCAATACCTGTCCCAAGGCGGCACCGGCCCGAAATGCGCCATCAGGTGATCGATGAAGGCGCGCACCTTCGGCTGCATGTATTTGTTCGGCATATAGGTCATGTAGAGTGACATGCCGGGATTGGCAACGCTGTCGGGCAGGATCTCCTGCAAGCGCCCGCTCTTCAGGTACTGGCCGATGATATAGGTCGGAAGCATCAAAATGCCCATGCCCTCAAGTGCCAGCTGGATCATCACTTCGGAACTGTTGACCCGGCATTTCCCCTGCAGGTGGAGATGGACTTCCTTGTTGCCGACGACATAGCGCCAGCCGCTGCGCAAGGCCGGTATGTCCTGATAGACTAGGCAATGATGCTCTCGCAAGTCCTGCGGCGTTTGCGGCGTGCCGTAGCGCTCCAGGTAGGCGGGAGCAGCGCAAGTCACCCAGCGCACCGGCGCGATCTGGCGCGCGACCATGTTCGGCGCCGGACGGTCCGTGATGCGTATCGCCAGGTCGTAGCCCTCTTCCACCAGATCGACCACGCGGTCGCTCGCATTCAACTCCACTTCGACCTGGTCATGCTGTTGCAGGAAAGCGCCGAGTGCCGGCGCAAGATGCAGTGATGCGAAGATCACCGGCGATGTCACGCGCAGCACGCCGCGCGGTTCGGCCTGCAGGTGCGTCACGGTCTCCGTCGCGGCATCGATCTCCTGCGCGATGCGGGCGCAATGCTCGTAATAGGCGGCGCCGATTTCCGTCAGGCTCAGGCGGCGCGTGGTGCGGTTCAACAGGCGCACGCCCAGCGCCTGTTCCAGGCTGCTGACCTGTTTGCTGACCAGCGACTTCGAGGTCGCAAGTTGCAGCGCCGCCGCCGAAAAGCTCTTGGCTTCCACTACCTTGGCAAAGGTCATCATTTCCGCCAGTCGTTCCATCGCGGCCTCCTTTGATTGTCCACCTATGGAAACAATATTATTCCAATTTGCGTAATTGTAAATATTTAAGAACAAATCATACTGTGCTTCATGGGGCCAAACGCCTCCCAACCGATCGAAACAAGGAGATCGCCATGCATGCCACAGTCCACAAGACCTTCGCAGTCGGCCACCATCATGATCGTGATGGCGCTGCGCCGGAATCGCTGCTGAAACTCGATCCCGCCGGTGAATTGGTCCGTCTGCAAGCCAAACAACATCTGCGCCTGCACAAGGCGACCGGCTGGACCGTTCGTGTACTGGCCGGTGCTGTCTGGCTCACGCAGGACGGCGATATTCGCGACATCGTGCTGCAAGCCGGCGAAAGCTACGTGCTCGACCGCAAGGAACCCGCCCTCCTGTCGCCGTTCAAGGATGCGCAGATTTGCATACAGCGCGACACAAGCCGGCAAGCGACATCCCGCAGCCCGCTGGCCCGCAGTCTTTCGCCGGCCACGGCCTGCGCATCGCTGGCATGAAACGGAGGCGATCATGCACAGCCTTTTGCCAGTTACGCTGAACTGGAGGCAGCTCCTGCCGTTCGGCCCCGCCGTCTCATCGCCTGCGATGCTGCAGTCCGAGGTGCACGATACCTGGCGCTTGCACGATGGCACAGCAGTCACGCTGCGCACGGCACGCGAGGACGATGGTGAACTGATGCAGGCATTTGTGCGCGGACTGTCGCAGGAGAGCCGCTACCATCGCTTCTTCTATCCCGCGCACGAGCTGCCGCCGAAAATGCTGGACCGCTTCACGCATAACGCGCCGGCCGCTGCAATGACGCTGCTGGCCTTCATTCAAAAGCAAGGCCGTGAAGTGATGATCGCGATGGCGCAATACGCTGCGGATCCGTATCCGGAACGTTGTGATTTCGCCGTTGTGGTGGGCGATGCCTGGCAGCGCGAAGGTCTTGGCACCCGTTTGATTCAAGCGCTCGTCTGTCTCGCGCGCGAAGCCGGATTTGAACGCGTCGAAGGCGATATCCTGGCAGAGAACAGAGCAATGCTGCGCCTGATGTCACGCATGGGATTCGGGCTGATGCAGCATGAGGATGGCCCGACTCTGGTGAGAGCAACGAAGGCGCTTGATGTGCCGGGATGGAAATGCTCTCCACTCACTGCGCTGGCAAAGGCGCGCAACCAGGGATCGCGCATGCCATTGGCGGCATGCGCATGAGACTGCGGACGTCGATCAGTATTCGACGTCCGCGCCCTTGACCCCGAGCTTGTCCGCCAGCATCTGCTTGAGCGCATCGGCGGGCGCGACCCGCCAGTCATCCGGCAGGCGGATCTCGCAACTGCCCACGCCGTCGCGCACGTAACGCATCAGCAACGGCAGACCGGTCTCCGAGCGATAGGGCGACAGGATGGACTTGATCTGCGACGCATCGATCTGCGACGCCAGCGCGAAGGAGAACTGCCGGCCGAACTGCACGCGCGCCATCGCGATGTCCATCACCTTGTCGGCGGTCACGCGCAGGCCGCCCGAGAAACGGTCCTCGGACACCTTGCCCTGCACCGCGAGGAATTCGTCTTCCTTGAACAAATGCCGGTTCGGCTCGTACAGTTCGTTGTACACGGTGACATCGACCGTCGCGGTACCGTCATCCAGCGTCACCACCACCATCTTGCCGCGCTGCGTCATCTGCACGCGCACGCCGCTGATGATCCCGGCCAGCAAACGCGCGTCGCGCGCCGGTTCGAGGTTAACCAGCTTGGTCTTGACGAACTTGCGCACCTCGTTCGCATAGGCATTGAACAGGTGGCCCGAAAGATAGAAGCCGAGCGCCGCTTTCTCTTCGGTCAGCCGCTGCTTCTCGGTCCAGGGCGGCACCTTCACATATTCCGGCGGCGCTTCCATGTCGCTGTTTTCATCGCCGAACAGGCTGACCTGATTGATCGAGGCTTCCGCCTGCTCCGCGCATTCCATCGCAAAGTTCACCGACGCGATCAGTACGCCGCGATCGACGCCGAAGCAATCCATCGCGCCGCCGCGGATCAGCGCCTCGATGGTGCGCCGGTTCATCTGCTTCTTGTCCACGCGCTTGACGAAGTCGAACAAGTCCTTGAACGGCCCGCCCGCTTCGCGCGCGGCGACGATGGCTTCGATCGCATGCTGCCCCGAGCCCTTGACCGCACCGAGACCATAGCGGATCTGCGTCGCCTTCTTGCCCGGTTCGCCGACCGGCATGAAGCGGTAGTCGGACTGGTTGATATCCGGCGGCAGCAGTTGCAGCTTGCAGATATCGATCGCGTCCTCGACCAGGATCTTGATCTTGTCGGTGTCGTCCATCGCGAGCGACATGTTGGCTGCCATGAACGCTGCGGGATGGTGCGCCTTCAGGTAGGCCGTGTGATACGACAGCAAGGCATAGGCGGCCGCATGCGACTTGTTGAAGCCGTAGCCCGCGAACTTCTCCATCAAGTCGAAGATCTCGTCGGCCTTTTCCTGCGACAGCCCGTTCTTCGCCGCGCCCTCGCGGAAAATCTGGCGATGTTCCGCCATCTCTTCCGCCTTCTTCTTGCCCATCGCGCGACGCAGCAAGTCGGCGCCGCCGAGCGAGTAGCCGCCGATCACCTGCGCCATCTGCATCACCTGCTCCTGATACACCATGATGCCGTAGGTTTCGGACAGGATGCCCTCGGTACGCGGATCGGGATAGTCGAATTTCTCGCCATGCTTGCGTCGGCAGAAATCCGGAATCAGGTCCATCGGGCCCGGACGGTACAGCGCCACCAGCGCGATGATGTCCTCGAAGCGGTCGGGGCGCGCATCCTTCAGCATGCCCTGCATGCCACGGCTTTCCAGCTGGAACACGGCGACCGTCTTGGCCTTGGTCAGCAGTTCGTAGGATGCCCTGTCATTCAGCGGCAGCTTCTCCAGCGCGAAGTCCTTCATCGCCGGATCGAGCTGCTTGATGTAGCGTACCGCGCGATCGAGAATCGTCAGCGTGGTCAGGCCCAAAAAGTCGAACTTCACCAGGCCGACCGCTTCCACGTCGTCCTTGTCGTACTGCGACACCACGCCGGTTTCGCCGCCCTGCGTGTAGAGCGGACAGAAATCGGTCAGCTTGCCCGGTGCGATCAGCACGCCGCCGGCATGCATGCCGATGTTGCGCGTGATGCCTTCCACCTGCTGCGCCAGGTCGAGCAACTGCTTGACCTCCTCTTCCTTCTCCATGCGCTCCTTGAGCAGCGGCTCCTCCTCGATCGCGTCGGCCAGCGTCACCAGCTTGCCCGGCTTGAAAGGAATCAGCTTGGAGATGCCGTCGCAGAAGTTGTAGCCCATGTCGAGCACGCGGCCGACGTCGCGCACCGCGCCCTTGGCCGCCATGGTGCCGAAGGTCGCGATCTGCGACACCGCGTCGCGGCCGTAGCGATCCTTCACGTACTGAATCACGCGGTCGCGGTTTTCCTGGCAGAAGTCGATGTCGAAGTCAGGCATCGATACGCGTTCTGGATTGAGGAAGCGCTCGAACAGCAGGTTGTATTGCAGCGGATCGAGGTCCGTGATCTTCAGCGCATACGCCACCAGCGAGCCGGCACCCGAACCGCGGCCCGGTCCGACCGGCACGCCGTTGTTCTTGCCCCACTGGATAAAGTCCGCCACGATCAGGAAGTAACCCGGGAAGCCCATCTTGATGATGGTATCCGTCTCGAACTTCAGGCGGTCTTCATAACGCTGCCGGTTCTTCTCGCGCTTTTCCTCGTCGGGATACAGTTGCTGCAAGCGGACTTCCAGGCCTTCCTTCGCCTGCTTCACGAGGAAATCGTCGAGCGACATGCCGTCCGGCGTCGGGAACAGCGGCAGCTTCGGCTTGCCCAGTTCCAGTTGCAGGTTGCAGCGCTTGGCGATCTCGATCGAGTTCTGCAATGCTGCCGGCATGTCGGCGAACAGTTCCGCCATCTCCGCCTGCGTCTTGAAGCACTGCTGCTCGTTGAAGCGCTTCACGCGGCGCGGATTGGCAAGGATCTCGCCCTCCGCGATGCAGGTCCGTGCCTCATGCGCGATGAATTCTTCCGGCTTCAGAAACTGCGTCGGATGCGTCGCAACGACAGGCAGCTTGAGCTTCGCCGCGAGTGCCACCGCCTGCCGCACATGGTTGTCCATGTTGGGTTGGCCGTAGCGCTGGATTTCAATATAAAAATGGTTCGGAAAAATCGCCGCCCAGCGCTGCGCGCAACGCGCTGCCGCATCCGTATTGCCGTTGTCGATGGCAATGCCGACATCGCCGGTATGCGCGCCCGACAAGGCGATCAAATCGCTCGCCGCGCCGTTCTCCAGCCACTCGGTGCGGATCTCCGCGCGCCCGCGATGCACGTTCGTCAACCACGCCTTGGTCAGCAGCTCGCACAACTGCAAATAGCCGGTGCGATTTTTTACCAGCAACAGCAGTCGCGACGGCTTGTCGCGGTCGTCGTCGTTGGTGATCCAGACGTCGCAGCCGGCAATCGGCTTGACGCCCTTGCCGCGCGCCGCCTTGTAGAACTTCACCATGCCAAACAGATTGGCCAGATCGGTAATCGCGAGCGCGGGCTGACTGTCTTTTGCAGCCACTTTGACAACATCGTCGATGCGCACGAGGCCATCGACGATCGAGAATTCGGAATGGAGACGGAGATGGATGAATTGCGGCGAGGTCATCACGCTATTTTACCGTGCTTGGACGCTTCCGATTGGCAATCCGAAAGCGCTTGCAAGAAGCAACTGCACTGTCCACGGAAAACACGGAAATCACGGAAGGAACCGGTGTTGCCTTTGTCCGTGTCTTCCGTGATTTTCGTGGACAATCTGTTGTCTTGCCTGCGCGATGCCAACCTTACTATGACCACACGGGACTGCAGAGAACGGTGAATGCAAGAATCAACTGCATTGTCCACGGAAATCACGGAAAGAACCGGTGTTGCCTTTTTCCGTGTATTCCGTGTTTTCCGTGGACAATGCATTTTTTTCCTGGTCAATTCCGGCCAGCACGTGATCGCCCTGATACGGTCGCACCTCGCATGCATCGCCTGGTCCCGCGTGTTGCGGCGATATCCCAAGGCGGCGTCTATAATGGCGGCAAATCAAGGACTTACTGCCTCCCTATGCCCTCAAGCAACACCTACGTCAACATCGCCGCCTACAAATTCATCACCTTCAACGACACCGTTGAAAAGCGTCCGCAGTTCAGCGCGCTGTGTGAAGAGCTCGGCCTGAAAGGCACCATCCTGCTCAGCCCGGAAGGCATTAACCTGTTCCTCGCCGGACTGCGCGAGCCGATCGACCGCTTCCTCGCCTGGCTGCGCGCAGACGAACGATTCGCCGACATCGAAGTCAAGCAAAGCTATTCCGATCGTCAACCCTTCACCAAGATGCTGGTCAAGCTCAAGCGCGAAATCATCACCATGAAAAATCCCTTGATCAAGCCGGAAGAAGGCCGCGCGCCCGCGGTCGACGCGAAGACCCTGAAGCGCTGGCTCGACCAGGGCCATGACGATGCAGGCAAGCCGGTCGTGATGATGGACACGCGCAATGCATTCGAAGTCGATGTCGGCACCTTCACCAACACGATCGATTACCGCATCGAGAAGTTCAGCGAATTCCCCGAAGTCGTCGCCCGCGACAAGGAAGAACTGAGCGGCAAGACCGTCGTCACTTTCTGCACCGGCGGCATCCGCTGCGAGAAGGCGGCGATCCACATGCAGAACGTCGGCTTCGACAGCGTGTATCAACTGGAAGGCGGGATCCTGAAGTATTTCGAAGAAGTCGGCGGCGCGCATTACACCGGCGATTGCTTCGTCTTCGACTACCGGACGGCATTGAATCCGCAACTGGAAGCCACCGACACCAAGCAATGCTTTGCATGCCGTGCCGTCGTCACACCGCGCGAGCAGTTGTCGCCGCATTACGTGCCGGGGAAGTCGTGCCCGCATTGCAGAAAGGAAACGGCATCGGAGTAATCGTCACATCGCTCTGCCTGCGAAGAAATCCGACGCTTGATTTTTCTCAGTGTTTCGTCGTCAAGGTTCAATAATGACGTCTCGCCTTGGCAAGATCAATTGCCCGCTAATTTTGAGCGTACTCCTCTTCGATTTTCGGATGCTGCACTTGATATATTTCTCTCTGCCTTGATACGGCGGCCACGCGTTTCTGAAGCTCATTGCTGCTCAACAATAATGCTTCGCGCCAAGCTCCTCTTGCGTGGCGAGATCGTTATCGCCGAACAATCTTCTCAGCATTCAACTGGCCTAAAGCATCAACTCTTTATCTAACGCAAAAGGCCAGTTTCCACGCGAACTATATTTCCCTTTGTTATCCGCCAGGATCACTGATCATCAGGGAGGTAGTCATGCGTTATTCGATAAGAGGTTCATTACTGATTGCACTCGCGCTTGCCGGATGCGGGGGCGGCACACCGGGAGACCAGGCAAGTTCAACGTTCAAGGGGCAAACGGTTGCCGTTCCCCAGGCAGTCACCGTCACCGACTACAACACCGTCGTGCAGGAGTTGTACATTGCCTACTTCGGACGTCCGGCGGATACGACTGGTCTGGCGAATTTCACTGCACAGCTTAATAACGCCCAATTACCGACAGATATTCAGAGCTTGAACGCAGCCTACAGCAGCAACCCGACAGTTCGCGCGCTGATAGACGGATTCGGCAACAGCGATGAATCCAAGGTCCTTTATCCCGGCGATACGACCTCCTTCATTACCGCCATTTACCGCAATGTCCTGAACAGGGCACCCGATGCCGCCGGCCTGAATTTCTGGGTAACGGCAGTCGACAAGAACGGCCTTACGCGGGCCAACGCATCCGTCTCGATCATGGCAGGTGCATTGATCAACCAAACCGCTCAAGGGCAAATCGATGCAACACTGATCAATCAGCGCGTCGCGGCGGCCAGCAAATTCACCTCCGTCCTGACGACCCCCGATCTTGTGAATGCCTACAAAGGCAATACCGCCGCCGGCATCGCGCGCGACATGCTTGCCGCGATTACCGAAACAAGCACCTCAAACTCAATCGATGCAGCAGTCAATTTGACCATGTACCAACTGGCCAAGGCGGTGACAGCGCCGACGACCGCCGACATGCCGGCACCAGTTGCCGCGACGACTCCGATGACGATGTCATGCGCCGACGGGGCAAGTTATCAATGCAGTGGCGATACCGTCGTACGTACGGAAAACGGCGTTGCGCTCACGAGCTCCGGGGTGCAGGTGCACGGACGTTCAACCAGCGACCTGCTGGTGCCGAACCCTGCCAAGACCGGTGCCTTTGGGCTGGCGGCATGGAACACGGGCCTCGCGGAAGTGCGGCTGGCAAAGGCCAGTTCAGGAGTGGTGTCCTCGGCCGCGCTGCTGCTCAAAGACCTCGGTTTGTCATGGGATGGCAAGGTGGAGCGCCCACAGATCATCGAGACGTTCAGGACGACCCAGGGCCGCATCCAGCTCGGCACCAACGGCGCGCTGGTATCCAGCGTACTGCCGCCAAGCTCCGATCTCGCTTTCTATAACTACGCGACGGCAGGCATCACCGCGACGCAGGCCAACTACGCCAACAACGCCTACTTCCCGCGCACCGGCAATCCGTCGCGCTGCGACGCAAGCGTTTCCTCGTGCCCGACCGACGAGAGCGCGGGCGTCCAGTATGCCGCCGGCGATTGGAGAACAGGCGGCCGCGAACCGGATGTGGCGCGCGCAAGCCGGCTGCATGAGGACGGGGACATCCATGCCGGCGACGGCGTGCCCACCTCAAGCGGTGCGACAACGCTCCTCCCCGGTGCAACCGGCCCTGGCGTACCCTTCCCCGGCGCCAAGGGTTATCGGCAAATATTCAATTGGGGTTTGCAGTATGCCAATCTCGCCACCTGGCTCACGCAGGACACGGTGCAGATGGTGGATTGGGGCGCAACTGGCGGCGATGAGCACAACAAGAACCGGCGCGGCCTGGTTGCATTCGGCGAGGTGACGGACACGGCCAGCGTTCCGGCAACGGGCACCGCGACCTATTCCGGCATCGTGTACGGATGGCAAGCGGGCAGCGCCACAGTCGACCCCTCGGTATTCCGTGGCACGGCGACCATCACGGTTGACTTCGCGACACGCCGCGTGAACCTGTCTTTCACGCACACCGCCACCTATGACACAGCCGAAACCTATGTGGCCATTCCAAGCTACGTGCCGGCAGCCATCGGACAGACGGGCACGACCGCCACGAACTACTTCACCGCAAGCCTCACCACCGCCGCATTCTCCGGCGGACTCAGCGGCCGCTTCTTCGGCCCGGTGGTCAGCACAGGAACAGGCGGAGTCGGTCCTGCTGAAATCGGTGGCGCGTTGACGCTGACGAATTCATCGACGGGCGCGACCACGCTTGGAGGGTTTATCGGACGGAAGCAATAAGAGGGATGGGGGTGAGCAGGCAGTAGCCCCTGCCTGCTCGCACTGATTGAGTTGCCGGTGATTGCCTGGTATCGCTGCATGCTGTTGCAGCAAAACCAGGCGGCACCGGCAATTTCATTGTTCCGACACTTCCTGCTTGATCTTCCACTTGCCATCCTGCCTGGCCAGCAGCAGAACCTTGCGGGTTTCATCCGCCAGACGGTTCGACTTGTAGCGCTGGCGGAACTTCACGGTAGCGCTGTCCCCGTCAAGTGCGACTTCCGGCGACTCCGCCTGCACCGATATCTGGCGATGGCTTTGAATGCGCGCACGGCGTGTCCTTATCCAGTCATCAAGCGACTGGCCGTTCCCGGGCTGGAAATCGCTTGCGTAGAAATCCAGATACCCGTTCACATCCTGTGCGCTCCACGCCTTGGTCCAGCCGTCGACGAGTGCGAGCAATTCCTTGCGTGCCGAGTCGTTCGCACTGGTCCGCGCCACTGGCGCTTTTGCCTTTTCTTCCGCGGTCTTGTGCACCACGCCAGGAACGGAAATCGGGAGAATTCCCGTGGTCGCATTGCCAGCTGATCCAGGCACAAAATACCCTGCCACCGCTTGCAAATCCTCCGCCGACAGCGTTCCAGCAGCGGACCGCAGACGCAAGTAAGCGAGCAGATAGTTGTAGCGCGCCTGGGCCAGATCCTTTCTCGCGGAGAACAGCTGCTGCTGCGCGTTCAGCACGTCCAGATTCACGCGCACGCCGCCCTTGACGCTTTGCTGCGTCGCCTGGACAAGAGCACGCGCGGAATTGACCGACTTGACCATGGCGTCGATGCGCGATGCGCTGCTCAGTATCAGGTTGTACTCCTTGCGCAACTCCACCAGGACCTGGTTGGTTTTCGCGTCGAGGTCCGACTTCGCCTTCTCGTGATTTGCCACCGCCTGACTGGTCGCCGCAGTGACCGATCCACCGGAATACAAGGGAATGTTCAACTGTATGCCGACCGCGCGAACCGTCGCATCCTGATTACGGGTGCTCAGGGTTTCCGAGTCGCTCTTGCTGTAACTGGCAACGAAGTCGAGACGCGGCGCGTGGCCTGCCCGGTTCCTGGCGATGTCCTGTTCAGCCGCTTCGACGTTATAGCGTTGCGCAACGAGATCGGGATTGCGATCCAGCGCGATCGCTTTCCATTCTTCATATGTTGCCGGCTGCATGGGCTTGACCTGGAAATCGTCCGTCAATCCATCCAGCTGCGTGACGTCCGTACCGATGATCGCAGCAAGATTGTTGCGTGCGGTCGTCATGTTGTCGCGGGCCTCGATCAGTTGCGCTTCCGCCAGATCGAACTTGGCCTGCGTTTCCAGCATGTCGGTCCTGGTGCCTTCGCCCTTCTCGAACATGCGCTCGTTGGCCTGCTTCTGCTCCGCAAACGTGTCGCGCTGCGCGGTCGCCAGCGCCAGCTGGTCCTCCGCGAACTTCGCGTCCGCAAAAGCTCCCACCAGACGCAACACCAGATCCTGACTCCTGGAGGAGAATTGCGCATCGCTGATGTTGGCCTGCGCAAGACCCAGGCGATAGCGCGCGAACCCGTCCAGATTGAAGATCGGCTGACGCAGGCCAAGCACATTGGAAGTACTCGTATAGTCCGGATGCGTGGTGCTCATCTGCCCCAGAAAATTCGGCTGCGTAATGTCCGTGCGATTCTTGCTCTTGGAGTAGCTGATCGACACCTGCGGCAACAGATTGGAGCGCCCCAGTGCCCGATTTTGCTGTCCTGCCTCGTTGTCATGGCGCGCCGACTGATAGGTCGGATCGTTCTGCAGCGCCGCCTGGTAAGCCTCCACCAGGCCGAGCGCAGACGCTTGTCCGCCATGCAGCATGAAGATCGACGCCAATGCCGATGCCAGCAGGCGCTTGTTCAGAATTCGCGCCACGTTCACTCCTCGGTCAACGCCGTGCCGGCGCGATCAATCACCGGCTTGAACAGGTAGCTCATCATCGTGCGCTCGCCGGTCCGGATGAACAGCTCCACCGGCATGCCGGGGCGCACTTCGAGATTTGCCAGCAGCTTCTTGCCTTCCGGCGTCACCTTGGCCTTCATCTTGTAGTACGGCATGCCCGTCCGTTCGTCGACGATGCGGTCAGCCGATACCTGGGTCACCACACCCGGAATTTGCGGCGTCTTGTTGCGATTGAATGCCGCGAAATTCAGTTCCACCGGCAAATCCGCATGCACCTTGTCGATCAGGTTAACCGGTACCTGGCCTTCGATGATCAGGGGATCGTCGCTCGGCACGATATCCATCATTCGAAAGCCCGACCCAACCACCCCGCCGCGCGTAAAGACGTTCAAACCAACCACGGTGCCGTCTACCGGCGCCTTCACCTGCGCATTGGCCAGGTCGTAGTCCAGGCTCTTCAGGCGGTTCTCCAGCGCTTCCGCTTCCTTCTGAACGTCCGCCAGCTGCGTCCGCACTTCCTTCTGGTATTCCTGCTGCCGCTGGGTGCGGCGCAATATCAGTTCCTGGATCTGGCGTTGCGCACGGCCGATATTGCCAATGTTCTCGGCGATGGCACCGTTCACCTGCGCATAGGTGCGCTCCAGATCGAGCACCCGGTTGCGTGCGACGTAGCCATCCTTGACCAGATCGCGCAAGTCATCCAGCTGCTCCTTCAGAATCTTCTGCTGGGCTTTTTGCGCGTCGCGCGATTCTTCCAGGCCGCGCAACTGCGACTTCAGGCCGGCGATAGTCTCTTCCGTCGCGGCCAGATCGCTCTGGATTGCCGACTGGCGCGACGCGAACAACTGATTCTGCAATTCGATATTGGCCGCAACACGCGGGTCGTTCTTCGCGCTTGCCAATTCGGCGGGGAAGCTGACCGACTTCTTGCCGTCGCGCTCCGCGATGAGGCGGGCCTCGGCTGCACGGGCCGTGAAATACTGCACGCGCGACATCTCCGCATTGGCTTTCGCCTGCACGTCATTCATGCGCACCAGAACCTGCCCGGCCTTGACCTGATCGCCTTCCTTGACCAGGATGTCCTCGACGGTTCCGCCGGTCAGATGCTGGATTGCCTTTCGATTGCCCGACACAGTCACGGTGCCGCTCACCGGCACCCCTTTGTCCAGCGGCGCAAACGACGCCCATAGCAGAAACCCCCCGACCCCGAGCAGGACGATCAGCCAGCCGATACGGCTGTAGCTGCTCGGGTCGGTGTTGATATCGAGGGGCACCACCACTTCGGCGGCAGTCACATCGATCGGCTCCGCCAGTTCCGTTGTCTTCTTGCTAGCAAATAATTTCCGCATGATTATTCCTGCTCCGTCGCTGCCGTCGTTTCGCTATTGGCCGCAACCCTTGATTGCGCATCCATCTGTTGTTGCCGCGCCTGTTGTGCCTGCTGGACCTGTTGCGCCTGCAGCGCCGCCTGCTTCTGATTGGCCTCGGCCAGAGCCTTGAGCACGTCGTTGGTCGGTCCGAACATTTGTGCGGTACCGTCACGCAGCAGCAGCAATTTGTTGGTAATGCCGATGACGCTCATGCGATGCGTGATCAGCACGATCGTCTTGCCACGCTGGCGCAAATCGTTGATCGCCAACAGCAGCGCCTGCTCGCCCACATCGTCCAGGTTCGAGTTCGGCTCATCCAGCACCAGCAAGGACGGATCGCCGTACATCGCCCGAGCCAGACCAATCCGTTGCTTCTGTCCGCCCGACAGGCCGGCACCGCCATCGCCCAGCAGCGTATCGTAGCCGCGCGGGAAATGCAGGATCATGTCATGCACGCCGGCGCGCTTGGCCGCCAGGATCACCTGCTCGGAATCGACTTCGCCGAAACGCGCAATATTCTCCGCAACCGTTCCCCCGAACAGTTCGATATCCTGGGGCAGATAACCCACATGCGGCCCCAACTCATCCTTGTTCCATTGGTAGACATCCGCCCCGTCGAGGCGCACCTTGCCCACCGCCGCCGGCCATACGCCAACCAGGAGGCGCGCCAGCGTGGACTTGCCGGAGCCGCTCGGGCCGATGATGCCGAGTGCATCGCCCGGCTGAATCGCGATGCTCAAACCCTTGAGCACCGCCACCTGCGATCCGGGAGGCGCTGCGGTAACGGCTTCCACCGATACCGACCCCAGCGGCTTCGGCAGCGACATGCCTCCCAGGCGCGGCGGATTCGTTTCCAGCAATTGGGTCAGGCGCTCATAGGCGCTGCGCGTGCTGCTCCATTGCTTCCACACGCCGATCAGCATCTGCACCGGGCTCATCGCGCGCCCCACCAGGATGGAGGATGCAACCATCATCCCGGGCGTCATTTTTCCGTCAATGACCAGCAACGAGGCAAGGCCGAGCACCAGCGACTGCAAGGACACCTGGAAAAACTTGGAGGTCGCCGTCACGATACCGGCCTTCTCGCTCGCTTCCGCCTGCAGTTGCAGGAACTTCCCGTGCATCTTGAACCAGCGCGTCATGAGATTGGGCAGCATGCCCATCGCCTCGATCACTTCGGCATTGCGCAAGTTGTTGCTGGCCAGCGTGCCGGACGCAATCGACATCGCATTCGCTTCGCTCAAGGGTTTGCGCGACACCACTTCGTTGACATAAGCCAGCACCACCAGGATCGCGGTCCCGCACAGGGCGAACACGCCGAGCCAGACATCGAAGAAGAAAATCACGATCAGATAGATCGGAAACCAGGGCGCATCGAAGAAGGCGAACAAGGCATTCCCGGTCAGGAACTGGCGGATGTTGGTCAGGTCATGCAAGGACTGTCCTGCATTGCCGCCGCCCCGCTTCAGGTTTTGTTCGAAGGCGGCGGTATAGACACGCTTGTTCAGCTGCATGTCCAGTTTCGCGCCGATGCGAACCAGCACGAAGCTGCGTACAAATTCCAGCGCACCCATCAATGCATAAGCACCGAGCATGATCAGCGTCAGCATCAGGAGCGTGATGTCATTGCGACTGGCGATCACGCGGTCGTAGACCTGCAACATATAGATGGATGGCACCAGCATCAGCAGGTTGATGATCGCGCTGAATACGCCGACCGTGCGAAATGCGCTCTTGAAAGAGACCAGCGCCTGCGCAATTTCATTTTTTGGTACTTGGAATTTGGGTTTCATCTGAATTTCTTTGCACGACAGGGTGCAAGCCCATGAGAAAATAATGCACGACACTGGCAACACAATCGTCAAGCGCACTTCTTGCCTGATCCAGCTGTTGACCGACAGGGCGGAAACCATAAAAAAAAGGCGCGTCGCCCGCAGCAAATGAACGCAACTAGCAACCCACCCTGCTCCACCCAAAAATGTGACGCAAATCACATTTTGCGAAGCTTACCATAGCGAAATGTTGTCTACCAGCTTTTTGCGTGTTGGAAATTAGCGACAGCCGTCCTGGCCGTCCGACGAAAGCAAATTCCCCTCTCCAGTCTTCAAAAGAGCAACGTAAACATCTTGCTTATTGGCAAATATTTTGATGTAGTTCAATGTTTTTTCATGGCGAGGTATTTAGCCTCTTAACGGCGCTGGCGCGCCAACAAGACACTCATGATTTGAACAACGAGAACTGACTCTGGGAGGGGCAAATGCGATATCTGGGAATAGCAATTTGCGCGGCAGCCGTGTTGCTTGCCGGATGCGGCGGTTCCGGCACTGGAAGCTCGCTGCAAGGACAGGATTCGACCGGGAAGCTGGCCACGGCAGTGCAACTCTCAAGTTCGCAATATGCGAAACCGCAGGCCCTGGCCGCGCAGGATTACACGACCGCCGTTCAGGAACTCTATGTCGCCTACTTCGGGCGTCCGGCGGACAGCACCGGACTGACGAACTTTGCCACCGTCCTGGCGAACGCCGGCGCGCCGGCGGATATCCAGGGCCTGAACAACGCCTATTCGTCCAACTCCACGGTCAGGTGGGCGATCGATGCCTTTGGCAACAGCGACGAATCGAAAGCACTGTACACCGGCGACACGCGATCCTTCGTGACCGCCATCTATTCGAACGTGCTCAGCCGGGCGCCGGATTCGGCTGGTCTGGCGTGGTGGATCAACGCCATCGACAACGGCGGCCTGACGCGGGGCAATGCCGCCCTGTCGATCATGGCCGGCGCCCTCGCCAACACGACGCCCGATGGCCTGAATGATGCTGCCCTGATCCAGAAGCGGATTGCGGTTGCCACCAATTTCACGTCAACGATCACGACACCAACGCTGGTCGCCGCTTACGACGGCAATGATGCCGCCGCCACTGCGCGCAACATGCTTGGTACCGTGACGAGAACAACCGATGTTACCGCCTTCAGGACCAACATCGATGCAACGCTCTCATCGCTGGCAAGCACCGTGGTTCTCATCAACGGCTATGCAACCAAAGGTCCGATGAACGGCGCGAAGGTCACCATCTATGCCCTGAACGCGGACGGGACACATGGCGCCGCGCTCGGATCAGGCACGACGTCCTCCGATAATTCCGGCATGTTCTCGGTCGGGCTGCACACCCGGCCGACCGGCCCGATCGCCGTATCCGTCAGCAACGGCAGCTACGCAAGCGAGTATGACGGCAGCACCGTCCAGTCAAGCACTGTCATGGACGCGATCGTGGACAGTGTCCCTACAGGCGGCATCAGCGACGTCTCCGTCACGCCGTTGTCCGACATGGTCGCAAAACGATGCGCGAAGCTCGTTACACAGGGATCCACGCTGTCCACCGCCCTTACGCAGGCGCGCAGCGATGTCCGATCACTGTATAACCTCGGCACCAAGCCCGAAAGCATCGTGCCCAGCTTCGATCCCAACCTGGCGAGTACGGACCGGTTTGCGCTTGCCATGGCCCTGGTCAGCCTCGAAAGCTTCACCCACTCCGTCGGCGCGACCACCACCGACGCCGTGTATGACACGCTCAGCAGCGACTTCGCGGACGGCACATTGGACGGCAAGGCGGGCAGCACAAGCCTGCAATACGGCACGCTGACCAATGTCACGAGCACCACGCTCAAGGACAAGATGTTCTCGAACCTGCGCTCCTCCGTCGTGTCGGTGGCGAACAACGTGGCACCGGCGAGCTTGAATGCCTGGGCGAATGCCAATCCGGCGACAGCCAGCAGCAAGGCGGTTGCGTCGCCGCCGCCCGGTTACTCCTGCGGCAGCGGCTACACGCTGGTCAACCAAAGCTCCGGCAACCCGACCTGCTGGGACGGCACCACGGCAAGCAATGGAACGCCGATCATTGGCATGTACACGGTCTGCAATGGCCAGAAACTGGCCGGTGACGTGAGCTGCACACCTGCACCGACCTATTCCTGTCTGGCCAATTACCAGCTCGTGACGAACACCTCAGGCAGCCCGATCTGCTGGGACGGCACAAGGACCTCGACGGGCGATATCTACCTCGGACGCTATTACATCTGCGGTGCGAACAACGCCAAGGTTGCCTCCGAGTCGCAATGTCCGGCGAGCAATTACATCAACATGTATCAGGACTCGACAACGCCCGCGATCATGACAGCAGGCACGCCGGGCATGCTCGGCAACTCGACGATGATCGCCACCTATACCGCGCCGAACATCACGCTGTACCAGGCAACGCCGATCCCGGC
>NZ_DATFAF010000039.1:0-26317 GCF_035254865.1 Noviherbaspirillum sp.
CGCTGGCCGGCGCTGTCGAAGGCGGAGGTGATGACATCGGCGACCACTTGTTCGGCCAGCGCCGAGGAATCGACGATCATGGCGTTCTGCCCGCCGGTCTCGGCGATCAGCGGCACCGGGCGGCCGTGGGTATCCAGGCGACCGGCGAGGTTGCGGGCGAGGATGCCGGCGACTTCGGTGGAGCCGGTAAACATCACGCCCTTGACGCGCTCGTCGCGCACCAGCGCATCGCCGACGGTGCCGCCGTCGCCCGGCAGCAGTTGCACCACGCCTGCCGGGATGCCGGCCTGCAGCAGCATGCGCACCGCTTGCGCGGCGACCAGCGGCGTCTGTTCGGCCGGCTTGGCCAGCACGGTATTGCCGGCGGCGAGCGCGGCGGCGACCTGGCCGGTGAAAATCGCCAGCGGGAAGTTCCACGGGCTGATGCATGCCACGAGCCCCAGCGGACGATGGCTGTCGTTGGCGAAATCCTCGCGCACCTGGATGGCGTAGTAGCGCAGGAAATCCACTGCCTCGCGCACCTCGGCGATGGCGTTGGAAAAAGTCTTGCCGGCTTCGCGCGCCAGCAGACCGATCAGCGGCTGCATTTCCGCTTCCATCAGGTCGGCGGCGCGCTCCAGCGCAGCGGCGCGTTCGGCCGGCGGCGTGGCATGCCAGATTGGCGCGGCGGCCAGCGAAGCCTGCACCGCGCGGGCGACGTCATCGAGCGTGGCATTTTGCACGTGGCCGACGATGTCGCGATGGTCGGCCGGATTCTTCACCGGCTCGCGCGTGCCATCGGCAACGGCGCAGCCGAGCATGGGCGCGGCGCGCCAGTCGGCATGGCCGGTGGCCAGCAGCGCGCTCGACAGCGAGCCGAGGCGGTGCTCGTTGGCGAGGTCGATGCCCGCTGAATTGATGCGCTTGCCGCCATACAGCGCCTGCGGCAGGGGAATGCGCGGATGCGGCAGGCCAACGCTGCCTTCTTCGGCGGCGATTGCTTCGAGGCGCGCGACCGGATTTTCCACCAGTTCCCGGAGAGAGATCGACGGATCGGCAATGCGGTTGACGAAGGAAGTGTTGGCGCCGTTTTCCAGCAGGCGGCGCACCAGGTAGGCCAGCAGGGTTTCGTGCGAGCCGACCGGCGCGTAAATGCGGCAGGGCTTGTTCAGCTTGTCATCGCCGACGACCTGGTCGTACAGCGTCTCGCCCATGCCGTGCAGGCACTGGAACTCGTAATCGGTCACGCCAAATTCCTGCGCCCAGATATAAATGGAGGCAAGCGTCTGCGCATTGTGCGTGGCGAATTGCGGATAGATCACATCGGTGGAGGCGAGCAGCTTTTGCGCGCAGACCAGGTAGCACACGTCGGAATACACCTTGCGCGTGTACACCGGATAACCCGGCATGCCATCGACTTGCGCGCGTTTCACTTCGGCATCCCAGTACGCGCCCTTCACCAGGCGAATCATGAACTTGCGCTGGCTGCGGCGCGCCAGGTCGGCGAGATACTCAATCACGAAGGGACCGCGCTTTTGATACGCCTGCACCACGAAGCCGATGCCGTCGAAACCGGCCAGTTCAGGGTCGAATGCCAATGCGTCCATCAGGTCGAGCGACAATTCCAGCCGGTCGGCTTCTTCCGCATCGATGTTCAAGCCGATGTTGTATTGCTTTGCGAGCAGGATGAGCTTCTTCAGGCTGCCCAGCAATTCCTGCATAGTGCGATCGCGCTGCGCGCGCGAATAGCGCGGATGCAAGGCGGACAGCTTGACCGAGATGCCGGGACCGTCCTTGATGCCGCGGCCGTTGGAGGCCTTGCCGATCGCATGGATGGCGCTTTCATAGGAACGGAAATAGCGTTCCGCGTCTTCCATCGTCAGCGCCGCTTCGCCCAGCATGTCATAGGAATAGCGGTAGCCGCGTGCTTCATTGTCGCGGCTGTTGGCGAGCGCTTCGGCAATGGTCTGGCCGGTCACGAACTGGTTGCCCAGCATGCGCATGGCGAGATCGACGCCTTTGCGGATCAGCGGCTCGCCGCCCTTGGCGATCAGTTTCGTCAGCGCCGAGCCGAGGCCTTGTTCGCTGCTGGTGCCGACCAGCTTGCCGGTAATCAGCAAGCCCCAGGTCGCGGCATTCACGAACAGCGAGGGCGACTCGCCAAGGTGCTTGCGCCAGTCGCCCTTGCTGATCTTGTCGGCGATCAGGCGGTCGGCGGTCTGGTGGTCGGGAATGCGCAACAGGGCTTCGGCCAGGCACATCAGTGCCACGCCTTCTTCGGACGACAGCGAAAATTCATGCATCAGCGCATCGACGCCGGATGAACGGGTGCGCCTTTCGCGCACGGCCTCGACCAGCTCGCGCGCCAGCGACTGCGTGCGTTCCAGCGCGGTCGGATTGACCCTGGCCTGCGCCAGCAGCCATTGCACGGCTTCGCGCTCGTCGCGGCGATAGGCGGCAGTGATGGCCGCGCGCAAGGGTGTCGTTTCATGGGAAACTTCCGCGTGCAGTGCAGCAAATGGAGTCAGAACGGGTGTTACTTCACGGGAGGAAATCAACATAAAAATCCGTACAAAAAAGAAATCGGTCATAAAAATGATGATTCGATTGTAGTAAGCTTTAGTAAGGATTAATTCTGGAAATCCGGTTCACTATCGAAATTTTGTATTTTGTGGGACAATCGCGCCGAACAAAATTCTTACGAGACGAACGCCATGCTCGACAAAATCAGCAAGAAGATTCTTTCTGAATTGCAGAACGACGGCCGCATCAGCAATGTGGAGCTGGCGTCTCGCGTCAACCTGTCGCCGGCCGCTTGTCTCGAGCGCGTTCGCAAGCTGCAGGAAGCCGGTTACATCATGAGTTATACCGCGCAGCTCAATCCGCAATTGCTCGACGTGTCGCTGCTGGTGTTCATTGAAGTGGTGCTCGACCGCACCACGCCGGAAGTGTTCGAAGCCTTCAAGCGCAGCGTGCAAGTGATCCCCGAAGTGCAGGAATGCCACATGGTCGCCGGCGGTTTTGACTATCTGGTAAAGGCACGCGTGAAGGACATGAATGCCTACCGCGAATTCCTCGGCAAGTCACTGCTGCAACTGAAAGGCGTGCGCGAGACGCACACCTATGCAGTGATGGAAGAAGTGAAGAACACCACCAAGCTGCCGATCCGATAAGACTCTCAGTCCCCATCTGTCATTCCGACGGGCGGCATCAAGCCATGTCCGCATCGGAAAAGAAATGCCGGTTCGCCATCTGCCGCATCAGCTCCATGGTGTCCGCTTCGCTCGCGCTGATCGCGCGCGTTTCGATTTCATCGACCATGCGTTCGAAGATGTCCAGCAGCCCCGGATCGAAATGCTGCCCCCTGCCTTCGCGCATGATCGCCATCGCCTTGTCGCGATGGAACGGTTCCTTGTAGGGGCGCCTTGCGCGTAGAGCATCGTAGACGTCGGCAATGCAGAAGATGCGCGCGGCGAGCGGAATGGCCGTGCCGGCGAGCTTCTTCGGATAGCCCGAGCCGTCCCATTTCTCATGATGGCCTTCGATCACTTCGCGCGCATTGACCAGGAAGCCAGCCTCCCCCGCGATCTGCCCGCCGAGGTCCACATGCTGCTGCATGATCGCGAATTCTTCCGCGTCGAGCTTGCCCGGCTTGAGCAGGATCGCATCCGGTATGCCGATCTTGCCGACATCGTGCAGGAAGGAGCCGGCGATCAGGTTGCGCATCTGTGCCGGATTCAGCCCGGCTTCCTCGCCCAGCCGCGCGGCGATCCACGCCACGCGGTAGTTGTGCGCACCGGTGTCTGAGTCGCGCTTGGCGATCGCGCGCCCGAGCGCTTCAAGGATGCCGATGTGTGCCTCCAGCAGCGATTGCGCGCGGCGGAAGTTCTTCACCGCCAGATCGGTCAGCAGCGGTGCCAGCACCAGCGCGCACACCAGCACCGATACCGCGGCCAGCAGCGCCGACACGATGGCCGAATGACGGATGTTCCACAGCTCCACCTCGTCCAGCACGCGCACGCCTTCCAGATGACCAATGACCAGGCCTGTCGATGAAATCAGCGGCGTGAAGACGCGCAATACCTGCTGGCCCAGCACCTGCGCGGAATCGTAACCGCCTCCCGCCGGCGGTGCGCCATGCGGCAGCTTCTTCAGCGCCTCTTCGATGGCGTCGAATCCGGGCTGAACCGCTTCGGCGACCTTCCTGCCGTCGGACGAATACACTTCCGCGACGGCGAAGATGCCGCCCACCATGCTCTCGATGGCCTTTGCCAGCGCCTGCTCGCGTTGCGGCGAGGGCAATTCCAGGATGGCGGCCGGCACCACGCGCCGCGTTTCGATGCCGAGCATGCGCACCGACGCGTCTTCCGCCGATTCGCGCGCATGCAGATAACCGAGAACGGCGGCCGCACCCGCCACGGTGAAAGAAACGGCAAGCACCCGGATGAGCGCGTTTTTCAGCAGACCCCGCAATTTCATGGAAATGCCCCTATTGTTCCAAGGGGCAATAATAACGCTTCCCGGTGGCGCGGGGGATGCCGCCGGGAAGCAAAGCGATTGCAAAGGGAGGCGGCGGGTTCCTCGCTATGCGGTCCCTGCCGTTGTATTTACTCTTCCGGCGCCACCTTGTACTGGCTCGCCAGCCGCTGCTGCACCGCCGGCGGTACCGGGTCGTAATGGCTGAACTCGACCGTGTAGCTGCCGCGCCCGCCGGTGGTCGAATGCAGCCGCGACTGGTAGCCGTTCAGTTCCGACAGCGGCACCTGCCCGGTCACGACCACGGTGCCGGCCTGCGCGGTCTGCATGCCGCTGACCTGGCCGCGCTTGGACGACAGGTCGCCGGTGATGTCGCCCATGTTTTCTTCCGGCGTGACGATCTCGACGTTGACGATCGGCTCCAGCACCATCGGGCGCGCCTTGAGCACGGCGTCGATGAAGGCCTTGCGGCCGGCCGTGGAGAACGCGACTTCCTTGGAGTCGACCGGATGGCTCTTCCCGTCGTACACGGTGACGCGCACATCCTGCATCGGGAATCCGGCCAGCGGCCCGGCGTCCAGCACTTGCCGAATGCCCTTTTCCACCGCCGGGATGAATTGACCGGGGATCACGCCGCCCTTGACCGCGTCGACGAATTCGAAGCCTTCGCCGCGCGGCAGCGGTTCCACGCGCAGGAACACTTCGCCGAACTGACCGGCGCCGCCGCTCTGCTTCTTGTGACGGTGATGACCTTCCGATTTGCCGGCGATGGTTTCGCGGTAGGCGATCTTCGGCGGATGGGTGGAGACTTCGATCTTGTACACGTCCATCATGCGCTCGAGCGCCGCGCGCAGATGCAGTTCGCCCAGGCCGCGCAAGACAGTTTCATTGGTGCTGATCTGGTGTTCGACTTTCAGGCAGGGATCTTCCGCGGTGAGCTTGCCCAGGATTTCCCACATGCGCTGTTCGTCGCCGCGCTTTTTCGGCTCGATGGTCAGGCCGAAGATCGGCAGCGGGAAAGGCAGCGGCTTGAGATGGATGTGATCGTCTTCGGCGGCGTCGTGCAGTACCGCGTCGAATGCGATGTCCTCGATCTTCGCCACCGCGCAGATATCGCCGGGCACGCCTTGCTGGACCTCGATCTGCTCCTTGCCTTGCAACATGTAGAGGTGCGCGACCTTGAACGGCTTGCGCGCGTCGCCAATGTACAGCTGGCTGTCACGCCGCACCGTGCCCTGATGGATGCGGAACACCGAGAGCTTGCCGACGTAAGGATCGACTGCGATCTTGAAGACATGCGCGAGCACGTGTTTCTCCGGATCGGTGACCGCGTGGATTTCGCTGCGCTGACCCGGTGCGTTGACGTCGTCGCGATAGAACATCGGCGGATTGCCTTCGGATGGATTCGGCATCAGCTTGACGAACACATCCAGCAGTTCGGCAATGCCCGCGCCGTTGCGCGCCGAGACGAAGCAGATCGGCACCAGATGACCTTCGCGCAAGGCCTGTTCAAAAGGGGCGTGCAATTGCTCCGGTTCGATCTCGCCTTGTTCCAGGTAGAGCGCCATCAGATCGGCGTCGACTTCGACCACCTGATCGACCAGCGCGCGATGCGCTTCCGCCACCGAGGAAAAATCGGATTCGCCGGCCGGATTGAAGAAGCAGTCGACCACCTTGGTGGCGCCGGCGGCGGGCAGGTTGATCGGCAGGCATTCCTTGCCGAATGTTTCCTGGATGCGCAAGACCAGGCCGGGCAGATCGATGTTTTCCGCATCGATCTTGTTGACGATGATCATGCGGCACATGT
Organism: Noviherbaspirillum sp.; assembly: GCF_035254865.1. GTDB lineage: Bacteria > Pseudomonadota > Gammaproteobacteria > Burkholderiales > Burkholderiaceae_D > Noviherbaspirillum. The sequence goes on from NZ_DATFAF010000039.1 coordinate 6,263, forward strand.
TGCGCTGCTGCGCCAGTTCCATCATGCGCGTCGTCATCATTTCGATGCCGGATTGCGCATTGATCACCACCGCCGCCGTCTCGACGGCCGGCAGCGCGCTGATCGCCTGTCCCGCGAAGTCCGGGTAACCGGGTGTGTCGATCAGATGGATGCGCGTGTCGCGGTGATGCAGGTGGATGACGGAGGAGGTGAGCGAATGCTGGTACTTGCGTTCCAGCGGGTCATAGTCGCAGACGGTGCTGCCGCGTTCGAGGCTGCCCTGGCTGGAGATCATGCCTGCCTGATGCAACAGCGCTTCGGCCGCACTCGTCTTGCCGCAGGCAGTATGCCCGAGCAGGGCGATGGTTCGGATGGCTTCGGTACTGTATGGCATAGCGATTCCCTTTCGAAAGCTAGACAATCCCGCGTTAATCCTGTCGCTTCATTATCGCACCAAGCCTGCGCGCTGCGTCGATGGAACGGTGCTCAAAACGACTGGATAACACTCTCTGGGGATGCTACGGAGCGCCAAAGAAAAATTGATTGACGGACATCAAGGATTGCAAGAAGCGCCGGTCTGAATCCAGCGCGACTGCGTGAAAGCCAGCGTTGGACAAGCAAAAGAATTGATCGTCCACGGAAAACACGGAAGGCACGGAAAAATGCAACACAGGCTCTTTCCGTGGATAGAACTGTGGTCTCGTGCAATCGCCCTGGGCCGAAATCGCGTGCTGGAATCAGGCCGACATCAATACCGGAATCGTCATGGACTGCAGGACAGTGCGGGTCACGCCGCCAAGCAACAATTCGCGGAAACGGGAATGGCCGTAGCCGCCCATCACCAGCAGGTCGGAACCGCGACCGTCGGCCAGCGCGAGCAATGCATCGCCCACGCCGCCCTGCGTCGATTGCTGGATCACGTTGACCCGCACGCCGTGACGCGCCAGATACAAGGCGATGTCGGCGCCCGGTTGATCGCCGTGCCGGCCTTCATTCGCCCCGGCATTGAACACGACGAGATCGACCGCTTGCGCGCGCCGCAGCAGGGGCAATGCATTGACCACGGCGCGCGTGGCGCCGATGCTGGCATCCCAGGCGACCAGGATTTGCCGCCCCAGCGTGTCGCCACGGCGTGCATGGGGCTGGATCAGCGCCGGGTGTCCCGAATTCATCACCACGTATTCGGGAAAGTCGGGCATCACGAGCGGCGACAACTCATCCGGATCGAATTGTCCGATCACCACCAGGTCGCAGTAGCGCGCCCGCAGGCTGATGCCGGCGCTCGCCTCGTCGTCGATCAATGCGCTCTCGTACGACGCGACACCCAGGCCGCGCGCCTGTTCCTCGAATACCTGCAGCGCCTTTTGCGCGCGCTCGCGCAGGGCGTTCACGTGCAGCGCGAGATGCTGCGCGGTGTTGGGAGCGGCTTCATCGACCAGGCCGGTCTGATAGATGTATCGCGACACGCCGCTGGTCGCCGCGCCGACCAGGTGCGCCTCCTCCTGCGCGGCGATGCCGGCGGCAAGCCGGATGCGCGCATGCGCGTGCTTCGATACATCGACATGCACGAGTATCGTCCGGTAAGCCATGTCAGGCTTTCTTCAGGCGGAACACGAATACCGGGATGTCGCACAGCGCGAGCACCTTGGTGGTGACGCTGCCGAGCAATAATTGCCCGAGGCCGCTGCGCCCGTGCGAGCCGATGAAGATCAGGTCGCATTGCTGCTGCTGCGCGATCTCCACGATCTTCAATGCGGTCTGTTCCGAGTAGGCGATGACCGAGCTGTACTTCAGGCCGGCGGCCGTCGCTGCCTCCCGCACGCCGGCGAGGTAGGCTTCGCCGGTACGCGCGATCGAGACCTTGTACTCCTCTTCACTCGGATAGCTGGGCGGGATGATTTCCACACCGATCGGGTAGTGGTAGTCCGGCGCGATGAACACGCCGACCACTTCCGCGTCGCACTGCCGGGCGAATTCCACCCCGGCCTGCGCCGCTGTCGTGGCCAGCGCCGAGCCGTCGGTGGGGATCAGGATTTTCTTGAACATGATCGTCTCTTCAGGATTGATGCGATGCGAACTGCATCGCGACTACATATTCTGGCGAATGACCAGTACCGGAATGGTCGAGTGCGCCAGTACCTTTTGCGTTTCGCTGCCGAGCAGAAGTTCGCTCAGCCCCTTGCGGCCATGCGACGCCATGAAGATCACGTCGCAGCTCATGTTGCGCGCCGTATCGATGATCATCTCATAAGGCGAAAAGGATTGCTCGACCACGGTCTCGCACGGCACCTTCATGGCCTTTGCCGCATCGGCCACCTTCTGCACGTTCTGCCGCGCCCGCGCCAGCATCTCGTCTTCGTAGTGCACGCATTCCTCGGTCATCGCGCTTTCGGACAGCGGAGAGAACGGATAGGGCTCGGCGACCGAGAGCCCGACCACGTAGCCATCGCTTTCCTTCGCAAATTCGACGGCTGCGTGGATTGCTTCTTCGGCCAGCGTTGAACCGTCGGTCGGCACCAGAATTGTCTTGAACATGATGTTCTCCTTCACTGCGTGAAATGGCGGCATGCGCGTCCACTGCGTGGAACGAATCGCACCCGCCTAACTCATGTACTGTCCTCCATTCACAGAAAATGTCGCGCCGTTGATGAAGCCTGCCTGCTCGCTCGCCAGAAAGGCGACCACGCGTGCCACATCGTCGGGCGTGCCCAGCCGCCCGGCCGGGATGCTTGCGATAATCGTCTTGAGTATGTCCTGCGGGACGGCGGCCACCATCTCGGTATCGCAATAGCCCGGCGCCACCGCATTGACCGTGATGTTCTTGCGCGCGCCTTCCAGCGCGAGCGCCCGGGTGAACCCGAGGATGCCGGCCTTGGCCGACGCATAGTTGGTCTGGCCGGCCTGGCCCCTCTGCCCGTTGACCGAACCGATGTTGATGATGCGTCCGAAGCTGCGTTCGCGCATGCCTTCGATGACGCTGCGGCACATGTTGAAGACCGAGCCGAGATCGTTGTCGATCACGCGCTTCCACTGCTCCGCGCTCATGCGATGCAGCATCGCGTCGCCGGTGACGCCGGCATTGTTGACCAGGATATCGACCGGCCCCAGATCCTTTTCCACTGCCGAGACGCCCTCGCGGCAGGCGTCGAAATCGGACACGTCCCACTTGTACGAACGCATGCCGGTTGCCGTGCTGAAGGCCTGCGCCGCGCCGACCTTGCTGTAATAGATGGCGGCCACCTCCACCCCTTGCGACTGCAGCGCAATGGAGATTGCCTTGCCGAGGCCGCGTGTGCCTCCGGTGACAATTGCGGTACGTCTCATCGTCGATCCCCCGCATGCGGCCGGAGCAAGGCTGTCGTGCGATGCGACAGGCTCCAACACACATTCAGAGTAGACGAAGACCCAATGCACTGCAGCCGTTCACGTTGATCTGAGTCAACGAAATCCGGAAAAGTCATGCGCCATCGGCACAGCGTGTGTTGGCGCCGTTGATGCGCATCAAGCACTTATCGACTGGAAATATTCTCCTCGCCATCATCGCGCTGCCGACAAGAACCAAGTTGCACGGCGCCGGTCGAAAAAAAAACAGTGCATTTTTTGGCATCGCATTGCAGGGACTCGTGCCTTCTTCGCGTCAGTGCCGGAACGTGGTGCGAGGAGACGCAGTGCAGTCAATCATCGATGCCAACAGGGTCATTGCAGAGCATGCGGTCGATCCGATTTTCTTTACCGACACGCGGGGCTGCGTCATCTATGCCAATCCCGCCGCCGAAAAAGCCTTCGGCTACACAACCGGCGAATTCATTGCAAAGAACCTGCATGACCTGATTCATCATCGCCGGCCCGACGGTACGCTCTGCCCCGCGAGCGAATGCCCGTTCCACCGCAGCTATACCAGCGGCGAAGTGGTCGAGGATTGCACCGACACCTTCATCCGCAAGGATGGTTCGGGCATCATCATGTCCGGGTCTACGGCGCCGGTCGAGATCAATGGCGGCCGCGTCGGCCAGATGGTGTTCATGCACGACATCACCCGCCGCAGGGCCGCGGAGAATACCCTGGCCGAAAGCGAGCGGCGCTTTCGCCTGATCACCGATTCCATGCCGCAACTGGTATGGACGCTGACACCGGACGGCAGCATCGGCTATACCAATGCGCGCTTTCGCCAGTACCTCGGCACTGAGCTGCACTCCACCAGCGAGGCGCTCCTGCGCGTGCATCCCGACGACGTGGCACGCTCCAAGGCCGCGCTGGAGGACGCGCTGCATACAGGCACCGAATATCGGGTCGAGCAGCGCCTGAAGGCGCTCGATGGCAGCTATCGCTGGTTTCTGTCGCACGGCATTCCGCTCAAGGACGGTGACGGAACCTTGCTTGCGATGTACGGCTCGTCCACCGACATCGACGACATGCGGCGCGCCAGCGACGCCCTGCGCCGCAGCCAGGAGACCTTGCGGCTGGCGGCGCAGGCGACCCATCTCGGCCTGTGGGAATACACTGAATCCGGCGAGCTGATATGGGATGAAACCAACCGCCGCATCTACGGCCTGCCGGCGGATGTTCCGATGAGCTACCAGATGTTCGCCGAGCGCATCCACCCGCAAGATCGGGCGCGCATCGACGGCCGGGCCAGAAGGATTGCGGTGCATGGCGCGGCCGAGCATTTCAACGTCGAGTTCCGCATCATCCGTTGCGACGACGGCGCGGAGCGCTGGATACGCGTCAACGGCCAGTCGCTGGTCGATCCCGACGGACACTTTCGTTTCGTCGGCACCACGCTCGACATCACCGACAGCAAGCTTGCGGAGCAGCACATCCGCGAAGCCTCTCAGCGCGACACGCTGACCGGCCTGCCCAATCGTGCGCTGTTGTTCGAATACTGCGAGCATCTGCTTGCCATCGCGCAACGCATCCACAGCAGCGGTGCGCTGCTGTTCATCGACCTCGATCATTTCAAGCCCATCAACGACACCCACGGGCATGACATCGGCGACCAGGTGCTGAAGCAGGTCGCCAAGAGGCTGCTTGACTGCACACGACAGGAAGACATCGTCGGTCGCCTCGGCGGCGACGAGTTCGTGATCGCCCTGCCGCATCCGGACGATGCGCACGGCCCGACCACCGTGGCGCAGAACATCGTCGAGCGCGTCAGCGCACCCTATTACGTCGGGCCCCTGCAATTGCGCGTCTCGCCGTCGATCGGCATCAGCATGTATCCGCGCCACGGCGACAGCCTGGACGCCTTGATCAAGTGCGCCGACATCGCCATGTATGAAGCAAAGAAGGCCGGCCGCAAGTGCTACCGCTTCTACACGCCCTTGCTGGAGCATGCCTCGGACCGCCATCTCGCGATCGAGTTGCGTTTGCGGCATGCCCTCGAACATGACGAGTTGCTGCTGCACTATCAGCCGGTCATGGAGCTGAAAAGCGGCAGTGCAATCGGCGTCGAAGCCCTGCTGCGACTGCCGATGCCGGGCAGCGAACCGCTCGGTCCGCCGCAATTCCTGCCCGTCGCGGAAGCGGCCGGGCTGATCAACCAGATCGGCGACTGGGTCGCGCGCGCAGCCTGTCGCCAGCATCGGCAATGGCGCGAGGCAGGGCTACCGAACATCAGCATCGCCATCAATGTCGCCCGGCAGGAGTTCCGTCAACGCTCCTTCGTCAGCAACCTGGCGAACTGCGTGGCCCAGAGCGGCATGGACCCGGGCAGCTTGCAGATAGAACTGAAGGAAAGCACGGTGCATGAAGACCTGCACGAGACCATCGCCGCGCTGCAGGAACTGCGCTCGCTGGGCATTCGCATTGCGCTCGACGATTTTGGCGTCGGCTACTCCAGCGTCGGCCTGCTGACCAGCCTGCCGCTCGACAAGCTCAAGATCGACCAGTCCTTCATCCAGCGCATCGGACGCGACGCGAAATGCCGCGCCATCACCGATACCGTGCTGGCGCTCGGCCGTTCGCTCAAGCTGGAAGTCGTCGGCGAAGGCATCGAATCGGAAGATGAGGTCGACTACCTGCGCGGACACGGCTGCGACCAGGCGCAGGGCTACTATTTCAGCAAGCCGCTGACCGCCATGGAATTCGAGCGCTGGTTTCGCCATGCCTTTTCGGCGCGATGCACCGTGCATTGATGCAAGGCGCGTCGCTTTCATTCGGAAGAACAGTGCCATGCTCGACACACTTACCGGCTGGTTCGGCAGCGATCAATTCATGCCGCACGGCCACTGCTATCTCTGGACGCCCTCCCTGCTGTGGACCTATGTCGCCTCGGACGCGTCGATCGGGCTCTCGTTCTATTCGATTCCGCTGGCGCTGCGGTATTTCGTGCGCAAGCGTGCCGACCTCCAGTTCAACTGGATCTTCACGCTGTTTTCGATGTTTATCTTTTATCGCGGCACCACGCATCTGCTGTCGGTGTGGACCATCTGGCGTCCCGACTACTGGCTCGATGCATCGGTACGGGTCATCACCGCCGCCGTGTCGGTGTTTACCGCCATCGTATTGTGGCCGCTGATTCCGAAGGCCTTGCGCCTGCCGAGCACCGCGCAACTGCACGACGCCATCGATGCGCTCGCGCGTGAAGTGACCGACCGCAAGACCGCCCAGGCGCAACTGGCCGCGCTCAACGCCACGCTGGAACAGCGGATCGACGCACGCACGCGCGAGCTGCTCGACATCAATCAGAGGCTGCAGGCGGAGGTCGAAATGCGCAAGGCCATCGAACGCGACCTGTTTTCCGAAAAGACGCTGGCGCAAGCCACGCTGCAATCCATCGGGGAAGGCGTGGAGACCGCCGACCAGCATGACTTCCTGCGCGCGCGACTGCGACAAGGTACAGGGTTTTTTCTACAGCGCGCCGATCCCGGCCGATCGTTTTTCCGACATGCTGGCCGCGCAAGAGGAAGGCATGTGAAGGGCTTGCTGCGTTTCACCATGCGATATTGACCAAACGCAAAAAGTGTTTGGAAATTGGTCGTTACGCATTGCTGAAATCGACCGGTTTGCGAGAATACCTGCCGCAAACCTCAACCATCTGAAAAGTCCGCTCCCATGCCGTTCTTCACACCGCGAAACCGCAATGCTCCCGCCCACGCCGAGGCTGCATTCGCCGCCGACACTGCCGCCGGTTCTCCGGCATGACGAAGACATCGTTTCAGGTTCTTGTCGTCGAGGACAACAGCGACTTTCTGCAGATCTTGTGCGAGATGCTGGAGACGCTCGGCCATCGGCCGCACGGCGTGTCCAACGCCGAGGATGCCGTCGCCTTGCTCGGCACGCAGCCCTTCGACGTGTTGATCGCGGACGTGCAACTGCCCGGCATGTCCGGCATCGACCTGGCCAAGATCGTCGCCAGGAAAGCGCCGGAAGTCAGGATCGTTTTTTCATCCGGTTTCGGCTACCTGCTGACGGACAAGCTGGATTTCGACTTCGTCGTGCTGCACAAGCCGTATTTTCTCAACCAGCTCAAGCACGCGGTGGAACACTACGACAGCGAGCGGCGGATAGTCCGGCAGCAGTAATTTCCGTCGCGCCGTCCTGCCCGCCCGCGGTGTGCGCGTTGCCGCAACTTTGAAAGACAGATGCGCATTCGGTCCCGTCTTTTGCTGCTGGTCCTTGCGGTGCTGGTGCCGTCCATCCTCGGCGCCGCGATCGGTATCGCCTACCTGTATCACGAAGAGCAGAAGTTCCATCGTGAAAGCATGCGCGAAACGGCGCGCGCGCTGGCGCTGGTGCTGGACAAGGAATTTGCCCGGCGCGAGGCGATACTGCAGACGCTGGCCGCGTCGCCCGCGCTCGACCGCGGCGATATCTTCGCCTTCTACCGTCAGGCAAGGCAGGTCGCGACGGAGCGCGACGTGACGATCCTGCTGTCGCTTCCCGATGGACGGCAAGTCGTGAACACGCGGCTGCCCTATGGCGCGCATTTGCCGCACATGCTGCCAATGACGCAGGAGCTGCGCAGCAGGCAAGGACCGCTGGCCACGATCGTCACCAACCTCTACACGCCGCCTATCGGTGGCGCATACAGCTTCGGCATCCAGATCCCGGTCGTCCGCGCCGGCCAGGTGCCGTACTACATCGGCATGGGGTCGTACGCCCGACAGTTGCAGTCGGTGTTCACGGAGCAGAACCTGCCGCCTGACTGGCATGCCGGCATCATCGACCGCGACGGCATCATCGTGGCGCGCAGCAAGGAGCCGGAGAAATACGTGGGCAAGCCGGTGCGCGAGGACTTTGCCAGGAAGCTCGGCGCCACCGAGGGCTTTCACGAAGGAGCAACGCTCGCCGACCTGCCGTCGGTGGCATTCTTCAGCCGCGCACCCAGCTCGGAATGGGTGTTTTTCGTCAGCGTGCCCAAGCGCGTGATCCACCGGCCGGCGCTCGACGCCACCCTGCTGATGGGCGCGATTTCGCTGCTGCTGATCGCCATGTCGGCCGTGACCGCACTGGTCGTCGGGCGTCGCACGGCGCGGCCCATCGAAGCGCTGCGGCGCCAGGCCGAGCGCATGGGACGCAACGAACCGGCGCTGCTCGAGCGCTGCGGCGTCGTCGAGATCGACGCGGTCAACTCCGCCATGGTATTGGCCCATCGCGATATCCGCGACGCGCGTGCCGAACAGGAAAAGCGCATCGCCGAAGCAGTGGCCTCGGCCGAACGTTCGCAGCGTGCCTTGCTGCAGGCCCAGAAGCTCGAAGCGCTGGGACGCCTGACCGGAGGCATCGCGCATGATTTCAACAACCTGCTGCAGACCGTCGCCACCGGTGTGGAACTGGCCTTGCTGAGCTGTACCGATACGCGCGCGATCACCGCCCTCGAATCCTGCCGCCATGCCGTGCGGCGCGCGGCCGAACTGACCGGCCAGCTTGCGGTGTTCGGAAGGGTGCAGGAAGCCCGCCTGGAAACGATCAATCCCTCGCGCCAGCTGGCCGAAGTCGAGCCCCTGCTCAAGAGTGCCCTGCGCGGCGACATCGAATTGCAGCTTGCCGTATCGCCCGGCTTGTGGCCCGTCACCGTCGATCCGCTGCAGTTCGAACTGGCATTGCTCAACCTCAGCATCAATGCGCGTGATGCGATGCCAAGGGGCGGCACGCTGCGCCTTGAGGCATGCAATGTAACGCTGGCCGCACCGCTGGACGATCTCGTGCCGGGCGACTATGTGCGCCTGACGATCAGCGACAACGGCGACGGCATGCGCCCGGAGGTGCTGGCCAAGGCGCTGGACCCGTTCTTCACCACGAAAAGCGTCGGCAAGGGAACCGGCATGGGCTTGCCGCAGGCCTACGGTTTCGCCAAGCAGGCCGGCGGCACGCTGATGCTGCGCAGCGTGGCCGGCGAAGGCACCCAGGCCCTGCTGTATCTGCCGAAGGCGGCGCAGGTGCCGGCCGCGCCCCTGCCGGACAAGTCGGCGACGCCGCAACAGGCACATGGCGAAACGGTGTTGCTGGTGGAGGATGACGAGCATGTTCGCGATGTGGTGCAGACCGCGCTGCGCGACGCCGGCTTTCGGGTGCTGGCGGCCGGCGACGGCGAACAGGCCCTGCGTTTGCTGGAAACGGAAGAGCACATCGATCTCGTGTTCTCCGACGTCGTGATGCCGGGCAATGTCAGCGGCATCGATCTTGCCGAAGTGATCCAGCAGCGCTTTCCGGCGGTGCGCGTGATTCTCGCCACCGGTTACACCGAACACCGCATGCGGCTGACGGGCATTCGCATGCTGGCCAAGCCGTATGAGCTGAGCCAGGTGGTGAACGCGATGCAGGACGCGCTTTCCGGCCGGCATTGAGCACATCGATTGTTCTGCGATGCTTCGGTGATCCTTGACCTGAGTCAAAGGGCCACCCTTCCCAACTAAGGTAAAACAGAACACACGCTGCCAGCACTGGCGGCGAACATCCCGGGAGGTCTCGCGATGATGTGGCATCATGGAGTAGGCTGGCACTGGCTGGGAACGCTTGCAATGATCCTGTTCTGGACCTTGATCATCGTACTGGCGCTGGCTCCGATCAAATACCTGCGCGCGCAACTCGATTCGCCCGAACTGGGCGATGCCGGGCGCGACGAGGCCCAGGCGGACGGCAAGCGCAAGCCTGCCGCAGAAACGCCGCGCCGCTGAGCGCGGCCGCAATCTTTCATCAAGACTTCATGCAGGCGTCATGCACGCGTCACATGCGGCGCGTAGCATGCCGCGCATGGAGAACAAGCTCATTCCCGATATCGTGATTGTCCGCGACGGCGAAGCCTATCGCCTGCTGCACGGTCATCTGCGCCTGGCCAACGTGCTGCGCACCGCCGATGCCGTGTCGGTCGAAGTCAGGGGCGAAGGCAGCATCACCGTGATCAAGACGGCTGCCGGATTGTGCGTCGGCAAGGACGGGCAGCAGCTGCCGCTTCACCGGCATTGATCGCCGGCGCAGGAGCAATCCTGTCAGCGCGCGATGCCCGTTTTCGCAAAGGTGTCGCGCGTGGTTCCGCTCAAATGTTCGCGCAGCCATTTGTGGGCCGGATTGCGCGTGTCGCGCTCATGCCACAGCATGTCCACGTGCACATTCGGCAACGCGAACGGCAGTTCCTTGGTGATCAGCGCGCCGGTGATGCCGGTGGACGCGATCAGATGGCGCGGCAGCACCGTGATGAGGTCGGAGGTGGCCACCACCCGGCCGGCGGTAAAGAATTGATTCACGGTCAGGAGAATGCGGCGCTCGCGCCCTATCTTCGCCAGCGCTTCGTCCACCAGGCCGTTGGCACGGCCGGAAAAGCTCACCAGTACATGATTCGCCCCGCAGTAGTCGTCGATCGTCAGCTCCGTCTTTGCCAGCGGATGATGCTTGCGCATCACGCACACGTACCGGCCCGAGTAGAGCTGCTCATGGCGAATCGGCGTCACCGACGCTTGTCCGCCCGCCAGCTGCGCCACCACGCCCGGAAAGAACCCGACCGCCAGATCGATGTCGCCGCGAAGCAGCATCGGCCGCGGCTCGCGTGTCGTCAAGGGAACCATGCGTATCGTCAGACCCGGCGCATCGCGTTCGATCGAGCGCACCAGGGCCGGTAGCCACAGGGCGGCGGTGGCATCCGCCATGGCCATGCGGAAAGTGCTCTGCGCGCTGGAAATGTCAAAGTGTTCTTCCGGCGCAATCGCTTCTTCCAGCCCGGACAGCGCGCGCCGCACCGTCGGCCACAGGCTTTCCGCGCGCGGCGTCGGCTTCACACCATGCGCGGTACGAATCAGCAACTCGTCTCCGAGCGCATCGCGCAGCCGGCGCAGCGCATTCGACACGGCGGGTTGCGTCATTGCCAACCTGTTGGCTGCGCGCGTCAGATTTTGCTCCGTCATCACGGCGTCAAAGACGCGCAAGAGATTCAGATCCAGGGTCAGGAAGCTCATGTTTAAGGGCGGAAGCGGGTGGTGGGAATGGCAAACAGGAAAGACCCTGTTATTCACATGGAGTATAGCTGATATGTAAAACGGAAATTGGTTTTATAACTGTGAGCAACTTATACTGCAATGCAGCAAAAGCGAAAAATCGTATCGAGTGAATCTAGTCTTGGAGTAAATCATGTCTATCTTAACTATCGCCATCCCTGCAGAATCCGCCCTCCCCGCGTTACAGGTGCTCGTCGCCAACGCGCTGAATGTCATCCGCCCGCTGCTTGGCGTCGGCGTACTGGCCGCCGTGCTGGTCGCTTTCAAGCCCTTGCTGATCGGACTGCTGCGCGCTGCATTGCTGGTCGTCAAGCCGCGCCGTTCGCTGGAAGAGCGTGAGGAGCGCCGCCAGCTCAAGAGCATCATGCAGATCAACCGCATGGCGCGTGACGTGGAAAGCCTGCATCCGAGCCTGGCCGCCGAGCTGCGCTCGATCGCATCACGCGGCAACTAGGACGCCAAACACTTTCGACGAGGTGCCACCATGAGCGCAGTCAGCCATTCCTTCCACCCCAACCTGCTGGAGCAGGTCGCGTCCTATGTGCGCCGTTCGCGCAGCCTGGCGTCGATGCTGCCATCCCTGGTGCTGAGCGGTTTGATCACGCTGGTGATCACCGCGGTCATGCATGCGATGTGGTCGGGGGCGGCCGAAGGTTTCTTCGGCGCCTGGATGGAAAGCTGGCTGACCGTCTGGCCGATCGCCTTCCCGGTGACCTATCTGGTCGGTCCGACACTGTTCCGCCTGGCCGCGCGCGCGCCGGCGGTTGCTGTGCCGATGCCGGTCCGGCGCCACCCCGGGCTTGCGTTCGACGACATTCTCAACGCCTCGGAACGCGTCACTGCGCGAAACGGACTTACCGCCCTGCGCGGACTGAAGCCGAACCCCGACTTCAGCGCCGTGTAAGGCCGACCCGCTGTCTCCTCCTCCTTGCTAAGGAAGGATTTATGCCCCGCAAGCTTCGGCTTCGCGGGGCTTTTTTATGATGCACTCTCTGACCGTTGCCGCAAAGGTTTGAGCAGGTCCGACAGGCCGTTGTGATCGATCTCATGCATCAGTTCCAGCAGGCGGCCGATCTCGCCCGCAGGAAAACCTTCACGCGCGAACCAGTTCAGGTAATGGCCGGGCAAGTCGGCAATCAGGCGGCCCTTGTATTTGCCAAAGGGCATGGTTCGGTTGACGAGCAGTTCCAGGTCGGCGGGGTTCATGGTGCGGGCGGGTTTCTCGGTGCTGGGATGGCGCGCAATTTTATTCCGAAGGAGGAATGTTGCGCTCGATGGCCTGCCGGATTTCGTCCTTGTGCGCGGTGTCCTGCATTCCTTGTCCCACGCGCTCAGTTTCCTTGACCGCCCCGGCTGGCACACCATTCCCCGCTTCGCGGCCTTCGACGTAGGCTTTGAAGCAGGCCAGATCCTGCTCCAGCCGGTGCGCCATCATGGCCTCGGTGTTGCCGTCGGGCGCCGCCAGGAGTGTATTCGGCTCGCATTCCATGGTCAGGGTGACGCGCGCCTTGGCCGCGCCGACCGCCTGCAGCTCGAGCCGGCCAGCATTGCTCGGGCCGCTGGTGTTGCGCCAGGCAATGCAGCGATCCGGCTGCTGCTCGGTGATCTCCGCATCCCACTCCATGGTCTGGTACGACAGCTTGCTCGACCAGTGCAGGTGGGTGTCGTCGAGCTGCCGCACCGTATCGACATCCTGCATGAAACGCGGATAGTCCTCGAAGCAGGTGAGCTGCTGGTAGGCGGCATGCAGCGGCACGCCGACTTCAATCGACTGCTGGATTCTTGTCATGATGCATCTCCGTCTCGTGTGCTGGACTGCAAGCCCGCTGGCCATAAGGACAAGCGGACCTGCATTGAGAGCTCAGAGTGCAAGCCGGAGTACAAGTTGCGGCGATTTGCGCGTCGCGCCGACGCTACTTCGTGACGCGCAGATCTTCGCGCTCCGGCTGATCGCTCCCGGCGGCGATCCCGGCGGCGATCCCGGGCACGACGAAATCGAAGTCGAGCGGCGCGATATCGGGCTCCGCGCTGTGCGGCTTTGCGGGCTCTTCCGGGATCGGGATACTGGGCAGGACGAAATCGAAGTCGATGGGGCCGGTTTCCGCCACCGGTTCCTCGGGTTTTTCCGCCGCGGGCAGTTCCGGCAGCGCGAAGTCGATCGGACCGGCTGCGGCTTGCGCTTCTTCCTCGGCCTTGTCCGGCTGCATGCCGTCGAGGTCGAAGTCCAGGTCATTCGACGTGAGCTGCACGGACGATGGCCTTTCTTCCGCCGACATGACGGGCGGCAATGACGTCGTCTGCATCGCGTCGACTTTATCGGAGAGCGCAGACTGCGCTTTTTCCTCCGGGCTGTCTTCCGGCACCGGCAAGGCATCGTCCAGATCGTGCGCTTCGGCCGATGCCATGATGATTTCCGGCTGTGCGCGCGGCTTGCCTTGCGCGTACAGGGGATTGCCCGGGTCCATCTCGATGCCCATTGCCACCGCGTGCATCCAGTCCTCGCCTTCGCCCTTCGTCATCCGGTACAGCTCGCGCGCCAGCGCTTCGTAGGCATGCCGGTCCTTGCGACCGGCGTAGATGCTGAGCAGCTTCACGCGCAGCGCATGCCGCTCGGGCTGCTTGAGCAGCGCATCCTTCAGCACTTCCTCCGCCTGCACGTCGCGACCGTAGGCGATGTAGACATCGGCCTCCGACATGGCGTCGACCTCGCCGTCGCCACCATGGGAGGGCGTGCCGAGCAGCGTATAGCCGGAATTGAGCGTGCCGGTATCCAGGCCCTGGGTGCTGGTGTTCTCCACCGTGTTCGTGGCGGCGAAGGTCGTGGCGTCGAATGGCTTTTGCTCTCTCCTGCGCCGCAGGTAGAGGCCGGCCGCGCCCAGCGCCACGAGCAGCAGGCCGGCGCCCGGCAACAGCAGCGCATTGTCGAACCAGCCCGGTTCGGGTGGCGACGGCGGGGGCGCTGCCGGCTTGGGGCGGGCTGGCACTGCAGGCGCATCGTTCTTGACCTCCGCGGGTTTCGCCTCTGCGCTGGCGGACGGTGCGGCGGCACGTGCCGCAAGCGGGGCGGATGCCGTGCCGGCCGACTTGGTCAGCGCGTTCTGTTTCTGCAACTCCGCCAGCAGGCTGTTGGTCACTTCCAGCAGCTTCTGCAATTCGCCGACCTTGACCTCCAGCGCCTTGACGCGTGCGTTGGCGTCGGCCAGCGCCTTTTCCATCGAGGCGTACTCTTCCCGATCGACCATTGCGGCGGCGGCGTCGGGGGAAGACACCGCGTTGACGCTCGACAGATGCAGGCGCGGCTTGCCGCCGGCGCTGGCGTTGGCGGCCGGCCTGACCGCGGATTCATGCGGCACGCTCGCCTTTACCGGTGCCGGCGCTGCACGCCTTGGTGCCGGCTGAGTGGCTTGAGACAGCGATGTCTTTGCCGCTGCCTGCGCGACCACGTTCGCGCCGGACTTCGGCGCGGCCTTGCTGTCCGCGGGCGCGGCAGTGGTCTGCACTGCCTGCAGGCTCGTCGGATCGAGCAGGAAGACATATTCGCGCACCATGCGTCCGCTGCTGCCCGTGACTTCCAGCAAGAGATCGATGAACGGCTCGTTCATCGCCTGCGGGGACGCGACGCGGATGAGCTGCCGGTTGTCGCGCCGTTCGATCGCAAAACGCAGCGACAGCAAGGCCGGATTGAACTCGATATTGGCCTGGCGATAAGCCTCGAAGGACGCGAGTTTGACGCGCAGCCCGCCCTCGTCGTCTTTCGCCGGACCGACCAGTTCGATTTCGGCGCGCAAGGGTTGCCCGAGCGAAGACTGCACGCTGAGGTCGCCGAGTCCGATGGCGTGGGCTTGGGCAAAACACAGTGTCGAAAGAACCGCTGCGCTCAGGGTTTTCAGGCGAAGCGCGGTCCGGCGGAAGGACAAATTGGAAGACATGGTCGACTGCTGCAGAGAGGCGGTGAAAGCCAATGCTATGACGCAACTTGCACTACGTCAATTTTCTTGTTGAGTGTGAGCAATGTGGCTTGACGCGTTGGCAAGGCGCGCACGCCGACGGTTTTCGGTGCATGAACTTACGCAGGTCATCGCCGGCTTGCGCGCCTGTCAGTGTTGGACAACCGGCGCCGCTTCCCGGCAAACCGTGCATCGAATCGCACAAGGAATCGCACAAGGAAACACGCAAGCAGCGGTCGGATCGGCGGAACACGATGCGGCAAATCGTGTCTGACATGGATAAAATCATAACCGCACGAAAGACAGCGTATGAGATGGCGCGATCCGACCGCATCCATGTGGGATGAAGCACTGGAATTGCTGGAGCATGCCGACAGGCTGCATCGCCAGTTCTTTCAGCTTGAAAACCGCCGCAGCCAATCGCCGGCATGGCAACCGCCAGTCGATATTTTCGAGACGGAACGGGAAGTCCTGGTGTTTGTCGCCTTGCCCGGCGTCGCAGTCGAACAGCTCGAAGTTTCCATCGACGGGCCCGCGGTGATTGTGCGTGGCCAACGCGCGATGCCGGGCATTTGCCGTAGCGGAACGATACGCCGGCTGGAAATTCCCTACGGCCGCTTCGAGCGGCGGATCGAGTTTCCCGCGCAGCGTTTCCAGATCGGGCAACGCCTGCTGAAGGACGGCTGCCTCATGCTCACCTTGCAGAAGACCGGATGACCCATCATGACTGCGAACGCTGACCAGGGCGGGCACCGCGCGCTGCCTACGCACGACGACAATGCCGCCATCATCGAAGCCACGCAGCCGGTGCCGCCTCAGGCGCAGGTTCTGCCCGACGATGCCTTGATCATCATCCCGGTGCGCAACCTCGTGCTGTTTCCCGGCCTCGTGGTGCCGATCAACATCGGACGCGAGAAGACGGTCGCCGCCGCGCAGGAAGCCGCGCGCAGCGAGCGCCCGGTCGGCATTCTCCTGCAACGCGAGGCCGAGACGGAGGCGCCGCAGGCGGAGCACCTGCATCAGATCGGCACCACGGCAAGCGTGCTGCGCTACGTCACGCAAAACAACGATCACTTCATCGTCTGCCAGGGCCATCAGCGTTTTCGCATCGTCGAATTCCTGCAGGGGTATCCGTTCTACGCGGCCCGCGTTCAGGTCCTGCCGGAAGCCGAGGAGAGTAGCGCCGAAGTGCAGGCGCGCCTGTTGCAGCTGAAAGAACGCTCGGCGGAAATCCTCGGCATGCTGCCCACTGTCTCGAAGGAAGTCGTGGCCGCCGCGCAGAACATCACCTCGGCATCGGCCTATGCCGATTTCGTCGCCGGCCTGATGGACATCACGGTGCAGGAAAAGCAGGACATCCTCGAAACCGTCGATCTCCCGCAGCGCCTCGACAAGGTCCTGAGCTTGCTGGTGCGCCGCATTGAAATCCTGCGCCTGTCGCAGAAGATCAACCAGGAAACCAAGGAGCGCATGGATGAACGCCAGCGCGAATTCCTGCTGCGCGAGCAACTGAAAACGATACAGAAGGAACTCGGCGAAACCGATGAGGCCAATCCCGAGCTCGAGGATCTGGCGGAAGCGATCGCCAAGGCGCAGTTGCCGCCCGAGGTGGCAACGCATGCGAAGAAGGAACTCCGGCGGCTCGAAAAGATGCCCGAGGCCGCGGCCGAGTATTCCATGCTGCGCACCTATCTCGAATGGCTGTCCGAGCTGCCGTGGTCGGCCATGAGCGAGGACAAGATCGACCTCGACGAGGCCAGCCGCATTCTCGACGCCGATCACTTCGGACTGGAAAAGATCAAGCGCCGCATCCTCGAATATCTCGCCGTGCGCAAGCTCAACCCGCAGGGCAAGAGCCCGATCCTGTGCTTCGTCGGGCCGCCCGGCGTGGGCAAGACTTCGCTCGGCCAGAGCATCGCGAAAGCGACCGGCCGCAAGTTCGCGCGCGTCAGCCTGGGCGGCGTGCACGACGAGGCGGAGATCCGCGGTCATCGGCGCACCTATATCGGCGCGCTGCCCGGCAATATCATCCAGGCCCTGCGCAAGGCGGGCGCGCGCAACTGCGTGATGATGCTCGATGAAGTCGACAAGCTGGGCGCCGGCATGCATGGCGATCCGGCCGCCGCCTTGCTCGAAGTGCTCGACCCGGAGCAGAACGCGAGCTTCCGCGACAACTACCTCGGCGTGCCCTTCGACCTGTCGAAAGTCCTGTTCATCTGCACCGCCAATATGCTCGACACCATTCCCGGCCCGCTGCGCGACCGCATGGAAGTCCTCTCCTTGCCAGGCTATACCGAACAGGAAAAGGCGCAGATCGCGCGGCGCTATCTGGTGCAGCGCCAGCGCGAGGCCAACGGCCTCACGCCGCAGCAATGCGACATCAGCGACGAAGCATTGCACGTCATCATTCACGACTACACGCGCGAAGCCGGCGTGCGCAACCTCGAGCGCGAGATCGGCAGCGCGTTCCGCCACGTCGCCATGCAGATCGCGAAAGGCAGCGCGCAGCAGGTGCGCATCGAAGCGGCCGATCTGCGCGCCATCCTCGGCCCGAAAAGATTCGAGAGCGAACTCGCGATGCGCACCAGCCTGCCCGGCGTCGCCACCGGGCTGGCATGGACGCCGGTGGGCGGCGACATCCTGTTCGTCGAGGCCAGCCGCACGCCGGGCAACGGCCGGCTCATCCTCACCGGCCAGCTCGGCGACGTGATGAAGGAAAGCGCGCAGGCCGCGCTCACTCTCGTCAAGGCGCGCTCGGAGAACCTGCACCTCGCGCCGGAGATTTTCGAGAAGAGCGACATCCATGTGCACGTGCCGGCCGGCGCGGTGCCCAAGGACGGCCCCAGCGCGGGCGTCGCCATGTTCGTCGCGCTCGCCTCGCTGATGATGAACCGGCCGGTGCGCCACGACTGTGCGATGACCGGCGAGATTAGCCTGCGCGGACTGGTGCTGCCGGTGGGCGGCATCAAGGAAAAAGTGCTGGCCGCGCTGCGTGCGGGCATCGCCACCGTGCTGCTGCCTGCGCGCAATGAAAAAGAACTCGAAGAGATTCCGGAAGAGGCGCGCCGTCAGCTCCAGTTCGTGTGGCTGGAAACGGTGGATGATGCAGTGCGCGAGGCGATCGGCGAGACGCCGGAGCCGGCCGCGCCGAAGTCCGGCGCGTAGACCTGCATGTGTCGTGCCCGAACGAACACCTGCGTCAACAGTGTTGTGCGAGCTCCGGCACTACGCGCGTACACGGCCGCTTGAAACGCCGCTTTCCCCCTGTATTGTCGCGTCGTCGGCGACTTTCCGCGACTGGCACGCTCCCTGCAATGCGATAGACGAGCGCAAGCATCTGCACTCCATCGAACCTCATCTCATACCGCAAGGAGAATTGCCATGCAAACCCTGAGCATCAAGGATTTGTCGAAGACCGAAGAACTGGACCGCGCAGCGATGGCGGACGTGCACGGCGGCCGCATGAAGCTGCCGCTCCAGCACGCATCCACCGGAGGACTGCTGACCTCGCCTGACGGCGAGCCGGTATCGGTCTATGTCGACGGCGTGCTCGTCAACTCGGTGACCGACGGCTACGTGCACGTCTGAGGCGTCTCCGCGCCGATTTGGAAAAAGCCGCTCACCGGCTTAAAATTCAGCGATCCACAGGCGCGGCCGCGGTCGTGCCTGTCTTTCCATTCATCGGCCGCCGCTTCTCCCATGCAAATCGACAGTATTCGCCAGCGCCTGCGCGCGCTCGGCGCCAAACCGGAACACGAACAGCGCGTGCTGCGGGACTGGATACAAGGCCGTTCCCACGATCAGGGGCGGCGCCGCGCGCAAGACTATCTGCCGCTGAGCCTGCGCGAGGCCTTGCCCGCGCTCGATGCCGAGCTGCGCGGCATGGCGCGTCTGATCGCCTCGCATCCGGCAGAGGAGGGATCGGCGCGGCTGCTGGTCGGCTTGAACGACGGCCAGACGGTCGAGAGCGTGCTGCTGCCGCGCGGCGGATTGTGCATCTCCAGCCAGGTCGGTTGCGCGGTCGGTTGCCAGTTCTGCATGACCGGGCGCAGCGGCCTCATCCGCCAGCTGACGAGCGGCGAAATGCTGGCCCAGGTTGCGCTGGCACGCACGCAACGCGCGGTGAAGAAGGTCGTCTTCATGGGCATGGGCGAGCCCTCGCACAATTTCAACAACGTGATGGACGCCATCGAAGTGCTCGGCACCGAGGGCAACATCGGTCACAAGAGCCTGGTGTTCTCGACCGTCGGCGACGCGCGCGTATTCGAGCGCCTGCCGCAGGGCGTGGTCAAGCCCGCGCTCGCCTTGTCCCTGCACACCACCAAGGCCGACTTGCGCGAGACGCTGCTGCCGCGCGCGCCGCGCCTGACGCCGCGCGAACTGGTCGAGCTGGCCGAAGAATACGGCCGCGCCACCGCCTATCCGGTGCAATACCAGTGGACCCTGCTCGAAGGCATCAACGACGGCGACGACGAGATCGAAGGCATTGTCGAACTGTTCAAGGGCAAGTACGGCGTGCTCAACCTGATCCCGTACAACAGCGTTCCCGACCTGCCGTTCAGCCGGCCGCAGGTGGAGCGCGCCCGCGAGATGGTGCGCATACTGCATCGGCGTGGCATCCTCGCCAAGCTGCGCGATTCCGCCGCGCAGGAAGTGGACGGCGGCTGCGGACAGTTAAGGGCGCGCAGCATCAGGATTCA
>NZ_DATFAF010000040.1:0-71363 GCF_035254865.1 Noviherbaspirillum sp.
GGGCAGTTCGGGCCGAGCAGCAAGGTCTTGCTACCGGACTTTTTCATGCGGTCCTTCACTTCGAGCATGTCACGAACCGGGATGCCTTCGGTAATGCAAATCGCAAGATCGAGCTCGGCTTCGACCGCTTCCCAGATTGCAGCAGCGGCGCCCGCCGGCGGAACGTAGATGACGGAGACGTTTGCACCGGTCTTTTCCTTGGCTTCCTTGACGTTGGCGAAAATCGGAATGCCTTCGAAATCCTCGCCAGCCTTTTTCGGGTTCACGCCCGCAACGAAGCAGTTCTTGCCGTTGGCGTACTCGCGGCACATGCGGGTGTGAAACTGGCCGGTCTTGCCGGTGATGCCTTGCGTGATGACTTTGGTGTCTTTGTTGATCAGAATCGACATTTGTATTCCCTTAGCGATTATTTACCGTTGGCTGCAGCGACGACCTTCTGCGCTGCTTCTTCCATCGTGTCAGCGGAGATGATCGGCAGGCCGGATTCGGCCAGCATCTTCTTGCCGAGATCTTCGTTGGTACCCTTCATGCGCACGACCAGCGGCACACCGAGCGACACCGCCTTGGAGGCGGCGATCACGCCTTCGGCGATCACGTCGCAGCGCATGATGCCACCGAAAATATTGACCAGGATCGCTTTCAGGTTGGGGTTCTTCAGCATGAGCTTGAAGGCTTCGGTCACTTTCTCGGTCGTGGCTCCGCCGCCGACGTCGAGGAAGTTGGCCGGCTCGCCGCCGAACAGCTTGATGGTGTCCATCGTGGCCATCGCCAGGCCTGCGCCGTTCACGAGGCAGCCGATGTTACCGTCGAGGGAAATGTAAGCGAGGTCGAACTTGGACGCTTCGATTTCGGCCGGATCTTCTTCGTCCAGATCGCGCATTGCGACGATTTCCGGATGACGATACAGAGCGTTGGCATCGAAGTTGAACTTGGCGTCGAGGGCAATCACGCGACCGTCGCCGGTCAGAATCAGGGGGTTGATTTCTGCCAGGGAGCAGTCAGTCTCCCAGTATGCCTTGTACAGTCCCTGCATTTGCTTGCGTGCATCGGGGATGGAGCCCGCCGGTACGCCGATCTTGGCAGCGATCGCGTCGGCATCGGCATCGGTCAGGCCGGTTGCCGGATCGATGACGACTTTGTGGATCAGGTCAGGATGCTTTTCCGCGACTTCTTCAATATCCATGCCGCCTTCGCTCGATGCCATCAGCACTACGCGCTGGCTGACACGGTCGGTGACCATACTGACGTACAGTTCCTTCTTGATGTCGGCACCTTCCTCGATCAGGAGGCGACGCACCTTCTGGCCTTCCGGGCCGGTCTGGTGCGTAACGAGCTGCATACCCATGATGGCGTGCGCATATTCTTTCACCTGGTCGAGCGACTTGGCGACTTTCACGCCGCCGCCCTTGCCGCGGCCGCCGGCATGGATCTGAGCCTTGACGACCCAGACCGGGCCTCCAAGAGTCTCGGCCGCCTTGACCGCTTCATCAACGGAAAAGCACGGGATACCGCGCGGAACCGTCACTCCATACTTACGGAGGATTTCTTTGCCCTGATACTCATGGATTTTCATGCGAGCTTCCCTTCAGACGCTTATTGAAAAAAACAGACTTGATTGAAACTAACTGGATTCGGATTCTGCCAGCGACTTCACCGCCCAGCGCGGATAATATTTGGCGACCGCTTCGCCATCGGTACGCAAGGCGTGACAGCGGTCGAGTTGAAACGGCTTATGGCTTTGCTCATCGGCGCTTGCGCCATCGCGCGTATCGAGCACATCGCCGGCAAACGCCTGGACAACGGCGGTTGGCAGGACTTGTGCGAGTTCTGTCAAGTGAGTGCAGCCCTGCACGCCGGACAAACGATGCCGGACGCCTTCACGGAATCCCTTAAGAAGATTCAGACCCACCAGTTTTTTATAGGCAGAACCAATGGTGTCGCAAAAACCGGGATAAGGAACGGCGTCAGAAACCGCATCGGCGGCGATGATGTTGAACTTCGTATCGACGGTCAGGCGTACCCAAAGATCATGAATCGGCGAGCCGGCGTCTCTGGTGCCGGAAGCAAGTTGGGTAGCGCGAGTTTTAATGTCGGTGATATGGGCGTCGATATCCCACAAGCCATCGTCGCGAGCGAATGCTTCGACCTGGATTGCGCGCGTGTGCTTTAACGCACGACGAGATGTGGGCGATGGTAAGGGCATAAAGGCACAATGCCGTTGGAGCGGCAATAAAAAAGCCGCAATTGCGTGTCGTTGCCGCAGCTTCTACGACAACAGCCGCTCATGCGGCGCTGCAAAAACCTCGAAAGTGTAGCACAGGTCAGGAAGCTTTAACCATCGTGGCAGTTCTGCCACTGCCAGCCTGGCGAAAATTCACGTTGCATCGAACGACGCAACATGCGGAGATATGAATACCGCGTGCGACGAAAAAAGCGACATTAGGCGCAGAGTCCCGCGCGGGTCGATGGTGTTGAATACAAGAAGATACCCCACCCTATCAGTCTTCAGTGTCGCCAGCAGTGCGCATGGCAGCCTGAATCGCACTGTGGGAGAACCCTCGCTGTTGCAGAAAACGCATTTGTTTCGCGCGTTCCGATGCATCGGCGGGAGGATGATCGAATCGTTTTCGCCAGACCTCGCGCGCGCGCGATACCTCGTCCTGCGTCAGGCTCGCCTTGATCTCGTCAAGCGCCTCACCGTCGATGCCGTGCGTCTGCAACTCCGACAGGATACGGTTGTTCCCAAAGCGCGACGCGCGACGATGAACGAGAGATTCGGAAAAGCGGGATTGCGATAGCAGTTTGGCGGCTTCCAGTGCATCGAGCAAGCCTTCGACGTCGTCACCCTCCTGGGCGTAACGAGAAAGCTTGCGCGTCAGTTCCAGCCGGCTGTGTTCACGAGCGGATAAATACTTCAGAGCCCGCGCTTTTAGACTCATTTGCAGCTTTGCCATGGTGTTCCAGCAGCGCGGGCTCCCTCACGTGAAGTATTCTGGGGAAGCGGGATATTCTCCCGCAAGGATGACTTATTCGGCTTCTGCCACGGCGGGCGGAAGCTCAGGCACGCCAAGCGCAGCGCGTACCTTGTTCTCGATTTCACGCGCAAGCTCCGGATGCTCCTTGAGGTAATTGCGCGCATTGTCCTTGCCTTGGCCGATACGTTCGCCGTTGTAGCTGTACCACGCCCCGGATTTCTCGACGATTTTCGCTTCTGAGCCGAGATCAAGGATTTCGCCTTCGCGCGACGTGCCTTCTCCGTAAAGAATATCGAAATGCGCTTCCTTGAACGGCGGCGCAACCTTGTTCTTGACGACCTTGACCTTGGTTTCGTTACCGATCACCTCGTCACCCGACTTGATGGAGCCGGTGCGGCGAATGTCGAGACGGACAGAGGCATAGAACTTCAATGCATTGCCGCCGGTCGTGGTTTCCGGATTGCCGAACATGACACCGATCTTCATGCGAATCTGGTTGATGAAGATTACCAGCGTGTTGGTGCGGTTGATGCTGCCGGTCAGTTTGCGCAACGCTTGCGACATCAAACGGGCTTGCAGGCCGGGCAGCGAGTCCCCCATATCTCCTTCGATTTCCGCGCGCGGCGTCAGCGCGGCTACCGAGTCGATCACCACGAGGTCAACACTGCCGGAGCGCACCAGTGCATCGCAAATTTCCAGAGCCTGCTCACCCGTATCCGGCTGCGAAATCAGCAGGTCCGACAAATTGACGCCCAGCTTTTGCGCGTAGACCACGTCGAGTGCGTGCTCGGCGTCGATGAACGCGCAGGTACCGCCGAGTTTTTGCATTTCGGCGATTGCTTGCAAGGTAAGCGTCGTTTTACCGGAGGATTCAGGTCCGTAAATTTCCACGACGCGACCACGCGGCAAGCCGCCGACCCCCAGTGCAATATCCAATCCGAGCGAGCCGGTTGATACCACTTGCACTTCTTCTGCCACGGCGCCATCGGCCATGCGCATCACGGAGCCCTTGCCGAACTGCTTTTCGATTTGCGCCAACGCCGCTGCGAGCGCCTTTGCCTTATCCGGGTTCTGCGCAGATTTCTTTTCGTCCATATGTATTCTTTCGACGGTTAGGTATGAGTAGATTCCAAATTGATGTTCTGGAGCCTGCTTTTGACGTCACAGACCGTACTGTATAAAAAACCAGTGCTTTATGCAAGCGTAAATTTTCAATCGCGGGAAAGTTTAATACGATAGTGAGAGATAATGGATTTCGCTCTGCCTTGCTGCCATTTGCGAAAAGCAATAGACTACCTTCAACTGATTGCAGAGTGCCAACCATGCGTATTTTGCTTGCCGAAGACGATAGTGTACTAGCCGACGGACTGACCCGATCACTGCGTCAATCCGGCTATGCGACCGACTGCGTCAAAAACGGCCTGGAAGCGGACTCTGCACTGTCCACGCAGGATTTCGATCTTCTCATCCTTGACCTGGGCTTGCCGAAAATGCCCGGACTGGAAGTGCTGCGGCGGCTGCGTGCGCGCAACTCTCGCCTGCCCGTGTTGATCCTGACCGCGGGTGACTCCATCGAACAGCGGGTCAAAGGCCTGGATCTGGGCGCGGACGACTTCATGGCCAAGCCTTTTGCCCTGTCGGAACTGGAAGCGCGCGTACGGGCGCTGACCCGGCGCGGGGCCGGCGGCGGACCGACGGTGATCAAGCACGGGCCTTTGTCGTATGACCAGGTCGGGCGTATCGCTTACATGAACGACCAGATGCTGGACTTGTCGGCACGCGAACTCGGATTGCTGGAAGTGTTGTTGCAACGCACCGGCCGCCTGGTATCAAAGGAACAGCTGGTCGATCATTTGTGCGAATGGGGCGAGGAAGTCAGCAACAATGCTATTGAAGTGTATGTGCATCGCCTGCGGAAGAAGATAGAAGTCGGTGGCGTGCGCATCGCGACGGTACGCGGTCTGGGCTATTGCCTGGAAAAATTCTCCGATTCCGCCCCGCAGGCCACGCCTCCCTCTACCTGATATCTTCCATGAGCGACGCACAACGTTTGGATGCGAGCGCTCGCGCCGCATCCAATTCGCCATCCCACCCGGACCATCCGGAGTCGGTCGCCACAGAGTCCGAAGAACGCATACAGCGATCCTTGTTCGGAGAGATCCTGGACTGGATGCTGGTGCCGCTTCTGCTGCTGTGGCCGATGAGTATTGCCATTACCTACCTGGTTGCGAAATCCATTGCCAATCATCCTTTCGATCGCGCGCTGGATGACAGGGTGACGGTGCTGGCGCAACAGGTCAAGGAAGTCAACGGCAAGCTTGTGGCTCCGCTTTCCAGCTCGGCACGCGATATCCTGCGCGCCGACGATGTGGACAACGTCTATTTTCAGGTCCTCGGCCCGCGCGGCGAATTCGTCGACGGGGATCGCGATCTGCCGCCTCCTCCGGCGGAGGACGACAAAGTACCGACCGGGTCGGTTCAGTTTCACAACAACACCATGCGCGGAACCGAAATCCGTGTTGCCTACGTCTATGTCGACCTGCGCCGTAATCGAATGGGCCGCGCTGCGCTGAAGGAGCCGTATCTGTCCTTGGTGCAGGTGGGCGAGACGCTGGACAAGCGTGCGCATCTCGCCAACGAAATCATCAAGGGCGTAATCCTGCCGCAATTCATCATCCTGCCGATTGCGCTCGCGCTAGTCTGGTTTGCATTGTCGCGCGGGCTTTCGCCGCTGGCCGAGTTGCAGCAACGTATCAGGGCCCGGCGTCCGGACGATCTGAGCCCGATCGAATCGGGGCAAGTCCCCGAAGAAATCTCGCCGCTGGTTCGCTCGCTCAATGACATGCTCGAACGGCTTTCGCAGAGTATCGAGATGCAAAAGCGCTTCATCGCCGACGCGGCGCATCAGATGAAGACGCCGCTCGCGGGGATGCGCATGCAGTCGGAGCTGGCCATGCGCGAGACCAGCCAGGCGGAGATTCGACGTTCGCTGGAGCAGCTTTCCAAGAGTTCGGAGAGCGCCACTCGCCTGGTCAACCAGCTGCTCGCCCTGGCGCGCGCCGAGAATCAGACGCCGGAAGCGAAGCCTTTCGTTCCGCTGGAACTGTCCGAACTGGCACGCAAGGTGGTACATGATTGGGTGCAGCCCTCCTTCACGCGCCGCATCGATCTCGGCTTCGAACAGCCCGGACATCCGATCATGGTGCGCGGCAATCCGGTCATGCTGCGCGAATTGCTGAGCAACCTGATCGACAATGCGCTGCATTACACACCCGAAGGCGGAAGCGTGACCGTGCGTGTGCGTGCCGATGTGGTCGAGGGTCTGGCATTCCTCGAGGTGGAGGACACCGGTCCCGGCATTCCTGCGGCGGAACGCGGGCATGTGTTTGAACGCTTTTATCGCATCCTTGGAAGTAACGCGGAAGGCAGCGGACTGGGGCTAGCGATTGTGCGGGAAATCGCACAGCAGCATGATGCGAATGTCGAAATTCACAATAATCCGCATAGTCACGATCCGAAGTTTCCCGGCTGCCTGGTACGGGTAAGTCTGCATATGGAGCAGCGTCCTGAATTTATCGAGGATATAGGTTGATTCCGCAAAATACTGAAAAGATGCCGCAACTGCGCGATCTGTACTGGGGCAAGGTGCGCCGCTTCACGGTCATGCTGATCGTCGTCTGGTTCGGGACGACCTTTGGCATTATCTTCTTCGCGCGCGAGCTCTCGCAATTCAGCTTGTTCGGATGGCCGCTTCCCTTTTATATGGCGGCACAAGGGCTGACCTTGTTTTATCTCCTCATACTGGCACTGTACGTCAAGCACATGCGGAAACTGGACCAGATCATGAAGGGCGACGGCAAAGATGTCGAATAAATCGTTTCTCAAACGTCTGGTACGTTACTACAGCTGGTACACCCTCGGCTTCGTCGTTTTCCTGCTCGCCCTGGCCGTTCTCGAAAAGGAAGGATTTCCGCGCGCCTGGATCGGCTACATGTTCATGTTTTCGACGATTGTGCTGTATGCCGGCATCGGCGTCATCAGCCGCACGTCGGATGTCTCGGAATATTATGTGGCCGGCCGGCGCGTTCCGGCGCTCTTCAATGGCATCGCAACGGCCGCTGACTGGATGTCGGCCGCCAGCTTCATCAGCCTGGCCGGCGGCTTGTACGTGATGGGTTTCGACGGGCTCGCATACATTCTCGGCTGGACCGGTGGTTACTGCCTGGTCGCCTTCCTGATTGCGCCTTTTCTTAACAAGTTCAGCCAGTACACGATCCCTGATTTTCTCGCAGCGCGTTACGTCAGCCGCACCGGCGGCAACCTGATCAGGATTGTGGCGGTCACCGCGACTATCCTCGTGTCGTTTACCTATGTCGTTGCGCAGATTTACGGCGTCGGCCTGATCACGTCGCGCTTTACCGGCGTGGATTTTTCGGTCGGCATATTTCTCGGACTGGCGAGCATCCTGGTCTGCTCCTTCCTGGGCGGCATGCGCGCCATCACATGGACGCAGGTGGCGCAGTACATCATCATCATCATCGCCTACATGATTCCGGTGGCATGGTTGTCGGTCAAGCATACGAACATTCCGATCCCGCAGATCGCCTATGGCAGTGCGTTGTCGAAGCTGAGCGCGCGTGAAAAACAGCTCAACAACGACCCCAAGGAACAACAAGTGCGCGCCATCTTCCAGCAGCGTGCGGAGGAATACGAAGCCAGGATCAATGCGCTGCCGAAGTCATGGGAAGAAGGCATGGTGGAGCTGCAGCATCAGGTTGATGATCTGAAGCGGAGCAACGCCTCGCTGATCGAAATCAAGGCAGGCGTGCGTGCGCTTGCCGACTATCCCAAGGATGTCGATGAGGCACGGCGCAAATGGACAGAAGCCAAGGCGTTCAATCTGGCACGGGCGGAACCGGTCATCGCGCACACCGCACCCTTCCCCGGCGCGACGAAGGCAATTTCGGACGTCAAGCGCAACAACTTCCTTGCACTAGTCCTGTGCTTGATGATGGGGACGGCCGCCCTGCCGCATATTCTGGTGCGTTTCTATACGACGCCATCGGTGCGGGAAGCGCGGCGCTCGGTATTCTGGACCTTGTTTTTCGTGATGCTCTTGTATGTCACCGTGCCGGCGCTCGCCGTGCTGGTCAAGTACGACATCTACACATCGCTTGTCGGCACGCAGTTTTCGCACATGCCGGCGTGGGTCTCCTACTGGGCGAGCGTCGATAAGATCAATCCGCTCGTGTCGATCACCGACATGAACAAGGATGGCATCGTCCAGCTCGCCGAGATCGTCATGGATGGCGATATCGTCGTGCTTGCAACGCCCGAGATCGCGGGATTGCCATACGTGATTTCCGGACTGGTCGCCGCTGGCGGACTGGCTGCTGCCTTATCGACCGCGGATGGTCTGCTGTTGACGATCTCGAATGCGCTGTCGCACGATGTTTACTACAAGACGGTCGATCCGAAGGCTTCGACGCAAAAGCGCGTGACAATTTCGAAGTTGCTGCTGCTCGTGGTCGCATTGATTGCAGCGTATGCCGCGTCGCTCAAGCCAGGCGACATTCTGTCCATGGTGGGCGCTGCGTTCTCGCTGGCGGCTTCGACCTTGTTCCCGGCGCTGGTGCTGGGCGTTTTCTGGAAGCGCGCCAACCACGAGGGTGCCATTGCCAGCATGGTGACGGGTTTTGCGGTTTGCGTGTATTACATGCTTCGAACTTATCCGACGCTCGGCGGCTCGGTCGCGAATCAATGGTTCGACATCGCCCCGATTTCGGCGGGTGTCTTTGGCGTGCCCGCCAGCTTCCTCGTGTTGATAGTGGTCAGCCTGCTTACGGCCCCGCCCGATCAGCGGACCAAGGCACTGGTCGATCATGTCCGCATGCCTTGAAATGCAATGACAAAGAAAAACGGCCGCATGGGAGTCCCAGCGGCCGTTCTTGTTTCGAGGACATCACTGCAAGGCGCCAAGCGCCCGCTAACCGTCAAACAACGATCGTCTGCGCTTCATTCCCCTGGCGCTCGCGGATTTCGCCGATACGATTAACGGTCTCGCCGGCCGCCTTCAATTGTGCAATCGCGGCATCCGCATTTTCTTTCGCGACGATCACGACCATGCCGATCCCGCAGTTGAAGACACGATGCATTTCCGCGTCCGCCACGCCGCCATGCTGCTGCAGCCAGGCGAACAAGGGCGGCATGGTCCAGGCGTCGCGATGCAGAACAGCGGTCAGGTTGCCGCGCAACACGCGCGGCACATTTTCAACCAGTCCGCCGCCGGTGATATGCGCCATGCCTTTGACTTCGAGCTTTTCCATCAGCGCCAGCAAGGGCTTGACGTAGATGCGCGTCGGCGCCATTAGCACGTCGGCGAGGCGACGGCCGTGGAAGTCGGCATTCAGGTCGGGCTGAGCAACCGAAATGATCTTGCGCACCAGCGAATAGCCATTGGAATGTGCGCCGGAAGAAGCCAGTCCCAGCACAACGTCGCCCGATACGATCTTGCTGCCGTCGATGATCTTCGATTTCTCAACAGCGCCGACCGCGAAACCGGCCAGGTCGTATTCGCCATCCGGGTACATGCTCGGCATTTCGGCGGTTTCGCCACCGATCAATGCGCATCCGGCCTGCTCACACCCCTGGGCAATGCCCTTGATGACGTCCGTCGCCGCCCCTACATTCAGCTTGCCGCAGGCGAAGTAATCGAGGAAAAATAGCGGTTCGGCACCCTGCACCAGAATGTCGTTGACGCTCATTGCCACCAGGTCGATACCGACCGTGTCGTGCCTGTTCAGATGGAACGCCAGCTTCAGCTTCGTGCCAACGCCGTCCGTACCGGACACCAGAACCGGCTCCTTGAACTTCTTGCTGATTTCAAACAGGGCGCCGAAACCGCCAATACCGCCGAGCACGCCCTCGCGCATGGTACGTTTGGCAAACGGCTTGATCGCTTCGACCAGGGCGTCGCCTGCTTCGATGTCAACACCGGCGTCGCGGTAGGAAAGGGAGACGTTGGAAGTGGAACTCATGATGTGAATAGGTGCAGAGGCGGTAAAATAGGCGGTTAAGGCAAAAATGCCGGACCAAACCGCTATTTTAACAAACCGTTCGTCCAACTCGCGATAGATGCCGTTTTCTTTGAATTCCGAACAAAAGCAGACCGCCTTGTGGCTGGCGGTCGGGCTTGTGCTGGCGGCATTATTGGTGAAGCTGGGGCCGGTGCTGGCACCCTTCATTGCAGCAGGCATCCTGGCCTACGCACTCAACCCGACAACGGACTGGTTATCAACCCGACAACTCGGCAAGATTCGCATGCCGCGCGCCCTGGCGACGATCATCGTCATCGTGCTGCTGCTGGCCGCCATACTTGCGCTCGTGCTGATCGTCTTGCCGATCATGCAAAAGCAGATTCCCCTGTTGCAGGAACAAATTCCGCACTTCCTCACGCGCCTGAACGCTTTTCTCGCGCCCAGACTGCAGGAAATCGGCATCAGGGTTCGACTGGACGAAGTCGGGATCAAGCGCATCGTCTCGCAATATTTCACGAGCAGCGGCGATGAAATCTGGAGCGCACTGTTTGCTTCCGCAAAAGTCGGTGGCATCGCGATGCTCGGCTGGCTAGCGACCTTGTCGCTGATTCCGGTCGCGCTGTTTTACCTGCTGCTCGACTGGCATGCCGTCGTCAACAGAGTCGAGACCTTCATTCCGCGCCGCTGGATCGGCAAGGCGTCCGGGTTCGGCCGCGAGGTGGACGGACTCCTTGCGCAATACCTGCGCGGACAACTGGCGGTCATGATGATCCTGGCCATTTATTATTCCGCGGCGCTGGCAATTGCGGGATTCGACGTTGCCGTGCCAGTCGGCGTACTGACAGGCATCCTGGTATTCATTCCCTACCTTGGCTTCGGCCTTGGACTGGTATTGGCGCTGATTGCCGCGGTCCTGCAGTTCGACGGCCTGCATGGCCTGCTGCTGGTCGCCGGCATCTACGGTGCCGGGCAAGTCATCGAAGGCTTTTTTCTGACGCCGCGCCTGGTCGGCGAACGCATCGGCTTGCATCCGCTGGCCGTGATTTTTGCCTTGCTCGCATTCGGCCATCTGTTCGGCTTCGTCGGCGTTTTGCTGGCCCTGCCCGCGTCGGCCATCGTCGCCGTCGCGTTCAGGCACTTGCGTCTCCATTACATCAATAGCAGCTTTTATCGTCAGTCATGAGGCAACTACTGCTCGATTTGGGTGCGGAAAAGCCGCAGACCCTGGATACCTTTGTCGTTGGACAAAATGCGGAGCTGCTGCAATTGCTGCGCCGCTTCGAGAATCCTTCCGAAGCGCCGCCCGGCGAGCGTTTTGTCTATGTGTGGGGAGAGGCTGGCGCTGGCAAGACCCACTTGCTGAGCGCACTGGCGATGAATTCCCGTGCTCGTTATATCCCGGCCGGGGCCAGCGAAAGCGATTATTTGTTTGATACCCATACCAACCTGTATCTGGCAGACGATTGCGATCAATTGTCGCCCGATGCGCAGATCGCGGCGTTCGGTCTGTTCAACCAGGTGCGGGAAAACGGTGGCGTGCTCGTTACCGCGGGCGACAAACCGCCTGCCGGCCTGTCCTTGCGCGAGGACTTGCGCACACGCCTCGGCTGGGGCTTGATTTACCAAGTGCACGGCCTGACCGACGACGAAAAAATCGCTGCGCTGACGCAGGCGGCCGAGTTGCGCGGCATCACTTTGTCCCCCGGCGTGTTACCCTATCTGATCACGCATTTCCGTCGAGATATGCGATCCTTGTCGGCCATGCTGGATGCGCTGGACCAATACTCCCTGGAAACGCAACGACCGATTACGCTGCCGCTCCTGCGCAGCCTGCTGCAACTCGAAGGTGAACCCAAAGCATAATGAATCTCGCTTTATTCGATCTTGACCATACCTTGATACCGATTGACTCCGATTACGAGTGGGGTCAGTTCCTGGTGCGTATCGGTGCGGTGGATGCCGAAGCATTCGCCAAGCGCAACGCCGATTTCTATTCCCAATACGAGGCAGGCACACTCGACCCGGTGGAGTATCTGGAGTTCGCACTCGGCACGCTGGCGCAGTTCCCGCGCAGGCAGCTGGACGAGTGGCATCGGCAATTCATGGAAGAAGTGATCGAGCCCGCCATCCTTCCCGTGGCGCGCGATCTCGTGAAACGGCACCAGGACGCCGACGATCTGGTTGCCATCATTACCGCAACAAATCGCTTTGTCACCGAGCCGATCGCCGGGGCCTTCGGCGTGCGCAACCTGATCGCGGCGGAACCCGATGTCACGGACACTGGCGAGATTACCGGCCGGCTGCGCGGCATTCCCACTTCCGGCCCCGGCAAGGTCGTTCACACCAATGAGTGGCTCGCCTCGCAGGGAAGATCGCTCGACAGCTTTGGCCGCAGCTACTTTTACAGCGATTCGCAGAACGACATTCCACTGCTGTCGGCAGTCACCCACCCGGTTGCAACCAATCCCAACGCCTTGCTGAAAGCCCATGCGCAGGCACAAGGCTGGCCTATCCTGACCTTATTCGATGATTAAAAAGTTTATCAAGCGCATTCTTGGCGTTAAGAACAAAGCGAATAGTCAACAACCGCAAGTGCTCGGACCGAAGGAGCACGGTATTGATCCGACGCTGCTGTCTGCCAACGCGGTGCGCGTGACGCAGACGCTGCAGGAGGCCGGCTTCAAGGCGTTCGTGGTCGGCGGCGCGGTACGCGATTTGCTGCTCGGCGTGAAGCCGAAAGACTTCGACGTGGCGACCAACGCCACACCGGAACAGGTGAAACGCCTGTTCCGCCGCGCCTTCATCATCGGCAAACGCTTCCAGATCGTGCACGTGATGTTCGGCCAGGACCTCATCGAGGTCACCACCTTCCGCGGCGCGTCATCGGAAGGCGCGCCCAAGGACGAGCACGGCCGCGTCCTGCGCGACAACACCTTCGGCGAGCAGCACGAAGACGCCGCGCGGCGTGACTTCACCATCAACGCGATGTACTACGATCCGGCCAGCCAGACCGTGCTCGATTATCACAATGGGATCGCCGACATCCGCAGCCGGACACTGCGCATCATCGGACTGCCGGAAGCACGCTTTCGCGAAGACCCGGTCCGCTTGCTGCGCGTAGTGCGTTTTGCGGCCAAGCTCGGCTTTGTCATCGATCCGGACACGCGCGAGCCGATCCAGGTGATGGCGCCGCTGATCAACAACGTGCCGGCCGCACGCGTGTTCGATGAAATGCTGAAGCTGCTGATGAGCGGGCATGCGCTCGCTTGCCTGCAGCAATTGCGCAAGGAAGGCCTGCATCACGGCCTGCTGCCGCTGCTGGACGTGGTGTTGGAACAACCGCTCGGCGAAAAATTCGTTACGCTGGCTCTGGCCGGCACCGACGAGCGCGTCCGTCAAGGCAAGGGCGTGTCCCCCGGCTTCCTGTTCGCTGCCCTGCTCTGGCACCAGGTACTGGAAAAGTGGAACGCCTACCAGGCCGCCAGCGAGTATCCGATTCCGGCACTGCATCTCGCAGCCGACGATGTGCTGGATGCGCAAACCGAGAAACTCGCGCTGCAGCGCCGCATCGCAACCGACATGCGCGACATCTGGGCCATGCAGCCGCGCTTCGAGCGGCGCACCGGCAAGTCACCCTACAAGCTGCTGGAACACCCGCGCCTGCGCGCCGGCTATGACTTCCTGCTGTTGCGCTGCGAATCCGGCGAAATCGACCCGGAGATCGGCGAGTGGTGGACAGCCTTCATTGCCGCGGATGGCCCCGGCCGCGCTGAACTATTGACCAGAAAACCGAAGGTCGAAGAGGAAAGCCCCGCGCCGAAGAAGCGCCGTCGCCGCGGCGGCCGCAACAAGCAGAAGGCGGCACCGGCCGAAGGCAGCAGTACATGAGTACAGCACAGACCTCATGCCATATCGGGATCGGGTCGAATCTCGGCGATGCACGCGCCAACGTAGAGCGCGCTATTGAACGCCTGAAGCAGCTGCCTCAGTCGACGCTGAGCGCGCAATCCAGCCTGTTCCGGACGGCGCCGATCGATGCGGGTGGCGATGATTACATCAACGCCGTGGTCCGTGTCGATACCGCTTTGCCGCCGGAAGAATTACTGACTGCATTGCGGGCGATCGAGCAGGATTTCGGACGTGAGCGCCCCTATCAGAATGCGCCGCGCACGCTCGATCTGGATCTCCTGCTGTGCGGTCGGCAGACGATCTCGTCACCCTCGCTGACGGTGCCGCATCCGCGCATGACGCAGCGCGCATTCGTGCTGATTCCTCTGCTGCAGATTGATCCGCTGATCAGTATCCCCGGACTCGGACCGGCGCATACCTTCGTTCCGAATGTTGCCGGACAAGCGATTCAAAAAGTCTGAACCATGCAAATTCCTGTCGTCGCCCAAACCGTCGGTCTGCTGACGTTGTCGAATGTATTCATGACGGTCGCCTGGTACGGCCATCTGAAGAACTTCGCGAGCAAGGCGTGGTGGGTCGCCGCACTGGTGAGCTGGTCGATCGCCTTGTTCGAGTATCTGTTGCAGGTGCCGGCCAACCGCATCGGCTACACGGAACTCAGTCTTGCGCAACTCAAGATCATTCAGGAAGCCATCACGCTGACCGTCTTCGTACCGTTCGCGATGATCTACATGAACCAGCCCTTCAAGCTGGACTACATCTGGGCCGGCCTGTGCCTGGTGGGCGCTGTCTACTTTATCTTCCGCACATGAGTCTCGATCGATATAAATATGTGGTGGTCGAAGGACCGATCGGCGTCGGCAAGACGACCTTTACGCGCAAGCTGGCAGAGAGCATGAAGGCGCAGACGCTGCTCGAAATGCCGCAGGAAAATCCGTTTCTCGAAAAGTTCTATCGCGATCCCGCGCGTTATGCTCTCCAGACCCAGATGTTCTTCCTGTTCCAGCGCATGAACCAGTTGCGTGATCTGGCACAGACCGATCTGTTTGATACGCGCGTGGTGTCGGACTTCCTGCTCGACAAGGACCCGCTCTTCGCGCATCTCACGCTGGGCGACGACGAGCTTCATCTTTATCAGCAACTGTATGACCACCTGCGCCCGCAAGCGGCCGTGCCCGATCTCGTGATTTACCTGCAGGCGCAGCCGGAAACGCTGGTCGAACGGGTCAAGAAGCGCGGTATCGCGATGGAAGCAGGGATTTCGGAAGTCTACTTGTACCGGCTCTGTGAAAGTTACAGCCGTTTCTTTTATCATTACGACGCCGCGCCGCTGCTGGTCGTCAATACCGAGCGGCTGAACCCCGTGGACCGCGACGAGGATTTCGCATTGCTGATCAGCCGCATCAGCAACATGCGCGGCAAGCGGGAATTTTTCAATCTTGGGGAATGATTATGTCGGGATATCTGCAAGACGCTGCAAGCACCGTGCGCAAGGCAGTCACCGGACCGTCGCTGCTGGCCATGCGCAATAACGGCGAGAAGATTTCCGTGCTGACTTGCTACGACTCCAGCTTCGCTGCACTGATGGATCGATGCGGCGTGGACGTTTTGCTGGTCGGAGATTCTCTCGGCAATGTCTGCCAAGGTCACAGTTCGACCCTGCCGGTGACATTGGCGGATATTGCCTATCACACCGCATGTGTCGCACGCGGCAACCAGACTGCGTTGCTGGTTGCCGACATGCCTTTCGGGACGTATGCGACGCCGGAATCAGCATTCGACAATGCGGTGAAACTGATGCAGGCCGGTGCACAAATGGTCAAGCTGGAAGGCGGCGCGTGGCTGGTCGATACGGTACGCTTCCTCACCGAGCGTGCCGTTCCGGTGTGCGCACATCTTGGGCTGACACCACAGTCGGTGCATCAGCTTGGCGGGTTCAAGGTGCAGGGCAAAACGACCGAGGGCGCGGACCGCTTGAAAGCCGATGCGCTTGCCTTGCAACAAGCCGGTGCGTCGATTCTCGTGCTGGAAGCAATTCCCGCCCCGCTGGGCCATGAAGTCACGCAACTGCTCGCAATTCCGACCATCGGGATCGGTGCCGGCCCGGAGTGCTCCGGTCAGGTATTGGTAATGCACGACATGCTGGGGGTTTTCCCTGGCCGCAAGGCACGGTTCGTGAAAAACTTCATGGACGGCCAGACCAGCATTGAAGCGGCGGTGCGAGCCTTTGTCGAGGCAGTCAAGGACAAGTCCTTCCCTGCCGCGGAACACTGCTTCTAATCCGGGCTGTCCTCGTAGCGCGCGAAGCACGCCGGCAGCTTCGCCGCCAGCTCCTCGCTACTGCTGACAGTCAGCCCGAGATCGTGCAGCAAACCATCCTGCAAGCCGTAGATCCAGCTATGCACGATCAGGTTCTGGCCGCGGTCCCACGCGTCTTGCACGATCGTGGTCTGACAGACATTGACCACTTGCTCCAGCACATTCAGCTCGCATAGACGATCGTGCTTGACCTTCGCCGGCAGGGCTTCACCCAGATAGCGTTCATGTTTTGAATGCACGTCCTGCACATGACGCAACCAGTTGTCGGCCAAGCCGATACGCCGGCGCGTCAGGGCAGCATGCACGCCCGAGCAGCCATAGTGTCCGCACACGATGACATGCTTGATTCCAAGCACATCGATAGCGAACTGCAGTACCGACAGGCAGTTCAAATCGGTATGCACCACGACATTGGCGATATTGCGATGGACAAACATCTCGCCGGGAAGCAGATTGACGATTTCGTTGGCGGGGACGCGGCTGTCGGCGCAGCCGATCCAAAAGTATTCAGGCGACTGCTGAGCGGCCAGCGTCTTGAAGAAATCGGCGTCCTTGGCCACCATGGACGCCGCCCACTCGCGGTTACTGTGGAACAGTTGTTCCAACATCAAAGTATCCTTGTCTTGTCCTGTCATTGTTCAGATGCTCGGAAAATGGGGATCGGATCCTCGGCATGAAGGAGCGTGCGGGCCGCCGGTGGAACTCGGCGGATATTGGCGTGCTGGGAGGGTCGTCGTTGCCGAGGTTGTACCACCATTATACAGGCGTTGCGGATGTTGCTCGAATGGCAGGAAAAACCGGCGGAGGAGGATTTAGAGCGGCGGTGCCAAGGCGACACCGCCGCAATATTGAAGTGCCTGTCGAAAGGCGTGATTCAGTAGCTGTTTCCGCGCTGCGGCTCCTCGGGCTGCTCGCCGAGCAAGAGAGGCTTGAGCCGGGAATCCACCGGTTTTTCGCCCAGCCAGATTTTCAGGAGCGAGTTGTAGAAGATAACGTCAGGAAGGGGATCCGATACCTTTTTGCCGTTCAGATGCACGACAGTGCCGGTGCCTGGAATCCAGTCGGTGGTGAGTACATCCCCCTTTTTCAGCTCAGGGATGGATGCAAAAATCTCGCCGAACTTTTGCAGTTGCAGCACGATTTTCGACTTCTCCGCCCTGTCGCTGTTTTGATGAATGCCGCTCATAAAGCCGCGGCCCAACTCTTCGTTGCTGATTTCCCGTAGCATGACAATGGTGACGCGCTTGGCGCCGGGAATGGAGAGAACGTCATGCACCGTGCGCTTCTTGTCCGCCAGGTAGAGGCCGGCGACATAAACCTTGAAAATCGCCTTGTAACGTACGCCGGCGCCGTTGAGCTTGAGATCCTGATTCGCCAGACGAATCGTGTCGTCCAGTTTGACGCCTGCGACCTCCGCAGCAAGAACGTCGCTGCCCATCGTCAGCGCGGTGGCCATGCTGACAATACCAAGTGCACGAGAAATACGGACGCGAAAATTCATATTCCCTCTCCTCCCGAAACGCAGCGCGGCCGCGCGAAAATCGCACGAACGTCTTTTTCCATTATCCGGCGAAAAAATAGAGGAGAAGCTCTAATTTCGTGCCTTGGCGCAATATTTTGAGCATAGCAATCGCCGGCGAATGTTTATTTCAGCGCGGACAGGTTCGCTTCACCGATCCCGAAACCCATGGCAGATACCTGCGACAGCTCAACTGGCGCGACGCCATGCATTAGCTCGTAATGCTGAAACGCCTCGCGTATATTCCGACGCAACACCTCGTCGTCCCACGGCTTGAGGAAGAACCGGTAGATCGCGCCGCGATTGATCGCATTCATGATGGTTTGCAGATCGGCGGAATCGGACAGGACGATACGATGGGTTTCCGGATACAGCTCGTTTGCCTTGCTCAGGAATTCGGTACCGCACACCCCTTGAACAATCTGATTGCAGACGATGACATGCACCTGATGACGCGCCAGCAGTTCGAGACCCTCCTCCGCCGACCGCGCGGACAGGATGCAGTAGCCCTCATGCCGCAACAAGCGGTCCAAGGACGCGGCGGATTCGTCATGGTCGTCGACGATCAGCAAGGTTGGCCTTGGCGCGGAATGGTCCTTCGGTTCGACCGACAGCTTCTTGCCCTGCCGCAGCGCGTCTTCGAGGTCCTCCGCTGCAATCGGCCGGCTGAAATAATATCCTTGCATCTGGTCGCAGGCGTGGCGTCGCAGGTAGGCCAGCTGCGCCTCCGTTTCCACACCCTCGGCGATCACATTGATGCGCAAGCTGTGCGCCAATGAAATGATCGACCTGACGATCGCGGCATCGTCGGGATCGATCGTGATGTCTTGCACGAAGGACTTGTCGATCTTGAGCACATCGACCGGAAAGCGCTTCAAATACGCCAGGCTCGAATACCCGGTGCCGAAATCGTCGATCGAGATCTTTACGCCGAGGTTTTTGAGCTCGCCCAGGATCGTCACCGCGCGGTCCACATCCGCCATCACCAGGCTCTCGGTCACTTCAATGTCGAGATAGCGTGCTTCGAGGCCGGTTTCTTCGAGGATTACGGCGATCGATTGCACCAGGTCGGACTGGGCGAACTGCCGCACAGAGAGGTTCACCGCCACGCGTATGTCACCGAGTCCGGCGTCGTGCCAGGCCTTGTTTTGACGGCAGGCGGTTTGCAATACCCAGGCGCCGATCGGCTGGATCAATCCCGTTTCTTCCGCCAGTCCGATGAAGCGCGCTGGCGGCACCATGCCGAACTCGGGATGCCGCCAACGGATCAAGGCTTCGACGCCGACGATGCGGCCGCTGCGCATATCGACTTGCGGCTGGTAATGCAGCAGGAACTCATTCCGTTCCAGTGCATTGCGCAAATCGGTTTCGATGCGCAGCCGTTCCATCGCGCGCTCATTCATGGCGGGGGCATAGAACTGGAAATTATTGCTGCCCACCTCTTTTGCGCGATACATGGCGATATGCGCATGCTTGACGAGGATTTCTGCGTCCACACCGTCTGCCGGAAAGGCCGCCACTCCGATGCTGCATGACGGAAAGATCTCGTGGTCGGCGATGACAAGTGGCTTGGCGATTGCATCCATGATGCGTTGCACTGCCGTTGCCGCGAGCGTTTCGTCGGTGCGCTCCGGAAGTATCAGCACGAACTCGTCGCCGCTTAGTCTGCCGACGGTGTCCGTGTCGCGCACCGTCTGCTTCAAGCGTTCACCGATTTGTTTCAGCACCGTGTCGCCCGCCTCGAAGCCAAGCGTATCGTTGACCAGTTTGAAGCGGTCGAGATTGATGAACACCACCCATACCAGATGCTCGTAGCGCGAGGCATAGGCGATGGCCTGGCTCAGGCGGTCGCGCACCAGGTTGCGATTGGCCAGTCCGGTCAGCGCATCGCGATTGGCCTGGAACTCGAGCTCCGCTTCGTATTTCTTGGTCGCGGTGATGTCATATTTGGCAGCGACGAAATGGGTGACCTCGCCCGCATCGTTCCTGACCGGAGCGATATGCACATCGCTCCAGAACGGAGTGCCGTCCTTGCGGTAGTTGCGCACGATCGCATGGCCCTCGCGCTTCTCGATCACTAAGTTGCGAATTTCTTCGAGCCCGGGCTGCTCGCGCTCGGCCGCATGCAGAAAACGCAGGCTGCGGCCGACGACTTCCGCGGCGCTGTAACCGGTAATGCGCTCGAAGGCTGAATTGACGTATTCGACCGGGTAGTCCGGCGCCTGCGCGCTGGTGATGATGATGGCATTGGCACTGGCTTCGATTGCCCGCTCGCGCAAGTGCGACGATGCCTCGGCCACCCGCCTGCCGCTGCGATGGCGCAGCGCCTGGACAGCAACCGTGACGCTCTGCGCGAGATCGGCCAGCAGCTCGACCGCCTCGTTGTCGAAGGAGTCCGGTTCGCTGGCATACACATTGAGCAGACCGATGGCCCCTTCCTCGTGAAACAAGGGCAGCGCAATCTTGGAATGGAAGCCGCGGCGCAATGCTTGTTCGCGCCAGGGCCGTTGCGCCGCGTCCTGATGGAAGCGATTTGCAACCGATGGACGCCCCGTGCTGATGGCTGCGCCAATCGTGGAGAACTGCTCCAGCTCGCCGGCCTCCAGCATGCCCCGGATATCGTCCAGATACCCGTCGTGCCGGCCGGCCACACCGACCGGCACGATGCGGGTGCCGCCTTTGTCCGGCAGCACGCCGACCCAGGCCATGCGATAGCCGACTTTCACCACCACGTCGCAGATGCCTTGCAGCAAAGCCTTTTCATCGTTGCTTGCCGCGATCACCTCTTCGCATTCATGAAAGGCTCGCAACGCGCGGTTACTTCTCCGCAGGGACTGTTCCAGCCGGCGTTGTTCGGTAATGTCCGTATCGATGCCATTGATCAATCCGCTCCCGGGAATATCGCCGGGTGTGAAGTGCGCCTCGCAGCGCATCCACCTCACTTGCCCATCCGGGCGGACGATACGGTATTCGAAGGTGTCATGCTCCTTGCTGATGATGCGCGGGGCAATGGCAACCAGCTTGCGCCGGTCTTCCGGATGAAGGCATTTCAACCACAGAAAGGGGCGATTGTAGAAAGCTTCTGCGGGATGGCCGCAAACGCGCTCCACCGCGGCGCTCACATACTTGAGCTTGCCCGAGGGCAGCTCGATCGTCCACAGTACCGCATCGATCGCCTCCGTGATGCGCATCAGCTGCCTTTCCTTCGAATGCAAGGCACTCTCGACCTCGCGGGCATGCTTGTCCAGGTGCTGGCGCGAGCGCTCCTGCTTCTGAATGAAGAAAAAAATCAGCAAGCTCAACAGCCCCGTGGCCAGGGTCGCGACCGGTGGCAGCCAGTTCTGGGAACGGTGCAGGAACTCGGGCAGCGCGGTGACCTGGAGGTGCCACTGGCCGCCACCGATGTTGATTTCGTAGCTGCGAAACTCTGGAAATGCGACATTGCCCATGTGCAGCGTCTTGGCATGACGATAGGCGCCGCTGTCAAATACGAGATTGCTCTTGTCATGCGCAGCTGCGCGGCGGGTCGCAGCCTGCATGTCGTAGATCTCGACGTCCAGGTCGCTGAGCAAGGATTGCCCAAACACCTTGCCGAGCATCTCGTCGACCAGAATGACCAGTGAGACCGTGCCAATGAACTGCGCACGCCGCTGCTCCACGCCCGCGGGCGTGACGCCCCCGCGGTACACCGGCAGGAAGAAGATCACGCCGTCGTACGGCACTGGCAATACCGACAGTCGTACGCGTCCGGTGGCGCTCCAGTCGCCGGTATCCCGAGCCCGCATGATGGCCGCTCGCCGTTTCGGCTCACTCCCCTGGTCAAACCAGGCGCCGGCCTGGTTCGTACCCATCGGCTCGGTATACCGGACCACGAATGCTTCCTCCGACGGCATGCGGGGATGAATGACCGGCGGTGGATAGCCAAGGCTATTTGGCTGTAATTCTTCCCGTGCATAGTCTTCAAAGGCCGGCCCGTCGCCCGCCGCTACGCGTTCGGTATAGACGAGTGCCTGAATGCCTGGGAATCGACTCTGAAGGTTCAGGGAATCGGCGATCTGCTTGAAGGCCTGCCGGGAAAGATCGGGATTGACGACGAATTGCGCCTGCAAGCCTCGCAGGACTTCCGCGTAGCTGTTGATTTCGCGCGTG
Organism: Noviherbaspirillum sp.; assembly: GCF_035254865.1. Lineage (GTDB taxonomy): Bacteria > Pseudomonadota > Gammaproteobacteria > Burkholderiales > Burkholderiaceae_D > Noviherbaspirillum. The sequence continues at coordinate 21,909 of NZ_DATFAF010000040.1, forward strand.
AGGCTGTATTCCGCCTCCCTCGATCGCAGGTCGAGCTCCGAGGACAATTCTCTGTCGACCAGCAGGCGGCTCTGCCAATAGACGATGGCGGCGGCGGACAAGCCAAGCACCAGGAAAACCCAAGGCAGTCCCCATTTGACACGGCGGGCCGAGCGACCGGTAGAAACCCCTGCTTCCATCTGGTCTTCACCTATCCTGGTCATTGGCTTCATACCGCTGTTCGATGTCAAGCGAAGTGGCTCGGCGACATGCTGCTTTAGCAACCGACCAGAATGCCGGCAGATAATAAAGTTTCCACATGATCCGGCGAGCAATCGGAAAAAGAATTGCGTCAGATCAATTCTTTCAGAAATTTTCCCGGAAGGAAATAATGTGTGCGCATTTGGCGAAAAAAAACCGCTGATTTGTTGAAATCAGCGGTTCGTGGCAGATCGTCCCTTGGGCAGACGATGGCAGGAGCTTTTTCCGGATTACTCGAAAAACTCCTTGACCTTGTCTTTCCAGGATTTGCTCTGCGGGCTGTGCTTGGACCCGCCAGCCGTTGTCAATCGCTCAAACTCCTGCAGCAGTTCTTTCTGGCGATCGGTCAATTTCACCGGAGTCTCGACCACGACATGGCAGAACAGGTCGCCGGCATAGCCGGAGCGCACACCCTTGATGCCCTTGCCGCGCAGGCGGAAAGTCTTGCCTGACTGTGTGCCTTCCGGCAGGGTGAATGAAGCCTTGCCGTTCAGGGTCGGGACTTCCACTTCGCCGCCCAGCGCGGCCTTGGCGAACGACACCGGAATTTCACAATGCAGGTCATCGCCGTCGCGCTGGAATACCTGATGCTGCTTGATGCGAATTTCAACATACAGGTCCCCTGGGGGGCCGCCGTTCATGCCCGGTTCGCCGTTGCCGGACGAACGAATGCGCATGCCGTCGTCGATGCCGGCCGGAATCTTCACTTCCAGCGTCTTGTTGCGCTTGATGCGTCCTGCGCCGCTGCAGCTCGGGCAAGGATTCGGAATGATCTTGCCGGTCCCGTGGCACTTCGGACAGGTTTGCTGGATGCTAAAGAAGCCTTGCTGCATGCGGACCTGTCCTTGTCCGCCGCAGGTCGAGCAAGTGGTCGGCGAGGTGCCGGGCTTGGCGCCCGAACCGTGGCAAGTGTCGCACTCGCTCCACGAAGGTACGCGGATGGTGGTGTCGAAGCCGTGCGCCGCCTGCTCCAAAGTAATTTCGAGGTTGTAGCGCAAATCAGCGCCGCGATAGACCTGGGGTCCGGAGCTGCGTCCGCGCGCACCCTGGCCGAAGATATCGCCGAAGATATCGCCGAAGGCGTCTGAAAAGCCGCCGAAACCGGCACCCGCACCGCCGAAACCGCCGCCACCCATGTTCGGATCGACACCGGCATGACCATATTTGTCGTAGGCTTCGCGCTTGCCGGGATCGGACAGCATCTCGTACGCTTCCTTGGCCTCCTTGAATTTCTCTTCCGCGCCTTTGCTATCCGGATTGCGGTCCGGATGATATTTCATGGCGAGCTTGCGATAGGCCTTCTTGATATCTTCATCCGAGGCATCTTTCGCTACGCCCAGTATTTCGTAAAAATCACGCTTTGCCATCTTGTCGGCGTCCTGTTATCTAAGCGAAAACGCCGAGCCGAGGATCGCATGACGATCACTACGGCTCGGCGGGTCAGCGCGGTGTGGGGTTAAGCCCTCTGCCGCGTGACTACAACCTTACTTGTCTTTGACTTCCTTGAAGTCCGCGTCGACGACATCTTCTTCCGCCGGCTTGGCTTCGGAGGCACCTGCGCCCGCAGCGCCTGCTGCACCCGCAGCACCGGCCTGTTGCGCCTGAGCGTCAGCATACATCTTCTCGCCCAGTTTCTGTGCAGCGGTCGACAAGGCAGTCACCTTGGCATCGATCTCGGACTTGTCGTTGCCCTTCAGGACTTCTTCCAGATCCTTGATCGCTGCTTCAATCTTCTCTTTCTCGCCGCCGTCGAGCTTGTCGCCGTACTCGGTCAGCGCCTTGCGTGTCGAGTGCACCAGCGCATCACCCTGATTGCGGGCATCGGCCAGCTCTTTCAGCTTCTTGTCCTCGTCGGCATACAGCTCGGCGTCCTTCACCATCTTCTGGATTTCATCCTCGGTCAAACCGGAGTTGGCCTTGATGGTGATCTTGTTTTCCTTGCCGGAAGCCTTGTCCTTCGCGCCGACATGCAGGATGCCGTTGGCGTCGATGTCGAAGGTCACCTCGATCTGCGGAATGCCGCGCGGTGACGGCGGGATGCCTTCCAGGTTGAATTCACCCAGCAGCTTGTTGCCGCTCGCCATTTCGCGCTCGCCCTGGTACACCTTGATGGTGACCGCCGGCTGATTGTCGTCCGCCGTCGAGAACACCTGGCTGAATTTGGTCGGGATCGTGGTGTTCTTCTGGATCATCTTGGTCATCACGCCGCCCAAGGTCTCGATACCGAGCGACAGCGGGGTCACGTCCAAGAGCAGCAGGTCCTTGCGGTCGCCGGACAGCACCGAACCCTGGATCGCGGCACCGACGGCCACGGCTTCATCCGGGTTGACGTCCTTGCGCGGCTCCTTGCCGAAGAATTCCTTCACCTTTTCCTGCACCTTCGGCATGCGGGTCATGCCGCCGACCAGGATCACGTCCTGGATGTCGGAAACCTTGACGCCGGCATCCTTGATCGCGATGCGGCACGGATCGATGGTGCGGGAAATCAGTTCCTCGACCAGCGATTCCAGCTTGGCGCGGGTGATCTTCATGGTCAAGTGCACCGGCGCGCCGTTGACCATGGCGATGTACGGCTCGTTGATTTCAGTCTGCTGCGAGGACGACAGTTCGATCTTGGCGCGCTCGGCGGACGCCTTGATGCGCTGCAGCGCAATCGCGTCCTTCGACAGGTCAAGGCCGTTGATCTTCTTGAACTCGTCGATGATGTAGTCGATGATGCGCTGGTCGAAATCTTCGCCGCCCAGGAAAGTGTCGCCGTTGGTCGACAGCACTTCGAACTGCATTTCGCCTTCGACGTCGGCGATTTCGATGATCGAGATATCGAAGGTACCGCCGCCCAGGTCATACACCGCGATCTTGCGATCGCCCTTGCCGCTCTTGTCCAAGCCGAAAGCCAGCGCAGCCGCGGTCGGCTCGTTGATGATGCGCTTGACATCCAGGCCGGCGATGCGGCCTGCGTCCTTGGTTGCCTGACGCTGCGCGTCGTTGAAGTAGGCCGGCACGGTGATGACGGCTTCGGTCACTTCTTCGCCGAGATAGTCTTCCGCCGTCTTCTTCATCTTGCGCAGGACTTCTGCGGACACCTGCGGCGGCGCCAGCTTCTTGTCGCGCACCGCCACCCAGGCGTCGCCGTTGTCGGCCTTGACGATCTGGTAGGGCATCAGGTTGATGTCCTTTTGCACTTCCTTCTCGTCGAATTTGCGTCCGATCAGGCGCTTGGCGGCGTACAAGGTGTTCTTCGGATTGGTCACGGCTTGGCGTTTGGCCGGGGCGCCGACCAGGATCTCGCCGTCTTCCTGATAGGCGATCACGGAAGGCGTCGTGCGGGAGCCTTCGGAATTCTCGATAACCTTCGGCTGACCGCCTTCCATGATGGCGACGCAGGAGTTGGTCGTACCCAAGTCAATGCCAATAATCTTGCCCATGATGATGTTCCTTTAAAACGATGGTTTGTTTTCTGATGTGTTGAATATGTGGAACAAAGTGCCGGTTTCAAGCACTTTAAACACGTTTTGTGATCTTTTTATTGTGCTACCGTGACCAAGGCCGGCCGCAACAGACGATCGGCAATCATGTAACCCTTCTGCAGGACGCTCACAATCGTATTGGCATCCTGCTCGGCGGGCACCATGGAAATCGCCTGGTGCTTCATCGGATCGAGCTTTTCGCCCGGCACAGGATTGATTTCCTGCAGACGATTGCGCTCAAACGCGGCAGACAGTTGCTTGAGGGTCATTTCCACCCCCTCCTTCAGGGACTCCACCGAAGGCGAGTCCAGCTTCAGCGCCATTTCGAGGCTGTCCTTGACTGGCACCAAGGCTTCGGCAAAATTCTCGATGGCGAATTTGTGTGCCTTGGCGATATCTTCCTGGGCACGACGACGAATGTTCTCCGAGTCGGCCTTGGCGCGCAGGAAAGCATCCTGCATTTCGCTGATTTTCGCCTCGGCAGCTGCCAGCTTTTCTTCCAGACCGTCGGACGCTTTGTCCATCACGACATTATCTTGGGACTGGGTGGCCTGTTCCGCCGGATCCTGCATCTTTTCCTGGTTTTCCATCACAAAAAATCTCCAACAATCAATGACTTAGTCTCAATTGCGATAGTAAATAGGGGTATTCCGCGGGTTTTCAAGGGGAATTCTTGATTTTATTGCACCCGCTCTAGCCGCTCGTTCGGCTCGGCTGAAAGCGTAAAGCCTTGTTACACACTTTACCGGTTCACAGGCTTCAAATTGCCGGACTACGTACTAGGATGATGTTATCGGCGTTGCAACCGTCTGCCTCCCTGGTTGCAAGGAGAAACACCATGAAATTACCTCTCATTTCGGCGTCCGTCGTCGCTTATACCCTGCTCGCGACCGCGTGGATTTGCCAGACGAACCTGATTCCGCCCTACTTCCACTAAAGAGGGCGGCGATCTCTGCCAGCTCGCTATCGGCATCAAGGAACGCGCTCTACAGGCATCTTTCTATTTGTTCGCGCCCAGGAGCATGGCCTGCTCGCGGGAAACTTGCGCTTCGCGGTTGCGTTCTTCGCGCGCCTGCGGCGTGAGCATTGTGGGCCAGCCGATCATGTGCTGCTCGACGATCTCGGCCAGTCCGGCAATCCACGCCGGAGAATCGTTCAGGCAGGGAATGTAATGAAACTCCTTGCCGCCCGCGGTCAGAAAATCGCGCCGTACTTCCATCGCGATTTCTTCCAGCGTTTCCAGGCAATCGCTCGTAAAACCGGGGCAAACGACGTCCACGCGCCGCACGCCCTCCTTCGCCAGTTTGACCAGCGTCGGCGCCGTGTAAGGCTGCAGCCATTCGGCCTTGCCGAAGCGTGACTGGAACGTGACCAGATACTCGTCCGCGGAAAGCTGCAACTGCGTCGCCAGCAAGCGTGCCGTCTTGTAGCACTCGCAATGGTAGGGATCGCCCAGCAGCAGCGTCCTTTTCGGGACGCCGTGAAAGCTCATCACGAGCTTGTCAGGTCGCCCGTTCAGGTCCCAGTGTGCAAGTATCGACTTGCTCAATGCCTGAATGTAAGCCTCGTAGTCGTGGTAATGCTTGATCAGACGCAATTCCGGGACGTTGCGCACACGGGAATAATGGCTGAACACTGCGTCGAAAATCGATGCCGTTGTGGTGCCGGAGTATTGTGGGTAAGCGGGAAGAACGAGAATGCGGTCGCACCCGTCCGCCTTGAGCTTGTCGAGAACCTCGGACACGGACGGATTACCGTAGCGCATGGCGTAGGCAACTTGCACCTCATGTCCACGCTCGCCAAGAAAACCGCGCAACAGGCTTGCCTGCCTTCCGGTATACACCTTGAGCGGCGAACCCTCCTTGGTCCAGATCGATGCGTATTTGGCAGCTGACTTGCCGGAACGCAGCGGCAGGATGAGGCCATTCAGGATCGGCCACCATGCCAGCTTCGGAATTTCGACCACGCGCGGATCGGACAGGAACTCCCTGAGGTAGCGACGCAATGCTGAGGCGGTCGGCGCATCCGGCGTGCCGAGATTGACCAGCACCACGGCGGTCTTGGCTACCGCGCCGTGCGTGTAAGGAGGTTCCTGATTCTGGGACATGGTGTTCGACTATCCTGTTCTTGCGCGACGCCGCCCGCTTCTAGGAAGCAAGCAGCTCGCGTGCATGTTTGCGTGTGGTCGCGGTGATTTCCAGGCCGCCCAGCATGCGCGCAATTTCCTCGATGCGCGCCTTGGAATCGAGCGCATCGATGCGCGACATGGTCTTGCCATCGGTACTGCGCTTGCTGACCTGGAAATGCTGATTGGCCTGGCTGGCGACTTGCGGCAAATGGGTCACGCACAGCACCTGGCGGTCCTGGCCCAAACGTTTGAGCAAGCGGCCGACCACTTCCGCGACTCCGCCGCCGATACCGCTGTCGACCTCGTCGAAAATCAGCGTCGGCGTTGCTGTCGCGCTCGACGTAATCACCGAAATGGCGAGCGAAATGCGCGCCAGTTCACCACCGGAAGCCACTTTGGCCAGCGGTCTCGGCGAGGTGCCAGCATGTGCCGCGACCATGAATTCAACCTGTTCCAGACCGTAACCGGCGGGCTCGATCGGATTCAGGGCCACTTCGAAACGTCCGCCGGCCATGCTCAGATCCTGCATGGCGGCCGTGACCGCTTCACTTAATGCCTTGGCAGCCTTGGTGCGGGATTTGGACAATGTCTGCGCCACACTCATGTAGGCCGCTTTCAATTTCTCTTCCTGCGCGCGCAAGGCGTCGATGTCGGTGGCATCCGCCAGTTGTCGCAATTGCGCCGAAAGCGTTTCATACTCTTGCGGAAGGTCTTCCGGCGCAACGCGGAATTTGCGTGCCGTGGAATGGATCGCATCCAGCCGGGCCTCGACCTCGTGCAGACGAGCCGGATCAAGTTCGACGCGGCCGAGGTAATCGTTGAGCGCGTAGACCGCTTCCTGCAACTGGATGCGCGCCGGCTCCAGAGCCTCGATAACCGGCTTCAATGCGGCATCGATGTCGGCCAGCTTGCCGAGTTTCAAAGTGAGTGCGGAAAGATGGGACAGGATCGGATTGCTGTCCGATTCCGAGATCGCGTTCAATGCTTCCTGCGCACCTTCGATCAGGCTGGCGGCATGCGACAGCCGACTGTGCTCATTGCTGACTTCGGTCCATTCGCCGGGTTTCACTGCCAGTTTTTCCAGTTCCCCGACCTGCCACTCGAGGCGTTCGCGCTCCAGCAGCACGCTCTTGGCGTTGGCCTCGAATTCCTCGCGCTGTTTGGCGAGGGCACGCCACGCCTTGTACGCGGCGGCAACCGCCTTGCTATCGTCCAGCAAGCCGGCCTGGCTGTCGAGCAGTACGCGCTGCGCGTCGGCTTTCAGCAGTGACTGATGAGCATGCTGACCATGGATATCGACCAGCATTTCGCCGAGCTCGCGCAACTGTGCGGCGGTGGCAGTAATGCCGTTGATGAAGGCCTTGGAGCGTCCCGCGTTGTCGATCACCCGGCGCAGCAGCGCGCCGCCATCGTCGTTGCTGAACTCATGTTCGGCCAGCCAGGCGTCGACCTCGTCGTTCGTGCTGAATTCCGCGGTGATGTCCGTTTTTGCGGAGCCCTCGCGCACGACGCTGGCGTCGCCACGCCCGCCTAGGGCAAGCGCCAGCGCGTCGATCAGGATCGATTTTCCCGCGCCGGTCTCGCCGGTGAACACGGTAAAGCCAGGCGCAAATTCAAGCTCGATCGAATCGACGATCACGAAATCGCGAATGGAGAGTGTGCGAAGCATGTTGGAAATGTAATTCTTGTGGCGGGTCCGCTATTTTAACTGCCCTGCCACGGATGGATATTCGTGCCAGTGCAGCTTTTCGCGCAGCGTATCGTAATAGCTCCACCCTTTCGGATGCAGGAAGGTAATGGTATGCGCCGAGCGCCGGATGATAATGCGATCATGGTGCTGCAGGCTGGCAAGCGATTGCATGTCGAAATTGACGCTGATATCGCGTCCACCCATGATTTCGATGTCGATGGTACAGGAATCGGGCACGACGATCGGACGATTGGACAAGGCATGCGGCGCGATCGGTACCAGGACGATGCCGGACAGGCTCGGGTGCAGCAAAGGGCCGCCGGCCGACAAGGCATAGGCAGTGGAACCTGTCGGCGTGGAAACAATCAGACCATCCGAGCGCTGGTTGTACATGAAATGCCCGTCAACTTCGACCTTCAGTTCCGCCATGCCCGTCGTCGCGCCGCGCGCCACGACAACATCGTTGAAGGCAAGTGCATGAAAAATCGTTTCGCCGCCGCGGATGACCGAACCTTCGAGCAGGCTGCGCTGCTCCGAGTCGAGTTTCCCGCAAAGCATGTCGGCCAGGACCGGCATCATGCCATCCTGCGAAATGTCGGTCATGAAACCCAGACGTCCCTGGTTGATGCCGATCAGCGGAACCTTGTAAGGCGCGAGTTGACGTGCAATACCGAGCATGGTTCCGTCGCCGCCCACCACGATGGCCACGTCGGCGCGCTCGCCGATTTCCGTCGGCGTCATCGTGGCGGCCCCATCCAGCGCAACATTCTGCGCGGTCTCGGTCTCGAACACGACCGTATGCCCGGCCTTGGTCAGGAAGTCGGCGATCTCCGACAAGGAGTGCTCGATACCGGCGGCCATGTACTTGCCGATGATGGCAATCGTCTTGAAGGAAATTGGATTGGAATCTGGCTTGGAAGGCAACATGCAGCAGATTAGACCATAATTTAGTCGTCCTTTACAGGATCGCATCGTTGAAAGAAATCGTTTAGAGCCCATATGTCAATTATTAAAGCCGTCTTGTTCGATCTCGACGACACCCTGTGGCCGATCGTGCCGGTGATCAAGCGCGCCGAGAACGTGCTGTATGATTGGCTGACGGTGCATGCGCCGGCGGTTGCGCAAAGCGTTACCATCGAAAGCATGCGCGAACGTCGGCAAGCCTTGATGGCAAGCGATCCGGTGTACCAGCTGGATCTGCGCCGCCTGCGACATGCCGTGCTGCTGGAAGCCTTTATCGGCGCGGGCCTGGATCCCGCGATGGTGGATCAGGCAATGGATGTGTTTTCGCGAGCGCGCAACGAGGTGACGCCGTTTGAAGATGTCTTGCCGACACTGGGCAGCCTGCGAAACCGGGTGGCCCTTGGCTCGGTGTCAAACGGAGTCGCGGATTTGCAGGCCATTGGCATTGCGCATTTCTTCCAGGTTTCCGTAGCGGCCCATCGCTTTGGCTGCGCGAAACCCGACGCGGCCATTTTCCATGCCGCCTGCGACGCGCTGGGCGTGTTGCCGGAAGAAGCTGCCTATATCGGCGACGACCCTTTGCTGGACGTGGAGGGAGCGCAAAGAGCAGGCTTGCAGGGCGTGTGGATGAACCGCCTGGAATTGAAGCCGGTACGTGTCCTGCCGGACCATGTGCGACCGGATGCTACCTGCACAAGTCTGTATGAGCTGGATCAATGGCTGAACGAGCGGATGGTAAAAATCTGATAACAATCAACCGTTAACACGACCCAGTCCTGCAACACACTATGGCGGCTGCAACAGCGGCTCGTTACAATACCAATATGCAACTCGATACTCGCGCACAGACCTTGCTCAAGGCATTGGTCGAACGATACATCGCCGACGGTCAGCCAGTCGGCTCGCGCGCCCTGTCCAAGATCTCCGGACTGGAATTATCCCCGGCGACCATTCGCAACATCATGGCGGATCTGGAGGATATGGGTTTCGTCGCCAGTCCGCACACTTCGGCTGGCCGAATCCCTACGCCGCGCGGCTATCGGGTATTCGTTGACACCTTGCTCACCGTGCAACAGATCGATGAAACCACGGTCGAGTCCAAGCTCCAGTCGCGCCTGCAGACCAATTCGCCGCAAAAAATCATTTCCAATGCCGCGCAAGTCTTGTCATCGCTGTCGCAATTCGCGGGCGTGGTGCTGACGCCGCGACACGAATCCGTATTCCAGCAAATCGAGTTTCTGCGGCTTTCCGAAAAACGCATCCTGCTGGTGATCGTCGCACCGAACGGCGATGTGCAGAATCGACTGCTGCTGACCGATGTCGACTACACGCCGTCGCAACTGGTGCAGGCCGCAAACTATATCAACCAGCATTACGCCGGCCTGAGCTTCGATGACGTGCGCGTGCGCCTGCAGAGCGAATTGCGCCAGTTGCGCGACGACATGACGCGCCTGATGCAGGCGGCGGTGGAAGCCGGCAGCGACGCGATGGCTGAAAACGAAGACGAGGTCGTGATTTCCGGCGAACGCAACTTGCTCAGCGTCAGCGATCTGGCTTCCAACATGAGTTCGCTGCGCAAACTGTTCGACCTGTTCGAGCAAAAGACAAGCCTGATGCAACTGCTCGACGTCTCCAGCAAGGCGACCGGTGTGCAGATTTTTATCGGCGGCGAGTCGCAACTGGTGCCGGTGGATGAAATGAGCGTGGTGACTGCGCCCTATGAGGTCAACGGCAAGATCGTCGGCACGCTCGGGGTGATTGGCCCGACACGCATGGCTTATGAACGGGTGATACCGATCGTGGATATCACGGCGAAACTTTTGTCGAACGCCCTCAGCCATTCCTGAGATCGGGCTCGTACGCGAACGCGGCACGACGATGCCGCGCTTTTCTTTGGCGCGCCAGATCAGAGCATGAGTTCGGCCAGCGTCTTGTTGTTCGCAGCATCCAGATGGACGAACTGCAAGCCGACGCGAAAGCCGTCGGTGCCGCTGAGAATGCAGTAAATCGCCTTCGCGGTCGCACTCACCTTGACCATATTGCCGTTCAGCGGCGCTTCGAAGATCACATTGCAGCTCACGCCGAGCGCAAGCTGATCAGTCAGCTGCAGGGATACGCCGCCCAGCGACAAATCCTTCGTACGTCCGCGCAAGACCGCACCGTTCTGCAAGATGACCGCGGCATGGCCATGAACCACCTTGCGCGTGAAGTTTCTTGTTTCCGTCTTCATTACGTTATTGGATGACATCTTTGCGCGCCGGCTCCGCGATGGGAGCATGCGGATGCCCGGCCCGGAATTGAAAATTGCAGAGATGGGATTAGTATTGTTGCATGCGCGCCTTGCGCGGGATCTGCGCGGCGCAAGGTCTTATCGCGGCCGGTGCGGGCAATCCTTCTTGGTGCAATGGCCGTACAGCGCCAACGCGTGCTCGGCGATATCGAATCCATGCTCTCTTGCCACGCCTTGCTGACGTTTCTCGATTTCCTCATCGTAGAACTCTTCCACCCGCCCGCAATCGAGGCAGACCAGGTGGTCGTGATGCGATCCCTCATTCAGCTCAAAAACCGCTTTTCCGGTTTCGAAATGGTTGCGATGCAACAGGCCGGCCTGTTCGAACTGGGTAAGCACACGGTAGACCGTTGCCAGACCGACATCCATGTTTTCGGTCAGAAGGATTTTGTAAACATCCTCGGCGCTCAGATGGCGCACCTGGCTGTTCTGGAAAATATCGAGGATCTTCAAGCGCGGCAAGGTTGCTTTCAGGCCGCTGGCTTTCAACTCGGAAGGATTGCTAGGCATGTTATTGGTCGGATTACGGTTATCTGCTTTATCATATAGCGTTTTGGCCCAATTGCTCAATGAATTGAATCCCTTTATGCGAATGTCACCCTGCCGCACCAATCGTACACCCGCCTTGGCCGGTACGCTGATTCTGGCCCTTGCAGCCTGCCTGACAGGGTGCGCATCCAGGAACCCCCTGATGGAAGAGCCCGCGCCGTCTGCGGCCGCGAGCGCAACAAAACCGGCGGAACCGGTCGCACAAAACGCAGCATCTGCGCCAGCAGCGACCCCGGTTCCCGGCGCAAGCGGCGTCACGACCACCAAACCCACCGGCGTACAGCGTTTCCTCGGCATCTTCACTCCATACCGGATCGATGTGCAGCAGGGGAATTTCGTTTCGCGCGAAATGGTCAACCAGCTCAAGGAAGGCATGCAGCGCAAGGAAGCGATCACGCCAGAGCAAGTGCGCTTCGTCCTTGGCACCCCGCTGCTGACCGATATATTCCACGCCAATCGCTGGGATTACGTATTCCGCCTCAAGAAAGGCAGCGGCGAGGTCATTTCCAGCCGCGTCACCGCCTACTTCAAGGACAACCGCCTGGTTGGCATTGACAGCGGCGTGCTGCCGACCGAGCAGGAATATCTTGCATTCATCGCTGGCGCCGCCCCCGGGTCGGCACCGAACAAGTAACAATACCGAGCATCGTCATGAATCAAATGAAAATCGCCGTTGCAGGCGCATCCGGCCGCATGGGCCATATGTTGATTGAAACCATCCAGGGGGCGGACGACGCCGCGCTGACCGGCGCGCTCGATGTCGCCGGCTCGCCGGCGATCGGCACTGACGCCGCTGCCTTCCTTGGCAAGCCGGCCGGGGTGCTGATCGAATCCGACCTCGCGAAAGGCCTCGCCAATGCCCAGTTCCTGATCGATTTCACCCGCCCGGAAGGAACGCTGAAGCATCTCGAATATTGCGCCGCGCACGGCATCAAGATGATCATCGGGACGACCGGTTTCGACGAGGCCGGCAAGGCAGCCATCGCTGCTGCTGCCGAGAAGACCGCCATCGTGTTCGCGCCCAACATGAGTGTCGGCGTCAATGTGACCATGAAATTGCTGGAAATGGCGGCCAAGAGTTTCTCGCACGGCTATGACATTGAGATCATCGAAGCACACCACCGCCACAAGGTCGATGCCCCGTCGGGCACCGCAATCAAGATGGGCGAAGTCATCGCCGATGCGCTCGGACGCAATCTGAAGGATGTCGCGGTCTACGCGCGCGAAGGCGTCACTGGCGAGCGCGATCCCTCGTCCATCGGATTCGCGACGATCCGCGGCGGCGACATCGTGGGCGACCACACGGTCTTGTTCGCCGGCATCGGCGAACGCATCGAGATTTCGCACAAATCGTCCAGCCGTGTCAGCTACGCGCACGGCAGCCTGCGCGCGGCCCGCTTCCTGGCCGACAAGACAAACGGCCTGTTCGACATGCGGGATGTGCTAGGTCTGCACTGATGCCCGAGATGTCCCGGTCGTGAAATTCGCGCCGCAATCCCTTGCCATCGCGGCCACCCTGTTGTTGCATGTTGCAGTGGCCGCGATACTGGCAGTCGGCCTGTTTAATGATCAGGAACAAGCAACGCCCTCCAAGCCGGTCGAAATCCGCCTGATGCCGTCGCAACCGCAGGCCGCACCGATGGTGCAAGCGGCACCGCCCCCTCAAGCGCCGGCACAACCCAAAGTCCGGCATCAAGCAAAGCCGAAACACCGCCCGCAGACGAAGGCTGCCATCGCCGAACCGCGTGAAGCTCCGCGCACGGCGCCGACCGAGGCCAGTACGGAATCAAAGGCAGCTTCCGCCAGCCCGTCCGCAACCATCTCTGCGCCAGTGACCGCTCCGGCCGCGGTCCCCGGCCCACCCGTAAAGACATCCGCATCCGATGCGGCCTATGCCTCGAGCAATCGTGTGCCGCCTTATCCGCGTCTGTCGCGCATGAACGACGAGCAAGGGACTGTCTTGCTGCGTGTCCTTGTCAGGGCCGACGGTACGGCCGGTATGGTGGAAATCAAGAAGTCCAGCGGTTATCCGCTACTCGATGAATCGGCGCGAAGCACCGTGCAGACCTGGCGCTTCAAGCCGGCGACGCTTGACGGCAAACCAGTCTCCGAGTGGTATCAAGTTGCCATTCCGTTTACACTTCAGAACAATTAATTCTTCATCGCACACCATGAACCAAACACTGGGATTTGCTCATTACTGGGCACAAGGCGACGCGATTACCCATTCGGTCGCCTATTTGCTGCTCTTGATGTCCGTGGTCAGCTGGTACTATATTTTTTCCAAGGCGTGGAGTTCATGGCGCATTCGCAGAAGCGCCGGTGCGCTGGACGGGTTCTGGAAGGCGCCGACCCTCAATGACGCGATTTCCATCGTGAAGAATGCCGACAGCGAAAACGTTTATGCACCGCTTGCGGCGCAGAGCGCGCAGGCCGCCAATGTCGGCTCGCAAACCGGCTCCCTGAATGCCAATGTCGATCCCAGCGAATTGATCACGCGTACCTTGCGCCAGGAAATCAACCGCGTCTCCGCGCGCCTGGAAAGCGGCCTGACGCTGCTGGCCTCGGTCGGTTCGACCGCGCCATTCGTGGGCCTCTTCGGCACCGTCTGGGGCATTTACCATGCGCTGGTGGCCGTCTCGACCGCAGGCACCGTGCAAATCGACAAGGTCGCCGGCCCGGTCGGCGAAGCCTTGATCATGACTGCGCTCGGACTGGTGGTGGCGATTCCGGCAGTGCTGGCCTATAACGCGTTCACCCGGGTCAACCGCGTGACGCTGGCCGAACTGGATGGCTTTGCGCACGACCTGCATGCCTACCTGACCACCGGCGCCCGCGTCGGCAAGCAATAGCAGAGGCAATCATGGCATTCGGCGGATTCAACGACGACAAGCACCAGACCCCGATCGCGGACATCAACGTCACTCCGATGGTGGATGTGATGCTGGTACTGCTCGTGATTTTCATCATCACCGCGCCACTGTTCACGCATGCGATCAAGCTCGATTTGCCGAGCGCGCAATCGGCCGCCGCGCCGGAAAAACCCGAGACGATCTCCCTGTCGATCAATGCCGACGGCAAAATCTTCTGGAACAACGACGCGATCGAACAAAAGGATCTCGGTCCGAAGTTCGCCGAAGCGGCGCAGAAGAATCCGCAGCCCGAGCTGCAGCTGCGCGCCGACAAGTCCACGCGCTATGAAATCATCGCGCAGGTGATGTCGGCGGCGCAAACCAGCGGAATGACCAAGATGGGTTTTGTCACTGAGACAAAGGAAGCGAACCAGTAATGCCCTCCGTTCACCTGGACGGCCGGAAAATCACGGACTGGCGCGCCTTTCACGCGCAATGCAAGACCGCGTTCGGCTTTCCGGATTTCTACGGGCAAAACATGGACGCGTGGATCGATTGCCTGAGCGGCCTTCGCGATGATGACGGCATGTCAAGTATCCGGCTTGGACCGGACGAGGTCCTTGAAATCTCCGTCCTGCATTCAAACAGCCTGCGCCAGGCGGCGCCCGCGATTCTCGCCGCGCTGGAGGATTGCGTCGCCGAGGTCAACCAGCGTTACGCCGAACAGGGCGAAAAGCCGGCCCTGGCCCTGCTACTGCGCTGATTTTTCGGCCAAATTAGCGCCCTCGGGCGGCGCTATGGACGGTGCTGAACCAGTATAATGGCTGGTTTACATCCACTTCCAGCTCCATTCGTCATGCAAGAAAAATATCTCCCCGCCGATGTCGAAAAGGCGGCGCAAGACCATTGGCACGCGATCGACGCGTACAAGACCGTCGAACATGCGAAAGACAAGAACGGCAAGGACAAGAAGAAGTTCTACGCCTGCTCGATGCTGCCCTACCCCTCGGGCAAGCTGCACATGGGCCATGTGCGCAACTACACCATCAACGACATGCTGGCGCGCCATCTGCGCATGAACGGCCACAATGTGCTGATGCCGATGGGCTGGGATGCGTTCGGCCTGCCGGCGGAAAATGCGGCGCTCAAGAACGGCGTGCCGCCTGCGAAATGGACCTACGAGAACATCGCCTACATGAAGAAGCAGATGCAGGCGATGGGACTGGCGATCGACTGGTCGCGCGAAGTGGCGACCTGCGATCCGAGCTATTACAAGTGGAACCAGTGGCTGTTCCTCAAGATGCTGGAAAAAGGCATCGCCTACCGCAAGACCCAGGTCGTGAACTGGGACCCGGTCGACCAGACGGTGCTGGCCAACGAGCAGGTGATCGACGGCCGCGGCTGGCGTACCGGCGCGCTGGTCGAGAAGCGCGAAATCCCCGGTTACTACCTGAAGATCACCGATTACGCCGAGGAATTGCTGGACCATGTGCTGCACAAGCTGCCCGGCTGGCCGGAGCGCGTGCGCATCATGCAGGAAAACTGGATCGGCAAGAGCGAAGGCGTACGCTTCGCCTTCCCGCATGAGATCCGCGATGCGCAGGGCAAGCTGATCCAGGACGGCAAGCTGTATGTGTTCACCACCCGCGCCGATACCATCATGGGCGTGACCTTCTGCGCGGTGGCGCCGGAACATCCGCTGGCAACGCATGCGGCCGCATCCGATACCAAGCTGGCTGCGTTCATCGATGAGTGCAAGCGCGGCGGCACCACCGAAGCCGAGCTGGCGCTGAAGGAAAAGGAAGGCCTGCCCACCGGCTTGTTCGTTACCCATCCGCTGACCGGCAAGCAAGTCGAGGTGTGGGTCGGCAACTATGTGCTGATGAGCTACGGCGACGGCGCCGTGATGGGCGTACCTGCACACGACGAGCGCGACTTTGCCTTCGCGAAGAAATATTCACTGCCGATCCAACAGGTGATCGCCGTCGAAGGCGAGACCTACTCCACCGACGCCTGGCAGGAATGGTATGCCGAAAAGCAGCGCGGTGTGACTGTGAACTCCGGCGCCTATGACGGCCTGAGCTACAAGGCGGCCGTCGACAAAGTCGCAGCCGATTTGATTGCCAAAGGCATCGGCGAGAAGAAGACCACTTGGCGTCTGCGCGACTGGGGCATCAGCCGCCAGCGCTACTGGGGCACACCGATTCCGATCATCCACTGCGAAAGCTGCGGATCGGTACCCGTTCCGGAGAAGGATTTGCCGGTCGTGCTGCCGCAGGATTGCGTGCCGGACGGCACCGGCAATCCGCTCAACAAGCGCGAGGACTTCCTGCATGTCGACTGCCCGCAGTGCGGCAAGCCGGCGCGTCGCGAGACCGACACCATGGATACCTTCGTCGATTCGTCCTGGTACTTCATGCGCTATTGCGATCCGAAGAACGACGACAAGATGGTGGCCGAAGGCGCGGATTACTGGATGCCGATGGACCAGTACATCGGCGGTATCGAGCATGCCATCCTGCACCTTCTGTATGCGCGCTTCTGGACCAAGGTCATGCGCGATCTCGGCCTGGTGAAGGTCGACGAGCCCTTCGTCAACCTGCTGACGCAAGGCATGGTGCTGAACCACATCTACTCGCGCCGCACGCCGCAGGGCGGCATCGAATACTTCTGGCCGCAGGATGTCGAGAACGTGTACGACGACGGCGGCCGCATCATCGGCGCCAAGCTCAAGAGCGACGGTTCGGCCGTGAGTTACGAGGGCGTGGGTACGATGTCGAAGTCGAAGAACAACGGCGTCGATCCGCAGGAGCTGATCAATCAGTTCGGCGCCGACACCGCACGCCTGTTTGTCATGTTTGCCTCGCCG
Source organism: Noviherbaspirillum sp. (assembly GCF_035254865.1). Taxonomy (GTDB): domain Bacteria; phylum Pseudomonadota; class Gammaproteobacteria; order Burkholderiales; family Burkholderiaceae_D; genus Noviherbaspirillum. The sequence continues at coordinate 38,957 of NZ_DATFAF010000040.1, forward strand.
CCGGAGCAGACGCTGGAGTGGAACGACGCCGGCGTCGAAGGCGCGAACCGCTTCCTGCGCCGGGTCTGGGCCTACGCGCATGCACAGTCGGATCGCGTGAAGGCGTCGTCGGAAATCGACTTCAGCGCCCTGCCCGAGACGCACAAGACGTTGCGCCGTGAAATCCACAAGATCCTGCAGCAAGCCGATCATGACTTCCACCGCCTGCAGTACAACACCGTGGTGTCCGCCTGCATGAAGATGCTGAACACGCTGGAAGGCGCCAAGCTGGAAGACTCGGCGCAGACCAATGGCGTGATCGCGGAAGGACTCTCGATCTTCCTGCGCGTGCTGTACCCGGTCGCGCCGCACATCACGCACGTGCTGTGGCAGGAACTCGGCTTCGCGACGGCGTTTGGCGATCTCCTCGATGCACCGTGGCCGCAAGTCGATCCGGCTGCCTTGGAGCAGGCTGAAATCGAGCTGGTGGTGCAGGTCAACGGCAAGCTGCGCGGCAGCGTGAAGGTGCCGAAGGATGCCGACAAGGCTGCGATCGAAGCGGCCGCGCTGGCCAACGAGAACGTGAAGAAGTTTGTCGAAGGCACGCCGAAGAAGGTCATCGTGGTGCCCGGCAAGCTGGTCAATATCGTCGCTTAACAGTTTTCACCGGAGCCTGCATGAAACGCCGAGCCGTCCTTGCCATGACATCTGCACTTGCCCTGTCCGCATGCGGTTTTCAGCTGCGCGGTGCGAACGGCCAGGCCAACCTGCCCTTCAAGACGATCTACATCGGCGTTCCGGAAACATCGCAGCTCGGCGCGGAGCTGCGCCGGAATATCCGCGCCAGCGGCGAAACGACCGTCGTGAGCGATCCGAAAGCGGCGCAGGCCATTGTGGAAGTGCTGTCGGAGACGCGCGACATGGCGATCCTGTTGAATGCGCAGGGCCGGCCGCGCGAACACACGCTGTACTACAAGCTGCGTTTTCGCGTGACGAACCCCAAGGGCGCGGAATTGCTTGCGCCGACGGAAATCACGCTCAAGCGCGACCTCAGCTTCAATGAAGCGCAGGCAATCGCCAAGGAGAAGGAAGAGGAAATGCTGTACCGCGACATGCAGACCGACCTGGTGCAGCAGATCATGCGCCGGCTGGCCGTCCTCAAGCCTGTTTGACGAGGATTATCCATGCAATTGCGGCTCGACGGCCTTGAAACGCATCTGGCGAAATCGCTCGCGCCGCTCTACGTGATTACCAGCGACGAGCATTTGCTGGCGCTGGAAGCGGCCGACAGGATACGCAAGACGGCACGCGCACAAGGCTTCACCGAACGCGAAGTGCTGGTGGTCGAGCGCAGTTTCAAATGGGGCGCGCTGCTTGCCGCCAACCAGTCGCAGTCGCTGTTCGGCGAGCGCAAGCTGATTGAACTGCGCATCCCGACCGGCAAACCCGGCAAGGATGGCGGACAGGCATTGCAGGAATACGTTGGATCGCTCAATCCTGACAACGTGACCCTGATTGCCCTTCCCAAGCTCGACTGGCAGACGCAAAAGAGCGCATGGGTGACCGCCTTGCAGCAGGCCGCGGCGTACATCGACATTCCGCTGGTAGAGCGCGCCGCGCTGCCGTCCTGGATCGGCGCCCGGCTCGCCGCACAACGCCAGAGCGCCGATCGGCAGAGCATCGACTTCATCGCCGACCGCGTCGAAGGCAACCTGCTTGCCGCGCATCAGGAAATCCAGAAGCTCGCGCTGCTGCATCCCGAGGGCAAGCTGAGTTTCGAGCAAGTGCAGGATGCGGTGCTGAACGTTGCCCGCTACGACGTATTCAAGCTGAACGAAGCGATGCTGTCCGGTGATGCGGCGCGACTGGTGCGCATGATCGAAGGGCTGAAAGGCGAAGGCGAAGCCTTGCCACTCGTCTTGTGGGCGATGGCCGAGGAAATCCGCACGCTGCTGAAGATCAAGGCCGGCGCAGCACAGGGCAAGGCGATCGGCATGCTGATGAAGGAATACCGCATCTGGGGTCCGCGCGAAAAGCTGATGGAACCGGCGCTGCGCCGCATGAAGCTGTCGACTCTGGAAGGCGCGCTGCAGGAGGCGGCGCAAATCGATAAGATGGTCAAGGGCTTGCGCGCCAGGATGTTTGCCGGCGATGCCTGGGACGCCTTGTTGCAGCTTGGGTTGAAGGTCGCGCGCGGTTGATTCCCGCGCAGAATGCAGAAAATTTCAAGCAGGATTTTGCAAAAATGGATATCAAGCATTACATGAACGAAGTCGGCCAGCGTGCCCGCAAGGCGTCGCGCGCGATGGCCAAGGCCGATACCCGCGCCAAGAATCAGGCGCTGTCCCTGATCGCGGCTGCAATTCGCCGCGATTCGGCAGCGCTGCGCGCCGCTAACCAGAAGGACCTGGATGCCGCCCGCGCCAACGGCCTGGCCGAAGCCATGCTTGACCGCCTGACGCTGTCAGACAAGGCGATCGCAACGATGGCCGAAGGTTTGGAACAGATCGTCGCCCTGCCCGATCCGATCGGCGAAATCTCGAACATGAAGTATCGCCCGACCGGTATCCAGGTCGGCCAGATGCGCGTGCCGCTGGGCGTGATCGGCATCATCTACGAAGCACGTCCGAACGTGACGGTGGACGCGGCCGGTCTCTGCATCAAGAGCGGCAATTCCACCATCCTGCGTGGCGGCTCGGAAGCCATCCACTGCAACCAGGCGCTGGCGAAGCTGGTGAAGGAAGGTCTGGCGGGTGCGGGATTGCCGGAAGATGCGGTGCAGATCGTCGAGACCACCGACCGTGCCGCGGTGGGAGAAATGATCACCATGCCGCAGTATGTCGACGTCATCGTGCCGCGCGGCGGCAAGGGTTTGATCGAACGCCTGATGAAGGAATCGAAGGTTCCGATGATCAAGCACCTGGACGGCATCTGCCATGTGTACATCGACGACAAGGCCGATATCGAGAAAGCGCTGAAGATTTCCTTCAATGCCAAGTGCCACCGCTACGGCACCTGCAATACGATGGAAACGCTGCTGGTGGCGCGCGGCATCGCGCCGCAGGTCTTGCCAAAGCTAGCCGAACTGTACGGCACCAAGGACGTGGAACTGCGGGCGGACGACGAAGCGCGCAAGATTCTCGCCGGCTATCCGCATCTTTCCACTGCGACCGAGGAAGACTGGCGCACGGAATACCTGGCAGCGATTCTAGCGGTGAAGATCGTGGATGATGTCGGCCAGGCGATCGAGCATATCAATACCTACTCGTCGCAGCATACCGATGCGATCGTGACCGAGGATTACAGCCGCGCGATGCGCTTCCTGCGCGAAGTCGATTCGGCATCGGTGATGGTCAACGCTTCGACGCGCTTTGCGGACGGCTTCGAGTACGGCCTCGGTGCGGAGATCGGCATCTCGAACGACAAACTGCATGCGCGCGGGCCGGTCGGACTGGAAGGACTGACCTCGCTGAAGTACGTCGTCTTCGGCCACGGCGAAACACGAGAATAATTCACAAAAAAGGGAAACGCATGCTGATGCTCTGGGTGAAGGCTCTGCACATCTTCTTCGTCGCGTCCTGGTTCGCGGGGCTGTTTTACCTGCCGCGCATTTTCGTGAACCTGGCGATGGAAACCGATCCGACCGCTACGACGCGCCTGCTGATGATGGCGCGCAAGCTGTATCGCTTCATGGGCTTGCTGGCTGTGCCGGCGCTGGCGCTCGGTCTGGTACTGTGGCTCTATTACGGCATCGGCAAGATGGGGCCGGGTAACGGCTGGATGCATGCGAAGCTCGCCATCGTTGTGCTGCTGGTGATCTACCATCACTGGTGCGGCAGGCTTCTGAAAGCCTTTGAAAACGGCGCCAACAAGCGCAGCCACGTCTGGTTTCGCTGGTTCAATGAAGCACCGACCATCGGCTTGCTGCTCGCCGTGATCTTTGTCGTGGTCAAACCTTTCTAAACCCGATACAGGAGGCTGCGATGGCCAAGTCGTGCGAATACTTCTTTGCCCCGCAGTCGCCGTGGGCGTATCTCGGACACGAGCGATTCGTCGCGCTGGCAAAACAATATGGCGTGCAGATCGACATCAAGCCATGCGACCTGGGCAAGGTATTCAATGTGTCCGGCGGCCTGCCGCTGGCAAAACGCCCCGCGCAAAGGCAGGCTTACCGCCTCGTGGAATTGAAGCGCTGGAGCGAGTTCCTGCAAATCCCGCTCAATCTGCATCCGAAATTCTTCCCGGTTCCGGCTGACGCTGCGGCCAAACTGATCATCGCAACCAGGCTCGCGCATGGGACCGACGCCGCGCTCAATGTCGCCGGCGCCGTGATGCGCGCGGTATGGGCGGAAGAAAGAAACATTGCCGACCCCGATACGCTGGCCGCGATCGCGCAGGAATGCGGCCACGACGGCAAGTCCTTGCTGAAATCGTCCGAGACCACCAGTGTGCAGAGCGAGTATGACCGTTTCACGGATGAAGCGATCGCGGCCAACGTCTTTGGTTCGCCATGGTATGTCGTCGATGGCGAAGGGTTCTGGGGACAGGACAGGCTGGACTTTGTCGAGCGGGCGTTTGCGAAGCTGGCTTGACGCGCGCCGACTGATTTTTTACCGAAGGCATTTGTCCACGGAATGCACGGAAAACACGGAAATTTTCAATCTGATTCGGCGCGCTGGTTGCCGACATGAGTTTGTTTTCCGTGCCTTCCGTGTATTCCGTGGACAATGCTTTTGAATTTGCATCTCACTACGGATAAAGAGTTCCCCATGTCATATTCATTTTTCTGTCCCTGCCCACGCGGGCTGGAGGCTGCACTCGCCGAGGAGATCGGCGAAATCGCGCAGCAAAGCCGTACACTGAAAGTCCATAACCAGGTGCCGGGCGGCGTGCATTGTTCCGGTTCGCTGACGGACGGCTACCGCATCAACCTGCATTCGCGCATCGCTTCGCGCGTGCTGCTGCGCATTGCCAACGGCAGCTATGCCAACGAGAACGACATTTACGATCTGACGCTGGCGCAGGCATGGGAAGAATGGTTCGACGTCGATCATACGATTCGCGTCGACCTCACTGCGATCAAATCGCCGCTCAAGAGCCTGGAATTCACGACGCTGAAGATCAAGGATGCAGTATGCGATCGCTTCCGGGATTTGTATGCCAAGCGTCCGTCGGTCAACACGAAAACGCCCGACATGCGCATCGTTGGTTTTCTCGACGCGCACACCTACACGGTGTATCTCGATACTTCCGGCGAAGCCTTGTTCAAGCGCGGCTGGCGGCAGGAAACCGGCGACGCGCCTTTACGTGAAAATCTCGCAGCCGGCTTGCTGCGCGTGACTGGCTGGAAGCCGGGCACCGTATTGTTCGATCCGATGTGCGGTTCCGGCACCATTGTGGTTGAAGCGGCGCAAATCCTCGCCGGCATTCCGCCGGGTGCGCGCCGCAGCTTTGCGTTTGAAAAATTTCTCGGCTTTGACAGTGCCGAATGGCTGGCCATCAAGGGCGACTTCAAGCCCAATCCGCTGCCGACCGCGCCGACCATTTTCGGCAGTGACATATCCGGCGACATGATCGTGATGGCGCGCAACAACCTGCGCAATGCCGGCATCCAGTTCGAAGTGCCGCTCAAGCAGATCGAAGCGCAGGAAGTGAAGCCGCCGAGCGAAACGCCCGGCATCATCCTGACCAATCCGCCGTATGGCGAGCGGATCGGCGTGCGCGGCGACCGCACGCAGGAGCCGGATGAAATGGCGGCCGCTTTCTACCGGGAGTTCAGCGGCACCTTGAAGCAGCGCTTTGCCGGCTGGCAGGTATTCCTGTTCACGGCCGATCTCAGCCTGCCGAAAATGCTGCGCCTGAAAGAATCGCGCAAGACACCGTTCTTCAACGGCGCGCTGGAATGCCGCTTGTTCCGCTTCGACATGGTGGCCGGTTTCAACCGGCGCGAAGAAGCGAAGCCGAAGCAAGACTGAACAGGTCCCTGATTTCCTGACTGGGCCTCCTGACACAATGCTGTCAGGAGCCCTCCTACATGATGCGTTCATGCCATGTGGCATATCACGCAATGGAGAGCGACATCATGCAAACAAAAATCAATTGGTTCGAAATTCCTTCCACCGACTTTTCCCGCGCCGTCGCATTCTACGAAACGATCTTCGACAGCAAGTTGAAGGTCGAACAGTTCGGCGAATTCCCGATGGGCATCTTCGGCGGACGGGATGGCGACAGCGTCGGATGCATCATCCACGGCGAGCATTTCGCGCCGAATCCGAACGGCCCGGTGCTCTACATGGATGCTTCTTCCGGCCTCGACGCCGTGCTGTCGCGCATCGAAGCGGCGGGCGGCCAGATCGTTATGGAGAAGATGGAATTGTCGCAGGATCTGGGCTACATCGCGCACTTCATCGACACCGAGGGCAACCGGCTCGCCTTGCACGCGATGCACTGATCAACTGGACGCCGCGGCATCTCTTTGACAGAATGCCATCATGAATGCCCTACGCGTGTTCCATCGACGCACGCCGGGAGTAGCCGCCTGGTGCGAACTGCGCCAGGATTTTCGTTCATTCCGTCTCGACTGCGTGCGCATGCTGGAGATGCGCGACAACTATCCCAGCCAGGAAGGACGACGCCTGGCGGATTTCGTGCGCATCATGCAGGGCCGAAAGCGCTCCCGCTGAGCACGCAAGCAAGGCGGCAACGATTGGGTTATGCTTGATTTTTTGCCCACTTCGTACGGAGACGAGTCATGCAACAACAGGCCAAAGGAATACCTCAACTCAATGACGCCGCTCTGCTTCGCAATCAAGCGTACCTGAACGGCATGTGGATCGGCGCGGAGTCGACATTCCCGGTCACCAATCCGGCGGACGGGAAAATCATTGCATCGGTTCCCAACATGGGCGCGCAACAGGCCCGCGATGCGATCGATGCGGCCAATGCCGCCTTCCCCTCTTGGTCGTCACGGACCGCCAAGGAGCGCGCGGCGGTCATGCGCAAATGGTTCGACCTGCTGCTTCTGCATGCCAACGATCTGGCAGCCTTGATGACTGCCGAGCAAGGCAAGCCGCTGGCGGAAGCAAAAGGCGAAGTGATGTACGGCGCCAGCTTCGTCGAATGGTTCGCGGAGGAAGCCAAGCGCGTATGCGGCGATGTGCTCGCATCGACCTGGAGCGACAAGCGCATGGTGGTGCTGAAGCAAGCGGTCGGCGTGTGCGCGGCGATCACGCCATGGAACTTCCCGATTGCGATGATCACCCGCAAGGTTGCGCCTGCGATTGCGGCCGGCTGCACCATCGTCATCAAGCCGGCGGAACAGACACCGCTGTCCGCGCTGGCGATGGCGGAACTGGCGCATCGCGCCGGCCTGCCGCCCGGCGTCATGAACATCGTCACCGCCGATGCAGAACGTTCGATTGAAGTCGGCAAGGTCTTGTGCGACAGCCCGATCGTGCGGCATCTCTCCTTCACCGGATCGACGCCCGTCGGCCGCATCCTGATGCAGCAATGCGCGCCGACCGTGAAGAAGCTGGCACTGGAACTCGGCGGCCATGCGCCGTTCATCGTGTTCGACGATGCCGATCTGGACGCCGCGGTGGAAGGTGCACTGGTATCGAAATACCGCAATGCAGGCCAGACCTGCGTCTGCACCAATCGCATCTACGCGCATGAATCGATTTACGATGCCTTCGTCGAGAAACTCGCAGCCGGCGCAGCCAAAATCAAGGTCGGCAGCGGCTTTGATGCAGGCGTCGCGCAGGGGCCGCTGATCGACGACCAGGCCGTTGCAAAGGTCGAAGAGCATGTCGCCGACGCGGTGGCCAAGGGTGCGAAGGTGCTCACCGGCGGCAAGCTGCACGCGCTCGGCGGGCATTTCTATGAACCGACGGTGCTGTCGAACATCAGCAGCGACATGAAGATCATGCGCGAAGAAACCTTCGGCCCGGTAGCCGCGGTAGCCAAGTTCAAGACCGAGGAAGAAGCGATCGCCGCAGCCAACAATACGGAGTTCGGCCTGGCGAGCTACTTCTATTCGCGCGACATCGGACGCGTCTGGCGCGTGGCGGAAAAACTGGAATACGGCATGGTCGGCATCAACACCGGCATCATTTCCAACGAGGTGGGCCCGTTCGGCGGCGTCAAGCAGTCCGGCCTCGGCCGTGAAGGTTCTAAATACGGCATCGAGGAATACCTGGAAATGAAGTACCTGTGCATGGGCGGGATCTGATCGCCCGGACATGATCGATGGCTGACGGCACCCGCCGTCGGTCGTCGGTCGTCATGCTGGCAACGGTTATTAATGCTTTGTCATGACGCCATAAAATCTTTCCAAGTGACAAGGCTGTGGGATATGGTTATATTTCGACAAGGAGGGATGAACCTTGTCGGAACTCGATCCTCGCTCACTGGTCTTCGTGGCAAGCTTGCTGGGCCTCATGTGCTCGGTGATCCTGTTCATGCTGCGCCGCAGTTTTCCTCCGACCATCGGCGGCCTCGTGCACTGGAGCCGTGGCCTGTTCGGCATGGTAATCGCCAGCACGCTGTTCGGCCTGACCGGCCTCGTTCCCGTCTTCTTTTCCGTCATTCTCGGCAATGTCATGCTGGTCGCGGGCATCATGTCGTTTTATGCAGGATTCCGCCATTTCGCCGGCATGCCGCCGCAAACCCGCTTGCTGTTCGTGGTGCTGGCGCTGCTGACCAGTTATGTCGCGTGGTTCACCTATGTCGACAATCGATACCAGGCGCGCGCATTGCTGGTGACCTTCACCGACACGGTCCTGTTTTTCGAATGCATGCGACTGGTGTACGCGACGAGCGGCAAGACTTTCGCCGGTCGTTTTACCTGCATCGTCTTCGCCACCATCGGCGCACTTTCCGCGGTTCGCGCCATCATGTTGCTGTTCCATGTGGATTCCGCTACCGATTTGCTGGAACCCACGATGGCGCAGAAAGCGTACCTGGCAGCAATGGCGTTTTCCGTCCTGGCGATCAGCCTGGGCGCCATGATGATGGCCAACGAACGACTGCGCAGCACGCTCGAATTCATCGCATCACACGATCAGCTGACCGGCGCTTTCGCGCGCAGTGCCTTCCTCGAATTGCTGACCAAGGAGCTGGCCCGCGCGCGCCGCACCGGGCGACTGCCGGCCTTGCTGATGTTTGATCTGGACAACTTCAAGTCGATCAATGATCGCTTCGGCCATGTCGTTGGCGATCATGTGATCATCGATTTTGCCCATCGCGCCCGCGAACTGCTGCGCGGCCCGGATTCGCTCGGCCGCTACGGCGGCGAGGAGTTTATTGCGCTGCTGCCCGAGACCACGCTGGAGGAAGCCAAAGCTGTCGCCGAGCGGATCTGCGGCAGGATTGCAGCGGCCAGTTCGCCCGACTTGCCGTCCTACACCGTGAGCGTCGGCGTCGGTGCCGTCAGCGCCGGCAGCACGGATGTGGACAGCTTGCTGTCGAAGGCCGACCAGGCGCTGTACCGCGCGAAGGCCAACGGCCGCAACCGCGTTGAAGTGACGGAATTGGAGCTGCCGACAGACATGCGCTTGTTCTCGTGAGCCACAGCCGGGCAAAGCGCATTTGCATACCGGCTTCAATCCCGCGTAAAATGCGGGTTCCGCGGGTGTAGCTCAATGGTAGAGCAGAAGCTTCCCAAGCTTACGACGAGGGTTCGATTCCCTTCACCCGCTCCAGGTCAATCGGGCACCGAGCGGTGCCTTTTTTATTGACAAATTCACCCTTCATCGAGCATGTCCGACAACCACTCCGACGACGCCAACCGGCAGATGCTGTACGACCCGACGGAACGCCGCATTCGCAGCTTCGTGACGCGCGCCGGACGCCTTTCCACCGCGCAGGCGAAAGCGCTGGAGACGCTGGGTCCGCAATTTTGCATTCCCTATGTCAAGGCGCCATTCGACTTCGAGCAGGCGTTCGGGCGCTCCGCGCCGACCATCCTGGAAATCGGCTTCGGCATGGGCGACACCACGGCAAAGATTGCTGCCGGCATGCCGGACAAGAATTTCATCGGCGTGGAAGTCCATACGCCGGGCGTAGGCAGCCTGCTCAAGCTGATCGGCGAACATCAACTCGCCAACCTCCGCATCATCCAGCACGATGCCTTCGAGGTGATCACGCACATGATTGCAACAGAGTCGCTCGACGGCGTGCACATCTTCTTTCCCGATCCCTGGCACAAGGCGCGGCACAACAAGCGACGCCTGATCCAGGCGCCTTTCGTACAGCTGCTGGTGTCGCGCCTCAAGCCCGGTGCCTATATCCATTGCGCGACCGACTGGCAGGAGTACGCGGAACAGATGCTGCAGGTACTGGGCGAAGAACCGGCCTTGCAGAACACAGCCGAGGGTTACGCGCCGCGTCCTGCATATAGACCCGTGACGAAGTTCGAGAATCGCGGGCTTCGACTTGGACATGGCGTGTGGGACCTGGTGTTCGTGAAGCGCTGAACTGCTCGCGTGACCGGGCAGCAAGTACATCGCCATATCATTTTTCTGCGTGGCAAGCGCCAGGCTACGCGGCAGCACGGATGTGCGCATGGTTCTCGGTTGGGATTTGCGGGGAATCCACCGAGCGGTATTCGTTTCGGACGAGGACGCTTCAAAACTGGCGCGGGATACGCCGCACTCACCCGGCGGAAGATAAGGATGCGTCGATCGCGGCCGCGTACCGCGATCAGTCCATCTCCGCGATCAGCGAAATGATTTCTTCGCCATAGGTTTCGAGCTTCTTCTCGCCCACGCCGGAAATGTTGCGCAGGTCGCCGATCGATGCCGGCTTCGCCTTGGCGATTTCGCGCATCGTCGCATCGTGGAAGATCACATAGGCCGGCACATTGTGCTTGCGTGCGGTTTCGACGCGCCACCAGCGCAGCTTCTCGAAAATCGCCTGTTCCGCCGAGGACAGATCGCTTTCCACGTAGTTTTTCGTCCGGGAAGTTTCGCGCTTCTTCTTCGCCGGTTTTTGATATTGCCGCAGTTGCACGGTGCGTTCGCCGCGAAGGACCGGCCGCGCCTCGTCGGTCAGCTTCAGCGAGCCGTAGGCATCGTGGTCGACCACAACGAACCCCAGCGCAATCGCCTGGCGCAGAATCGCGCGCCATTCCGCTTCGCTGGTTTCGCTGCCGATGCCGAAGGTAGACAGTTTTTCGTGCCGCCACTGCTTGATCTTTTCCGAATCGGCGCCGCGCAGTACATCGATCACATGCCCGGCGCCGAAGCGCTGATCAACGCGATAAATCGTGGACAGGAGCTTTTGCATCTGCACCGTGCCGTCGAACGATACCGGCGGCGAAAGGCAGATGTCGCAGTTGCCGCACGGCCCGGAAGCTTGCCCGAAATAATCGAGCAAGCGCACGCGCCGGCAGTTCAGCGTCTCGCACAAGCCGAGCATGGCGTCGAGCTTGGCCGTCTGTACGCGCTTGAAGTTCTCGTCGGCTTCCGACTCGTCGATCATGCGGCGCTGCTGCACAACGTCCTGCAGTCCGTACGCCATCCACGCGTCCGCCGGACCGCCGTCGCGGCCTGCGCGTCCTGTTTCCTGGTAATAGCCCTCGATGCTCTTCGGCAGGTCGAGATGCGCGACGAAGCGCACGTCCGGCTTGTCGATGCCCATGCCGAAGGCAATCGTCGCCACCATCACGATCGCATCCTCGCGCAGGAAGCGCGCCTGATTCGCGGTGCGCGTCTTCATGTCCATGCCCGCGTGATAAGGCAAGGCGGTCACGCCATGCGCATTCAGGAACTCCGCGGTTTCCTCGACTTTCTTGCGCGAGAGGCAATAGACAATGCCGGCTTCACCGGAATGCTCTTCCTTGATGAAATCCAGCACTTGCTTGCGGCCATTGGATTTCTCGACGATCTGATAACGGATATTGGGACGATCGAACGAAGACACGAATTGCATCGCGTCGTCGAGTTGCAATCGATGCGCAATCTCGGCGCGCGTCTGCGGGTCGGCGGTCGCGGTGAGCGCAATGCGCGGCACCTGCGGGAAGCGTTCGTGCAGTATCGACAGCTTGATGTATTCCGGTCGGAAGTCGTGGCCCCATTGCGAGACGCAGTGCGCCTCGTCGATGGCAAACAAGGCAATCTTCGAGGCTTCCAGCAATTCGAGGCAGCGTGGCGTCATCAGCCGCTCGGGAGCGACATACACCAGATCGAGCTCGCCGTTGCGCACCTTGCGTTCGGTGCGCATTGCCTCGTCGAAGCTTTGCGTCGAGTTGAGAAACGCCGCACGCACGCCCACTTCGGCCAGCGCATCGACCTGATCCTGCATTAGCGCAATTAGCGGCGAGACGACCACGCCGACGCCATCACGCAGCATCGCAGGAATCTGATAACAGAGGGATTTGCCGCCGCCGGTCGGCATCAGCACCAGCGCGTCGCCGCCGCTGGCGACGTGGTTCACGATCTCGGCTTGCTGGCCGCGAAACGAGGGATAGCCGAAGACGCTTTGCAGTATGTGCAAGGCACGATTGTTCTCAACCTGCATGTGCGTATTCTAATCCACCCATGCCACCATGCCGCTGTATGCCGTCGCGATGATGACAAAGCCAAACACGATCCGATACCAGGCAAAGGCGCTGAAGTCGTGCGAGCTGATGTAGCGCAGCAGCCAGCGCACGCACAGGAAGGCCGAAATAAAGGCGGAAATCGTGCCGATGCCAAACCACGGCAGGTCGGCCGCGGACAGCAGTGCGCGTTCCTTGTACACGGAATAAATCGTCGCCGCGAACAAGGTCGGGATCGCCAGGAAGAAAGAGAATTCGGTGGCTGCCTTGCGCGACAGGCCGAGCAGCATGCCGCCGATAATGGTCGCGCCGGAACGGCTGGTGCCGGGAATCAGTGCAAACGCCTGCGCACATCCGACCTTGAAGGCATCGAGTACCGTCATGTCGTCAACCGACTGCACGCGACTCTCGACGGGCTTGATCCGGTGCCTGCGTTCCACCCACAGGATGATCAGGCCGCCGACGACAAAGGCGAGTGCCACTGGCACCGGCGAAAACAACACCGCCTTGATCTTTTTGTTGAACAGAAGACCCAGCGCGGCGGCGGGCAGAAATGCAACGATCAGGTTGAGGGCAAAACGCTGCGCCTTGGCATCGCTGAACAAGCCGGTCAGAACGTTCGCAATCCGTACTCGATATTCCCAGCAGACCGACAGCATGGCGCCGGCCTGGATGGCGATCTCGAATACCTTGACCTTTTCGCCAGTGAAGTTGAGCAGGCTGCCGGCCAGGATCAGGTGTCCGGTGGACGAAATGGGAAGGAACTCCGTCAAGCCTTCGACGATGCCCATGATGAGCGCTTTGAGCGCGAGTGCGAAATCCATGTTTGCGTGGTGGTCGATTCAATAAAAAACCCGCCGGAACCAAGGCCGGGCGGGTCGCGGCTGAACGCTCGATGCGAGCGCCGAGCGCTTATCTGGCGGGCTCAAAGGTTACCACGAGCGCGTTTGCTTTGGTCGTGATTTTTGTCGGAATCATGCTCGTGCCGGCGTAGTGCAAATCGCCCGGACGCAATGTATAAAGCGGTATATCTTTCAACAACTCCTCGGCAAGCAGGCGACCGACTTTCGCGATCTGGTTCGCGTACAAGGGATCCAGCCCGCTCACATTGAAGGTTTCCACGCGCGGATCCCCGAGCACGAGCGCATTGCGCGAGGGATCGAATTTCAACTGGCCCGACACCGCGAAATTGCCGGTCCACGACCGGTTGGTCAGCGGTGGCGCAATCGCCGCGTCCATGCTGGTCAGGATGCGGTTGGAATCTGGCTGCAAGGCGACGTGCGGATTGGTCAGATGAATGTCCAGCAATTCCAGATAGCGGTTATTGAACGGGAAGCGGCTGGCAACCGCCTCCTGCAGGCGCGCCAGCGGGATTTCCACGTCGCGCGGGCCGAGCAGCGACGCACAGGACGCCAAAAATGCCGTGACAAGCATTGCAAACCAGACAGCGCGCAATTTCATCGCTTTTCCTTCAGGCTATGAGGTCAGTTTGTCGAGCAGCGACAGGTATTGCAACGCATACTCGCGCGTGTCGCCGCACATCTCCAATGATGGCTGTAGACTTTCGCACACCGCGGGGCGTTCCGGTTTGCCGAAAATCATGCACTGGTTCAGCGCATTGAGCTGGGCGCATCGAACCCCGGCCGGTTTGCCGTTCGGCATTCCTGGTATGGGCGAAGATATCGAGGGAGCTATACAGCAGGCGCCGCATCCGCTGCGGCATGAGAATTTGTTCATAAGGTTGAGCATGGATTGGCAACGGCAAGCTGCCGATTCTACCGGCTGTGCGGACGTGTTTCTTGCCGTTTTGTAACAGAGCTTCGCGGCATATTTTTGCTGAATGGGATGGTCGCGCCGCTTGACGGTGCAGGCATAGGCGCTTATATTACTGACTCGTTAGTAAGTTATTTGGTTCCAGCCATCCGCCATGAACTGTCCTTTCAAGAAACGCTGGGAACGGCGTAAAGAAGCACGTCCGCAAGAATTGCTCGCTGCGGCGCTCGACCTATTTGTAGAGCGCGGTTATTCCGCGACCCGCCTGGATGATGTGGCGGCGCGCGCCGGTGTTTCCAAGGGAACTCTGTACCTGTACTTTGCCAACAAGGAAGAGCTTTTCAAGGCTGTTGTGCGCGAAAACATGGTGCCGGTGCTGGGAGAAGCGGAAGACACGGTCGAGAATTTTGAAGGATCGACCGCCGATCTGTTCCGCGAAATCATTCTCGGATGGTGGGAGCGCATCGGCAGCACCAAGCTGTCCGGCATCGCCAAGTTGATGATGGCCGAGTCCAGCAATTTCCCGGAAGTTGCGCAGTTCTACTTCGAAGAAGTCATCTCGCGCGGCAACGCGATGATTGTGAGCATGCTGGAGCGCGGCATCAAGCGCGGCGAATTTCGCTCCATCGACGTGAACCAGGCGATGAACGTGGTCTGCGCGCCGATGCTGATGCTGATGATGTGGAAACACTCGTTCAATGCCTGCCGTGTCGATCCGCTGCAGCCCGAAGCCTATTTGAACAGTTTTATCGACTTGCTCCTGAACGGATTGCTGAGCGACCGTTCGGCAATTCCGCAATGAATGGATCTGCCATGCTAAAACGCCGTTCCTTCTGGATCATTCTCGTTGCCTGCCTGTTGGTGGCGGGCGTCGCCGCAGCCATGCTGAAGAAGCAGAACAAGGCGCCGATAGTTCCGGTCTCGGAGCCCGCGGTGACGTTCATGGAATTCCTGCCCTCCGACGTCACCCAGGTCGACGAGCGCGAGCTGCGGCAACTGTTGCCGCTGTCCGGCTCGCTGCGCGCGGTCAATCAGGCCAGCGTCAAGGCCAAGGTGCCGGGCGAAGTGCGCGAGGTGCTGGTGCGCGAAGGCGAAGCCGTCAAGACCGGGCAAGTGCTGATCAAGATGGACGTGAGCGACTACCAGGCACGCGTGGACCAGGCCAGGGGCGCACTGCAAGCCGCGCGAGGCCAACTCGAAATCGCCACCAAGACACGCGACAACAACAAGGCCTTGCTCGACAAGGGCTTTATTTCCAAGACGGCATTTGACAATGCGGAAAGCCAGTACGACATCGCACGCGCGAATGTGAAATCGGCCAAAGGCGCGCTCGATGTGGCGCAAAAAGCGCTGGCCGATACCGTCATCCGCGCGCCCATTTCGGGACTGGTCAGCAGCCGCACGGTACAACCGGGAGAGAAAGTCTCCGCCGACAACCGCCTGCTCGACGTGGTCGATCTGAATCAGATGGAAATGGAAGCGGCCGTGCCCGCTGGCGACATCATGCATGTGGCTCTCGGACAAGACGTCCAGATGCGGGTGGAAGGCATGCCCAAGCCGATTGCCGGCAAGGTCGTGCGCATCAATCCCGCAACCCAGGCAGGCTCGCGTTCCATCATGGTCTACGTTCAGATCGACAATCAGCAAGGCGCCTTGCGCGTTGGCATGTTCGGCGAAGCGCAATTGACGATCGCAAAGAAATCCGGCGTGCTGAGCGTGCCGCAATCGGCGATCCAGACCGAAGCCGGCAATACCTTCGTGTATGCCATCGAGAACAGCAAGCTGGTGCGCAAACCGGTGACGCTGGGCATGCGCGGCGATGACGGCGACGGCGCGGCCGTCGAAATCGTCAACGGCCTGGCGCGCGGCGCACAGATCGTGAAAACGAATCTCGGCAGTTTGCGCGTCGGCACCACCGTCAAGTTCGCGCAGGCCGGCAATCCCGCCGCAACGAACAGCAGCAAGGCTGCGGCCCAGTAGACATGCGGCCGCAAGCAATCCCGAATGCGCTCCCTGCCCGCATGACGAATCCGTCAATCAAGGCACGCGTCGCAACGCAAAGGAAACCCTAAGCATGTGGTTCACCCGCATCAGTATCGGCAACCCGGTCCTCGCAACCATGATGATGGCGGCGTTCATCGTGCTGGGTTTGTTTTCGTACCAGCGACTGCGCGTCGACCAATTCCCGGACGTGACCTTCCCGGTGGTCGTGGTGCAAACCGACTATCCCGGCGCATCGCCCGAGACCGTCGAGTCCGACATCACCCGCAAGGTGGAAGAGTCGGTCAATACCATCAACGGCATCAAGAACCTGTTCTCCCGCTCGTATGAGGGCAGCTCGGTCGTCATCATCGAATTCGACCTGACCATCGACCCCGCGATGGCTGCGCAGGATGTGCGCGAGAAGGTTGCGATGGTGAAAACCGTGTTCCGCAAGGAGGTCAAGGAGCCGCGCGTGATGCGCTATGACCCGGCCGACCGGCCGATCATTGCCATCTCGGTGACCAATGATGACAAGATCAAGCAACGCGACCTGCGCGACCTGACCACGATCGCCGATCAGGTCGTCAAGAAACGTCTTGAGAACGTGCGTGGCGTCGGCTCAGTCGCCCTGGTGGGCGGCGTCGCACGCGAAATCCAGATCTATGTGAAACCGAGTGAAATGGAAGCGCTCGGCGTCGGCATCGACCAGGTGATGAATGCCCTGCGCAGTGAAAACCAGGAGCTGCCAGCCGGCGCCATCCGTTCGACAGCCGATGAAAAAGTGGTGCAAATCCAAGGCAAGATCAAGAACCCGCAAGACTTCGGCCGCATCATCGTGGCGCGCCGCGGTGGCCAGCCAGTCACGCTGTCGCAGATCGCAACCGTGGTCGATGGCCAGGAAGAGCAGGAAAATCTGGCGCTGTACAATGGCCAGCGCACCCTGGCGCTGACCGTGCTGAAAGCGCAAGGCGAAAACACCATCGATGTGGTGGACGGCATCAAGACCGCGCTCAAGGAGCTGGAACCGCGTCTGAACGCGCTCTATCCCGGCGTCAAGATCGACGTCATCCAGGACAGTTCGCGCCAGATCCGCGTCGGCGTCGACAACGTGCGCCGCACCATGATCGAAGGCGCGGGACTGACCATCCTGATCGTGTTCCTGTTCCTCAATTCCTGGCGCTCGACCGTCATCACCGGCCTGACCTTGCCGGTGGCGATCATCGGCACCTTCCTGTTCATGTACATCTTCGGCTTCACCATCAACATGATCACGCTGATGGCGCTGTCGCTGTGCGTCGGTCTGCTGATCGACGATGCCATCGTGGTGCGTGAAAACATCGTGCGTCATGCCGGCATGAAAGTCCATGGCAGGTTCAAGGACCACAAGACCGCCGCGCTCGACGGCACCGCAGAAATCGGCCTGGCGGTATTGGCAACCACCTTTTCGATCGTCGCGGTGTTCCTGCCGGTGGGCTTCATGGGCGGCATCATCGGGCGCTTCTTCCATCAGTTCGGCGTCACTGTCGTCGCGGCCGTGATGATTTCGATGTTCGTGTCCTTCACGCTCGATCCGATGCTGTCCTCGGTATGGCCGGATCCGGCGGTGCATGGCGAACATGGGGAACGTAAAGGTATCTACGACCGCACCATCGGTCGCGTCCTTGGGCTGTTCGACCGCTTCGTGAAATGGCTGTCGCGGACGTACCAGAGGCTGCTGGACTGGTCGCTCAAGCACCGCATCATGACGCTGGTTATCGCGGTCGCGACCTTCTTCATCGGCTTTGCGATTCCGGCGAGCGGCCTGATCGGCACCGAGTTCGTGCCGCAGGCGGATTATTCGGAAACCGGCGTCACCTACTACACGCCGGTCGGCTCCTCGCTCGAATTCACGGAAACCAAGGCACGCCAGGTGGAAGCCGTGCTGCGCGAATTCCCGGAGGTGCGCGATATCTACACCACCGTCAATACCGGCTCGGCGCAAGGCAAGAACTATGTGACGACTTTCATTCGCCTGGTACCGCGCACGGAGCGCCAGCGCAGCACCGCGCAAATGGCCGTCCCGCTGCGCAATCGCCTATCGCAGGTCGCCGGCATCACGGTAACGCACATCGGCTCCCTCGACGGCGTCGGCGGCGACAACAAGCAAATTCGCCTCAGCCTGCAGGGAACCGACCTGAAAGAACTGAGCAGGCTGAGCGAAGAGGCCATGAACAAGATGCGCGCGATTCCCGGCCTGGTCGATCTCGACTCCAGCCTGAAGGCGGAGAAGCCGACCATTTCGGTGGAGCCCAAGCGCGATATCGGATCCGATCTCGGCGTCGGCGTGGCACAAATCAGCGGTGCCTTGCGTCCCCTGCTCGCAGGCGACGAGACCACGACCTGGCGTGCGCCGGACGACGAAAACTACAACGTCAAGGTGCGCCTCGCGCCATCCGACCGCAACAACACCGAAGATCTTGCGCGCCTGATGCTCGCCAGCTCGCAGAACAACGCCGACGGCACGCCGAAGATGGTGGCCCTGCGCCAGGTCGCCACCATTACCCCGGCGACCGGTGCCAATCAGATCAACCGTCGCGATCTCAACCGCGAAGTCGAGCTGTCGGCCAACGTGGTCAACCGCTCCGCAGGCGAAGTGAGCGCCGACGTCAAGCGCGTTCTGGAAGGAATGAACTGGCAGCCGGGCTATCGCTATCAGATGGGCGGCGCCACCAAGAACATGCAGGAGTCCTTCGGCTATGCCTTGTCCGCGCTGGCGCTGGCCGTGATCTTCATCTACATGATCCTGGCGTCGCAATTCGCCAGCTTCCTGCAGCCGGTGGCGATCATGTCGGCCCTGCCGCTGACACTGATCGGCGTGTTCCTGGCGCTGATGTTCTTCCGCTCGACGCTGAACATGTTCTCCATCATCGGCTTCATCATGCTCATGGGCCTGGTAACCAAGAACGCGATCCTGCTGGTGGACTTTGCCAACCAGGCGCGCAAGGCGGGTGCCGACCGCACCGCCGCATTGCTGGAAGCCGCGCACGTGCGCCTGCGCCCGATCCTGATGACCACGCTGGCCATGGTGTTCGGCATGGTCCCGCTGGCCTTCGGCCTCGGCGAAGGTTCGGAGCAGCGCGCGCCAATGGGACAGGCGGTCATCGGCGGCATTATCACTTCGTCACTGTTGACGCTGGTGGTAGTGCCCGTGATCTATACCTACCTGGACGATTTTGCAACGTGGGTCCGGCGCAAATGGCGCCACGGCGAACCTGACCGGCATCAAGGCGCGCCTGCAACACCGGTGCTGCAGAGCAAAAAAGACGATGCTGTTTGATAAAATGTGGTCTTTCTTCATTAACCCTCGAGTGCCGACATGAATATCGAAAAAGCCCGTTTCAACATGATTGAACAGCAGATCCGCACCTGGGACGTCCTCGATCAGGATGTTCTCGACCTGCTGATGGTGGTCAAGCGCGAAGCCTTTGTGCCGCCCGCCTACAAGAACCTGGCATTCGTGGATACCGAGATCCCGCTGCCGAACGGCGAGCACATGTTCATGCCGAAGGTCGAAGCACGCATCCTGCAGGAACTCGTGATCAAGAAGCATGAGACCGTACTCGAAGTCGGCGCCGGCTCCGGCTACATGGCTGCCCTGCTGGCACACAAGGGGCGCTTTGTGACGACGGTCGAGATCGACCCGACCCTCAAGGCCATGGCACAGAAGAACCTGGCTGACTATGGTGTTGCCAATGTTGAAGTCGCACTGGGCAACGGCGCGCAGGGCTGGGCCAATGCCGGCTCCGACGCTCCCTACGACGTGATCGTGATCTCGGGTTCGCTGCCGGTATTGCCGGATACCTTCCTCAAGCAGATCAAGGTCGGCGGACGCATCTTCGCCATCGTCGGCGAATCGCCCGCGATGTCGGCGCAAATCATTACGCGCCTGTCGGACACGGCGTACAACACCATCAAGATTTTCGAAACCGACGTCAAGCCGCTGCGCGAAGCGCTGACGCCGTCGCATTTCGTGTTCTAAGGATTGTTCATGCAAACCATCACCGCACCGGATCTGGCCGCCTGGCTCGCAGACGAATCGCGCGCCAAACCGGTGCTGCTCGATGTGCGCGAACCATGGGAATTCCAGACTTGCCACATCGAGGGCTCGCTGCCGATGCCGATGAACTCGGTACCGGCCCGTCTGCAGGAACTCGACGATGACGCACCGATCGTCTGCGTTTGCCATCACGGCGGACGCAGCATGTCGGTCGCCTCCTTCCTCGAGCGTAACGGCTTTACCCAGGTCATCAACCTGACCGGCGGCGTCCATGCCTGGGCGCAGCAGGTCGACGGCTCGATGCCTACCTATTAACCCTTGTCTGATCGACTCCATCGGAGAACTGAATGCGGAATTCCGTTATCGCCACGCTGATTGCCGGCTCTTTCCTCTCAATGAATGCGCACGCCATCAATCTGCTGCAGGTGTATCAGGAAGCGCTCGCCAACGATGCACCGTACGCCAGCGCACGCGCATCGCTGTCCGCCGGCCAGGAGAAATCGACACAAGGGCGCGCAGGCTTGCTTCCCACGGTCGGTGTCGGCGGAAGCTATAGCCGGTCCAACCTGGATGCCACCGCGGGCGACATCGCCTCCGCCCGCGACTTCAATACCAATAGCTATACGGTATCGCTGTCGCAACCGCTGTTTCGCCTTGCAAACTGGGAACAGTACCAGCAAGGCAAGCTGTCCGTCGCCGTAAGCGAAGCGCAATTCGCGCAAGCGCAGCAGGACCTGATCGTCCGCGTCGCGCAAGCCTACTTCGATGTCCTGTCCGCGCAGGATGCTCTGGGATCGGTACAGGCTCAGAAGACCGCGATTACCGAACAACTCGCATCGGCCAAGCGCAATTTCGAAGTCGGCACCGCCACCATCACCGACACACATGAAGCGCAAGCACGCTACGATCTGGCAGTGGCACAGGAATTCGCCGCACAGAACGATCTCGAAATCAAGCGCACCGCGCTGCAACAGATTATCGGCAAACCCGCCGGCGACCTGGCAACATTGCGCCCCGGCGTGAAATTGACCGCTCCCGAGTCTGCCGTTGTCGATAAATGGGTGCAAAGCGCGGAACAACAAAACTACGGCGTCGTCGGACAGCAGCTCGGACTGGAAATCGCGCAGCGCGAGATCAAGCGCAATCGCGCCGGCCACTTTCCCACACTCGATCTGGTCGCCAGCCGCAACCACACCAATCAGACCGGTAGCGCGCTCAGTCCGGTTGGCGGCGTTTCCGACACCAATACCGTCGGCGTGCAATGGGCGATCCCCTTGTTCGCCGGATTTGCCGTCGACAGCAAGGTGCGCGAATCGATCGCGCTGGAAGACAAGGCCCGCTCCGATCTCGAGAACGCACGCCGCGTCGCCGCCCAGGGTGCGCGTCAGGCTTTCCTCGGTGTGCACGCCGGCCTCGCACAGGTCAAGGCGCTCGAAGCAGCGGAAATCTCGAGCCAGTCAGCGCTCGAATCCAACCGGCTCGGCTACCAGGTCGGCGTGCGGATCAATATCGATGTGTTGAATGCGCAACAGCAGTTGTATTCCACCCGCAAGGATCTTGCCAAGGCACGCTATGACACCATCGTCAACGGCCTGCGCCTGAAATCCGCTGCCGGCACCTTGAAGGAAGAAGATCTGGTGCAGATCAACGCTTTGCTGAATCAGTAAGCGCGGTAACCGCCATGGCGCCTGAAGAGCCGTTCAGCCGCCATGAACCGCTCCTGGCCGCTCCAGCAAGAGCTGGCATTACTCAGGGCGAAAATGACTCGGACTCGCGCAAGGCCACCCGGTTGTTGAGAAAGTCTGCCATCAGTTCCGGCAGCTGCGGCTCGGAAAAATAGTAGCCTTGCATGATGTCGCAACCGGCATTGCGCAGGAATTCAAGCTGGAAGCCGGTCTCCACACCCTCTGCAACGACGGATAATCCCAGGCCATGCGCCATGGCGATGATGGCGGACGTGATTGCTTCGTCGTCGCGATCGCCGGGAATGCCATGCACGAAAGTGCGGTCGATCTTGACCTGATCGATGGGGAATCGCTTCAGGTAGGCCATCGATGAATAGACTGGAGGGTCCTTGGTCTGGCGCGCGGAGAGGTTGACCGACACCTGAATTGCACCAAGGCCCGCCTCTCGCCATGCCGCCACCTGCCGGTAGGCCGCGCGCAGCGTCTAGCGCCCGATCGGCACGATGAGGCCGCTGTCCTCTGCCACCGGGATGAATTCATTCGGACTGACCATGCCCAGCTCGGGATGTTGCCAGCGCAGCAGAGCCTTCAGCCCGACCAGCTTGCCATCGCTCAGCCGGATTTGCGGTTGGTAGTACAGCGCCAGTTCGCCGCGTTCGAGCGCCTTGCTCAGCTTGGTTTCGAGCGACAGTCGCTTCTGGACGCGCTGGTCGAGTTCAGGATGGAATTTCTCGCAGGCGTTCTTGCCCTTGCCCTTGGCCTGGTACATCGCGGTATCGGCGTTTCGCGTGAGGGTTTCCAGGTCGCCCGCATCGTCGGGAAACATGCTGATGCCGATGCTCGCGGTGACGTAAATCTCGTTCACATCCACGTCGAAAGGCGCTGCCAGCGTCGCAAGGATTTTTTCCGCCACCGAAGCGCTGTCGCTTCCGGTGGCGACGTCGAGAATGACCGCGAACTCGTCACCGCCGATACGGCAAATGACATCGCCGCGCCGCATGCATTCAAGCAGGCGTTGCGCCACCACAGCAGCAGGTCGCCGCTGTGGTGGCCCAGGGTGTCGTTGACGATCTTGAAGTTATCGAGATCGAGCAGCAGCAATCCGATGCTGCCGCCGGATTGATTCACTTCCGCCAGCGCCGATGAACGTCTTTCGTTGAAAGCATGCCGATTCGGCAGCCCGGTTACTGGATCGATATGGGCAAGGTAGTGAAGATGCGCCTCGGCGCTTTTGACCACCCTGCGCATGCGTGCCACCAGCAGGTAGGCGACCGCGAGCGAGCCCAACGCGACCATCAACGTCAATCCGGCGTAGCTGGCCAGGCGGGCGTACAGTTGACCCAGGTTGGCGCGCAAAACGACATAGCCGATGCCGCGCCCATCGATGTCGATGCGTCTCGCCAGTACCACGTGATCGAAGCGGAATTCATGACCTGCCTCGACCAGTGAAAGCGGCGGCGCCTGGACCGGCTCGGCGCCATCCCGACGGTAGGACGCCAGCTGCTTGCCCTCGAGGTTGAATATGCCGGCGGCCTGGATGGCAGGCGATGCGTCGAGTATCGCGAGCGTTTCGGTGCTGGCCTGGCTATCGTTGAAGAGGAGTGCCGCTGTGCTGTTTTCGCTGATGATCCTGGCCTGCACCCCGATGTCTTCGATCAAGGTCCTGCGCAAGGCGAGGAACTGAAACAGGATCAGCAGAAAGCTGGCCACCAGCAGCGCGGTTGCCGCTGTCGCCAGATTGGCAAGGGTCATCCAGCGGCCGATCCGCGATGAGCCGATTGAAGGCAGCTTGCTCATTGCACCGTCCGCGCCAAACGCAGCAACTTGGAGCTCAATACCAGGCGCGCCTGCCGCGCGGCGCGCAGGTTGATGTCGAACACGATCCGATTTTGTTCGGCTGACAATGCGATGATGCTTCCGTCATGCGCTATTTCTTTGTCATCCGTGATCGTGAGCACGCTGGAATCCGCGAGCACCTTCCTGATGTCGCTCCAGCGTTCACGGTCGCTGCTGTCGAGGAACAATACCTGGCAGCCGCGCAGGCCGCCTACTGTGTCGACTTGCCTGATGACGATGCGCTTACCCTTGATCGATTTCTCTCTCAGGCCCCCGAGCGGTTGGCGAAGCGCGCTCATCGGATTGATGCAGATATTCATGGCGCCACCTTCAAAAGCAAGTTCAGCCGGCCACTCGGTGAACAGCGCGAAGTTATAAACGAACGCGGCCTTCAGTTCGTACTCGGGTACCGGTTGCGCGGACAGGCCCAGCGGCAGCAGCAACAGTGCAGCCGTCAGACATCCTGCCATGCAGCGTTTCAGCCCGCGCTTCATATCAGAAGTCGATAAGCAGCTTGAGACGAAGCGTGCGTCCGTCCTGCGCGATCGCATCCTGTACGTGCCCTTCGGCGCCGGGGTCGGCGTAACGCCGATCGAACAGGTTGTAGGCGCTTGCCGACAACTCCACGCCGGCGCGCGAGCCGAGTTGGAAGGCCGGCGCGGACAGATTGAGTTTTGCCAGATGGCGCGGCGAGTTGGCAAGCTCGGTATCGGTCAGCTCATCGCGGGTTATCTGCCAGCCATAGCTCGTCCGCAGCCGTGTGCCGCCGTTCCAGGCGTTTTCAAATTCAAGCTTCGCGCCGTGCGCTCTCGCACGCGACAGATTCCTGAACATGAGCAGTCCGTCGGAGGGATCCATGGTTTGTGTAATGAGGTCCGATACCGTGTTCCGGAATAAGGACGCGGTGATACGCGCATCGACCGCAAGATGATGCTCCGCGATCAATTCGTAAGTGCGGATGCGCTCGGCCTTCAGGGCCGGGTTGGATTTCTGCCCTCCTGCGCTGTGAACCTCATAGTACATTTCATAAGCGTTCGGCGCGCGAAATGCAGTGCCGTACAAGGCCTTGAGCGTCGTGGCCGGCGCCGCCTTGTAGATCAGCGCAAGCCGGGGATTGAAGGTGCCGTCGGTCGAAGAATTATGGTCATAGCGAATGCCGGCGTTGAGCAGCAGGTCATTGCGCAGCGTCATTTCGCCCTGCAGGTACACGCCTGCCCGTCCTGCGGTCATCCAGGTGGACCGAATAGGGATCAAGGTCGAAGTTGAGCTGATCGCGCCGATAGTCCTGCTGATACTCGACGCCGCCTATCAGCTTGTGGTCTGCATATCGCGTCGCCATTAGTTTCGCCTCGGCGCCCCACCAGCGCGCTCCCGCGCCATCGCGGTTGATGGTCAACGGTGGATAATCGTAGGCATAATCGCCGCGATAGTCATACCGGCCACCGTACAGGCGGGATGAAAACTCGCTGCAGTCAGCAAGCGTGGTCCGATAGCCGAAGTCGATGACACTCTGCGTATCCACGCTATGCGAGCGCGGGTCATTGAATGCCTGGCTGAACGACGCCGTCGGAATTCCCTTGGTGCGCTCGCTGCGCGCCGCGGACAGGCTGAATGGTCCGAGCGCCCCCTTGACGAACACGCTATTGCCACGGTCGTAGTCGAGATTCCGGGCGATGCCGTTATTGGTCGCCGGCGAATCGAATTCGCGGAAGTGCAGATCGCGGCCGCGCTTGGTGATGATATTGATGACGCCAAAGAAGGCATTGGCGCCGTAGATCGAAGAGCCCGGACCGGGCACGAACTCCACGCGTTCGATCAGATCGACGTCCAGCATGAATTCGCTGCCGATCGAGGCCTGGTCATACAGCACATCATTGTTGCGAACGCCATCCACCAGCAGCAGGAAACACGTGTTTTAATCCCCGGACGCAAGAAGCCGCGCGCGCCCAGGTAACTGTAATTGCGGTCAGTGGTGACATACAGGCCGCGCATGCTGCGCAGGATATCGGCCGCGGAGACGACCGACACGGCCGACGGCGCGCACTGACCTTTTGCACGAACTTCGATGCGCTATAGACTTCGAGGGTGAGAAGTTGCTCGATCGGTAGTGTCGCAAGATCAAACTCGCTCGACACGGCCCATGCATCACCGTGCCCCGCCATTGCAACAGTAACCGCGCAAAGGCCGGCGATACGTCGCAGCGGAAGCGACGGCAAGGAACAAATCAACTGGTTCGGCATGTTCTCCACCCTTGCTCGAATTGGCGTGCGCGCCCCGTCAGGGACTGCGCCATTCGGTCACTTCCGCAATGTGACGGAGGTATTTACAAAAGATGCCGGGCGAGAATATTTTACCCGAGTCCGTTGCTCGGAATTACGAAAACTGAATCCGCTTCCGACAAGCTGGCGCTGTCGGCACAGTACCGACGCATTCGGTAGCATTTTGTCTACCGATTTGAAAGTACAAACAGGATCGAAAAGTTTTCGATAAAATAAGTAAGGTTTGCTTACAATTCAACCGATCGTGCGGGGCTTTCCGGCCTGAAGTCCCCTCTTCCGGAATTTTCCCTGGTCTTACCGTCCGACCGTCATAACGACGGAGGCCTTCTTATTGTTCTGCGAGTTACTTATGACTTCAGTGAGCCGTTTTTCAGCAGTTGTCGCAATTATATTGATGGTGTTCGGCCTGACCGGATGTGGTGAGAAGAACGCGGCCGCGCAGGCACCCGGCCCCGGCATGCCGCCGCCCGAAGTATCG
This sequence comes from Noviherbaspirillum sp., assembly GCF_035254865.1. Lineage (GTDB taxonomy): Bacteria > Pseudomonadota > Gammaproteobacteria > Burkholderiales > Burkholderiaceae_D > Noviherbaspirillum. The sequence continues at coordinate 65,544 of NZ_DATFAF010000040.1, forward strand.
GTCGTGACGGTCGCGCCCGAGCGCATTGTCATGACAACAGAGCTGCCCGGACGGCTGGAAGCAACGCGTGTCGCGCAGGTTCGCGCACGCGTGCCCGGCATCGTGCTCAAGCGAATCTTCCAGGAAGGCAGCGACGTGAAGGCGGGCGAGGTCTTGTTCCAGATCGATCCGGCACCCTTTCAGGCCACCTACAACAGTGCGCAAGCGTCGTTGGCCCGAGCCGAAGCCAATCAGGCCCAGGCCAACCTGAAAGTGCAGCGTTACAAGCCGCTGGTCGACACCAATGCCATCAGCAAGCAGGAATATGACGACGCACTGACCGCGCAGAAGCAGACCGCCGCCGACGTGGCAGCGGCCAAGGCTGCTGTCGAGACCGCACGACTGAATCTCGGCTATGCCACCGTCAAGGCGCCCATCTCCGGCCGCATCGGCCGCGCACTGGTCACCGAAGGCGCGCTGGTCGGTCAAGGCGAGGCAACTCCGCTGGCAATGATCCAACAGGTTGATCCCATCTATGTCAACTTGACGCAATCCGCGTCCGAATTGATGCAGCTTCGGCGCGCGATGGAGAGCGGCCAGCTCAAGCGCGTCGGACCGGATCAGGCGAAAGTGACCCTGGTCATGGAAGACGGCACCGCGTATTCCCACTCCGGCAAATTGCTGTTCTCCGACATGAGCGTCGATGAAGGTACCGGCGCCGTCACCCTGCGCGCCAAGTTCCCCAATCCCGATCGCTTCCTGCTCCCCGGCATGTATGCGCGGGCACGACTGGAACAGGCGGTTGACGAAAAGGCCATTACGGTCCCGCAACAGGCTGTCATCCGCAACCAGGACGAAGCGTCGGTCATGCTGGTCGGCTCCGACGGCAAGGTGAGCACCCGAACCATCAAGACCGGCTCTGCCCAGAATGACAAATGGATCGTGCTGCAAGGCTTGAAGGCGGGTGATCAGGTCATCGTCGAAGGTCTTCAGAAAGCCAAACCCGGCGCCAGCGTGAAGCCGGTGCCGTGGAAGAATTCCGCAACCGGCACGGACGCCGGTGCAGCATCGGGCGCTACTTCAAGCGCTGGTTCAAGCACTGCTTCGCAGCCCGCAAAAAAACCTTAAGCAAGGAATCCGCCAGATGGCAAAGTTCTTTATTGACCGCCCCGTATTCGCTTGGGTGATCGCGCTCTTCATCCTGCTGGCGGGCTCGATCTCGATCACCCACTTGCCGATTTCCCAGTACCCGACCATCGCACCGCCGTCGGTCGTTGTCACGGCGACGTACCCGGGTGCATCGGCCCGCACGCTCGACGATAGCGTCACCAGCCTGATCGAACAGGAAATGAACGGCGCGGACGGTCTGCAATACATCGAGTCGCAAAGCCAGGCGAACGGCCAGGCGCAGATCACCGTCACCTTCCTCCCTGGCACCAATCCCGACCTCGCCGCAGTCGATGTGCAGAACCGCATCAAGCGTGTCGAGTCGCGCCTGCCGCAAGCGGTTGCGCAGCAGGGCGTGCAGGTGACCAAGGCGCGCAGCAACTTCCTGCTGTTCACCACCCTTTCCTCCACCGATGGCCGGCTGGATCCGGTGGCGCTGGGCGATTACCTGTCGCGCAATGTCTTGAACGAAATCAAGCGCATTCCCGGCGTCGGCGACGCCACGCTGTTCGGTACCGAACACGCAATGCGCATCTGGATCGATCCCGCCAAGCTGGTCGGCTTCAAGCTGACCCCGGCCGACGTCGCCGCCGCGATCCGCGCGCAGAATGCGCAGGTCGCGTCCGGCACGCTGGGCGACACGCCGAACCAGAACTCGCAGCAGATCACCGCCCAGGTGGTGGTGAGCGGTCAGCTCGCGACGCCCGAACAGTTCGGCGACATCGTGTTGCGCGCCAGCGCGAGCGGCGCCACGGTCCGCCTGCGCGACGTGGCCCGCATCGAACTCGGCGGCCAGGCCTATGCCACGTCGGCCCGGTTGGATGGCAAGCCGACCTCGGCCATCGGCGTGCTGCTCTCACCGACCGCCAATGCACTCGAAACAGCCAAGGCGGTGCGCGCGAAGATGGAGGAACTCTCGCGTTATTTCCCGGCCGGCGTCAAATACGATATTCCCTACGACACCTCGCTCTTCGTGCAGATTTCCATCGAGGAAGTGGTCAAGACCCTGCTTGAAGCCATCGTGCTGGTGTTCCTGGTGATGTATCTGTTCCTGCAGAACATCCGCTACACGCTGATCCCGACCATCGTCGTGCCGGTGGCATTGATGGGCACCTTTGCGGTGATGTCCGCCTTCGGTTTTTCGATCAACGTACTGACCATGTTCGGCATGGTGCTGGCAGTCGGTATCCTGGTCGATGACGCCATCGTGGTGGTGGAGAACGTCGAACGCATCATGAGCGAGGAAGGCTTGCCGCCGCGTCAGGCAACCCGCAAGGCCATGGGCCAGATCACCGGCGCGATTATCGGTATCGTGCTGGTACTTGTCGCGGTGTTCATTCCGATGGCCTTCTTCGGCGGCGCGGTCGGTGCGATCTATCGCCAGTTCTCGCTGTCGATGGTCTCGTCGATGCTGTTCTCGGCGCTGATGGCGCTGTCGCTGACCCCCGCGCTCTGCGCGACGCTGCTCAAGCCGGTCGAGGCGGGTCACCATCATGAAAAGAAAGGTTTCTTCGGCTGGTTCAATCGCGGCTTCCACCGGACGGCAAACAACTATCAAAGTCTGGTCGGACGGATGCTTGGCAAGACCGGCCGCTACATGGCGATCTATGGCGTCATCATCGCCTGCGTCGCGTTTCTGTATGCGAGACTGCCCTCGTCCTTCCTGCCGATCGAAGACCAGGGCTATCTGATTACCAACGTGCAGCTGCCGCCGGGTGCGAGCGTCAACCGCACGCTGGACGTCATCAAGCAGGTCGAAAATTATTACCTGAAGCAATCGCCGATCCAGCATACGGTCGCCGTGACCGGCTTCAGCTTCTCCGGCAGCGGCCAGAACGCCGGCCTGGTGTTTACGCCGCTGAAGGACTGGAGCGAGCGTGGTAAAGGAGATTCGGCAACCGAGATTGCCGGCCGCGCATTCGGCGCGCTGTCGCAAATCCGCGATGCCATCATCTTCCCGGTCAACCCGCCGCCGATTCGCGAACTCGGCAATGCAACCGGCTTCACCTTCCGCCTGCAGGACCGCGGCGGCCTCGGCCATGAAGCGCTGCTGACCGCACGCAACCAGTTGCTGGGCATGGCCGCGAAGAACCCGGCATTGCAAGGCGTGCGCCCCGAAGGACTGGAAGACACGCCGCAGCTGGAACTGCGCATCGACCGTGACAAGGCCAACGCGCTTGGCGTTACTTTCGCCGACATCAACAGCACCTTGTCGAATGCCTTCGGCTCGGCCTATCTGAATGACTTCCCCAGCGCGGGCCGGCAACAGCGCGTGATCCTGCAAGCGGATTCGCCAGAACGGATGCAGCCGCAGGATCTGCTGAACCTGTATGTGCGCAATACGCAAGGCACGATGGTGCCATTCTCGGCGTTCGCCAGCACGAAATGGGATACCGGCCCGGTGCAACTGATTCGCTACAACGGTTATCCGGCAATGAAGATTTCCGGCGATGCAGCGCCGGGACGGAGCACCGGCGAGGCGATGGCCGAAATGGAAAAAATGGCTCAGCAACTGCCGGCCGGCTTCGGCTACGAATGGACCGGCGGCTCGCGCGAAGAAAAGACATCCGGCTCGCAAGCGCCCGCGCTGTTCGCGCTGTCGCTGATCGCGGTATTCCTGGTGCTGGCAGCATTGTATGAAAGCACCTCGATTCCGCTCTCGGTATTGCTGGTGGTGCCGCTCGGCGTGCTCGGTGCCCTGCTCGGCGCGACCTTGCGTGGCATGCCGGACGATGTGTACTTCAAGGTCGGCCTGATTGCCATCATCGGCCTGTCGGCGAAGAACGCGATTCTGATCATCGAATTCGCGAAAGACCTGCAGGCACAAGGCAGACCGCTGATCGACGCCACCCTGGAAGCGGTTCACTTGCGTTTCCGCCCGATCATCATGACCTCGCTCGCATTCATTCTCGGCGTGCTGCCGCTGGCGATCGCGACCGGCGCCGGTTCCGCAAGCCAGCGCGCGATCGGCACAGGCGTGATGGGCGGCATGATCACCGCCACGGTGCTGGCGGTCGTTCTGGTGCCGGTGTTCTTCGTCGTGGTGCGCAAGGTCTTCAAGGGCAGCGAACGGCAACGACAGATGTACGCCGCACACATGCAACAGGAGAACAATGATGATTAAGCGATTGACACTATCGCTGGCAGCCGCGGGCCTGGTCGCCGGATGTTCGCTTGCGCCGACCTTCCATCGGCCGGATGCGCCGATCGCCACCGTCTACCCGGTCGAGACCGGCCAGGCCGCCGACAATGCGGCTGCGATCGGCTGGCGCGAGTTCTTTCCGGATCAGCGGCTGCAAGCCCTGATCGAGACTGCGCTGGCCAACAACCGCGACCTGCGCATTGCGGCCTTGCGCATCGAGGAAGCGCGCGCCCAGTACAACATCCAGTCCGCCGACCTGCTGCCGACGCTGAACGCCGCCGCTGGCGGCGCGCGCTCGCGCACTCCCGCCAGCCTGTCCCTGAACGGCAGATCGACCGTCACCAGCAGCTATCAGGTCGGCCTCAGCCTGGCATCCTTCGAGCTGGATTTCTTCGGTCGCGTGCGCAGCCTGAACGACGCCGCGCTGGCGCAATACCTGGCCACGGAAGAGGCGGCACAGGCGGCAAGGATTTCGCTGGTTTCCGAAGTCGCGAAAGCCTATCTGGCCGAGCGCGCTTTTGCCGAGCAATACGAGCTCGCCCGCAAGACCGTCGAAAGCCGCGATGAAGCCTACAAGCTCGCCAAGCAGCGCTTCGATGTCGGCGCATCCTCTGCGCTCGACCTGCGTCAGAATGAAATCCTGGTGCAGACCGCCCGCGCCTCGCTCGCCACACTCACCCGGCAACGCGCCCAGGCGGTGAACGCGCTAACCCTGCTGGTAGGCACACCGCTGACAAACCTGCCGGCGGCGCAGTCGCTCGACTCGCAAGACATCGTCACTGATATTCCGGCGGGTCTGCCCTCGGACCTGCTGATACGCCGGCCGGATATCCGCTCCGCCGAACAGCGCTTGAAAGCTGCCAACGCGAACATCGGTGCCGCACGCGCCGCCTTCTTCCCGCGCATTTCACTGACCGCGGGCATCGGCACTGCCAGCAATGCGCTGGATGGATTGTTTGAAGCAGGCTCACGCACCTGGTCGTTCGCGCCACAGTTGCTGCTGCCGATCTTCGATGCGGGCCGCAACAGCGCCAGCCTCAGCCTGGCCGAAGTGCGCAACAACGTCGCCGTGGCGGAGTACGAAAAGAGCATCCAGACCGCATTTCGCGAGGTCGCTGATGCCCTCACTGCACGCAGCACACTCGAGGAACAGATCGAAGCACAACGCGCCGTGCAAGTCGCACAGGCAGAACGCCTGAAGCTGGCCGACCTGCGTTATCAGAACGGCGTCGCCAGTTCGCTGGATGTGCTCGACGCCCAACGCGAACTGTTCTCCGCCGAGCAGGCACTGGTGCAGGCGAGGTTGCTGCGCCTGACGAATGCCATCGATCTCTATCGGGCGCTTGGAGGTGGTACAGGGGAAACCGGCGCGAAAGCGTCGGGCAAACAGGACTAGAGGGTGTTATGAACCTTGACCCAGCATGGCAGCGGCCTTACTGAGCATGAGACATGCGAAGGCGACGAAATGAAGTCCTGCCAGCGTGTCGGCAAGCCGCTCATAGTCGCGCGCCAGGCGGCGAAAGCGAGCCGCC
>NZ_DATFAF010000041.1:0-53596 GCF_035254865.1 Noviherbaspirillum sp.
GACCACGCCGACTGCCCAATGAAGTGCAACAACGACTGGTGTTTGGCACTCACGTGCAGCGGGTCAAGATGGGCTGCCAACGGCTCGACGCTCTTGCGCTCCAGCGGCAGCATCAACCCGGCACAGTAATCTTTCAGTCCGTTCACCCGGTCCGCATGCGCCAGCGCCGGTGCCAGGTAATCCAGATATTCCTCAAAATCATCCGCCTTCATCTCACGGCTCCCGCGCATCAACAAGCAATGAGACGCCGCCGCTTAATGAAAAATCCCCCACCCCTTTGAACTGAGGTAAAGCAATGACTTTATGCAACCTCCTGAAAACCATGTCAGCGCCCGCTTTCCCAGCTAATGACGCAGTAGTACTAGCAGGCTGTTGAAAAACTACTGCGCGGGTCGACCTTGGGGCCTGCGGTGCTCTGCGTACCACTCTGTACGCGTGCGCTCCTCGGCCCCAATCTCGCCCCGCTCGCTACGTTTTTCAACAGCCTGCTAAACCAGTTCGAAATCGGCGCTAGCGTACTCCATGCGCATGCAAGAGCACTGAGCCCCAAGGTCGTTGAAAAAGAACTTTGCGTGGAAAAGTGTGAGCTTCAAAATAAATAATGCTCCACGGGCCGCGGGAAGCTTCTCCCTTGGCCGGTGGAGCATCGCGTGAACAGCGCGCGTCTTACTGGAATTTATAGAGGTAGCTCACCCCGATAAACGTGACGTTCTGCTGTTGCTGACCGCTGACGGAGGTGTTGTCCGAGAAGAAGAACGGCACACCGCCATAGGTCCAGGCCCAGTCATTGAATTTTGCACGCTGGTGAATCAGGTCGAGACGCAGGCCCGAATTCTTGCTCAGTTCATACTTGCCGAACAGGTTCAGCGTCGTCGCACGATAGGCGGTGTCCGGCAAGCCGCCCGTCGTGTTCAGGAACGCCTGGTTGGTGGTGATCGTAGCGGCCGTGTTGGAACCCGTTTCCAGCCCTTGCTGATAGCTGTACTTGTCGTCGGTGAAAGTCAGGTTGCCGCCCAGTTCGACCTTGCCGGAGACCTTGCCGTTCAAGCCCAGGCCAATGCTGCTGGTCTTGCTGGACAGCGAGCCAACGTACAGGCTGTGGTTGACGTGCTGCGATTCCTCACCCTGGTTCCAGTACGCGGACATCTTCCAGTTGTCGGACAGCGCAAACGATGCATCGATGCCGTAGAACTTCGCATCGGTGTCGCCGAGCCCCTTGAACACGCCGTTATGCGGGGAATCGTAGCTGTCCTTGCCGTCCTCGATGAGGAACTGCAGCGAGACTCGCTCCAGCGGTGTCCAGTCGGCCGACAGCCGGACCTTGTCGCGCGTGCGGTCCTGGAACATGGTCGGGGTGACCGGCCGGCCGCCGCCCTCGGCTGCCGCCTGCGAGTCGGTGAGCACCGGTGTGCCGAGTGCCGCTTGCAGCCAGTCGGAACCATTGCGGTCGCTGCGGATGTAGCTGATCGCGCCAGTAAAGGTTTCGGACAGGCTTCGCCGCAACTCGATCCGGTACGACAGTTCATCCGTATTCTCGCGCAACAGGTTCAGGCCGCCGGGAGCCGAGGTGCTGACGGGACGGCCGAAATCGACCTTCTCGTAATCCACGCCGAGCGTTCCGCGATAGCCGGGAGCAAACTGGTAGATGGCTTCGACCTTGCCGTTGAGCTTCGTTTGCGAACCCTGGTTGTTGGTTTCGCCGGCATCGGCCGAGTAGAGCCCGACTGGTGTCTTGTTGTTGCGGTCCTCGTACCGCACGTTGGCGGCAAGGGTGAGTTTCGGCATGATGCGCGACGTGACACCGGCCTGTGCGAGCGTCGTGTCCATGCGTCCGCCGAGGTTGGATACGCCCGCAGGTCCGCCGGTCAGCCCCATGCTGGCAAAGTCCTCATCCTGCTTGGCATAGGTGTACGCATACTTGAAGGTCGCCTTGGTCGCCGGTGTGAACGCGTAGTTGCCGGTGAGGGAGAACTTGTGCGCCTGGTTGTCGGGCGCCAATGCCATTGCCTGCGTCATGTAACCGGCGAGAGTGCTGCCGGGCGCGACCGCCGTGTTGAGCACGCTTCCGTTCGGGTTGAACAAGTTGCCCGCGATGGTCGGCCGCAAGGATCCATTCGCGTTGTCGTAGAAGGATCCGTTGTAGGCTGCGCTGAGCAGGAACTTCTCGCCGGAGAAAGTGAGCCTGGCCTCGGCCTGGCGCGTGGTTGAGTTGATCGGCTCCGGCAGCAGCAGAATCCCGCCCGAGCCTCCCGGTGGGCAGAGGATATGGCTGGTCGCCGATGCGCTCGCGGCACAGTTGAGGCCTCGGCCGAACAGTCGGGCGCCGTCCTTGTCCTCGTTCTTGAAGTTGGCTTCGAACTGGAGATTCGGCGAGATCCACTTGGCGAAGTTCAGCGTGGCAGCCTTGCGCTTGGTCTGCAGATCCACGTCGCGACCCGTGCCGGGCGCAGTCAGGGCGGTTACCGTCGGGGTAGCCGAGCCGATGCCCTGCATGCCGGTGTTGATCGTGTTCTGGTAGTTGCGCACCAGCTCGCCGTATTCAACCGAATACTTCCAGTCGCCTTGTCTTTGCTGGCCGAAGCCAAGCTCGCGGGTGTCCAGACCCAGGTTGCGCGCCTTGAAGATAGTCCAGGTGCCGCTCGCCTCATCGCGCTTGTTGACGTCCACATCGAGCAGGCCGTAGAAGTCGTGCTCGCGCATGCCGTTGTACTGACCGAAGAGCGCACGGTCCTTGCTGTCGCCGCTGACGGCACCCACACCGACGCGCACGGAGCTGTCAGGCTTGATGTACTGGTCGATGCCCTCGTCGGCGCATGCCGGGCCGAAGGCTGCAAGCAGCGCGAGCGCGATAGCAGTTTGGCTGGCGCCAAGATGTTGTTTCGAGATTTTCATGATATTGGCCCTTTCTCAGCGGAGCATGAACTGCGGAGTGGGTTGAGCAGCCGCCGGGTTGTTGCTGCCATGCACCTGTGTATGGCAGTTCACGCAGCCGCGTCCCTGGGTGTAGGTGACACCATTTCTGCCGACGCTTGTCGGGCGGGCAGACTGGTTGGTCAACTGCGCAAGGTTCCCACCGTGCGGTGTATGGCATTGGTGGCACAGGAAGGGCGGACGGGTCTTTAACATGCTTTCCACATTGCTGCCGTGGGGGTTATGGCAGATTGCGCAGTCCTCGCTGACCGGCGCGTGGTTCCAGACGAACGGGCCGCGCTTCTCCATGTGGCAGGCGTAGCAGGTTTCGACTACGCTGTCGCCTTTCATCAGTTTCGGACCGACTGAGCCATGGGGGTTGTGACAATCGGAGCAGGCGACCTTGCCTTCGAGGATAGGGTGATGAGAGATGCGATTGACCTGGCTGCGTTGTTCCTTGTGGCAGGCGAAGCACACTTCGGTCTGCGTCTTCTTGTCGAGAGCCTTGTCATGGCCGGCATGGACCGTGTGGCAGGAGGAGCAGGCCACTTCCTGGCTTTGGTGGGTACTGCCTTCCCAATGGGAGCGCTTCGCATCCTTCTTGTGGCAGCCCAGGCAGACATCGCTACGTTGTTGGGCCGGATTCGAGGAGTCTTTGGCAAAGGTGACGTCGGGCTTCGGCGGCTTGTCCTTGCCTTTGTAGTCGGCATGCTTGTCGCTGTCGCCGTGGCACTTGGTGCAGGTCGGCGTGCGCTCGTCGGCGCGTGTGCCATGCTTGGTTTTGCCGATGGCCAGCAGCTTCGGCGAATCGGCCTCGTCATGGCAGGCGGTGCACTTCGCATCGCCCTTGAGAACGAGGTCCTTGGCGGCATCCGCCGCGAAAGCCGGCGCAATGCCAGCCACCCCTATCGCAAACGTCACTAGCGTGACGACCTTCTTCCAGAGCTTCATCAGTGTTCTCCCTATGGTTCACTTCGATTTCTGCTTTTGCCGGTTCACGGTGACTGCAAACCTGCTCGCCCTTCGTGCGTCTTCAGCGACCGGACTAATCGATTGCAGAGCGCCTTCTTTCGCCTCTCATCGACACCCGGTTTGATTTTTGCTTAGGCAACGATGCGCGCGTGATGGAGGGTAGGGTTGCGATTCTTTATACAACTTCGCTGTTCTTCATAGCGCGGATGGACTCGAAAACTTTTGAATCTTTTGATGTGAAATAAGGGCTTGTGGGCATACGCAACGAATAGATCAAGACGTGATAGAAAGTCTTTGATCTGCGTTAGCTTGAAGAGATTGATTCCCGATTTAGAGAAGTGGTGATCGAGAGCCTGTGCCTGTTTTCATAGCACCGCATCACGGACGAGTGCCTTCTGCATTCTCGATTTAGAGAAGAATGAATTGCGCATGATGGAGGCTCTCTTCAAATGAGAATGAAGAAGAAATGATGAGCATGTATCGGCAGGTTTCTCGATTTGGAGAAGCATCGATGAAGCGTCTTCGCGCATGCATTTCATGCGACGACTCCCATCGGGAATCGAATAAGAATCGTCGTATTGATGCAATCGATTTTCAGTGTCTGGAAAAGTTGCGCCATATCAAACAATTTGAAAAGTTTTGCGAATCATCGTGCGATTCGCAACATAGAGCGTTGTGCAAAGGGTGGTGAGTCGATACCCTTCTTGCTATGTGGATATTCGTGCGTTGAAGTCGAGTGCAGATCGCACGAACGGAGCATAAAGACTTGCCGATGTCGGAAACCGGCAAACGCAAGAATCGAAGTTGAACCATAGGGAGGAAGCTGATGAAGCTCTGGAAAAAGGTCGTCACGGTAGTGACGTTTGCGATAGGGGTGGCTGGCATTGCGCCGGCTTTCGCGGCGGATGCCGCCAAACCGGACGCCAAGGATCTGGTGCTCAAGGGCGATGCGAAGTGCACCGCCTGCCATGACGAGGCCGATTCGCCGAAGCTGCTGGCCATCGGCAAGACGCGTCACGGCACGCGTGCCGACGAGCGCACGCCGACCTGCACCAAGTGCCACGGCGACAGCGACAAGCACGCCGACTACAAGGGCAAGGACAAGCCGCCGAAGCCCGACGTCACCTTTGCCAAAAACTCCACCAACTCGACAGATCAGCGCAGCGGAGCCTGCCTGAGCTGCCACAAGAAGGATGCAAACCGCTCGCACTGGGAAGGCAGCACGCACCAGGCGCGCGATGTGAGCTGCTCCTCCTGCCACACGGTCCATGCCGGCCACGACAAGGTGATGGACAAGAAGACCCAGCCTGAAGTGTGCTTCGCCTGCCACAAGGAACAGCGCGCCCAGGTCAGCCGTCCTTCGCACCATCCCATCCTCGAAGGCAAGGTCGCCTGCTCCGACTGCCACCAGCCGCACGGTTCGGTCAGCCCGAAGCTGATGAAGCGTAACAGCGTCAACGAGACCTGCTACACCTGCCACATGGAGAAGCGCGGCCCGTTCGTGCATAACCACTCGCCGGTCGACGAGGACTGCGGTAACTGCCACAACCCGCACGGCACCGTTGCAGAGAGCCTGCTGAAGGCACGTCCGCCGTTCCTCTGCCATCAATGCCATACACCGCACGGTGGTTTCATTCCTCAAGTTGCAGGAGCACAGGTTACGGCGCCAACGGTCAACGGTGCAGGCAAGAGCGGCATCAACGTGACTCAGGCAAGGGCTTGCATGAACTGCCATACGCAGGTGCACGGAAGCAATAATCCGAGCGCAACCAACCCGACGCCGCAGTTCATGTTCCGCTAAGAAAGGGCTAACATCATGAAAATCTCGAAACAACATCTTGGCGTGAGCCAAACTGCTATCGCGCTCGCGCTGCTCGCGGCCTTCGGCCCGGCATGCGCCGACGATGGCCAGAGCGTCGCTGAATTGACCACGCCCGAAAGCTTCGTCAGCGTCGGCGTAGGTGCCGTCAGCGGCGACAGCAAGGACCGCGCACTGTTCGGCCAGTACAACGGCATGCGCGACCACAGCGCCTACGGCTTGCTCAACTTCGACTATCTCAAGCGCGACGACGCGACCGGAACCTGGCTGCAGTTCAATGGCACCGATCTCGGCCTCAGCACGCGCGAACTCGGCTTCCGCTACGACAAGCAAGGCGACTGGAAGGTCAAGGCGGGATACAGCGAACTGGAGCGCATCTATCCGCGCACAATCAATACCGGCATGACCGGTGTCGGTACCAGCACGCCCACGATCAACCGCCTGGCCACGCCGGGCAGCGGCACGGATGTCGACCTGAAGACGAAGCGCAAGAACGCCATGCTCGGCTTCGAAAAATGGGTCTCGCCTTCGCTGCAATTCGTTACCGAGTTCAAGAACGAGGACAAGGACGGCGCGAGGCTGTGGGGCAGGGGATATGACTGCGCAGCCTACGTCTGCGGCAGTTCCACGACGGCAGCCATCAGTCAGGCTGCATTCGTGAAGAATGCGCTCCTGCTGCTGGCTGAGCCGATCAACTCCAACACCAAGCAGATCGATGCAAAGCTCAATTTCCATGACGAGAAATTGATGTTGAGCGCGGGCTACTACGGTTCGTTCTACTCGAACTCGAACGGTAGCCTGAATCCTGTGGTGCCGAACCTGTTCAACAACGGCCTCGGCCAACCCTTCCCGGGCTATCCGGCCGTCGGCACGAACATCATCGCGGGTGGCGGTACGAGCCTGCAAAACAACCTGCAGTCGGCGATGGCGCTGCCGCCGGACAACCAGGCGCATCAGATCTACATTGATGGCAACTATGCGTTCACGCCCAAGACCAAGGCGAACTTCAAGTATGCGTACACGCATGCGACGCAGAACGCCAGCTTCGCCGGCGCGGGTCTGAGCGGTGCTCCGGCTGGCGTGACCGACCTTGGCGGTCGCGTTGACACCGTACTGGCACAAGTCGGATTCACCACGCGTCCGATCGACAAGCTCTCCCTGCTTGCCAATGTTCGCTACGAGAACAAGGACGACAAGACACCGAACGCCTTGTACAACGTAGAGGCGACAGCGGTAACGCCGGCCACCAACCCCGCCAGCTATACCAATGTCGGCGAGTTCTGGAACAACAACCATGTGACGTCGACCAAGGTCAACGGCAAGCTGGAAGCCAGCTATCTGCTGCCGGCCAACTATCGTGCGACGATCGGTGCGGACTACGCCTCGATCGAACGCGAGGTGCCGACGCCTGCCGGCGATGAAATCGTCGCCGGTCTGGGTGGCCTGCGCGCGAGAAACTCGGAAACGGGCTATCGCCTTGAACTGCGTCGCAACATGTCGGAAACGCTCAATGGCGCGATCGGCTATTCCAGCAGCAAGCGCGGCGGATCCGACTGGACCTCGCTGCAGACCAGTGCTGCCGCCGCGGCGGCAGGTGCAGGCTACGGTGCAACGGTGCCGGCATCCACGCTGGTCGGTCTGTCGGCGACGACGATCATGCCGATGAACATGGTGGATCTGGAGCGCGACAAGTGGAAGCTGTCTGCCGACTGGACTCCGAGCGAGCGTATGACGGTGCAGGTCAGTCTGGAAGACGGCAAGGACAAGAACACGAATTTCTTCAACCCGGTAGCTGGTGGCAAGGGTTGGCGTGATTCGGCGTTCAAGATGTACAGCCTTGACATGTCCTACGCCCTGACCGACAACTGGAAGCTCAACGGCTATGCATCCTACGGCGATCAGACCCTGCATATCAACCACAGCACGGGCTACATGCTGGCTCTCAATGACCGGAGCGATGCTTTCGGCCTCGGCGTGGATGGCAAGCTGAGCAGCAAGCTGCTGGTTGGTGCAAACCTGTCCTACCTCAATGACATCAACAAGTACGGCATCGACGCCGCGCCGTCGGCAACGGGTGCGCCGGCCACCGCAGCCAACCTCGCCCAGGCTGCGATCGGTCTGCCGGACGTGACGTTCCGTACGACGACATTGAGCTTCTTCGGCAAGTATGCGCTGCAGAAGAACGCGGACGTCCGCCTCGACCTGATCCATCAACGTGCACGACTGGTTGAATGGACTTGGGCAAGCAACGGTGTGCCGTTCACGTTCGCCGATAACACGACTGTCGGTGCCAAGCAGACGCAAAACGTCAGCTTCATCGGTGTGACCTACATCTACAAGTTCCAGTAAGGTCAGGCACCCCGATATGGCGCTCCGCCGGATCAACCAGCATGTCTGTGGCACCCGGTGGAGCGTTCACGTTGCCAGTCTCTGTTTGAACGCCCCGCAAGGGGCGTTTCTTTTGGCGCGTGCCGGCCGTTCAGGCTCGTGTCCGGCCTGGCGCGAAAGTTGCATTCTCGTAATACCGAATACACCGTAGTACCGAATAATTAAACACCCTCCTTAAGATCATGACCAAATCGCTCGCTTACCGAAACAGGACGGCTGTGCCGATCCGGAAGCTCAAGAACTGGGCGCTGACAGCGGTTATCTGCCTTGCCGGCGTCTTCACATTGGCGCCTGCCTCCGCAGAAGACGCCAAGCCCGCGGCCGCCGCACCGACTGCGGAAAAGCTCGATAACGCAAGCTGTGAAGGCTGCCATGACGGGAAGAAGGGCAAGCTGGAAGCGCCGACCGCCGGCGGCGAGAAACGCACACTGAATGCGATCAATCCGGTGAAGTACGGCAAGGGCGTGCACTCGACCATGCAGTGCGTCGACTGCCATACCGAAATCACCGATGCCAAGGCGCAGCACCAGAAGTCCGCCACGGCCAAAAAGCCGGACTGCATCTCCTGCCACGAGACGCTATGGAGCAAGGCCAAGAAGGACGGTCTGACCACGCAGAAGGCGCGTCTGGGCGCTGTGGTGGATAACATCGAGGCCTACAAGAAATCGCTGCATGCACGTCCCAACAAGGACGAGCCGGACCGCGCGAATGCGGGCTGCAACGACTGCCATGACGTCCATACCTTCGACGTCGCCCCCGTGGGCACCACGCGCCGCGCGGAAAACCGCCTGACCATCGCGGAAACCTGCGGCGCAAAATGCCACGAGGATCAGCTCGAAGAGTACAAGGATTCCATTCATGGGAAAGAGGTTCTCGAAAAGAAGAATATCAAGGCTGCCGTCTGCTCCGACTGCCATACGACACATGCTGTCGCCAACACCTCGGCCGATCCGACCAAGCTGAAGATCACGGCTTCCTGCGGCAACTGCCATACCGACCGTTACAAGTCCTACAAATCGACCTACCACGGCCAGGTGACGGCCCTGGGCTATGCCGAGACCGGCAAGTGCTTCGACTGCCACGGCAGCCATGGCATTCAGCCGAAGAAGGATCCGGAGTCCAAGGTCAACGAAAAGAATCTGCTGAAAACCTGCAAGCAATGCCATTCCGAGAAGAAGGGCCGTGCCGACGCGACAGCCGGTTTCGTCTCCTTCCAGCCGCACGGCACCGCCGGCGACTTCAAGACCTATCCGCAGATCTGGCTGGCCAAGAACTTCATGATCGGTCTGCTGGTCGGCACCTTTGCCTTCTTCTGGACCCACACGCTGCTCTGGTTCTATCGTGAGTACAAGGAACGCAAGCAACGCAAGCTGCGCCCGCATGTGAATGTGGAAGCGCTGCCTGAAGAATTGAAGGGCAAACACTACCAGCGCTTCACCGCGACCTGGCGTATCGCCCACCTGACGTTCGCACTGAGCTTGATGGCGTTGACGCTGACCGGCATGCCGCTGTTCTTCCCGGACGCTGCATGGGCACCCGTGATCATGAAGACGCTGGGCGGCTACAAGGTTGCGGGCAGCATCCACCGCGTCTTTGCCACGATCTTCGGCATCGTGTTCATCTGGCACGTCTTCTATGTCGGCATCAAGCTGGCGAAGAACTGGAAGAAGTTCAAGATCTTCGGGCCGGATTCGCTGATCCCGGGCCTGCAGGATCTGACCGACATCATCGCCATGTTCAAGTGGTTCTTCGGCCTGGCACCACGTCCGGTATTCGATCGCTGGACCTACTGGGAGAAGTTCGACTACTGGGCACCGTTCTGGGGTGTCACGATCATCGGCGTATCCGGCCTGATGATGTGGTTCCCGCATGTGACCGCGAGCTACCTGCCGGGCTGGGTGTTCAACGTCGCGATGATCTTCCACGGCGAAGAAGCGATCCTGGCAGTGGTGTTCCTGTTCACCGTCCACTTCTTCAACAACCACTTCCGTCCGGACAAGTTCCCGCTGGATACGGTGATGTTCACCGGCACCTTCCCGCTGGAAGAGTTCCGCCACGAGCATCGTGTCGAGTATGATCGCCTGGTGCGCACGGGAGAATTGAAGAAGTACCTGGTGGATGCGCCGTCGCAACCGATGACGCTGGGCGCCAAGATACTTGGCTTCACCCTGATCGTCGTCGGCCTGAGTCTGCTCACGATGGTGGTGAACGGATTCTTGGGACATTGAAATTGTTAACCCGGGGCGCCCGTCCCCCGGTTCTAAATTTGGCGGAAGTAAAACTGGTATTTCATTTTTTAGAGAGAGGCATCATGAAACTCAACACCATCACCAGCAAGCTGTTGGGAATGGCCGCCGCCGCGGTGGCCCTGTCCGTGTCGACGCACGCCTTCGCCGCCCTGAGCGATTCCGACGTCGAGCCTTACCTGAAGAAGCAAGGCTGCTTCAAGTGCCACGCAGTGGACAAGACGAAGAAAGGGCCGTCGTACAAGAAGATCGCCGCCGATCTCAAGGCCAAGCCGGACGGCGAAGCCAAGATCATCAAGAACATCACCACGGGACCGAAGGTCAAGCTGGAAGACGGCACCGAGGAAGAGCACAAGATCATCGAGACCAAGGACCAGGGCGATCTGAAGGCTATCGCGAAATGGGTTCTTTCGCACTAAGCGAGGGAACGGCGGGATTCCGGGGCTAATACCCAGAAGGTCATCCTGACCCGTTGATGCAATCGCGATGCGAATCGCGTTGGGGCTGGCAGTGCCAGCCCTTTTTCATTTCGGCGAAGAAAGGGGCGCTTACTCTCTTCGCAGGAAGCGACGCCTGGCCGGGGCACGCGAGGGCAGGGGCGCCGCATTGTCCGCCACCGCCAGGCCGAGCGATCGCATGAATTGCTCGACCCCGCTGGTATAAGCACCGGGCAGCCCCAGTTCTTCATTGATCTGCCGATGCGACAGATCTTCCTCCAGCACCGATGCGCGCACGCCGAGCCGCTCCTCGGCGGACACGAATTGCCTTGCCTGGGGACAGGAATCAGTGCGGCGGCTCGAACACACGGCCAGCAGCGGAACCGCCTTCGACGACAGCGCGTGGAAGGGCGACACGGACTTCCAGTAGGCCGGATCGGCGCCGAAGGCGGGGTCATACAGCCGCATATGCCGTCCCTGCATGATTTGCGCCACGTCGAGTGCTGCGCTGTCGAGCGCAACCGTGCCCAACCAGGGCTTCGCGCCCAGGCGGAATGCGCGCGAGGGATCGGCGGAGAGCAGGGCGATCAGGTGCGCGCCGGCCGAATGCCCCATGAGCAGGAAAGCGGAAGGATCGGCACCCCAGCTTTCCGCCTGGGATTGGGCGGTGGCCAGGGCCTTGGCCACGTCGTCGGCCTGTTGCGCCACGTCGGCCTGCGGCAGCAGCCGGTAGTTGACCGAGATGAAAACAAAGCCGTTTGCCGACCATCGCGCAAGCTTGTTTTCGACGACCGAACGCATCGTCTTGTCACCGCGCCGCCAGCCGCCGCCGTGGACCATGACGATGACCGGGGCGTTCTTCGCCTGCGCCGGCAGGTAGACATCCATGCGCTGCAGGCGATCCTCGCCGTAAGGGACATCGCGGCGCAGCGTGACGCCGGCCGGAAGACTTGAAACGGTTCCGGCGCTGTCGTCGTCCTGCAGATCGGCGGCACGGCGCTCCATCAGCCGGCCCGCGTGGGCAGCGGGCAGTGCAAAGCTCAGTGAGAGCAGGACGATGCAAAATGATGTTCTCATGGGGATCATGATGGGTTAAGTCGGAAAAATTGTTTTGGCGGAATGCCGGCCCTTCCCCCCGGCGTCTGCAACCGCCACGCATTGCATCCTCCCGCCGGACGCTTCAAGGCGCAAAGAACCTGCGCTTCACCGCCTCGGTGCAGAGAATATAGCCGAGCACGATGGCCATTGCCGTCAGCGCCAGCGGCCAGGATAGCGGAATAAAACCGAACACGCGCGCGATGTAGGGAATGGAGGGGAGGCAGATCGCCAATACGCCTACCAGCGTCGTCGTCGCCAGCAACAGGCGGGATGGCTTGCTGCGCCACGCGGGCTTCGCAGTGCGCAGCACTAGCACCACCACCAGTTCAGTCAGCACGGAGACCACGAACCAGGCGGTCTGGAAGGTGGCCTCGTCGGCGTGAAAGACCTTGATGAGCGTGGCGAAGGTGAGCAGGTCGAACGCCGAGCTGACGAGGCCGAACACGATCATGAACTGACGCACCTCGCGCAGGTTCCAGCGGCGCGCACGCTCGACGCGTTCGCGATCCACATTGTCTGTAGAGATGGCGATCGAGGGAATGTCGGAGAGAAAATTGTTGAGCAGGATTTGCTTGGCGCTCAGCGGCAGGAAATCGAGCACCGACGTGGCGAATGCCATGCTCATCATGTTGCCGAAGTTGGCGCTGGTCGTGACGCAGATGTACTTGAGCGTGTTGGCGAAGGTGCGCCGGCCCTCCCTGACGCCGTTGCACAGCACGTCCAGGTCGGGCCGCAGCAGGATCACGTCGGCTGCCTCGCGCGCCACGTCGACCGCTTTGTCCACGGAAATGCCAACGTCGGCGATATGCAGTGGCGGACCGTCGTTGATGCCGTCGCCGATATAGCCGACCACGTGGCCGGCGCGCTGCAGCGTGCGCACGATATGCTCCTTTTGCTGCGGATCGACTTCGGCGAACAGATCGGTGCGCTCGGCCCGATAGCGCAAGGATTCTTCGTTCAGCCGCGACATCTCCGCGCCGGTGAGCATCGACGCGCATTCCAGCCCGAGGCCTTCCGCGACATGAGCGGCGACGTAACGGTTGTCACCGCTAATGATCTTGACCCGGATGCCGAGTGCGGCCAGGTCGTGCAGGGTTTTCCCTGCGCCGGCCTTGAGCGGATCGAAGAAGAGCAGGAAGCCGGCGAATGCCATGGCGCTTTCGTCGTCATGCACATAGTCGGCCTTGGGCTCCGCATGGCGAGTCGCCACGGCAAGCACGCGAAAACCTTCCCGTCCCTTGCGTTCATAGTAGTCCTGCAGCTTGCGGCGCGCCTCATCGTCCAGCGGGCGCTCGCCATTGGCCGATGCGATCGCGGTGCAGAGTTCGAGCACGTTGCTGAATGCGCCCTTGGTGATGATCAGATGCCGGTCCCGCGACGCCGGTTCCTCGACCACGATGGTCAGACGGCGCCGGATGAAGTCATAGGGAATTTCATTGATCTTGCGCAGGCCGTCGATGCTCATCCTTTCCTTCTCGCCCGCGACGATCAGCGCCGCGTCGAGCGGGTTTTCGATGCCGGTTTCGAAGGCCGCGTTGAGATAGGCCAGCCATCGCACCGAGGACGAGGTGTTGCCATCGGGATCGACCGCGTCGTTGAGGTCGATCACGCCTTCGGTCAGGGTGCCGGTCTTGTCGGTGCAGAGGACATCCATGCTCCCCAGGTTCTCGATGGCTTCCGGCCGGCGGATGATGACGCCGCGCCGTGCCATGGCGCGCGCGCCATGCGACAGGGTGACGCTTACGATGGCGGGAAGCAGCTCGGGGGAGAGTCCGACCGCCAGAGCGACGGCAAACAGCAGCGACTCGATGGCGGGACGATGGAACAGTTGATTTACCGCCAGCACGAAGATCACCGTGATCAGCATGACGCGCAGCAGCAGATAGCCGAATTGCCGCACGCCGCGCGTGAATTCGGTCTCCGGGGCGCTCGACTTGAGACTGGCGGCGATGGCGCCGAGCGCTGTCCTGCGTCCGGTTTCGACCACCAGCACGGTTGCCGTGCCGCTGCGCACCGACGTGCCGGAATAGACGCAGTTGGTGCGCTCGGCGACAGGCGTATCCGCTGCGAGCTCGCCAGGCTGCTTCTGGACCGGGAATGGTTCGCCGGTCAGGCTG
The DNA here is from genome assembly GCF_035254865.1 of Noviherbaspirillum sp. Taxonomy (GTDB): domain Bacteria; phylum Pseudomonadota; class Gammaproteobacteria; order Burkholderiales; family Burkholderiaceae_D; genus Noviherbaspirillum. The sequence goes on from NZ_DATFAF010000041.1 coordinate 13,988, forward strand.
GCTTCGGTCACCAGAAAATCGGTGGCGTCGATCACCACGCCATCGGCGGGAACGAGATTGCCGGCCGACAGTCGGATGATGTCGCCCGGCACCAGGTCGCTGGCCAGCAAGGCTTGCAGCTTGCCATCGCGGAAAACCCGCGCGGTCAGCGCAAGGCTTCGGCGCAGGCGGGCGACCGCGCGCGAGGCGCGGTATTCCTGCGAGAATCCGAGCAGGACGCTGCCCAGAACGATGACGAGGATGATGACGGCGTTGGTCCAGTCCTGCAGCGCCAGCGAAACCACGGCGCCAAACACGAGGATGAGGACGAGCGGACTTGCAAGCTGGCGCAGCAACAGAGACAGCGCGAGCAATTCATCTTCGGCCTCCATGGCGTTGGGGCCATGCCGCATTGCGCGGATGTGTGCCTGCTCGCCGGACAGCCCTTCGATGCGGGTATCCAGCAGCCGCATCAGGGCGGCAAGGCTGGTGCTCCAGTACGGATCGCTTGTTGCCATCGCACGCACCGTCGAGGTGGAGGAGAGCGCCCATTATAGACCTGGTGCACAGCGTCCTTGAAGAGCCTGAAGCGATCTTTCCCCGAGGTCTCAGGCCCGCTGCCGCGCGTCCGACATCAACAGCGACTGCACATCCTCGCCGGACACCGGGCGGCTGAACAGATAGCCCTGCATGACATCGCACCGGTACTCGCGCAGGAAGGCAAACTGCTCCTGCGTTTCCACGCCTTCCGCGACCACTTTCAGCTTCATGCTGTGCGCGAGCGCGATCACCGCCATGACAATGGCGCGGTCGTCCGGGTCGGTATGGATGTCGCGCACAAAGGATTGATCGATCTTCAGCACCTGGATCGGCAGGCGCTTCAGATAGGAGAGGGATGAATAGCCCGTGCCGAAATCGTCGATCGAAATCTGCACCCCCATGCCGTGCAGGCGTTCCAGTATCGCCCCGGTCTGGGCGGTATCTTCCATCAGGACGCCTTCCGTCAGCTCGACTTCCAGCAAGGCCGGCGCCAGATCGAATTCATCCAGGATGTCCGCAATGGTATCGGCCAGATCGCCCTGGTGGAACTGGCGCGCCGACAGGTTGACGGCGATTCGCATCGGCGTGCCCTGGCGCTCCCATTGCTTGGCCTGAGCACAGGCCTTGCGCAGCACCCATTCGCCGATCGGAATGATCATCCCCGTCTCCTCGGCCAACGGAATGAACTGTGCCGGCGAGACCATGCCGAATTCCGGATGACGCCAGCGGATCAGCGCTTCGGTGCCGTGAATCCTGCCGGTGGCGACGTCGATCTGCGGCTGATAGTGCAGCATCAGTTCATCGCGTTCCACGGCCCAGCGCATGGCGCTTTCCAGGCGCAGGCGATGCATCATCGTCGCATTCATGTCGCCCGTGAAAAACTGGAAGTTGTTGCGGCCGAGATCTTTCGCGCGATACAGCGCGATGTCGGCATTCTTGATCAGGGCTTCGGCATCGTTCGCATCGGTCGGGTAGAGCGTGATGCCGATGCTGGTCGTCACATACAGTTCATGGCCGTACAGCTGGAAAGGTTCCTTCAGGATCGCGAACAGCTTGTCTGCCAGGCGCGCGACATCCTCCGGCTGGGAAATTTCCAGTGCGAGCAGTGCGAACTCGTCGCCGCCCATGCGCGCCAGCGTGTCACCCTCGCGCACCGCGGCGAGCAGGCGTGTGGCCACTGCCTTCAACAGGGCATCGCCGATGTCATGGCCGAGCGTGTCGTTGACCGTCTTGAAGCGATCCAGATCGAGCAGCATTAGCGCGAAGGCATTGTTCTTGCGATGCCGCAACGCCGCCGCCTGATGCAGGCGGTCATTGAACAGGCGGCGATTGGGCAGGCCGGTGAGCGGATCGTGGAAGGCGAGGTGACGGATGGTCTGCTCGGTCTGCTTGCGCTCGCTGATGTCTTCAGTCACCGCGACGAAATGGCTGACTTCGCCATTCTCGTTCTTCAAGGGCGAAATGGTTTCCAGGCACCAGTAGGTTTCACCGTTCTTTTTCGTGTTGTGCAGCTCGCCGGTCCACTCCTTGCCCGACAGGATGGTGTCCCACATGCGCTTGTGCGTCTCCGGATGAGTCTCCTCGGAGCGCAGCACGCCCGGCGTCTTGCCGATGATTTCCTCCGGCCGATAGCCGGTAATCTTGGAAAACCATGGGTTGATGTACTCGATCACGCCGTTGCGGTCGGTGATCATGACGGCGTTCGCACTTTGTTCTACCGCGCGCGACAGCTTGCGCAGGTTCTCTTCGGTTGCCTTGCGCATTTGCTCGCGCTCGATGTTCTCCAGCGCGAAGGACAGGTCATGCGTCATCTCTTCGAGCAGGCGCAACTGCGCCGCATCGAAGAAGTCCGGCTCGCGCGCATAGAGGCTGAACATGCCCACCACGCGCGCATTGACCTGCAACTGGAGAAAGACATGTGATTCGAATCCTGCGGCCACTGCCTGCGGACAGGCCGCGTGCCGGGACACGTCGTCTTCTCCAAGGTGGTTGCATGCCTTCAGCGAAATGCGCTGCAGCGAGTCGACATTTTCGCTCATGCAGCAGCGGATGGCTTCGTCGCATTCCGGCATTTCCGCGTCCTGCCCGCATTTCGCCTTCCATGACCAGGTCCCGCTCGCCGCATCCAGCCAAGCGATGCGCGCCAGCGGAAAACCTCCGGCTTCCACCGCAACACGGCATATCTCGTCGAGCAATTTGTCGCGCTCGGGAACGCGCATAATCGCCGCATTGGTGAGGCTCAGCACGCTGTAGAGACGATTGATCTGGATGACGGCATTCTGCGCGCGCTGGCGTTCGGCGATTTCCGTGCTCAGCGAACGGTTTGCCGCGGCCAGCTCTTCGGTGCGCTTCTCTACCTCGCGTCGCAGCAGCAACGGGCGCTTGAAAGTCAGGTGCGCCAATAGTGCCATCAGGATGGAAAACAGCAGCACGCCGACGCAGGTAGCGACTGCGAGCGAATACTCCATCCAGCCGTCGGTTGGCGAGACGCTGAGATACCAGCGGCCATTGGGAACTTCGATGGTCCGCACCAAAGCGCCCTTGACCGTGCCCTTGCCCGATTGCGCAAATATCTCGCGCACGCCGGTTTCGGGATTCACGCGCGCCAGTTCGTACTGGTATCCGGCATCGATCAGTTGCGCGAGGTTGGCGCTCTTCAGCAAGTCGGGAACCTTGATCACCGCGATGGCAAAGCCCCAGAACCAGTCCTTTCCGTCCGGGTCCGGCATGAAGACTGGCAGACGGCCGACCACGGCCTGGCCGCCCTGGTGCAGCTCAAACGGGCCCGCGAGGGTCAGCTTTCCGGTCTCCAGCGCGAGCTCGGCAGCTTTATGACGTACGGGATCCTTGAGCAAGTCATGCCCGATCACCTCGGAATTCCCGACGTAGGGAACGACGTTCGACACAACGCCGCCCTTCGCCAGTTGCAGGCTGCTGATGTCGCCGTAGATTTGCAGCATCTCTGTTGCCAGCGAATCAAAGCCGCTGACATGGCCGCCCGTCTGGCGCACCAGGGCGGCGAGGGCATAGGTGCTCGAAAGACTGCGGCTGAGACGGCCTTCGATGGTCGTGGCATGCGTGGTCGCGACATGCTCCGCTTCTTGATGTTCGTGAAGCATGTAGGCGTGGAGATACAGCGCTGAAAAGGCCGCGCCGGCCAGCAAAGTGCCGACGAACACGAGTGCCGTCAGAGCCCACAGTCGAAAGCGCAGCTTTTTTTCATCAGCACTTCGGCCCATCAGCGCCGTTACCATTCCATTCATGCTGTACCACTCCGGCACTGCGAACGCGCTTCGATCGTGTCGACATTCACTGGTTGGGTCCTGGAAGACCGCGCTGGATCATGCATGCCGGCCTCGGCGCCTGAAGCGGTACCGCCAAGAGCGTGCACGGATAAATCGCGATGGCCGTGGCGGCTGTGCAAGCCGGCCACCGGGCATTGAATCAAACACGGTCGCCGATGCTGCGAACGGGTGCTACATTTTTTCATCACCTTGCCTGCCTCTCAGGAATGCGCCAGCAGCGGCGTCACGTGCGGCAGCAGATTCACACCCGCTGCCGGAGAAGGCTGGGTGGATAAAGTGGTGTCGAGGCGGAAAATGCTGACGATCTGGGCCAGTTCAGCTGCCTGATTCTGCAGGGCGTCGGCGGTTGCCGCTTCTTCTTCGACCAGTGCCGCATTGCGCTGCGTGACCTCGTCCATCTGTGCGATCGCCTTGTTGACCTGCTCGATTCCTGAGCTTTGCTCCTGGCTGGCGGCGGTGATCTCGGCCATGATGTCGGTGACGCGCTTGACGCTGCTGACGATGTCTTTCATGGTGGCGCCGGCTTCGTCGACCAGCCTCGCGCCGGTGTCGATCTTTTCCACCGAGTCTGCGATCAGGTCCTTGATTTCCTTGGCGGCAGATGCGGAACGTTGCGCCAGTTGCCGCACTTCGGAGGCTACCACCGCAAAACCCTTGCCTTGCTCGCCGGCACGGGCAGCTTCCACTGCGGCATTCAGTGCCAGGATGTTGGTCTGGAAGGCAATGCCGTCGATGACACTGATGATATCGACGATCTTTTTTGCCGAGTCGTTGATCGAACCCATGGTGCCGACAACCTGGGATACCACCGTGCCGCCCTTGACCGCCACCTCGGAGGCGGACACCGCCAGCACATTGGCTTGCCGCGCGTGTTCCGCGTTCTGCTTGACCGTGCCGGTAAGCTGCTCCATCGCCGACGCGGTCTCTTCCAGCGAACTGGCTTCTTCCTCGGTGCGCGCAGCCAGGTCCATGTTGGCGGAGGCAATCTGGGTGGAGGCGGCGGCGATGGTGTCGGTGCCGTTGCGCACCTTGCCGACAATGGTCAGCAGGCCGCTGTTCATGTCCTTGAGCGCGTGCAGCAACTGGCCGGTTTCATCGTTGGTCGAGACCTCGATCCTGCTGGTCAGGTCGCCGGAAGCGACCGTGCGGGCGATACGGACCGCCGTGCCGAGCGGCCGCGTAATGCTGCGTCCGATCACGACGCAGATCGCCAGCAGGATGCCTGCCAGCGCAAGCGTGCCCAGGGAAAAATTGATCAATCGGCTGATGAAGGTCGCCTGCACGTTGTCCAGATAAACGCCGGAACCGATTACCCAGCCCCAGGGTGCGAAGCCTTTCACGTACGAGACCTTCTGACCGAGTTCGGTACTGTCCGGTTTGTTCCAGGCGTAGAACACAAAGCCGTCGCCGTGCGCCTTGACGACGTTCACCATTTCGACGAACAGTTGCTTGCCGCTCGGATCCTTGTTGTCGTCGAGAGGCTTGCCGTCGAGTTCCGGCTTGAACGGATGCATGATCATGCGCGGCTGCATGTCATTGATCCAGAAGTACTCCTTGCCGCTGTAGTGCAGCGCCTTGACGGCATCCATCGCGCCACGCTTGGCGTCGTTCTCGCTCAGCTTGCCGCTGGCGCCCAGGCTCTGGTAGTACTCGACGATGCTGTAGGCGGTTTCCACCGTCTGTCGCACGCTGGCCTTGCGCTCGTTGAGGATCAGGGTGCGCTCCGACTGCAGGAAAATCGCCGTCAGGATGATCATGCCAAGCAGCGCGCACGCGGCGAGCAGCCATAGTTTCTTTGCAATGTTCAATTGCAGCATTCGTTCGAGTTTTGTCATTATTCTTTTCCCTGTGGGAGCTGTCGCTTTATTTCAAGCGAGGGCGGGGCAGCTCATTCGCGCGCAGAAGCCTGGAATGGCACGCAGATGATTGTCCGGTCAGGCATCGCCCGATCAGGCGGCGAGCCGCTCCGCCGGACCTGGCCGGAGGTCGGACATCAGTTTGTCGGCGTCCAGCAGAATCATTGAACGCTGCCCGATGCTGGCCGCGCCAACCCGGCAGGGTGATCCGGGTACCGCCGTGCCGGTGATTTGTGCTTCGGCAAGCGTGACAACATCGATCACGCAGTCGACTGCGAGACCGCACTGCTTGTCTCCATCGCAGAGGACGATGACATCGGTGAGGCGGCCCTTGTCTGCATTTCCATTCCTCATGACCGCGTGCATGTCGACAACCGGGATGCGCTGGCTGCGCAGGCTGAGTGTGCCTGCGATCGATTCGGGCGCACCGCTGAATTGCGCGACCTTGTCGAAACTGCACAATTCCTGCACGTTCTCAAGTCGAATGCCATATTCTCCGTCGCCGAGGCGGAATACCAGGTAGTCCTGCTTCTCGTTGATTCTGGCGAGTGGCGCTGCGGCGGGTGCGCCTGTTGCATAGGATTTTGCGTACATCGGTTTTCCTTTCAATCCGTAGTGGGATACAGGTACTTCTGTGTTTGCATCATGTCGTCTGTCAAGCGACGACCGCGAGCCTGGCGCGTCCTTCGCCGATCAATTTGCTCGCACTCTCCGCGGACATCGGTTTGCCAAGCAGATAGCCCTGGCCGACGATGCCCTTGTAGGCTTTCAGAAGTGCGAGCTGCGCTTGGCTTTCAATGCCTTCGGCAACCACGCGCAGGCCCAGCTTGTTTGCCATGGCGATGATCGCGCTGACGATGGTCGCGTCGTCCGAACCCGTGGCCAGGTCGCGAATGAAGGAACGATCGATCTTCAGGCTGTGGATCGGCAGTTTTTTCAGATAGGCGAGCGATGAATGGCCGGTGCCGAAATCGTCGATCGAGAACTGGACACCCAGCTCGGCGAGGTGATGCATGATGTCGATGCTGGCATCGAGGTTCTGCATCAGCACGCCCTCCGTGATCTCGAGTTCGAGACAGAAATGCGGCAGTCCGCTCGATTTCAATGCGGCGGTAATCTGGTTCGCAAGGTCGGCGGACTGGAACTGGCGGCCGGACAGGTTGACCGCCATCAGGCGGTGGCCCGGGAATTCGCGGCGCCATGCCTGCGCCTGCGCGCACGCGGTACGCAAGACCCATGCGCCGATCGGGACGATCAGGCCGGTCTCCTCGGCGATGTTGAGGAAGCTTTCCGCAGCGAGCAGACCGCGTTCCGGATGGCGCCAGCGGAGCAGGGCTTCAAAGCCGATTAGCTTGCCGCTGTCGCAATCGAACTGCGGCTGGTATTGCAGGTCCAGCTCATCGCGTTCCAGCGCCTTGTGCAGCGCGGTTTCCATCATCAGGCGCTGGCTGGCCTGGGTTCCCAGACCTTCGTCGTACAGTTCGTACCAGGAGCCGCCGGCACTCTTGGCGCGATACATCGCCATGTCCGCGTTCTTGAGCAGGAGCTCGACATTGTTGCCGTCATCCGGATAGACGCTGATGCCGATGCTGACGGAGACATACACCTCTTCGCCATTGAGATGGAAGGGCGGGCAGAAGGCGTCGAGAATTTTCTGCGCGACGTTCGCCGCGTGCTTGGGGTTGGCAATCTCGCTGAGCACGATGGTGAACTCGTCGCCGCCCATGCGCGCAACCGTGTCGGATTCGCGAATGCTGCCGCGCAGCCGGTGCGCCGCTTGCTGCAGCAACTGGTCGCCGGCGTCGTGCCCCATGCTGTCGTTGATCAGCTTGAAGCGATCGAGATCGAGGAACATCACGGCGAAGTGGTGTTCCTGATGCCGCCTGGCGATTCCCATGACCTGGTTCAGACGGTCGGTAAACAACACGCGGTTGGGCAGGTCGGTCAGCTGGTCATAGTAGACCTGGTGCAGGATGCGTTCTTCGGCCGACTTGCGCTCGGAGATATCGCTGAAGACGCCGACGAAGTTGGTGATGTTGCCATGCTCGTCGGTGACGCGGCTGATGTTGAGCCACTGCGGGTAGATGTCGCCGTTCTTGCGAATGTTCCAGATCTCGCCCTGCCATTTTCCGCTCTCGTCGATCGATTTCCACATCTCGTCGTAGAAGTCGCGCGTCTGGCGGCCGGAGCTGAGCAGGCGCGGATTGCGCCCGAGCACTTCGTCCAGGTCGTAGCCGGTGATGGCGGTAAATGCATTATTGACGGTCAGGATGTTCCCGCCCGCGTCGGTGATGGCGATGCCTTCCAGCGAATTCTCGAAGGCCTGATTGGCCAGCCGCATGGAGGTTTCATTCTGCTTGCGGCGCGAGATATCGCGCACGGTCAATTGCACGATGCTCTTGTCGGCGAGATGAGCAACGTCGATCGCCAGTTCGGCCGGGAATTCCCTGCCGTCGAGCGATTTGAACTGCCATTCGAAGCGCTGCGGGCCGTTCAGGAGGCTTTCGCTGATCCTCTCCATCAAGCCCTCGCTGGAGGCGCGGCCGTCGGGCTGCTGCGCCGGTTGCAGCCAGTCGAGCTTGACTTCTTCTGCCGATTGCGTCGGCGCCACGGCGAACAGGCGGAATGCCGCGCGACTCAGATCGAGGATGCGGCCGTCGTGCAGCAGGATGATGCCGTCATTGCTGCTTTCGAACAGGGTGCGGAATAGCGTGTGTTCCTTGTTGAGCTGCGCGGTTTTCCTGCGGCGATCCATCGACTCGCGATAGGTAATCCACGCCGTGAGGCAGAAGCAGACCGATGCCAGCATCCATATGGCGAGGAGGGTGTCGCGTGCCGTGTCGTTGGTGCCGCGTGCGCTGTCGTATTCGCGCTGCATCGCTTGCGACACGCGCTGCACGGACTGCTGGACGGTGCTCAGCATCTGATTGAACAGCGGCAGGGTATTGGTCGTGTGGAAGTAGTATGCATTGTTGGTGTCGGTTGCCAGTAGCGACAGCGCATGCTGCCGGCTGGCGGACAGCCGCGTGTAGAGATAGACGATCTGGTCCCACTGCTCGCCGCTTTCGCTGTTGTGCTGAAGCTGGCTCAGCATCTGCCTGAGCTCGGTATCGGCCTGCGTCAGCGTGCCCTTGTCGGCCACCGTGAGTTCGCGCTTCTTGAGCGCATCCAGGAACAGGGCCTGCGAACGCAGCGTCATTTTCTCGACGTCGGAGATTTGCTTGAGCGTTTCGCCGCCGGTTCGATAGAGCTGATCGATGCCTTTCGACGCTTCATGCAAGCCCCACCAGCCGATAGTGCCGAGGAAAAATCCGGATGCCGCACCGACCAGGAACATGATCAGCAACAGATTCGAGACAATCAGTTTTCGCATCAGGTTTTCCCTACTTATTGTTGTGGTGATATCCGTCCGCAATGCGGGCTGCTTCCCCTGTCGATCTGTTGTATTCATCTGGGGTGCTTTTCGGAGCGGACGCAAATTGTGATCGCTCGGAGAAGAACTCCTCGGGTGCTGCGTGAAAGCGTTGGCGGGAAGACGCCGGTCTTGCGTAGTGTCTTCCCGCCTGCGCAGGCAGGCTTACTTGCCTTGAGCGACGAGATAGTCGACCGCAGCCATCACGTCCGCGTCCGACAGGCCGCTGTTGCCGCCCTTGGCCGGCATCACGTTCTTGCCTTTCAGTGCGCTGGCATACAGTGCCTGGGCGCCGGTCTTGATGCGCGGTGCCCATGCGGCCTTGTCGCCAAGCTTCGGGGCGCCGGCGGCGCCGGTAGCGTGGCAAGCCGCGCAGGTCGAGTCATATACCGTCTTGCCGTCCGCTGCGAGGGTTTGACCTGCCATCACCAGCAAAGCGGCTGCAACGGCGGTACTGACAAAACTGAATTTCATATTTTCTCCTTGGGTTCAAAAACTCTTGCAATGTGTGAAACTCCAAAAGCTTCACCGTTGTAAGGGTGCAATTAATGTGCCAAGGAATCATCGCCATTTCGTGGCGTGCAAGAGCCTTGTGGATCAAGCCATTCCCGGAATTGACAAAACAGCGCAGGGCTATTGCCATCGTCAGGAAAAGGCGGGTGTATGCGACGGTCGAACCCGCGCCGATCGCCGGTAAGGGCAATCGGCGCAAGCGAAGGAGAAATGCAATCGATGTTGCGTCAGTGCGTAGCCGGGGCTGCGATGGCAGGCATTGCGCTGATCGGATGGAATGCCTTGTTGATGTAGGCAATGAGGGCCTGGATGTCCGCTTCGCTCAATACCGACTTCCAGGCCGGCATGGAAGTGTCGGGCAAGCCGTCCTTGATGGTCGCGGCAAGGCGCTCCGCGGTCATGGACGACATGACCGGCGATGAGGTCAGGTCGCGCGGATGCGGCTCAAGGAAGGTGCCGATCCAGTTGCGGGACGTGCCGTCGGCCGCATGGCAGAAGGCGCAGTTCTTCTGATACAGCGTTTCGCCATGGCGCTCCTGCGCGCTCATGTCGCTCAGTTTCGGTGCCTTGTCATGCAGGTGATAAGGCGTGGCACTGGTCACGCCGTCGACTTGCTTGGGCGGCCAGTCGCCTGGCTGAAAACCCATGCGTGGATAGGATAGCGCGCGTGAATCCCAGACCACGCCTTCGCTATTGACCTTGGCGCGATCATGGCAGCTGACGCACGCCGACATGAACAGGTGGCGGCCGTCGCGTTGTTCCGGCGTGAGTTGCTCGGCCGGTGTGTCGAGGGTGATCTTGCCGGTCGCAAAGGGATAGGCCGACGCGTAGCGCTCATGTTCCGGCCAGCCGTTTTCCATCGTGTGGTAGGCGGTATTGCGCGCCTTCGACACCATGAATTCATGGCGCACGAAATCGGCGACGGCCGCAATCTCGGCTGGCGTGAGAATGTCGGCGAAACTTTTCATCGCCGTTCCCTCGCGGCCCCTGGTAATCGTCTCCAGCATTCTTTCGCGGGGGAGCTGATCAGGCGACAGGGAGGTGAAATCGCGCGGACGCGGATTGAGATAGGTGCTGGCCAGCGTCTGCGCATTGCCTGAATAGCCGTGGCAGAAGTAGCAGCGGAAATTGTAGATCTTGCGGCCGAGTTCGATATCGCCCGCGGCCTGTGCCGTCGTCTCGACGCGCGGCGCGGCCGCTTTCGGCGGTACCGCCGTATCGGAGCAGGCTGCAAGGGACAGCAGCAGTGCGAGCAGGGCAATCAGTTTCATCTTGAGCAAAGCCTTGATCCGCGCCATGCGCGAAATAGTTCAGTGAACCGAGCAATACGCCGGGTCGATCCTTGCGCGGCGCCCGGCATCTCCTTCAAAATTTTCACGGGTTCGATGCGGGCACACGCTTGCCTGCGCGCTCATTTTCCGGTGTTGGCATTCTTGGCGACCGCTGCCGGCTGACGGATGAAGCGCTGGAACACGAACTCGCTGACGTCCGCGACTTCCTGCGGGCTCAGCACCTTGCCCCAGGCCGGCATTTCCGTGCCGAGCTTGCCTTCCGTCGTTGCCTTGAACAATGCCGTGCGGTTCAGCTCCGCCTGCGACGCCGGATGCAGGAAATTGCGCGGCTTCGGATTGATGAAGTAAGCGCGCGGGCCGCGTCCGTCGCCGGTCGTGCCGTGGCAGGTGGCGCAATTGCTCATGTAGAAGGCTGCTCCCTTGACGGCGTCGCCTTTCAGACCGTTCGGCATCGGCACCGACATGTCGGCCACCAGAGTTTTCGTCGAGGAGGGCATACCCGTGCCCGGCATGCCCTGGGGCCGACCGTGGCGCGCTCCGGAAGAGGTGCCGGAGATGCCCGCGGTGTCGTTGGTGCCCATGAAGCCTGTGCGGATGTAGCTGACGACGGCGTTGATGTCTTCCTTGCTGAGCTGCGTCTTGAATCCCGCCATCGCGGTTTCGGGGCGGCCATAGGTAATCGACATGATCATGCGCTCGGGCGTGAGTTCCGCCCTCGCCGCCGGCGCGGTGAAGTCGCGCGGAGGCGGGTTCAGGCTGCCTTGTGCGCGGCTGCGTCCGTCGCCACGGTCGCCGTGGCAGACCGCGCAGTTCCTGCTGTAGACGATACGGCCGCGATTGCTGTCGGCGGTCGCGTTGGCCGGCATGAAGGTGTTGCGGACGTAGTCGACCACCGCTTCGATTTCCTTCTGGCTTAACTGGGTTTTCCAGCCGGTCATCGCTGTGCCGGAGCGGCCATTGGTCACCGATTCGATCATGCGTGCGCGGGTGAGCAGCGTCGCTGCCTCGGAGGTCGTGAAGTTGCGCGGCGGCGGCACCAGGCTGCCTTGCGCGCGGCTGTGGCCATCACCCTTGTCGCCGTGGCACACGGAACAGTAGTTGTGATAAATCGCCGCCGGACGGATTTCTCCGCTCGCGGCCGTCGTATGCGCTCCGGCCGAGGCCGGCAAGGGGCTTGCGCCCAGCCATGCCAATAACAGGAAAGCGAGATGACGGCTGCTGCGGTTGAAGAGTGCGCTTGAGGCGGCTGGCATTCTGATTTTGATCATGTCTCGGTGATGGATGCGATTAACAACGGCATGCCGCGCGAAGCGACGTTCTTGAATTCATGGAGCGGAGGTTAGCAAGAATGATGCCTGAAGGAATGTTTTTTCGGTGTGAGGTTTGGGTCGAAACCGTCTGCGCTGAGAAAGGGTTTGAAAGGAACGCTATACAAATTGGTACGGTGCTTGCTTGAAGCGTGCTCCCTGGCAAGTAATTCCTGTTTGGTCAATTTTCATTGCAATACAAAGGCGTGACGAATATGAAAAAGCGTGCATCTCTCAGAGCGTTGCTCGGTCTGGTCGAATTGGCAAGCGTACTGCTGGTGGCGGGTTGTGCCGCGCCGCCGGGGCCGCCGCGCATGGTGGAAAAGCCGGTGTTTCCGGCGCCGCCGGATCAGCCGCGCTTCTATTACGAGCGCAGCATCTATACCAGCGCGGACGTGGTGAAGCAGGACCAGAATGCGGAACTGCGGCGCATGCTGACCGGCGAGTCCCGCGTCGGTGAAGGCATGGCCAAGCCCTACGGCGTTGCTGTATACCAGGGGCGCGTGTTCGTCAGCGATACGGCGGTGCAGGCCGTGATGGTGTTCGACATCCCGGGCCAGAAGTTTTTCAAGATCGGCGAGGAGGAGCCGGGGCGCCTGATGATGCCGATCGGCCTGGATGTGGACGGCAAGGGCAATCTCTATGTGGTGGATGCCACGGCCAAGCAGGTGGTGGTGTATGACAAGGACGGCAAATTCCTGCGCACCGTCGGCAATGCCAAGTTCTTTTCGCGACCATCCGGCATTGCGGTCGATTCCGAAGGTGCTCGCGTGTATGTCGTCGATACCGGTTCCGTGACGAATGAAGAGCATCGCGTACGCGTCTTCGATGCGCAAGACGGCAAACATCTGCTCGATATCGGCAAGCGCGGCAACGCCAAAGGGGAATTCAATCTGCCGCGCGACGTCGTGATCGGGCAGGACGGTCTGATCTATGTCGTCGACGGCGGCAATTTCCGTGTCCAGGCATTCCGCACCGACGGCACCTTCGTACGGGCCTTTGGTGAGGTCGGCCGCCGTAGCGGCCAGTTCTCCCGCCCGAAGGAGGCCGCAGTGGATCCTGAGGGGAATATCTACGTCGTCGATACCGCCTTCGGCAATTTCCAGATCTTCAATCCCGAGGGACAGTTGCTGCTGCCCGTCGGAAGCCGCAGCGAAAAAGATGGCATGGCGAAGTACATGCTGCCGGCCGGCATCGCGATCGACGGCGACGGGCGCGTGTATGTGGCCGACCAGTTCTTCCGCAAGGTCGATGTCTATCGTCCGGCCACGCTGGCTGAAGGCGCCGGATTCGCGGTCAGGCCGGAACCGAAAGGGAAGCAGTGAGCTTGTTCCATTAATCAAGAAGCGCTTCCTGCATTCAGGAAATGGGCTGACGTAGAACGATTTTTTGAGCCCTCGATTTGATCGGGCCCGGACTATCGCGAGATACCGATCTCCTGACGAAGATTCGAATGGACGTTTCGGCGGAGATTGCGGGAAATGGAGCCGAGAACTACGGCTATCGCGGCGCAAAGTCGATAGCCAGAACTTCTGATTTGGGTCAATTGTGTATCTGGCTTGAAACTTGCTCATCTTGATCCCAAGCAACTGATTCGTTGTAGGGGAACAGGGAGCATGTCGAAAGGCATGTAGTCAATAAAAAATGCAGGAATCGAAAATCATGAAAATGAATTTGGTTAAGGATGTCATGGCGCGAGTGGCCGGTACAGTGGCCGTCGTGCTGTTGGGGGCGGGAGTGTTCGCCTCGCCGGATGTATCGGCGGGTATCGCGAACACCAAGCACAACCTGGGGAGCAGCACGGGCCCTGCGGAACGGGTCAATTCGTTCAGCGGCACCGGCGAAATCTGCGTGTTCTGTCACACGCCTCACGGATCGGACACCTCGGCCTCGGTCCCTTTGTGGAACCGTGTGTTGTCGTCGCCGACGATCTATACCACGTACAACAGCCTTGGCACTTCCAGTCTGGACGGCTCGACCGCGCCAGTCGGTTCGGTGTCGCTGGCCTGTCTGTCGTGCCACGACGGCACGCAGGCGATGAACGTGATGATCAATCAGCCGGGCTCGGGTGGCTATAACGCGGCGGGCGGTACGCTGGCCGGTACCTGGACGGGCGACCATCAGACCGACGGCAAGATCGCCGACGGCCTGATCACCTTGATCGGCAAGGATCTGCGCAACGACCACCCGATCGGCATCCAGTACGCGGGCGGTCCGAAGGCGGGCACTGTTCCGGCGGCGCCGGCTGCCTATTCCAGCACGGCCTTCCGCGACGGCGACTTCAAGGATACGAAGTCGGCGGTGTTGAACGGTCAGTCGGTGTGGTGGGTGGATACCTCGGTCGGTACGGCAGGTTCGCGCGAAAAGACTGACATGCAGCTCTACACGCGTGCCGACGTGACATCGGTGAACAAGGATGGCGACGGCAATTCCATGACGCTGTCGGGCGCACAGCCTTACGTTGAATGCGCAAGCTGCCACGATCCGCATACCGAAAACACCACCTTCCTTCGCATTCCCAATACGGGCAGTGCAGTGTGCCTGGCTTGCCATACCAAGTAATTCACTGATTGCTTGACCAACAGGGGCGGGCAGGGTGACTTGTCTGCCCCTTATTTGTGGTGCCTCATGAATGACAATGCGCACGCCTCGCATCTCCGCGCGGCGACGAGGGAGCGTTGTCATTCCTGAGACAGGATTCCAACAGGCCTGGCCTGCGAACGAGAGGTTTGACGAGATGAAAACAATGCAAAGACATTCATGCGGCGCAGCGCTTCTGTCGCTGGCCTTGCTGGGAACCGCGGTATCCGCGTTCAGCGCCAATGCCGGCGCCGGCGCCACTGCACAGCCGGGGGTGTTCGCGAAGGTAGGCGACACGGTTATTACCCAGGACGATTACAGCGCCGCCTTTGCGGTCGCTTCGCGCGGCAAGTTCTATCACGGCAAGCCGCCGGAAAACGAAATCGCCGCTCTGCAGCGTGAAGTCGGCGAGCAACTGGTTGCTCGCGTGCTGCTGCTGCGCGAAGCACGGCAGCGCGGCATCAAGCCCGACGCCGGCGAAATCCAGAATACGCTCGCCGGTTACGAGCAGCGCTATGCAAACAGCGAACAGTGGAAAAAGAACCGCGGCAAGATGATTCCGCAAGTGACCGTGCGACTCGAAGAGGAAAGCCTGCTGGGGCAACTCGAAAAGAGCGTGCGCAACGTGCCCAAGCCCGCGATCAAGGACGTCAAGGCGTACTACGAAGCCAATCCGCAGAAATTCACCGAACCCGAACAGATGCGCGTCTCGGTGATCCTGTTGAAGGTCGATCCTTCGTCGCCGTCCGCCGCCTGGATCAAGGCCGAGGAAGAGTCGCGTGATCTGGTCAAGAAGTTGCGTGCCGGCGCGGACTTCGCCGCCATCGCGAAAGCGCGTTCCGGCGACGGTTCGGCGCAACAGGGCGGCGACATGGGCTATCTGCATGGCGGCATGCTGCCGGATGGTACCGAAGCCGTTCTCAAGGCGCTCAAGAACGGTGAAATTTCCAATCCGGTCCAGGTGCTGGAAGGCATGGCGATCCTCAAGCTGACCGATCGCAAGCCGGCCCGGCTCAACAGTTTTGAAGCGGTCCAGAATCGCGCGCAGGACCTGCTGCAGCGCGATCGCTCGGACCAGGCATGGAGCAAGCTCATTGCCGACCTGAAGAAAAAGACGCCGGCGCAGATCGACCAGTCGCGCTACCTGCCGCTGGCCGAGCAAGCAGGCGGGCGTCCGGCGACGAAATGACAAATGGTCGTCGCGATTGTCCATTTGTGCAGTGAACGAGGTGTGACGTGGCTGCAGCACCGGGAAAGCGTGTCTCGATTTCGCCAATCTTGTGCATGGCGTTATCGGCGTTGCTTTGGCCGCGCAGCGCATTTCCCGCATTGCCTCCCGCGAGTTCCGGACAATCGTCGGAAAGCACCGAATCAAACGCTGCGCCAGGCAAGCCGGTGCAGCTCAGTCCCGCCGCTGCCGCCGACGCCAGCGCGGCGGAACAGGCGCCGGGATGGGTTATCCCCCGTGTGCGCCTGGGCGGCACCATCTCCTATGACACGCGCACGGATTTCGGCGAGGGGCGAAAGATGCAACAGCGCGGCCTGAATGCCACCCTGCGCGCGGCGACCGAGACCTATATCTGGCAACCCTGGCTTGCGCAGGTGGGCGGCAATGTGAATTTCTCCACGGCGCACAACAGCAACGTCAAGAACCAGGGAGATTTCAGCAGCTCCAGTAATTCGAAAAACGGCGTCATCACCGGCTCCGCGCAACTCCGCGTATTGCCGCAAAGCCGTTTCCCGTTCGAGGCGCACATCGAGCGCACCGACAACCGGATGGCAAGCGACTCGATACCCACGGTCGGCTTCGCGAGCCAGCGCATCGGGTTTACCCAGCAGTACCTGCGCACTGACGGCGACGCCTACTTCGGCTGGGACCACAGCACCCAGGACAGCGACACCAGCGGCAAGGACCGTCAGGACAATCTGCAATTGACGCTTTCGCACAACATGGAAACGCAGCGCTTCCAGTTCAGCGCCACCCGTGCGCGCAACGAGCATGCAATGACCGGCGAATCGACGACGCAGAATAACTTGTCGCTGCAGCACAGCTATACCGCGATCGAGGACGTGTCATTGGAAACGATGGCCAACGTCAGCAGCTCCGGCTACCACCTGGTGCAAACGGAAAACGACACCAGACTGATGCAGGTCAGCAGCATGGCGTTCTGGCGGCCGGAAGAAATGCCGCTGACGCTTACCGGCGGCGTACGCATGCTGGCACTGGCCGCCGATACCGGCACCTTCACCACCGCCGGCACCACCGTCA
The DNA here is from genome assembly GCF_035254865.1 of Noviherbaspirillum sp. Taxonomy (GTDB): domain Bacteria; phylum Pseudomonadota; class Gammaproteobacteria; order Burkholderiales; family Burkholderiaceae_D; genus Noviherbaspirillum. The sequence continues at coordinate 31,041 of NZ_DATFAF010000041.1, forward strand.
GCGCAGCGGCGAAACTGCGCAATGCCAATGTCAACGTCGGCATGAGCTATGACTTCGGCAAGTTCACGCATTTGAATGCATCGGCCAACGCCAACCACATCGACAGCAACGGCATCACTGCCGGCACTGCGAACGAATCGGTCGGACTGAGCTATCAACCACAAGCGATTCGCCTTTCCTCCTTCCAGTACAACTGGTCGACCACCGCGACGGCCGCCAACCAGACTGGCGGCAACAACACGGGCCGGCAGTTGACGCTGCAACTGTCGCACAACCTGAACCGCAGCTTTCAACTCGATGGCGGTTCCACCATCACGGTCGAGCTTAGCCAGGCACTCTCCGCACTGGCCAGCAGCGGCCGCCAGAGCACCACATTTGCGCCCGGCTCGGCGGCGACCAAGCAGATGACGCATGGTGCGGCGATGTCATGGAGTATGAGCGGAGATGCGGGCATGGCGCAGATGCGCCTGAGCGCCAGCGATTCGCGCAGCCTCGACGGCAACCAGGATTATTTTCAGATGATCAATTTCCAGGCGTCGAGCAACCTGTCGACGAGCTCCAACACTTCCTGGAATGGCAGCCTCACGGTGCAAGCCGTGCGCCAAGGCAGCAACCAGCCTTTCCTGGTGGCGCCGATCGGCACACAGCCCTCGGGGATTTATCAGGGCACGACCTACGATGGCCAGTTCAAGACCACCTCCAGCGGCGCCCTGACATACCAGAACCAGCGCCTGTTCGGCGTACGCCGCCTGCGTTTCGTGTCCGACCTGCGCCTCAACAGCGAAGCCCTGCTGCCCATGCTCGGCGGACCGACGGACCAGGAGATGGCCGCATGGGAAAACCGGGTGGACTACTGGATCGGCCGCACCATGCTGCGGGTGAACACGCTGGTGGCGCGCACCAAGGTGCCGTTCGTGAAGAAGACGACCGACGGTGTGCAGGAGATAGCCAGCAATACGCGCCTGAACAAGTCGATCATGTTCTCGGTGGCGCGCGGATTCGGAGATTTTTAGCTGGTGAATGGATTTGGTTTTTTATCGTTGTAATTGCATGAAAGGTGGTTGAGATGGTACGGCTAATGCATTACTGCAGGACTTTCAGGACGGTCTTGCTGCTGTTGTTGGTCCTGGCAGCCGGGCTGGCCGATATGCGCGATGCCCGCGCGGAGTATGGCGACGTCGTTATCAATAATTATTCGGACGGCGCGGGAATGCGGCCGGCGATTTTCCCGCACTGGTTTCACCGCATCCGGTTCCGCTGCAAGGTGTGCCATGCCGACCTCGGCTTCAAATTCAAGGCCGGCGGCAACGAGATCAACATGGTGAAGATCATCGACGGCCAGTATTGCGGCGCCTGCCACAACGGCAACATCGCCTGGTCGGTCGAAAACTGCAACCTCTGCCATTCCGGCAAACCGGGTACGCCGACGCAAGTGCACGAAAGCACCATCACTTCGCTGGTGGTGCCGGCCAATAGCGCGGCCAGCGCGGCGCCTGCGCAATCAATCCCACAGCCGAAGAAATAAGGAGCAATCATGAACAGTTCTCTCATGCTCCGTGCAAGCGTTTTTGCCCTGGCAATCGGCGTGACATCGCTGCACGCGGGCGCCACCGACCTGCCCAACGGAAAAGCCGTTTTCGACAGCACCTGCGCCGCCTGTCACAACACCGGCGCGGCGGGCGCTCCCAAGCTCGGCGATGCCGCCGCGTGGGCACCCCGCATCAAGTCCGGACCGCAGGCACTTTATGCCAGCGCACTGAAAGGCAAGGGCGTGATGCCGCCCAAGGGTGGCAACAACAGCCTGTCGGATGCCCAGGTGCAGGCAGCGGTGAATTACATGATCGGCCAGGTGGACGCCAAGGCCGGCGCAAAAGCGGTCGCCGCGAAACCGGCGGAAGCGCCAAAGCCTGCTGCTGCGCCAGCACCGACACCGATACCGGCGGTCGCTGCGACGGCACCCGCACCGGCAGCAGCGCCGGCGCCCACGATGGTTCCGGTCGCGGCAGGGCCGATCGTCAACGTCAACAACTTCAATCGCCTGATGAAACCGCCGGCGCAGCGCAACCTGCCGCCGCCGCAGGACGGCATTCACGATCCGGCCAACGATGGTACGCATTCTCTGCTGCCTCCGCTTACCGCCTTCGCCACCTTCGAAAAGGGCGTGAGCGGCAACCGGGTCGATTGGGTGAAGACGCTGGCCGACGGCAAGATCGCGCCGCGTTTCGATCGCAACGATCCCAATGCCAAGCCGATGGTGATGGACCTGAACATCGTGCGTGAAGTGAAGGGCTCGATGCCGGACGTGGTGTATCCGCACAAGCAGCATACCGAGTGGCTGGATTGCTCCAACTGCCATCCCGCGATCTTCGTGCCGCAAAAGGGCGCGAACCAGATCAGCATGGCCGCCATCCTGCTCGGACAGAAATGCGGCGTGTGCCATGGCAAGGTGGCGTTCCCGGTATCGGAATGCCGGCGCTGCCACTCCAAGAGCAAGCCGATGGCCGTGAAGGCCGAAGCCAAGCCATGACCCTGGCCGGCAACAAGTCGAAGCTGTCGTGGGCCGCCATGATGCTGGCCAGCGTGGCGGCCGCATCCGGACCGCAGTCGGCGCAGGCTGCGCCGGCCGCATTGCCGGCGCTTGAAGCATCGGGCGGCGCCCTGCCGGCCACGCTGGAAAGCAAGACGCGCCTGATCAAGCTGCTGCTCACCCAGTCGCCCGCGGTGCGACGCATTCCGCAAAGCGACAATGCGCAGGCCAGGAAGAAGCTGGCCGAGGCAGAGGCGCTCGTCGCGCGGGCTGACGACGAGGCGGCTGCCGGCCGCACCGACGCAGCGGTCAAGCTGCTCGATGAAGCCTTGCGCGACATCGTTGCGGCGACGCGCCTGGTGCCCGATGCCGAACAGCAGGCTGCGCAAGAGCGCGCCCGCTACACGGCGCTGCGCGAAACGACGCGCACCTTCCTGCAGCTGCACAAGAACCTGTCGGCCCGCATGGCGGCAAAAAAAGTGCAGGCGTCGGCAAGCGCACTGGACGTCGGCAAGGTCAACGGTCTGCTGGAGAAGGCGGAATCGCTGGCCGCGGGCGGCAGGCACAAGGAGGCAAACGCCTTGCTCAACGACGCCTACAAGGCGGCGGTGTCGGCACTCAATGGCTTGCTGATGTCGGAAACGATTGTGTACGACCAGAAGTTCGACTCTCCGGCGGAGGAATTCCAGCATGAACTCGCACGCAACCGGAGTTATGAAGAACTGATTCCGATCGCGCTGGCGCAACTGAATACGCCGCGCGAAACCGCGCTGTTGAGCGAGCGTTACACGCAACAAAGCAAGGGCTTGCGCGAAACCGCGCAAAAACTGGCGGCCGGCGGGGATTACCCGGCCGCATTGAAATCAATCCAGGACGCGACGGTGCAATTGCAGCGTTCGCTGCGCATCGTCGGCGTCATTGTGCCGCAAGCATCTGAAAGGTAATGAGATCATGAAACGATATTTGAAGGGTAGCGCCGTGCTGCTCGCCGGAACCCTCGGCCTGCAACTGGCATCTTCCTGCATCGCAGCCGATGCACCGGCAGCGCAGGCAGTCAATGCCGCCGGCGCACCGCGCGGTCCGCGTGCGCCGGAAAGCAGGGAACAACTGGAGCGCCGGCTCGGATCGGTGGAAACCCTGATCGAGAAATCCTCGGCCGCCAAGCAGATCGAAGCGAGCGGCAATGCACAGGCACAAGACCAGCGCAGCAAGGCTCGCGATCTGCGCAAGCAGGCCGAGGATGCCTACAACGCGGGCAATTATCCGAACGCGACGCGCTTGCTGGATGAGGCGGCCAAGATGATGTTCGAAGGCGTGCGCCTGGCTGCGCCGGAGCAGGTCACCACCGATAAGAAGCAGAGAGACTTCGACAGCCGCCTGGAAAGCGTGAAAGCCCTGCTGACCGCACAGAAGCGCATCAGCGCCGAGAAGCGCCTGGGCGCGAAGGGAGCCGAGACCACCGCGAAGATCGAGGCGCAAATCCATGACGCGCAAGCGCTGGCGACGGCGGGCAAGCTGGATGAAGCCCGTTCGGTGCTCGACAATGTGTATGTGACAACCAAGACCGCGATCGAAGGCATGCGCGGCGGCGACACCCTGGTACGCTCCTTGCATTTCGCCAACAAGGAAGAGGAATACCACTACGAAGTGGATCGCAACGATACGCACAAGATGCTGGTCAAGGTGCTGCTGGAGGAAAAACGCGCCGGCAACCCGGGCCTGGAAAGCATGGTGCAGAAGTATCTGGAACAGTCCGCCGCATTGCGTGCCAATGCGGAGGGCCTCGCGGCGAAGAAGGATTATGAGGGAGCGATCAAGGTATTGGAGGACGCCACCAGGGAACTGGTGCGCGCGATCCGCAGCGCCGGAGTGTACATCCCGGGATAGGTTCAGGATGGTCATGCCGACACTGCGAACGCATCGGACGATGTGGCTCCGGCTGCTGCTTGCCGTGGTGTTCGCATGTGCGGGTTCGATGGTCCTTGGCCAGCATCTGCCGCTGGCCAAGGATGGCGTGCATGATCCCGCCGGCCCCGGCATCAAGCTGCTGCAGCAACCGAATGACATCCTGCCGAAGCTGCCGCAGGATGTGGTCGGCAACAACGTGCGCTGGGTCAAGGCGCTGGAAGAGGGCGCCATCGCACCGCGCACCAATATCCTGCCCGAGACCCAGATCCGCGTGCTGGACCTGAATGTGCTGCTGCCGCGCACCGCCGAAATGCCGATGGTGCTTTTCCCGCACAAGCAGCATACCGAATGGCTCGACTGCAGCAACTGCCATGAAGCGATCTTTCCCTACAAGGCCGGTGCCACCAAAGGGCTGAACATGTTCGCCGTCCTGCAGGGTGAATTCTGCGGGCGCTGCCACGGCGCCGTGGCCTTCCCGCTGACCGAATGCAAGCGCTGCCACAGCGTGTACCGCAAATGAATGGCGCACATCGTTCCCGTCATGCGCTGCTGCGCCTGTTGTGCGGCATCCTGGCCTTGTGGCTGGCGGCCTTGTGCATGCCGGCGCAGGCGGAGTACGCGGACGTCGTGCTGAATCGACGCGCGGAAAAGGAAGGCGTGCGTCCGGTGGTGTTTCCGCACTGGTTCCACCGCATGCGTTTTCGCTGCAAGGTGTGTCATTCCGAACTCGGCTTCAAGATGCGTGCCGGTAGCAACGATGTGACCATGGTCGACATCATCGACGGCAAGTTCTGCGGCATGTGCCACAACGACCGCATTGCCTGGGGGCCGGCCAATTGCGATTTGTGCCACTCCGGGCTGCCCGGGCTCAAGCCCGGCATTTACGGCGGTGCTTCCACTGCGGGACCGGGGCGATGGTAAATCACAGGCTTCCTGGAGATCGAACACGATTGCGCCGTTTCGCTCAGCGCTGCGTTGCTGCCGCGATGTGTGCAGGGCTGCTCGGCTGCGCGGCATCGGGAGTGGCTTCCGATGAAACGATCGAGCGGCCGCTGCTTTCGGCCAGGCAGACGCTGTCGGGCGCACGCCTGGGCACGCTGCCGGGATTCGCCTTCGGCAGCGGCGCACGCGCCACGCCCTCCGCCTATATGGCCTTCCTCGCGCCGAGCGCGGCAGTTGCCCGCAACAACATCGTGTATGTGTTCGACCGCGGTCATCGGCAGCTCTTTCGCTTCGATCCCGCGCAACAATCGATGACACGCTTCACCGACTACGGCGGCAATGTGACGGGCATGGCCGTGGCACCGGACCTGTCCTTGTATGTCGCCGACGCCGGTGCGCAGCAGGTGCTGCATTATTCGTGGGATGGCAGACCCTTGCCGCGTCTCGTGCACGACACCGTGCTGGCGCGCCCGGTTGCAGTCTGTGTCGATGCGGCGACAGGCCGCGTTTTTGTCGCGGACAGCCTGTACAATCACGTCGTGATTTTCGACAGCCTCGGGCGCGCGCAACAGACGCTCAAGTCACAGGAAGCACGCAGCATTGAATCCATGGCGCGCGGCCCGGACGGTTTGTACCTGGTCGATCGCCTCAGCAGGCAGGTGGTGGTGATGGGGCTGGACGGCAGGGACAGGTATGCGCTGGGCGAGGGCACGCTGAACGATCCGCAGGCGATTGCAGTCGATCGCTTCAACTGCGTTTTCGTGAGCGATGCTTTTGATAACAGCATCAAGGTCTATGAGGGTGGGCAACTGACCGCGCGTTTCGGCGGCAGCGGCGCGACGCCCGGCCGCTTCAACCACATCGCCTTTCTGTCGATCGATCAGGATACGCTTTATGTCGCAGACAGCTTGAATGCACGCGTGCAAAGCTTCCACATCGCGCCGCCGGCCGCACGAGGTCCGGGTCATGACTAGGGGTATCTTCACGCTGCTTGCTGTGTTGCTGCTCTTGTCGGGCTGCGGCGAAACCCGCTACGTGATGCAACTCGACCCGGAGCCGGCGAAGGAGCACGCCTCCCTGGTGTGGCCGGCGGCGCCGGAAATTCCGCGCTTTCGTTATGTCGGCCAGTTGACAGGCGAACAGAATTTCTTTCCCGAAGACGGAGAGAAGCAGGCCATGGGCACGCGCATTCTGCGCTGGCTGGTCGGACTGACCGGCAGCGGCGAAGACAAAACCGTGCTCAAGCGCCCGCAAAGCGGCATGACGGGGAGCGACGGGCGCATCTATGTCAGCGATATCGCGGCCCATGCGGTGTTCGTCTTCGACAAGACGGCCGGCAAGCTGAGCGTGTGGACGCAGTCCGAGGAGTACCGCAATTTCGTGACCCCGATTGGCGTCGCGGAAGGTCCCGGTGGACAGATCCTGGTGGCGGATGCCGAACTGGGGCGCGTGTATCGCCTCGATCGTGACGGCAAGCCGATCGGCAGCTTCGGCAAGGATCTCCTCGTGCGCCCGACGGGTCTGGCGCGTGATGCGCAGCGCCATCGCATCTATGTGACCGACACCCATGCGCACGACATCAAGGTATTCGATGATGAGGGCATGCTGGTCGATACCATCGGCCATCGCGGCGAGGACCAGGGCGAGCTGAATTTCCCTACGCATCTCGCATTCGCCGGTGACAAACTGTATGTCACCGACAGCATGAACGCGCGACTGCAGATCTTCGACCTGCAGGGCAGGGTCATCCGCAGCATCGGTCGACGCGGTCTTTACATCGGCAACATGACGCGACCCAAAGGCGTCACTGTGGACCCGAGCGGAAATATTTACGTGGTGGAATCTTTCTACGATAATCTGCTCGTATTCAACAGCGAAGGAAAATTTCTGATGCCGATCGGCGGAACCGGCAAGGACATCGGCCAGTTTTATCTGCCGTCAGGCGTCTGGAGCGACCAGCAGGGAAGGATCTATGTCGCCGACATGTTCAACGGGCGCATCGTCATTTTCCAATTCATCGGAGCGATGTGATGTCCTGGTTTCGAACCTTCGCTGCCGTCGTTCTGCTGCTGGTCGTCACGGCGCTCGCGCGTGCGGGTATCGGCGTGACCGACAAGATTTCCGATGTGCGTGGCACCAAGCACAATCTTTCCGCTGTGGCTGACGGGTCGTCCACGCCTTCCGGCGGGAAGGTCCCGACAAGGACCGTCAAGGCCAGTTCCGAAACGCAGGTGTGCGTGTTCTGCCACACCCCGCATGAAGCCGAATCCGCAAGCTTTGGAACAGCGCCGAATACCTATGGCCCGCCGCTGTGGAACCGCAAGCTGTCCGGGCAAACCTACACGCCTTACAACTCCAGTTCCATGGATGCGGACGCCAACGAACTCGCGTCGGCCCCGGGCGGCAGTTCCAAGCTTTGTCTTTCCTGCCACGACGGCACCATGGCGATCGACAAGGTCAACGCGCTCAATGGCGCGAAGAACGTCACCATCCCGATGAGCACCGGCCCGTCGCCGGTTACCATGCCGAGCGGGAACGCGAGCACCGGATTCACACGCGACCTCGGCACCGACCTGCGCGGCGACCATCCCATCTCGTTCACCTACGACAGTACCCTCGCGACCAACGACGGCGAACTGCGCACGCCCAATGGCACCATCGTCGGCACGCGCGTCGCGGGAAGCACACCGCCGAAAATGCCGCTGGAAAAAGGCCAGATGCAATGCACGACCTGCCACGATCCGCATTTGCGCGACCGCACGACCGGTAACGGCAATGCCAAGTTCCTGCGCATGAACCGTTTCCAGGTATCGCAGCCCGGTGGCGGCAATTTCAACAGCACCAACGACATCATCTGCCTGGCATGCCACGACAAGGGGGGCGAGTCCTGGGCCTACTCGGCGCACGCCAACAGCCAGGTCGCAACTCAGACCTACAAGCCGGCGGCGGCGCAGCAGCGCGAATTCCCTTCTTCGCTGGATACGCCGGCCAACACGGATCCGCCGGTGTGGCAGGTGGCTTGCCTGAATTGCCACGACACCCATACCGTGCAGGGCGCGCGCCGCCTGCTGCGCGAAGGCACCGACAGTACTGCCACGCCCAAGACCGGCGGCAATGCGGCCCTCGAGGAAACCTGTTATCAGTGCCACACCACCAGCGCCGAATCCGCGGTGACGTATTCCGCACTGACCGCAAACGCGGTGCCCGATATCAAGACCGATTTCACCACGCTGGCGCGTCATATGCCGATCAAGAGTTCCGAGCAGGCGGCGGGCGTCGAGGTGCATGATATCGGCGGCGTGTTCAACGATGGACTGAACGCCGACTGCAGCAAGACGACCGGCAAATGCGGCCGTGATTTCCTGGAGGCGCGAGCCAATCTCGGCGTGGGCAATCTCACCAATCGTCATGCCGAATGCACCGATTGTCATAATCCGCACCGGGTGGTGAAGTTCCGTGATTTCCGCGGCAATCCGGCCGGTTCGCTCACTGGAACGCCGGATGCGGCAGGTACGCACAAGCACACGGACGATGCCAACACGCTGCACTCCAATATTGCCTCCGGCGTGCTGCGCGGCGCATGGGGTATCGAGCCGACCTATGGCTCGACTTCCTTCCACGCACTGCCATCGGGTTATGCGGTCAAGCGCGGCAATCCGGGTACCAACACCAGCACGCTCGCCAGCGCCAGCTACGTGACGCGGGAATACCAGATCTGCTTGAAATGTCATTCCGATTACGGCTACTCGGACAACAACGTTTACCCCAACGGCAACCGGCCCAGCCTCGGAACGCCAGGCACACCTTCCGGCACCAACGGGCTGACGATATACACCAACCAGGCCAAGGAGTTCCAGGCGCCTGTCGGCCATCAGGGGCCGGCCACCAACAGTTGCATCAACCAGGGAACGAACGCCGGCGCGAACTCAAGCTGGAACAATTGCAACCACCGCTCTTGGCATCCGGTCATGGATGTCACCGGCCGCACCACCACGACGCGCGGCATGTCCGGCGGGAATCCGTGGCTGGCGCCGTGGAACAATCAGGTCGGCGCCAATACCATGTATTGCGCCGATTGCCACGGCTCGAATACCGCTGAGACATCAGTCATACCGAGCAATGGCGATAACGGCAACCCGTGGGGGCCGCATGGATCCGGGAATAATTTCATCCTGAAGGGCGTGTGGGGTGCATCGATGGGAGCGACCGGCCGCGACAGCGGCAATACCGCCAATTTCCTGTGCTTCAAATGCCACGACAAGGCCAATTACACGACGCGCAGTGACACCGGACGCAAGACCGGTTTCTACAATTCGAGTCGCGGCAATCTTCACAACTACCATATCGACAAGATTCAGAAGTTGTATTGCACCTGGTGTCACGTCGCGGTGCCCCACGGCTGGAAGAACAAGGCACTGCTGGTCAATCTCAATGACGTCGGCGAGGAGGCCGGGCAGGGCGCCGGCAGCAGCAAGGAAGTCGCGATCTCGTCCAGCAGTCACGTCTATACGCAGCAGCCGTATTACCTGAACGCCAAGCTCAAGGTGTCCAGTTTTGCGGCGAGCGGCAACTGGTCCGACAGCAACTGTGGTTCCGCCGGCAAGTCCGGCTCCAACCTGATCGCGGGCAGCGGCGGCACCGGCAATACCACCGGCACCGGCATCAACTGGATGAAGTCGACGTGCACCAGTCCTCCGTGATGTCCATTGCCCGCGCCCTGGCGTCGCTGAAGCTGACGCTGGTCGCGCTGATCCTGCTCGGCGCCGGCATCATCTACGCCTATATCGGCGACGAGCGGGGCAATCTGACGCTGGTGCTGCCGCTTGCGTTGCTCTCGCTGAATCTGATCGCCGCCGTCGCTACCCACCCGGCATTCCGCAAGTGGAATGCCTTGCTGGTATTTCATCTCGCCTTGACCGCGCTGGTGCTGCTGGTGGCGATCGGCCGCCTGACCTATCTGCGGGGAACGGTGGAGCTCGCAACCGGCGAGGAATTTTCCGGGCAGCTGCTCGATTCCAATGCCGGCGTATGGCATCGATGGAAGGGGCTGGAAAAAGTACGTTTCACCAATCACGGCTTCACCATCCACTACGCGCCCGAGCTGCGGCGCGACCGCACGCGCAACGAAGTGAGCACCCTCGATGATGGCGGCAAGGAGCAGATCCTCGAAATCGGTGACCAGACGCCGCTGGTGCTGGCGGGTTATCGTTTCTACACTACGCCGAACAAGGGATTCGCGCCGACCTTCCTCTGGACGCCGAAGGGCGGCGAACCGATGCTGGGGACGGTCCACCTGCCGTCGTATCCTATCCACGAATACCGGCAGGCGCGCGAATGGCAGCTGCCCGGCACCGGCATCCAGGTCTGGACCATGCTGCAATTCGATGAGATCATTCTCGACCCGAATGCTGCGTCCGACTTCCGGCTGCCGAATGAACACAAGGTCATCGTGCGCATCGGCCAGCAAAGGCACGAGCTTCAACCCGGACAGGCAATCGAACTGCCGCAAGGCCGACTGGTGTACGACGGCTTGCGCAGCTGGATGGGGTATGCGGTCTTTTACGACTGGACCATCCACTGGCTGCTGGCGGTCAGCGTGCTGATCGTCGGATCGCTGGCCTGGCATTTCTGGCGCAAGTTCGCGGCCAAACCATGGAATCCCTGAGATGAATGAATTGATTGTATTGTGGGCCGCGCTGGTGGCGTATGTCGTCGCCGGCAGCGTTGCCATCATCGCTGTCGTGCTGAAGAAGCAACCTGCGCGCGCGATACTGGCCCTGATCGCGCTCGGCCTGATTCTGCACACCGCATCGATTGCGATGCGCTGGGAACGGCTCGGCCATGGTCCGTTCATTACCATGTTTGAAATCCTGTCGAGCAATGTGTGGAGCATGATGCTCGCTTTCGCCATTGCCTACTGGCGCCTGCCGCCGATCCGCCCCAGCTCGGCGGTGGTGATGCCCATCCTGTTCATCGTGATGGGCTGGCTGATGATGACCAATCCCGGAGAAGGTCACCTGCCGCCAACTTATCACACCATCTGGCTCTATATCCACATCGGTTTCGGCAAGGTGTTCTTCGGCGCAGTGCTGGTCGCCACCGGAATCTCGGGCGTGATCCTGCTGCGCCCCACGGCGTTCGGAGCCGGACGCTTCGAGCGACTGCCGGCCGATAGCCGCCTGAGCGAATTGACATTCCGCTGCATGGCGATCGGCTTCATTTTCGAAACCCTGATGCTGATCGCCGGTGCGATCTGGGCGCAGGATGCCTGGGGCCGCTACTGGGCCTGGGATCCGCTCGAGACCTGGGCATTCCTGACCTGGCTGGTGCTGGCCTTTTCCTTGCATGCACGCTTCACTCTCAAACTTTCGCCGCGTGCCGGTGCCATACTGGTCGTGGCCGTATTCATCGTGGCTTTTCTGACATTCTTCGGCGTTCCCTTCATTTCCACCGCGGCGCACAAGGGAGCCATCTAGCATGGATGCCGTGTTGCGCGCTCGGCCGGAAGTGCGTCGCCTGGTGGCGGGTTGGTTCCTGCTGGCGCTGCTGGCGCTGGCACTGTCGACCGCCTGCGCGGTGATGCTGGTGGCGGCACGCATCCCGCTGCCGGGCGGCATGGTCGCCTCCGTCTCGCTGTTCCGCAGCGCGCTGGTGCTGCATGTGGGCCTGGCAGTGGTGGTCTGGTTTCTGTCCTGCGCTGCCGGCCTGTGGACACTCGCGTCCGGCGGAAAGGCGAGCGGAATACGCCTGCTCGCCATGACGCTGGCCTATGCCGGCGTGCTGGCGATGATGCTGGCGCTTTTCCTCGGCACCTCGGCGCCTGTGCTTGCCAATTACATACCGGTGCTCGACAGTCCGGTATTCCTGCTGGGGCTGGGCTGGTTCCTGGGCGGCATCGCGCTATGCGGCGTGAGCTCGATTGCCGGGATCCTCAAGCAGCTTAAAGGCAAGAGCGAGACATGGCCGATAGCGGCGCTGCTGTCGATCGCGGTGACGACGATTGCCGTGCTGGCATTGGCGATACCCGCTCTGACTTCCGGCGTGCCGGCCGATGCGGCGGGCTTCGAAGTGATGGCTTGGGGCCCCGGCCATCTCTTGCAGTTTGCGCATGTGCTGTTGCTGATGGGCGTCTGGTGCGTGCTCGGCGAACAGGCCACGGGACGCGCGCCCGCGTCGCGTCCGATCGTGGTGACGCTGCTGTCGCTGGCGGCGCTGCCGGTACTGGCGGCGCCATTCATTTATCTGGCGCATCCGGTCGGCAGTGCGGAATTCCGGCACGCCTTTACCCTGCTGATGGCATGGGGTATCTGGCCGGCGGCGATGCTGCTGGCGGTGCGCCTGCTCTTGCAACTTTGGCAGGCCGGCCGTGCGGTGTGGATGTCGCCGCAGAATTTGCCCTTGCTGTTGTCGATCCTGTTGTTTCTGCTCGGCTGTGCGTTCGGTGCGTCGATTCGCGGCGAATCCACCATGGTGCCGGCGCATTATCACGGTACGGTCGGCGCCGTCACACTGGCTTACATGGCGCTCGGCTACCGCTTGTTGCCGTCGTTCGGCTTTACGGTGCTTGGCGGCCGATTGATCCGCTGGCAGCCGGTTTTGTATGGCGCGGGCTTGTTCATTCTTGCAGTCGCTCTCGCGTGGTCGGGATGGCTCGGTGTACCGCGCAAGACCTTGCATGTCGATGTGGTCACCCATTACCCGGCCTATTTCGCGGCGATGGGCCTGGCCGGACTCGGCGGATCGCTTGCCATTTCGGGCGCGGCGCTGTTTGTCTTCAACATTGTGCGCGTGCTGCGCACTCGACGGGTCGGCATCGTGCAGAGCGCGCCGGGTCGGCAGTGGAGCGCGGCCTGGGCCCTGATGTTTGTGTGCATTCTCGGCAGTGGCGTGCTTGTCATTTTCTTGCCAGATTCGTTCGGCGAGACGCAGGTCTCGGCGCTTCGCGATCCTGCGCGCCACGCGGCGCAGAAGCGGGATGAAGAAATCGCACGCCAGTTCGCCGAAGGTGCCGCATTGCTCAGCGCGAAGCAATACCAGGCCGCCGCCGGTGTCTTGCACCGCGTGCTCGAACTCGCGCCGCAAATGCCGGAGGCGCAGGTCAACATGGGTTTCGCCATGATCGGGCTGGAAAAATACGCGATGGCGCGCGACTTCTTCGATACGGCCATCAACCTGCGCACCACGCAAATCAACGCGTACTATGGCTTGGCGATTGCCCTCGAGGGACTGGGCGATCTGGAAGGCGCGCTTGGCGCAATGCGCACCTACGTTCATCGCAGCAAGCCGGACGATCCTTTCCTCCGCAAGGCCAATGCCGCCATCTGGGAATGGGAAGAGCAACTCGCGGGAAAACAAGCGGAAAATCCGCCGACCGCCGCAGTTCTCGAAAATGAGAAGGGCGGTATCCGCTATCCCATTCCCGAGAAAAAATTTAATTGATTCCCTAGCCTGATCGATACTTCCTATTGAAGACCGCTGCAGGCCCATCGCGGGCAGACGATGCCGAATGGGTATCGTGCACGATTTCATCGACGATCGCCTGAGTCGGAGGCACCCCCGGAGGTAGACGGGCTATGCTGACTCGTCCACACCATCACTGCGAGTGGCGCACGCAGCTTCCCGGTCGTACCCTGCTCATACCCTTTGGCCATGCGGGATTCTGCTGCATGGAATCAAACTTGCTTGGTTCGAGTTCGAACGAGCTTTCGCATCATCGCTGTCGGTGTTCAGCACCAGTGCCAGGAGTCAGCATGAATGAAGCATCGGACGATAAGCTTGGCAACATGTCTGCAATATCAACCAATAAAAATAACGATGAGTGCAACAGGGGAGGAAGAGGAAAAGCCTCGAAAAGCCGATTCCCGGCCAGTTCGAGGGAGGGACGCCAAATGAACGGGCACATGGACAGCCACAGAATGGGATTCAATGCGACGCCTGCGACAATGCTGCGTATCGGCCTGTTCATCGCCGGGATCGTGTTGCTGGGTACGATAGAGTTTCTCGAAACGGATGTCCTTTTCGCCGGCATTCAGTTCGAGGAAGTTTTCATCTTCCGGCTGACGGGTTATGCGAATCTGGTGCTGGTAGGCTCGACGGTTCTGTATTTCGGCCATATGTGGAGCGGCTCGGAAAGCGTGGGGCGCTGGGCATCCGGCATGGCCTTGCTTGGTTCATTGACATCGATCGTGGCCCTGGTATGGCGCTGGATTGAAACCTATTACCTGCATCGTCTCGGCCATATTCCGCTGAACAGTCTGTACGAAATGATGTCCTTGTTCAGCGCCATGACGGTGCTGATCTATCTGGTCATGGAACACGTCTACCGCACCCGGGCCGCAGGTGCTTTCGTGATGCTGATTGTCTTCGGCGCGGTAGTGTTCCAGATCTGGCTGGCGGCAAACGATCAGACCATACCGGGTGCGCATGTGCGGGTCCTCAAGAGCTACTGGATGTACGCGCACGTGCTGGGAAGTTTTTTCGGCTACGGCGCGTTTGCCGTTGCCGCGGCAATGGGCGCTGCTTACCTGGTCAGGGCGCATGCGGAATCGCTTGGGCGCTCAACGGGATTTGCGGTGCAGTCGCTGCCTGAATTGCGTAGTATTGACGGCCTGATGCACAGGGCGATCGTGGTTGGCTTCCCGCTCTTCGGCCTCGCAACCGTTCTCGGGTCGGTGTGGTCATACGAAGCATGGGGGCGGTATTGGGCATGGGAGCCGAAGGAAACCTGGGCCCTGCTGGTTTGCCTGACCTACGGCTCGTATTTCTACTGCCGGTGGGTGAACAAGCTGCATGGCAGGCGCATGGCGTGGTGGACGATGGCGGGTTTTGCCATTACGGTATTTTGCTTTCTTGGCACGCGCATGCTGGAGCCGGGATTGCATGCGGTCGGGCGGGCAATCATCTAGCCTGGTGATGCCGGCGGCCTCGCAAGAGATAAAACTATTCGACTAGAGATGGAGTGGGCGAGATTCAAACCAGACCGACAATATGGCAACGACCCCTGCTCGTAGCCGCAATGGCGGTGCTGTTATCGGGCCTGCTCGGCGCATGCGGCAAGCATGTCGATGTACCGGAGGCAAGGCTGGCGGAGGGAGGAAAATTCCCACCGCTGACACTCGGCTCGACATCTGGTAATGTCATTTCGACAACAAGTTACGAAGGGAAATTGCTGGTGCTGAATGTGTGGGCAACATGGTGTCCGCCATGCCGGCGCGAAATGCCGAGCCTGGAGCGCCTGAGCCGAGCGCTCGATCCGAAGCGCTTCGCGGTGATCGGCTTGTCGACGGATGAGGATGAGATACTGGCAACAGAATTTCTTTTGCAAAACCACATTACGTTCGCAAACTTTTTCGACAAGAGCGGCAAGTTGGCGAAACAACTCGGCATGAAGGTGTATCCGGAAACCTTCCTGGTCGCGCCGGACGGCACTCTGCTGCAGCGCTTGCCCGGCTTGCACGAATGGGATGGCCAAGCCATGATTGCGCATCTCGAAGACGCCTACCGGCGCCATCGGCACGAGAAAATGAACGACATGAAAGGTCACAGGCAGGATAAATGATTTCGATACGCAAGTTCATGAACGCCCTGCGGGGTTTGGGTATCCAAGCGGAGGCGCCCGCAGTCGAAGCAGGCGAGTCCGGCTCGACACCCGTCACCGAAGAAACCGCCTCCGCGGCGCCGGCCGGCGAAAAGCACGGCCACGTTTTCTCTGTCAGGACAAAGGGTCTGGTGGTGTTCGGCGCATTGATTGCGTATGCAATCATCATCGCACTGTTCGTGTTTCACCAGAAAAATTTGTTGCAGCGCGATTTTGAAGAGATCCAAAAGTCACTGGAGATCGACAGTATGCTGAAACAGGCGGACACCGCGGCCTTCCACGCCGTCATGGCGGTGTTCGCGAATGTCGACTCGCCCGACCGCGAGGCGGGCATGCAGCGCATCCAGATGCACTATCAGATGCTGCGCACCATGCATGCGGCACTGAAGGAACGCCTGCCGGAATTCGACCTCAGCCTGGCCGGCGTCAACGCCGCATTGGCCGAGGCCGACAGGGAAGCGACACGCGCAAGCATGACGCAACTGATTGTCGAACTGGTCAAGACCAAGAACGAATTCACCAACCTTGCGGAACAATCGCAACTGGCGCGCCGCCGCATGTCCGAGGGCTACCGGATGCAAACAGATTCCGTGGCGATGACGACCCTGCTGATGGGCATGATGGGATTGGCCTTGCTCGGCGCGATCAGCGGCCTGTTCTTCAAGCGACTGACGGAGGACCTGCGCACGCTGCAGATCCGTGCGCTGGAGATCGTCAACGGTTATCGCGGCGAGCCGATCCCGATCCGGCGTCATGACGAAGTCGGACAGTTGATGATGGCGGTGAACAGCATGGCCACTATTCTGGACAAGCGCGAGAAGGAACTGATCGTCGAACGCCAGAAGTATTTTCACCAGGAGAAGATGGCGGCCATCGGCGCGCTGGCCGCCGGCGTTGCGCATGAAATCGGCAATCCGATCGCGGCCATTGCCGGCATCGCGCAGGACATGGCGGAGCGCCGCGCGGAAGGGCTGGGCCCTTGCGCCCACGATCATTGCCGGCCGTGCCGGCCCGACCTGATCCAGGCACAGACCGAACGCCTTGCCGCGATCACCCGAGAGATATCTGAATTCGCCTCGCCGCAGCCGGCCGAGCCGCAACTGATCGACCTGAACTCGCAATTGCGCAGCACTGCCAGCCTGATCCGTTACGACAAGCGGCTGCGCCGGGTGGAATTGCGTCTGGAACTCGACCATTATCTGCCGGCGATTTTCGGTGTGGCCGACCAGGTCACGCAGGTCATCATGAACCTGCTGATCAACGCGATGGATGCGCTCGACCCGGTAATGGACCGGCCGCCCACCATCATCATCACCACCAAGCCGGACGGCGACCGTGTATGCATGACAGTGGAAGACAACGGACCCGGCATGGAGAAGGAAGTGCTGGAGCGCGTATTCGAAGCATTCTTCACTACCAAGCCCGCCGGGAAGGGAACCGGACTGGGCCTATCCTTGTGCTACTCGATCATGAAGAATCATGGCGGCAGCATCGATATCGAATCCGTGCCCGGCAAGGGCACACGTGTACTCGTTTACTTTCCGACAAATGAAACAGCCTAACGACATCTTAATGAAATCCCTGGAGGTCCTGGTCGTCGACGACGAACCGGCGATCCGCCAGATCCTGTCCGCTCACCTGAGCAAGTCCGGTTGCAGCGTCTGCCAGGCGGCCAACGGGACGGAAGCCTTCGAGCGCCTCTCGAAAGGGGATATCGACGTCGCCATCAGCGATATCAAGATGCCGGACTTCACCGGCATCGAACTGGTGCGCCGGGCGCGCGCGGCCGGAATCGAAACCAACTTCATCATGATGACCGCCTACGCCTCGGTCGATACCGCAATCGAAGCAATCAAGGCCGGCGCATCCGACTACATGATCAAGCCGGTGCGCAACGAGGAAGTCCTGCACCGACTGATGAAGGTGCGCGACATGCGTCGTCTCAGTTCCGAGAACCGCGTGCTGCGCAACCTGGTGATGGGCTCGAACGAAGAGCGCTTCACCTTCGCTTCGCAGCCCATGAAAGACCTCGAACGCCTGATCGCCAAGGTCGCGCCGACCGACAGCACAGTGCTGGTGACCGGCGAAAGCGGCACGGGTAAAGGCGTGATCGCGCGCCAGATCCATCAGAACAGCCTGCGCGGGGATGGACCTTTCATTCCGGTCAACTGCGGGGCCATTCCGGAAAACCTGATGGAGAGCGAGCTGTTCGGTCACATGAAGGGTTCCTTCACCGGCGCCGACAAGGCACGCAAGGGCCTGTTCCTGGAAGCGGACAAGGGCACCATTTTCCTCGACGAGATCGGCGAACTGCCGCTGGCGCTGCAGGTCAAGCTGCTGCACGTGATCGAAGAGAAGACCGTGCGTCCGGTAGGCGGCGAGCAGGCCAAGCGCGCCGACGTGCGCATCATCGCCGCTACCAATCGCGATCTGTCGCAGATGGTCGCCGAAGGCCGATTCCGCGAAGACCTGTACTTCCGCCTGTCTGTTTTCCATGTCCACACGCCGCCCCTGCGTGAACGCCGCCAGGACATCCCCGGCCTGGTGCGGTTCTTGCTCCAACGAGGAGCAAAACGTCTGAATAGCGCTGGCGGCATCGCCATCGATCCGGACGTTGAGGAAATCCTGAGTGCCTATGACTGGCCCGGGAATGTTCGGGAGATGGAGAACGTGGTTGATCGAGCTCTGATTTTGGCTGACGAAGGGCACATTACCCGTGCCGATTTGCCGCCGCAGATCGCGCGTATTGCTCCGTCCGGCAAGAACGGCCTTGCGCTGTCCGAGTCGGGCGACAGTCTGCGTGAACAGGTGCGGCGCTTTGAAAGTTCCGTGATTTGCAAGGCCATCAGCGACGCCGGCGGCGACCGGCGCGCGGCGGCGCAGAAGCTGGGCATCGGTTTGTCCAGCCTGTATCGCAAGCTGGAAGAATACGAAGCGCTGGGCTTGCTGCAGGACGGCGGAGAGGTACGTCAGGCGTCGCGCTAGACGCGCGACATGGCATGGCCGGGACGGATTGCGCGGGCGGAATAAGCGACGCGCAATGACGCCCTCCGGCCTGTGGGCAGGATAGGGGACAACATGGGATGCGGAACAAGGGGCGCGAAGCCCCGAGGGCGACTTTTGCTTTGCGCTTTTGCGCTGAGCCTGATGATGCCAATGGCCTGGGCTGGTCCGAAAGAGGATACCGAGCAGGCCGAGAAGGAGTTTTCGCGCGGGAACCTCATTCTCGCGCTGTCGCTCTGGAAGAAGGCCGCGGAACAGGGCTATGCGCAGGCCCAGGCGCGGATGGGCGACATGCTGGATCAGACCGACGACGACAAGGAAGCGGTCGAGTGGTATCGCAAGTCCGCCGACCAGGGCAACGCCGCCGGCGAGTTCGGCCTCGGCCAGATGTATGCAAAGGGCGAAGGCGTCAAGGCGGACCCGGAGCAGGCGCGCATCTACATTCAGCGCGCAGCCGACAAGGGCCATCTGCCTGCGGTCCTTCTGATGCGCGATCTCACCAGAAGCGGTGATCTGGGTGTCAAGATCGATCCGATCCAGAGCGCCGCATGGGATGCCAGGGCCAGTGAAATTCTCGGCCGTCCCGCATCTCAGCCGGTGGCTGCGCCAACGTCAAAAAAATCCCGCAAATGAGAAGGAGGGAATCGGAAATGCTCTCTTTTTTGAGAACACATCAGAACACATTTGCAAACCTGGCATTGCTGGCAAAAGTGCTGGCCACGCTGCTTGTCGCCATCCTCGCGGTGAGCTACAGCAGCAGCCTGTATGCGGCCGATACCTTCAAGGGCCAGAAACTGTACGCGAACAATTGCGCCGTATGTCATGGCCCGAACGGCCAGAGCCGTTTGCCGGGCGCGCCCAATTTCAACCGCGGGGAAAGCATTCTCAAACCCGATTTCACTTTGCTTGCCGCGATCCGCGCCGGCAAGAATGCGATGCCTGCATTCCAGGGCATCCTGTCTGACCGCGACATCATGGATGTCATCGCTTACGTAAGGACCTTGAATTGAAGCGTTCAATCAATCTGCTGTTGCTGCCAGCCCTGCTTTCCGCATTCATCGGCACTTCTGCTGCACAAACAAAAACATCCGACAATTCGAACCAGCCCAAAGTCATCGAGACCTTCTCGGTGGGCGACAACGTGTATGTCCGTGCGCTGACCATGGAACCCAAGACCGGCTCGCTGTGGGTCGGCACTTCCGCCGGCGTGCACGAGATCGAGGTCGCCACCGGCAAGCCGCGCAATACCTTTACCCGCAACAGCGGCCTCGCGAATGAATACGTGTTCGCGGTCGGCATCGACAAGGACGGCTACAAGTGGTTCGGCACCAATGCCGGCGGCGTATCGCGCTACAAGGACGGCAAGTGGAAGACGTTTTTCCCCATGCACGGCCTGGCGGATTACTGGGTCTACTCCTTCGGCAATCAGAAGAATGGCGACCTGTGGATCGGTACCTGGGCCGGCGTCAACGTGGTCGACCTGAAGACGCTCAAGTTCCGCACCTATGTGAAAGAGCTGATCAACGAGTGGGTCTACGGTATCGATGTCGACAAGCAGGATCGCGTGTGGTTCGGCACTGAAGGCGGCGTGTCCATGTTCGACGGCAAGACCTGGAAGTCGTGGACGCACAAGGACGGACTCGGCGCGGTGAATGAGAAGAAGTTGCTGACCAGTCCGAACACCGGTCTCGGCACGCGTTCGCGCCATGACCTCGGCTTCCGCTCCGAGGATGGTGCCGCCACTTACAACCCCAACTATGTGTTTTCCATCCTGGCCGCTCAGGACCAGACGATCTGGGCCGGCACATGGGGCGGCGGCGTCGCCCATTTCGATGGAAAGAAGTGGACCAATTACACCGTCAAGGACGGACTCGCCGGCGACATCATCTACAGCATGGTGCAGGACAGCAAGGGCGTGTTCTGGTTCGGCACCAATGGCGGCGTCACGCGTTATGACGGCAAGACATGGAGCAGTGTCGATAACAGGACCGGCCTGCTCGACAACAACGTATATGCATTGGCGATTGCGCCGAATGGCGATATCTGGGCCGGTACCAAGCGCGGCGTCACGCATTTGGGTCAACCAAAAGGGAAATAGGGAGAATTGACGTGCAGTTGAACAAAATAACAGTGGCGATCATCGGTGTCGGCGTGGCAGGCCTGGTGGCCGGGGCTTATGTTGTCGGCGCCAAGCAGTCCGACAAGGCACCCGAAGTAAAGCAAGCCTCCGCCGGCCCCCTGAAACCCGGCGCACAGGCCCCGAGCAATCATCCTCCCATGCCCGAGCAGGTGGCCGCAAGCGGCGGGCAGGGCGGGCCGGAGCAGCAGGGCAAGGTGCAGATCGACCCGAACGCGAAGTTCACCCATTTCCGCGTCGGCAACCGCAACGTCAAGTCGATCCTGGTCGATGGCAGCACAGCCTGGGTCGGCACTTCGGGCGGCGTGGTGCGTTATGACACCAAGACCGACGAATACCGCCTGTTCGACGTGCGCAACGGCTTGCTCTCCAATGGCGTATTCAGCATTACCAAGCTCGACGGCAAGATCATGGTCGGCACCTATGGCGGCGGCATGTCGCTGTACGACCAGGACAAGGACAAGTGGGAAAACTTCAATATTCCTGACGGCCTGGGCGATGCATTCGTTTACGGCGTCATGAAAACCAGGAATGGCGACGTGTGGGTCGCGACATGGTCGGGCGCGAACCGCATCCGCGGCGGCAACCTGCGTGACCGCTCCAAGTGGGATCTGTTTACCGTCGAGAACACCAAGGGCGGCTTGCCGAACGACTGGGTCTACGGTCTGGCCGAAGGCAAGAACGGCGAAGTCTGGATGGCGACCGAGGGCGGGCTGGCCCGTTTCAAGGACGGCAAGTGGGACAACTGGAACCACGCCAAGGGCCTCGGTGCGGACTATGAGAAAGTGAAGAACGACATCAAGTTCAACAATGATCCGGCCACCCAGTCGGTGCACCATGCCAAGCAGAAGGAAGAGATGGGCCTGCAAGGCATCAACGTGGCCTACAACCCCAACTACATCGTTTCCATGGTGGTCGACGCCGAGGGTACCGTGTGGGCCGGCACATGGGGCGGCGGTCTGTCCAGTTTCGACGGCAAGAACTGGAAGCATTACACGGTCGCCGACGGCTTGCCGGGCAACCATGTGTTCATGCTGCATATCGACCAGAAAGGCGTGATGTGGATCGGCACCAATGACGGCCTCGCGCGCCGCGACGGCGACAAGTTCACCGTGCTGAACACCGCCAACGGGCTCTACTCCAACACGGTGTTTTCGATGGCAACCGGCCCCGACGGCAGCAAGTGGGTCGGCAGCTTCGGCGGCGTGTCGCATTTGAAGGCGACGCAGTAATACCGCCAGCACACATCGCATCAACATCATGCTCCCCCGGCCTGTGCGGTGGGGGAGTATAAAGCCAGCCGAAAGCCAATCCATGTCATCCAAATTCGCCCCCCTGAAGAACGACACCTTCCTGCGCGCGCTGCTGCGCCAGCCGACCGACTACACGCCGCTGTGGCTCATGCGCCAGGCCGGACGCTACCTGCCCGAATACTGCGCCAC
>NZ_DATFAF010000042.1:0-75094 GCF_035254865.1 Noviherbaspirillum sp.
CACCAGCTTGCTGCCTGCATCCACCTTCTCCACCGAGTCGCTGATCAGCGCCTTGATCTCCTTGGCCGCACCGGCCGAACGCTGCGCCAGATTGCGCACCTCGGCCGCCACCACCGCGAAGCCGCGTCCCTGCTCGCCGGCACGCGCCGCTTCCACCGCCGCGTTCAGCGCCAGGATGTTGGTCTGGAAGGCGATGCCGTCGATCACGCCGATGATGTCCACGATCTTGCGCGAGCTGTCCTTGATCGCGCCCATCGTCTCGACCACCTGATCGACCACCCGACCGCCGCGCATGGCGACGTCCGACGCGGACACGACCAACTGGTTGGCCTGGCGCGCGTTCTCCGCATTCTGCTTGACGGTCGAGGTCAGTTCCTCGATCGAGGAGGCGGTTTCCTCCAGCGAGCTCGCCTGCGATTCGGTGCGTGACGACAAGTCGGCATTGCCGGAGGCGATTTCACGCGAAGCCACACCGATCGTCTCGGTGCCGCTGCGGACCTGGCCGACCGTGTGCGACAGGCTGTCGTTCATGATCTTCAGCGCGGCAAGCAACTGGCCGGTTTCATCCCGCGAGGTGATTTCAATCTTTTGCGACAGATCGCCTTCCGATACCGCCTTGGCAAGCCGCACAGCCTCATTCAAGGGTACCGATATCGCCTTGATCAGCCACATGCCGATGAGTGCCGAAAGCCCTACACCGACGCAGATCGCAAGAATGGAAATATTGCGGACAGTGAGATAAGTGCTCTGTCCTTTTTCAAATGCGGTTTTCGCCTGATCGCGCTGCAGCTTGATCAGCGCGTCCAGGCTTTCCTGGAATGCTGAGTATTGCTGCGTCATCGGGCCGGCCTCCAGTTCCATCGCCTGCTGCACATTGGCGTTGCGCAAGGCCTCGACGGTGGGCTTCAAGCCGTCAGTGACGAATTTCTGTCGAAGCTCATTGGTCTTTGCGGCGAGTTTCTTTTCATCCGGATCCAAGGCGCGGGAAGAGTACGCGTCCCACAGCTTGCTCACCTCGTCCACCCGAGCCATCACCGCGTCCATCCGCTTGACGACAACCGCGGGGTCGCCGTTCATCGACTCGGCGACCGACACGCGGTTGTCGCCGATCAGGCGCGCCACCTGACTCAATTGTTGCGTCGGAACGAGCTGTTCCTCGTACATTGTCTTCAACGAGCTGTTGGCACCGCTCAAACTCGTTATTCCGACAACCCCGCTGCCAATCAGCAAGAGCGAAAGAAAGCTGATCACGAACACCAGTCGTGATTTGATAGTAAAGTTGCTAAGCATGGTCGCACCCTCAGTTTGTGGATCGGTTCACCGATACTTTGCCGATGACCCTGATTTGTCTCTTCCCACGTTCCGGAGCCGCTCTGTGCGGCTTCTCCCGAAACGGCTTTTACTTATGCTGCGATCTTGTCAATCAACCCCATTTCCGCGCTCGACATCAGCTTGTCGATGTCGACCAGAATCAGCATGCGCTGATCAATCGTGCCCAGGCCGATCAGGTAGTCGGTATTGAGCGCCGTACCCATTTCAGGAGCGGGCTTGATCTGTTCCGGCGACAGCGTGGTCACATCCGACACGCTGTCGACGACCATCCCCACGACGCGACCCGCAACGTTCAGGATGATTACGACCGTGAACTGGTCGTAGGTCGGCTCGCCGAGATGGAACTTGATGCGCATGTCCACGATCGGCACGATAATGCCGCGCAGGTTCACCACGCCTTTGATGAAGTCGGGTGCATTGGCAATGCGGGTAACGGTTTCGTAACCGCGAATTTCCTGAACTTTCAGAATGTCGATGCCGTATTCCTCCTTGCCCAGCGTGAAGGCAAGGAATTCACGGCCGGCGATATCACGATCGGTTTTTTCGCCGATTGCCTGAACGTTGTTTTGAACAGTTTGTGTCATGGCTGATTTCCTTATCAGGAGAAGATGGACTCGTCGGCGAGTTGTCGACTTGAACGCAACAAGGCCGCCACATCGATGATCAGGGCGACGCCGCCGTCGCCGAGAATGGTTGCGCCGGAAATGCCGGCTACCTTGCGGTAATTCGATTCAAGATTCTTCACGACGACCTGCTGCTGTCCAACCAGGTCATCGACAAACAGGGCTGCCTTCTTCCCTTCCGATTCAAGGATCACGACGATGCCCTGCGACGGGTCGGTAAAGCGTGGTTCGATGCCGAACATCTGATGCAAGGGAATGAGCGGCAGATACTCTCCGCGCACTTTCACCACGCGCCCCTGGCCTGTGATTTCCTTGACGTCGATCGGCGCCGGTTGCAGCGACTCGACCACATAGCCGAGCGGCAGAATGTAGATTTCCTCGCCAACCTTGATCGACATGCCGTCCAGGATTGCCAGTGTCAGCGGCAGCGAGATGGAGATCGTCGTGCCGAAACCCTTCGCCGAGCGGATTTCGACAATCCCGCCCATGGCCGTGATATTGCGCTTGACCACGTCCATGCCGACACCGCGTCCCGACACATCGGTCACGATTTCCGCGGTTGAAAAACCCGGCGCGAAAATCAGTTGCCAGACATCGGCATCCGTCATTGAGTCCGACACCGCCATCCCTTGCGACTTGGCCTTGGCGAGAATTTTTTCACGGTTGAGTCCGCCGCCATCATCGGTCACTTCGATCACGATGTTGCCGCCCTGATGCCCCGCCGACAAGGACAACTTGCCGACTTCGCTCTTGCCTGCGGCCTTGCGCACATCCGGCATTTCGATACCGTGGTCGATACTGTTGCGCACCAGATGCGTGAGCGGATCGACGATGCGTTCGATCAAGCCCTTGTCCAGTTCGGTGGCCGCGCCATGGGTCACGAATTCGATGCGCTTGCCCAGCTTGGTCGCGAGATCGCGCACCATGCGCGGAAAACGCGAGAACACATAATCCATCGGGATCATACGAATCGACATCACCGCTTCCTGCAAATCGCGCGTGTTGCGAGTGAGCTGACTGACGCTATTGAGCAGGCGCTCATGCACCATCGGATCGAGCGATCCGGTGCGCTGCTCGATCATCGCCTGCGTAATCACGAGCTCGCCCACCAGATTGATCAACTGGTCGACCTTCTCGATGCCGACCCGGATCGACGTCGTCTCCTGGCTATGATGCGCACCCTTGTCGTCGCGCTTGGGCGCCGACTTCTTTTCCGGCGCGGGCATTGCCACCGTCTCGTGCGGCTCTGCCTGCGCAGCCGCAGCAGTCGTTTGCTCGACTCTGACGATGCCTTCCCTTGCATCTTTTATGGCCTGCGTCTCGAACGGCTGCTCAAAGAACCCGTAACCCTGCTTCGCCTCCTGCGCCGCCTTGGCCGCAGCTGCAACCGCCGCAGGGTCCTCGGACTGATGTTCCAAAGGCTCGAAGAAGCCATATCCCTGCGCTTCCTCCTGGGCAGCCTTCAATTCCGCCGGCGTCATCGCGCGCGGCGCGGTCTCTTCGGTAATCTTCAGATCGTCCGGATCGAGGATGAATGAACAGATGGCGACGATGTCCTCGACGCTGCTCGCAGTAACGAGGGTAAACACCGTGTGGCCGCCTTCACCTGCCGCCCTGCTGATCTCGCCCAGCAAGCCCATTTCCGCGCCAAGTGCTTCGATATCCTTGTCCGGCACTTGCGGCAATTCGATTCGGAACTGGCGGGCGCCGGCATTCCGCGGCCCGGCCGATTTCTGCTCGCCATCCGACGGTTCGACGTCGAGTGCCGCCGCCGGCATCGCATGCGGCACCTCACTCTGCGACAATTCCTGCAGCATCATGCGCGCATCGCCCACGGCTTCCTGGTCTACCGGTGTCTGAAAGCGATGTCCGTCCAACTGCATCTTGAGCACATCCTTGGCGACGAGAAATGCATCGACATGCTCCGCCGAAAGTGCCATTTCTCCCTTGCGAATCTTGTCGAGCAAGGATTCCAGCACGTGCGTCACTTCGGTCAGATCCGTCAGCCCGAAGGTGCCGGCACCGCCCTTGATGGAATGCGCCGCGCGAAAGATCGCGTTCAAGTCCTCTTCGTCAGGCGATGCCACGTCGATCGCCAGGAGCAGCTTTTCCATTTCAGCGAGAAGTTCTTCGGTCTCATCAAAGAACACCTGGAAGAACTGGCTCATGTCAATGGTCATTATCGGACTCCATCATCTACACTTCATGTGATTCTGCACTTACGCACCGGCGATGATCAGCCAATGACTTTCTTCACGACTTCCGTCAGGCGTTGCGGATCAAACGGCTTCACCAGCCAGCCGTTGGCGCCGGCCGCGCGGCCCTTGGATTTCATTTCGTCGCTGGATTCCGTCGTCAGCATCAGGATCGGCACCTTCTGATAGGTCGCCAGGCCACGCAAGGATCGGATCAGGGTCAGCCCGTCCATGCGCGGCATGTTCTGATCGGTCAGCACGAGATCGAAGATTTGCCCCTTCGCCTTGTCGAGGCCGTCCTGGCCATCCACGGCTTCGGTCACCTGGTAGCCCGCCGCCCTCAAGCTGAATACAACCATTTGTCGTAGTGAACCAGAGTCGTCCACCGCCAGTATCGTTTTTGCCATCTCTGTAACTCCTGCTATTCTCGTTGGCGGGACGCACCCGCTTTCCTAAATTTTGTCGTGCTAAAACAGCTCGATGTCGCCGCTCTCCATGTGCGTCTGGCAGACCGCCTTCCACAGCGCACTCTCAAGTTTCAGGCTCTGCTCTTCAAGCACCTTGTTGATACTGTTGAGCGTGTCGATGATTTCTTCCGCATTGCCTTCCGTGATGCCGGAACTGCCGGATCCGATGCCGCCAAGGACGTCGCGCAGTCCGGTCACGCGCCGGACGGTACGTCCTATCAGCTGGCTGGTCATATCCTGGAATTGCAGTCCGGTGACGGCCGCGTTCACATGCTGACCGATCTCTTTGTGCTTGGCCTTGAGTTTTTCGGCGATTTCGGGAGTCGGCTTTGCGCCTGAAAGCAGCAAGTCGATTGCTTCCTGCTGCGCCGTGATCGCCTCGTGGATTGCCATGAAACTGGCGCCGAGTTTCTCGATCGCTTCGCCAAGCAGGAAACTCGTCTGCACAAGGTCTGTCTCGACCTCGGTCAGATGCTGCGTCCCGTGATCAGACAAGTTGGATAACAAGTGCCTGACTTGCGAGCCCAACAATTTTTCTCTTGTCATGAAATTATCCTGCCCCCATACCGCTAGTCGTCCAGACTACAGGTAACATCATTCAATGCGCGGCGGCCGCAGCGTTAACCAGTTCTTTCTTGGCTTGCGCTTCACTGGATACATCTACCGTCCCACCGTCCTTGGATGCGGATTCTTCCGTCTTCTTGTTCATTACGATGATGCTGATCCGTCTGTTGATCGGGTTGAACGGATCGCTCTTGTCCGCAGGTACGGCTGATGACAAACCGACCACGCGCAGCACCTTTGTTTCATCCATGCCCCCCGCGATCAGCGCCCTGCGCGACGCGTTCGCCCGATCGGCAGACAATTCCCAATTGCTGTATCCCTTTTCGCCACTAGCATACGGCTTCGCATCAGTATGGCCCGACAGGCTCACCCTGTTGGGCACATCGTTCAACGCACGTCCTATCTCGACCAGAATCTCCCTGGTATAAGGCTGCAGCTCCGCGCTCGCGAGAGCGAACATAGGTCGATTCTGCTCGTCTACGATCTGTATACGCAAGCCCTCTGTTGTAATATCAATCAAGAGCTGCTTCTTGAACTGTCTGAGCGTGGGTCTTGCCTCGATCGCTTCTTCGATGCGCGCCTTCAGGCTTCGCAGGCGTGTCATCTCCTGGCGCTCCAGCTCCTTCTCGGCATCGCGCAGATGAGTTGCTTGCAAATTGTAGGTCTTCTTGATTTCGGGATCATCCGCTTTTCTGATCTGACCATCCTTGCGCGTCAGGTCCTTGCCGCCGCCCTGCACGATGCTGGAACTATCGCCGGCACCGCTGCCGCCAGACATGGCCACCTTCAAGGGAGTCTTGAAATATTCCGCGATCCCTTGCAGATCCCCCTTCGCCGTCGAGCCCATCAACCACATCAGCAGGAAAAAGGCCATCATCGCAGTCACGAAATCCGCATACGCGATCTTCCACGCGCCGCCGTGATGGCCGCCGCCGGATTTGTTGACCCGCTTTACGATGATGGGACGAAGCCCTTCGTCGGCCATGTTGTTTTCCGTTTCTGAGGTTCGTTCTTACTTGGACTTGGATTGTTTGATGTGTTCTTCCAGCTCCATGAACGACGGCCGTTCTGTCGAGAACAGCACCTTGCGGCCAAACTCGATGGCCAGCGCCGGCGCATAACCATTCAAACTCGCCAACAATGTCACTTTGACACATTGGAACATCTTCGACGACTCGTGCAGCTTCTGCTCCAGCACGCTGGACAAGGGGCCGACGAAGCCATAGGCAAGCAGAATACCGAGGAAGGTGCCGACCAGAGCATGCGCGATCAGGATGCCGAGCTCCTGCGGCGGCAGGCCGACCGACTCCATCGTGTGCACCACGCCCATCACGGCGGCCACGATACCGAATGCCGGCATCGCGTCGCCCATCCTGGCAACCGTATGCACAGGGATCTCCCCCTCCGAATGATGCGTTTCGATTTCGTTATCCATCAGATTCTCGATCTGGAACGCATCCATGTTCCCGGAGACCATGAGCCGCAGGTAATCGGTCATGAATTCGATGATGTGATGGTCCGACAGAATGCCGGGGTACTTGCTGAAGATGGGGCTCTCTTCCGGCTTGTCGATGTCGCCCTCGATGGACATCAAGCCTTCCTTGCGGACCTTGGTGAGAATTTCGAACAACAAGGTCATCAGCTCCATGTAGAGCGCTTTGGTGTACTTGGACCCCTTGAGCGCCGTCGGCAGTGCCTTGAGCGTGCTGCGGATCGCCTTGCCGTTGTTACCGACAAAAAAAGCGCCGACCGCGGCGCCGCCGATCATCAGAAGTTCGACCGGCTGCAACAGGGCAGCCAGATGCCCGCCGGCGATAGCGAAGCCACCGAAAACGGAGCCAAGAACAATGAGATAACCAACAAGGACTAGCAAGGGTAAGTGCTCCGGTTGTTTGAAAAGGCTATTTCCTCAATTCAACATTCTGCCAATTCGCATTCAGGATAACAACCAGTAAATTTTTATAAAGGTCGAACAGATATCCGAAAGACGCCTTTCACTTGGGGTTACGACTCGAAAGCGAGGAACTTGAGCAGAGACAGGCAGCGACGATGCGGAGCGCGTGTCCGGCGCCCGTCAAAAGCGCCATCCGTACAAGGGGGCGGTATCCTTCGATGCGCGCTTGACGATGTGCGGTTCGATACCGGGAATGTCGAACTCGCAACTGAGCAGTAGCGTACCCGGACGCATCTCCGCGCTTGCCTTGCGCCACAGCGAAGGCATTGCGGCCGGCGACAAATAGGCAAACACGACGTCGAAGTCAGCCAGATCCAGCCGTTCGTAATTACCGCGAACGAATCGCGCGTTGCTGCGGCCCGTCGCCGCACGCAATGCGCTGACCAGCCAAGGCAGCGGCGCCACTTCGATACCGGTGAAAACGCTTTCCGGTCTCAGGGCCGACATGCGCAGAATGAAGCCGCCAAACCCGCTGCCGATATCGATGCAGCGTACGGAGCGTTCTCGCGGCAGCAAGGCAGCTACCGCCTCCCACACGGCAGGCGTGGATGGATAGTACGGAACCTGCGTACGGAAGGTCGTCCAGAACAAGCCGAGCAGCAGAATGAATGCGACGAGGAATATCCAGGTCGGCAAATGCATCGCCGGCACGATGATTGCCGCCATCGGAAACAGTAGCTGAATCGGCGCCCACCATGCCGCCATGTCGCGCCAGCGTGAAATGCTCGCCGCGACCACACCTTGCAGGATCGCGGCACCGCCTATGCTGAGTTGATTGTTTGTCAGCGCGGACATGGCGTACGCCACGACCAGCACCAGGGCGAAAGAAATCGCCTGGATCAGCAGCGCCTGAACGGCTGGAGCGCTGCGAAATGCCTTGGCGTTCGGCACACCCTGTTGCGGACGGCCGCCATCCATTATTGATCTTTTGATATCAAGCAGAATCAAATCGACGATACGGCTGCAGAACCTGCGGCCTCGTCCCTTGCCTTCTTGGTTTTCCCGGCACGCGACGGCATATGGCACAGTCCGCACGTATAGTCGGCGTGGAGGTCGAGACGGTGCACGACAAAATCGCCGCCGCACTTGTTGCAGCAGGCCGTCTCCAGCATTTTGCTTTCGAAGAAGCGCACGAGCGTCCAGGCGCGCGTCAGCGACAAGACCGGCTCGCCGCTCGCATCAGGCTCCACCTGCTCAAGGTAGAGTTTGTAGGCCTTCATCACAGCCTCGATCCCCGAGATCTGCGCGTGTTCGACCAGGTATTTGTGGATATTGATGAAAAGTGAAGAATGGATGTTCGGTTGCCAGGTAATGAACCAGTCGGTCGAAAACGGCAGCATCCCTTTTGGCGGCGAAACTCCCTTGAGTTCCTTGTACAGCTTCAGCAACCGCTCCCGCGACAGGGAAGTTTCGGACTCAAGCAGTTGAAGGCGCGCGCCCAGATTGATGAGCTCGATCGCGAGCTGAATTTCCTGCGCTTCCGTGACTACGCTTTTCTTCGCCATGTTGCCCTCGCCTCGTCTCCAACACCCGCAATAAAACCGATCAGGAAATTTCCTCGACCTGCTGGCCTGCCATCAGGATTGCCGCATGCGAATGTGCCAGCTCGCGGTCCTTGTTGTAATTCGTCAACATACCGAGAATAGCGCCGTCATCGAAGCGAAACCGCGCCAGCATCATATTGGTACCGGCGAGCTTCAGAATCTGGGCATTGTTCAGACCTTCGATCAAATCCGCGATTTCGCTGCTGATCCCCAGCCGGAAAATGGCTGTTGCTTTATCGGAACGAATCATTTGCTGTGCGAGCATCAAATAGCTCAAATTAGCGTCGCGAATTTCAGCCATCATGTCGTTCGTGTTCATTTTCATCTCCCTTGCCCTATGGAAAATATTTCCTACTGGCATCCCAGTGAGATGAATTCTGACCTTGAACTTGCTTGATGGAAATAGGCACTGCGCCGTATTTTCAGTCAGGCGCACGCGAACGCCACCTGTAGGCGTTTGTCTTACAAGCGCCAGGCAGCATTGCATCCGCACTCTCGAAAAAGTGCGGAGATCGGCTCGTGGAGCGGCTTTCAAGGCGATTAGGGCGGATCGCTTCAGCCGTTCCGGCCGGGAAATAAATTGTAAAAATTTGTTTTTCTTATACGCGCTCAGGATTGCAATAAGTGGCTTTCGCCGATTTATTTCAAACTATTCGTCATACCACTGTGTTGTATAACGGCCGCATTTCGCCGAACTTTAGGGTCTGGCACAAAAATATTTGAAATATTTTTGCTCGCTTACCTGCTCTGAGGTTTATCGGACGCAAGAAGCCGAAACTTTAGGGAGGGAGAGCAATTTTTTAGACCATCAGCCTCGCCTCCAGTTTTTATTGCTTTTTTATTAATCTCACTGAAGAGAAAGCAAAGAAGGCATCTACGAGGCCGGCTTCTGTTCGGCCTGGCCATGCGCTACGGCGTGAGTCGCAAAGCGGATATTGTGGCCGCACCTGCCGGCCTACGGGCAAGCCGTATTGCACGTAAAGCCACCCATTTGTATTGATGGCAGCTGATGCAGCAGAAGAAATGGAATTGTGCGCAGATCGCGCCCATCAACCGCCAAGCAGCTACTTGACGTATCTGTGTAGCGTAATGCTTGGCACTTGATCGATCGGAGATCGGTGCGATGCACAACAATAATCCCGCACATCGTTGTCCGCACAAATCATGGATCAGAGCAGCTCTAACGTCTGGGAAGCCGCAATCTGCGGCGCTCTGGAACAACATGGCGCGACATGGGCATCATCACGCATACCATGAGATAAAAAACAAAAAGCCCCGATCGGGGCTTCATGTTATCTGGCGACGGAGTCATTCACATTATTCGTTGTAGACCGCACCAAATATAGCTTTTATATATAAAAAACTTTGATGTACCATCAAATATACCAACAAAATGTTCCCATGCAATTACGCTGACATAGCCGCCGTTATTACTGAGTGACTCGCAGGACTAATCGTTACTTTTTTGCAACATTTGCATAGAGCATATGCCATTGGCATTAAATCGTTATCTCCGCGCTCGCTTAACTTAAAACTAAGTTTCCGCTGTAACAGGGATCGCCATTACATGCATATTGCCGGTATCAGGTCGATCTACCATTGCATGCACTACTTGAATCAATACGGATTGCGGAAGAGATGGCTGAGTGCACATGACACGCGCTGTCGCGTTAGGAATTATGTCCTTGTCGAGGATGCGTCCGCTTTTTAAATCAACAGGAGAAACGTGAAATGTAAGCTCGGTAACTTGGTGCGTAGTGTAGGCCCCTGTTATCGTGGCACAAAATTTGTCCTTTGGATTCTCAACAGGATAGGCATCCGGTGTAGCAAGTATATGCTTTACCACCTCCTGCAGGTCGGTCAAATGCCTTAAGTCAAATCTCGGTAGATGAGACTGTTGCCCAGGCGCGTTAACAATGGGCTTCTGATGATGTTTTCCTGAAGGGTGAAATGTAAAGTGTGGATGCGCATCATTGTTGTCCAATGATATCCCCAGATCCTCCATCGCTTGACTGGCGGTAAATCGCCCATTCACAAACGTTCCTCTCGTGCGAAGAATCTTTGGAGCCTTCGAGCACGGCTTAGTGACCAGATCGCCATTCGCACTACACTTGAACCACAAAACTGCACGTGAAGTACTGCCGTCCGATATATAAAACCGAAACAATTGATTTGGGGGTAATACGTGGAGATGCATGTTATAAGTTTGCACCAATCAAAGCCGCGCCGATATTAATTTATTTATTTGCACGAACTATAGTGTTTGCGTCATTCAGCAAGCTCAATATCTACAAACCGTAATTTCTTATCTGACACACGAATTGCTTTCACTATGACAGAACGGTTCACCATTGGGCCAATTACGTCGTCCACGGCATCTTGAAGTCCTTCGACACGCATTGAGTTCCCATCCACTGAGAACTCTAACCAGTCTTTGTCGAGATGCACCGCTCGCAACGTTCCGCGAAATTCAAGCTCCTCCTCTACGGCTTTCGCTTCGGAAGGTTTTTTGCGTAATTGCTGGTTGATATTCTGTCGAGCCTCTACACTCAGCGCGACCGGTCGTGTTTCGCCCGATGCACGAAACTCAATCCGATCAAACGTCTTACCAGTGGGGGTCAAATTTCTTGCCAACTTTAGAAACGTACCTCGATAGCTTTCATCTGGCACTAGCTTTTCAAGTAGCTCTTTATCGTCGCTGGATGAGGCACTGACAATTTCTAGAAAATGCTGAGCTAAACGCTCAGGCTCGATGTCTTCTTTAAAAAAATCAGGTTGAGCAGGCTTTTGAATAGCAACGGAAAATTGATAACTACCGGGAGCAGATTGAAATAGCCACGGACGGCACGCTTCCTGCAATTCCTTCGCTGGCCGGCCAACGCGACGATGCGATATGCCATTCAAGAACTCAATCGTTCTGTAAAACATCGACTGAATGGTTTGAACCTTATCGACGATCAGATCGAGAGGAGCGCCGCCAGTCACTACTTCTCCGCCCTTGACAGAGACCATAACCTGCCCCGGTACGAACGATACTCCAGCCTTTTGCTTGGAGCTTTCCGTCCATATCGCTTGAACCAAATTTCTCAATTCTTCCCGTGCGAACTCAGGAATGTGAGAATCAGCCAGCATCGAATGGGCAAGCTGCTCGGCCGACGAAAATTCAGCTGCCTTGAACCATAGAGCAACGGCGCTCACTGCGGTAATACCGCGAGTTCTG
This sequence comes from Noviherbaspirillum sp., assembly GCF_035254865.1. Lineage (GTDB taxonomy): Bacteria > Pseudomonadota > Gammaproteobacteria > Burkholderiales > Burkholderiaceae_D > Noviherbaspirillum. Next base: position 11,900 of record NZ_DATFAF010000042.1, read on the forward strand.
GCTTTCGATATATCCAGTTGGTCAAGTGCCTGCCGTTCAAATTCTGCGGCGCGCTTGTACAAGTCGGTTGCAAGGCTGAGATTGCGAGCACGTAGCGCCAGCGATGCTTCTATCGCAAGACGTTCACTCTCCGCATGAAGCTCGGCCCAGGTCATTCCGCGCCCTCTACTTTCTTTATTGAAACAATTCGTTCCTTAAATCCAACAACCGTTGCAATCGCAGGGATATTGCTCGACCCTCTCTTTGTCTGCTCTACCTTCTGCCGTAGCCGCGCATCGACGATTGACTTGCCACCTCCATCAACACCAGATACTTCCAGGCGAAAACAATTCTCAAGGTCTTCCGGTTCAGCACCAATCGGCGCCACATGCCAGTCAGCCCCAGTAAGTGTCTCAGCTCGACGCACTGCTACTAATTTTTCAGCCACTTCAACTGCTGCTAAGCAAACGCCATACGCTCCACTTTCCGTGGTATCAATTTCGTTCGCCCATGCGTTTTCTGTACGACGGTCGGGCTTCTGGAATTCAACCACCTGCGTGCTCGTGGCCTTGCCGTTAGCGATATCAATTTCTACAGGAGAGTCATGATGGCGACTCAGACACACAGTAGCGGCCTCATAGTAGGTATCACTCAACGCCTGCGTCAAGCCTATATGCCGTTCATGCAGCGACTCAAGCCGTAGTTTGAGTTTATCCATATCTAGCACCGCCCCTTACCTGCTATTTGCGTGATGCGCCTACAAAGTGTAGCGCCCCCCAAGAGCAGACAACGTCGCATTCGGCGCAACCACATCATGCGGAATCAGCAGATAGCGCCAAGGCTTTCCACCATGCTTCGTGGAATATTCGCTCGCCTGCTTGCACCAAATCACAGCTGCCTTTGCCTTGTTTTGCACCTCGGCTGTGTCGATGTCCATCGCTTTTTTTGTCTCAATCAGCAAGTTGGCATCTATGGTCGCCGCGACAAAATCCGGCACATATTCTGGTTGGTTCACACCAACGTGATAATAAATATTGAACTGACCGGCCACGGGCCTAAACCACTTCAACGATTCCCGTTCAAGGATCGTCGCCAACACCCGTTCAGTGTCAGAGTGAAATTTCTGAAATGGATAGCTGCAGCGGGAAAAGTTGCCATAGACGTACTGCGCAATTCTCCCCTTATCAGGGGGAGTGTCTTGCAGCGAAAGGACCTCCCCTTCTGAAGTGAAAGCACACGGCTTCAACGGTGCAAAACCTTGTCTTACAACGACCTCTGACTCTGCGATATCCTCGTAGTAGTGCTGAGCCATCTGTAGATGAATATTCTCCGCAATATTCTTGCTATAGTTGCCAAGAACATTGTGCAACTCTTCATCAGTTTTCAGATAGGTTTTAAAATGTGCAACTGCTTGCCCCGCCAGATCGTAGATTAGGTCAGCGTGCTCATCATAGGAAACGTCGTCGAAGTTGATCAACTCGCGTACGATGTAGTCCTCGAATCGAGATTCCTCTACTACTGATGAGTCGCCGTACTCGATTTGCTTACCCGTTTTCAGGCCATGCGAAATCAATTGCTGATCCTGCGGCAGGAAATTGATCTTCGATACGTCAATCTGGAAACTCTTGTAACCCGTTTCGACCCGCCCTTTTGGGACAACTGCAATACGAGGGATGTCAATGGCGTGCTCTGCAAAGACCTCCGCCGTTTTCTTGACAATATCCGCCACTGATGGACGCTGCTCATCTTCGAGAAGCTCACCTTGTGTAGGCACAATTCGCTGCTCAACTCGCCTTGTGATCTCTTGCTGAACCTCTGCTTGTGTCAGGGCGGCGCTATTAGGAGCTATAGTGTGAGAACGACTTATCTCCGCGATCACGTCCATCGCAATTTCAGCAATCTTCCGTTGCTCTCCACTGTATATTGCAGCCGTACCTGCTACCACGGCGCTCGTTTCGGTAGACGCCCCAGCAGCAGAGTATGGGCTATGTACCTGAGCCACTCCAAGTAACACATTGACGCTCGGCTCGACCACAATGCTTTTGAGGCCGGTATTATCAGATGTAGTCGGCGACAGCTTCAGTTCACGCAGACGAATCGGCGAATCGCTGCGACCGGCTTCCTCGATTACTTCCTGAAACTTGTCATGGGCGATGATGTTCAGTCGATCAACCTCTTCAACACCCGTTTTGCGCCCAAAGGGCAACCGCAAGCCTCGACCAATCGACTGTTCGATCAATGTTCGTGCATTTGCAGCACGTAATGGCACAATCGTGTAGAGGTTGGTCACATCCCACCCCTCTTTTAGCATATTGACGTGAATAACAATCTCGGTCGGTTCGTTATAGCTCTCCACGGCCAATAGGCGACGAATCATCTCCTCTTCTTCGGCACCAGACCGGCTGCTGTCCACCTGAATGACCTTGCCTTTGTAGCGCCCACCGAAAAATTCGTCCGATTGAATGGTCGCCATTAGTGCCGCTGCATGGGTTGTATCTCGTGCGATCACCAACATGAATGGCTTCACCAGCTTGGCTGAGTTTTGCTGCGAGTATGTCAGCAGATGCACTTTGGTTTCTTCATGCACGCGCACTCCGTCCATCAGTTTGATGCGCTCCAGCTGTTCTGCACTATGCGCGCTAGGATCAAAGTTCTGCTGCGTCACAACCGCCGGCTCCTTAACGAAACCGTCTTCGATAGCACGCGCCAAAGGATAATCCAGGACCACATTCTTGAACGGCACAGGCTCCTTGCTCCCTTCGGTGAAAGGAGTGGCCGTCAATTCCAAGCCCAGCAATGGCTTTAATTCATTTAACGACCGCACACCTGCACTGGCACGATAGCGGTGCGATTCGTCCATGATGAGTACCAAGTCGGGCAACCCGGCCAAGTAGTCAAAATAACTTTGTCCAAGATATTCCGAGAGCCGCTTAATGCGTGGCGATTTGCCCCCACGTACCTCTGAATTGAGTTTTGAAATGTTGAAGATGTTAATCTCGATCCCACCTAGCAAACTCTTAGTGCCGCGCTGTTCATAGTTATCGCCGGTGACAATCTCGGGTGGCGTTACCGCGAACTCGGCAATGCCCTTGAAAACATACTTCGGGCCCGTGGTTTCGCTGAAGTCACGAATCAACTTCTCGTAGATTGTCAGATTAGGCGCAAGCACGAAGAAGTGCCTGTAACCATACATCGCATGCAGATAAGTGATGAATGCTCCCATTAGGCGTGTTTTTCCCACGCCAGTTGCCAACGCAAAACACAGGGAAGGAAAATCGCGCTCGAAATCGGACAACTTACCAAACTTGGCCTTCAAAGCTTCTACCATCTGCAGCAACTCTTCCGGCGAACGTGCTGCCGGATTGCGTAGCGCAGGTACATCGTCAAGCGCCTCCGCCAGTCGCCGTAAACTTTCAGTCTGCGGTGTGCGTAGGCTCATCCGACCTTGGATTGAGCGAACTGATTGATCGAAGGTCATTCATCACCTCCATCAAACAAACTCGCTTGATTTTTGATTTCCTTGGTAATCTTTTTGGGCACAGCTTCTGGTTCCGGCGTTTCAAGCTTTGCAAGCGGGAGATTGCGGACGTTTAGACTGTAGTCATCGTGCGCCCACTCGCACCGCTTCAGCACCATCTTCGGGATCTTCTTCAGCGTGAGATTCGGGTAGCGGTTCGCATCGCCGCGGAAGGCGCTGCAACAGACCAACAGACTGCGCTCCATACCGACCTCGTCGGAAAGCGCCTGCAACTGATCGGCATTCAAACTTTGCGTGGTGACATAGATGAAATCGCACTCGCTGCTATGTCCATGCATCCAGTAATGTGCATCATTCGGATCATAGGTGAAGCCTTCCAGCTTGCAGATCGCCTCTGCTAGCATCACGGGGTTGTATTCCCTATTGACGACCCATTGACCCCAGCGGTCTTGCTGCAGTAGGCTGGGCGCAAGACGGTAGTAGCGAAAACCACCGCCGCCTTTCCAGCCCACCGCTTTTGTTATCCCACTAACATCCTCACCATCTACAACACGACGCAATCTCGGCAGTACATGTGTATCGCAATGATCACCAAGTTCCACCAAAATCCAGCGACGTTTCATTTTGTGGGCAACAGCTCCTGTCGTACCAGATCCTGCAAATGAATCCAATACAAGGTCGCCCTGTTTAGTTGATAACTCTAAGCAACGCTTGATCAATGATTCTGGCTTTTTCCCATTTGGGAACGCAACCCCACCTTCATTGTGCAAATTATTAGAAAGCAAATCGTCCCATAGATTCGTAAGGGGGGACGCGGTACAAACGCGCCCGTCAATTTCCTTAGTCTTCGCCTTGTAAAAAATCAGTTGCTCACCATTGATGAAATAGTAGTTTTCTTTTCCCTCACGGACGCTCCTATGAACAGTTCCCGTGTTAACTAATGAGGCGGACAACGCTTCTCTTGCTGACTCGTTCACGTCTTTTGGCGCTACACGCGCTGTACGAACGACACGTTCAGCATTGGCAAGCACGAACTGTGTCAACCTTTCTTCCAGCTTGTCCATATACTTCTTCTTCGCGTCATCCCATGACTGCAGGCTTGTAGACCGTAAAAAGGCATCACGCAATCCCACCAAACGCCATTCCGCGTATGGAGCATCGAAGTTTTCGATACACTTTGAATAGCGATCATCACGAACAGTAGGAACAAAAACCCGATTCGGTGTCCAAGCAGATTTGTCCTTAACGTAATACAGCAAAAAATTGTTAGTGGTAACCAATCCTGGATTAATAGCCTTTGGCCCAGATGCAGAACTCTGCTTGAAAGTAACAATACTTACTCGATTTGATCTTCCGAATATTTCATCCAGCAATGCTATTAAATAGCCTAACTCGTTATCGTCAATGTGAACAAACAGACTGCCGTCAACTGACATGAGACGGTAAATGACTTCTAGCCGATCACGCATCAAAGATAGCCATACGGAGTGCTCGACTCCATCGTCATAGTGCTCAAATGCCTGCTGCGTGTTAAACGGCGGATCAATGTAGACGCACTTCACTTGCCCAGCAAAATCGTGCTCCAACGCCTTCAACGCCAAAAGGTTATCGCCAAAAATCAATCGGTTGTCGAACAGATCATTTTCACTAATCCGGTGTTTTGCGTGATAGCTCTTGGTAGGGTCTTCCAGTAAGATGCGCGGTTCCAGTTTGGGCCGCACACTTTTACCAATCCAAGTTAATTCCAGCTTTTGTTTCGTCATTTCGGTTTCTTTAGCGGGTGCAATCGTCGTGTTTCATCGCGGGTTGCCCAGTACGAGCCCGACTTGTCCGATCCCGGCCAGCCCTCATCATCACAGATTAAAGTGGCACCTAACTCATGAACCAGCGATGCGAACTGAGCCGCATCATTGGCGGGTAGATGTTGTGACAAATCGTTGTAATGGCATCCAAATATGTTTCTGAGTTGCGCCATTTGTTGAAGTTGATCGAGTATCCCGGACAGTTGAATCGACACATAAGAACCATCTGGCTGCTTGACCTCAACCCGTAATGCATCCTTCAACTTTCCATTAATCTTCGGTAACAAATCCCCGAGCGTAAGTTTTCCCTTTCGCCGTGGCGCGTCGCATTCGTACAGGCTTGTCAGGTAATCACATATCGCTTCCAACAATACTCCCGCGCTAGCACATGCGGCCTGTGCGCTTTGCGGCTGTTGTGCAAGATGCTCGCGTAGTTCAATCAGCGGCGATTTGGTACGGTCGGTCGTACGGATTCCGTTAATGGAATTCCAGTCTCCAAGTTCAATCAACTCGCATTGCCCATTTTTGAGCCATCCCCAGCGAAATTTCTCTCGCCAAGGGCGGTAGTGAGTCGTGATGATTGTATGTTTGAAATTCTTCGACTCGGCGTAAAGCATTTCAATAAGTCGATCCACGTGCGGTTCGTCTATGCTGCCAAGTACGTCATCCATTACGATAATCGTTCTGTCAGGGTCTTGAAGTGCTGCCAGAGCGAGAAAGATGCAAAGGCCAAGCGAATCGAGATGCGATTCACTGAAATATGCATGAGGAGGTTGATCTTGCTTGGACAAGAACTCTGTTGAGAGGTCAAGCGAACCTGTTTTCTTTGGGTCGAGTTTCAGCGTTATTTTATTCAGCCCCTCTCCGGGATGAATGATTTCATACAGCCGGCCGACGTTCTGCGCGATAGCTGAAAGAATTGTGTCCAAAAACGCCTTGCGCTTTGTTTCACATATCTCCAAGGCCTTATCGAGCTTCGGCAACACCTTGGACACATTATCTTGGCGAACCAAATTTTCCTGATATTGCTCGTACACGGTCTTCACAGACTTGTGCCAGGTATTTTGATTTTCAAGCGTCGTGCAATGCTCGTCGGCTGCGTCACATGCGCTCCTTAATGCCAGTACATCAATGCTTTTTAGATCGCCAGTTGTCTGAACAGCAGATAGCACATCAATAATTCCTTGATTGCCAGCCGACCATTCCTTTGGGGCCTTGCCAATCTTTTCTACCGCCGTTGCAGCCTGTGTCTTTGCTTTCTTTTGATGTCCTTCTACTACTGCATTCTTCGCCGAGAATGTTGTTTGTACTGTTGAAAGCGTTTGCCTCGCTTCGCTAAGTGTCTGCAATTTAGCAAGACGATCGCCAACCTTTTGTGCAAGTCCCATAACCCGTTCGGAACTCTCGCAGAGTGGGCACACTGATCCAACGTCATGCTGATCAAAATGTTCTTTTGCCGCCGACAGAATTCTTTCAAATGCCGCATCATTGGACATTGCCTCGGCCTCCGCCTGATATAGCGCCTCTTTGGCGACTCCTATCGCAGTTTCAGCCTCTTCACGTTCACCAATTGAAGTGTCCCAATCGCCTTTTAGATTTATCAGCGCCTCTAATGCTGTGACGACCGTTCGCAATGACGAAACATCTGCTGTTGTATCGGACGGGGAATTTCCGATTGCCGATTCCGCCCATATCAACGCAGTGCCGTTTGTACTTCCAGCCTCTTTCCACAATCGCTCAAGAGTCTCCTTGTTCTCAGCTATTCGGTTTGCGGCATCAGTTTGAGTAGAACGGGTCTCCTTGATTTGATTGCGTAATGCTGTCTCAGCTAACTCGACAAGAGAAATGTCGATAAATGGACGTAGTGCGTCGTATTTTTCTTTAGGTGCGTCTTGAACCAGACGAAGAATGGACGAGCGCCGCAACACTTCAATTTTAGGTGGCGGAACATTTGCAGGCACAATAGAAACATTCTTCGCGTTGGCTTGTGCTTTCCATGTCGTGCCATCGACCGCAAGTTCAACAAGTATGCCGCTGGAGTTTTTTCCCAAGGTCGGCCAGTATGGGTGCAGTTGCCCGAGTCCTCTGTTCTCAAGAGAGCCGACCTTTTGATTCCCTACAAAGTCGAACGCATCGCAAATGGTAGTCTTGCCCGAACCATTCTCGCCGTAGATTAAGGTTAAGGATTTCTTGGAATCGAAATCAATTGAAAAATCCTTTGTCGATCCACGAAACTCTTTAATTCTCAGGAATTTTAGCGGTGCCTTAGTCGCCATCGCTTACCTCCTTGCTATCTTGAGGAAGCGAGTTTTCAACAGCCAAGTACCAGTCTTCTGACTTGATTTTTCCCGACAAGATGCGAGCCTGAAGCGCCGCAATTTCCTTGTCGTTTGCGACGCCAGCGGCGCTTAGTGCGACACAGATTAATTCCGTCAATTGTTGATTTGGTGTTGACATAGCCTCCCCTAGCTATTCCAGTGTCCAGTTTGCTTCCAAGACCATTGTTAAAGAGACCTGTTGCTGCAACTGCACCTCAAGCTCTTCAATCAAAAGATCGCGACGTCGTTGAATTTCATCCTGTCGCTCGAACAGTTCCCGTCGTTTCTTATCGCGAGCTGACTCCAATGCTCGCTGCTCCTTTTGATGGTCAAGCTTCTCTGCCAGAGTAGCTGCACCTTTCCCCTTAGTGCGGCACTCCTTAATGGCCCTGTCCAGCTCTTTGATTTCCCGTTCAAGCCCTATCTTTAGGTCGTCAGCCCAAGCATCGAGTTTTTCGCTTTCGTCCGCAAACAATGTTAGATTGCGCTGTTCAATCCTCCCGATGACTGTCGCCTTTTGACGGGAAAGTTCCTGTTTCAATGGGTCGGGCAACCTTACATTGGGATTCCCAATTTCAAGGGAAACTTGCTCCGTCTCCGCAAGCTCGGGCGTTGACATGACCTGCTGTTGTGGCACATTGACACATGATTCGTTTTCTACACGCCCAGGCAGTGCGAGTAACTTTTCCGTAACCTCGGCATCAAGTAGCTGCGTTCCAGTGATGCTTGCCGCAAGCAAGTATTCCTCAGTACTCCCTAAGGACTCCACACGCAGTAGCAGAACCGCAGTGGAACCAGCCTTACCACGCAGCGCATCAAGCACGGACACCTTCGCGCCATACGCTTCGTAATCGAGGTGCAGTGTGGTGGGTTCGAGCGGCGTCCGTTGCGCAAACCGCAACAAACTCTGCGCTAACGGATGCTGAAGTCTGTACACGTGCGCGTCCTCACTACGACGCGGCAATTCGTACCGGCCAAGCGGTATGTCTTCGATCCCACCATTAGGAATCCCGTCCAAGAAAGGTGGCGTCGATTCCAACATGAACGACAAGCCGTCACCGTCGAACTTCGCATGCCCGTCGAGCATTGCACGAGTAAATCTCATCAGAAGGCGTTCCAGCCGGTCGAGACTCGTCTCAGCATCAGCCTTGGCTATTTTTAGGCGCTCCTGAACGTCTTCATCGAAATTTTCTAGCAATGCCTTGCGCGCATTGAGCATCGCGTCGTTGATTTCGCCCGCCAAGTCGAGTTGAAGCTGCTCGAAAGCTGCGTGTATCTGTTCAGGATGACGGCAATTCTGATATATGTCGGCGATACGACGCTCAAAGTCCACACCGGATTCGACAGCACCAAGCACTTCATCGCTAGCGCCAAAGACACCGTCGAATAAGCGGAACTTTTGTTCCAGGAGCTCATAAACTCGTCGATCCGCATCATTCTCGCGGTTCAAGAAATTGACGACCACTACATCGTGCTTTTGTCCATAACGATGACAACGACCAATCCGTTGTTCGATGCGCTGGGGATTCCACGGCAAGTCGTAATTCACTACCAAAGAGCAGAACTGAAGATTAATCCCCTCTGCGCCAGCTTCGGTCGCGATCATGATAGACCCACGCTCGCGGAAGTAGTCCACCAAGGCAGCACGGGTGTCGGCTGTGCGCGATCCGGTCACACGGCCCGACCCCTTATGCTGCTCGACCCACTCTGCATAAATACGGCGAGAGATCGGATCGGTATTGCTGCCATTGAAGAGCAACACCCCGTCGGCATATTCTGTACGAGACAGCAGCGACAATAGGTATTCCTGGGTGCGTCGGGACTCGGTGAAGATGATCGCCTTTTTTGCCGCCCCCAGCTCACCTAACCGATCAAACGCCACCTTCAGTGCTTGCAGCAGAGTTTGGCCCTTGGCGTTGTCTGTGATGGATACTGCCAGCTGCCGAAATTCTTCTAGCTCGGCAATCTCGGCGCGAATCGCGGCTATCTCCTGAACGGTCTTCTTCTTGGAGTCTTCAGCACCATCTGTGCCGAGCTCTTCGGCCGTCTCGTCCAGCGATTCATAGTCTTCGTCCAATTCGTCAACGAGCGCATCGGGCACCTTCTCATCGAGAGTTTGCCTCAATCGCTTGATCAACGATTCGAGTGCGCCGGCAATGGCAAACGAGCTTGATGCCAATAGCTTGCGCAGCACTAGGGTGATCAGTTGACGTTGGCTGTTCGGTAGCGCATAAAGGTTGTCGCGCTGAAGGTAATCGGACACCATCTGATACAGCCGTGTTTCATCATCGCCCGGGGTAAAATCGCGCAACAGCGGAATGCGCCTTGTGTACTTGACATAGGCCTCGACTTGGCGCCGTAACGTTCGTTTGCAAATAGGGCTGATGCGATGTTTAAGCGCGTCGAAACTAGCGGCATCGCGCAACTGGCCGAACTGTGTGCGGAAGCTATCCAAATCGCCGAATACCCGGTCGTCAATGAAACTGACTAGGCCATACAGTTCCAACAACGAATTCTGGAGTGGAGTCGCAGTTAGGAACACCTTATATGCATGCGACAGTGCGTCACGTAGGGTACGGGCAGTCTTATTGTCGGGTTTATAGACGTTGCGCAGCCGGTGCGCTTCGTCCACGACCACCAAGTCCCAAGCGACATTTTTTACGGCCTCCGCCTTGGATGCGGCGAATTGGTAAGAGCAGATGACAATCTTGTCGGTGCGGACTCCAATGGCTGATGCTGCATCGAATGGGTTGGCAACGCCGTCTTTGATGCTTTGGCGAAACGATTTAGCTTCGAGAATCGTCGCTGCCAGCCCGAATTTGTCGGCCAACTCTTGATGCCATTGCTTGCGAAGATTGGCAGGCGCGATGACGAGGATGCGGCGCTTCCGCTCCGCCCAACGTTGGGCGATAAGTAGCCCGGCTTCGATTGTTTTTCCCAGGCCAACTTCGTCAGCAAGGATTGCGCCTTTGGAAAGTGGGTTACTGGTTGCGAAAAGTGCTGCGTCAATCTGATGCGGGTTAAGATCGACTTGCGCATCGAGCAATGCTCCAGCCATGCGTTCCATCGAATCAGCGGCTGCTCGGCGAGTTAACTGATGCGCAAAATAGGTTAGCTGATGTGGACTGTAGTACATGGATTTGGAGATGTACGTGGAACCGTACATCATACCGTGCGACACCAAAAATCTTGTAGAAAAGCATCAAATTTTCCGGACTGAACTGTCCAGTTCAACGCCGCACTACCATGAATATGGGAGTGCGCTCTCGAATTTTGCCGCCATATGTTTCAGCCATGAACGAGAACGCTGTTTTTGGTCACTGCCGTTGAAAAAAGTGCCGATTTTGTTGCCCGTCCAATTCGTGCTATAATTGCAACAATATCGGCAAAATTTGAGCATTTTCACTGCTTTTTGCAATAGTTGCAGTTGCATACGTTTAGAAGCTCGACTTCTTTCACCGTTAAACCGGCTTTTTGATGCAATCAAGAAGCTAACAGTCTGCAGCACCACCCCCGTAGTTTTCCCCTCTCTGTTTCACTTATTTTCCCTGGCCTGATCCGCTATCGCCCGGCGTCTTCGTCCGCCTGCGTTGCGCTTGCATGCCTGCACTGAGCGGATGTTTCCCGACAGCGAGCTCATGTTTCCATTTTTCAAAAGGAGTATCACCATGCCCGTATTCCGCCCTGATTCATCCATCGACACATTTTCCGCTCTGCATTCAGCGCATTGGCTCCGCCGTATTGGCCTCCATTTGGACTACTTCTGCGGCCCGGCCGACGATTACTGGCATGCAGTGCCAGCTTGGTTGACAGAGCACTTTGCCCACCCTTCCCTGCCGCGAGAAATACCAAAGGAAGACATTGCAGGTCGGCGTCGATGGGTCGCGAAATATTTGACTCAGCTTGAAATTCCAGACCCGCCGGCTTCCGGCCATATTTGGCAAAACATCAAATGGCTGTCCGAACGGTTGGACCTCAACTCGGACGAACAATCTCTTGTCACCCTTAGCGTCTGCATGTTTGAGTGTCCCGTTGTTGGTGATGCGCTACGCCAAATCGCGACCGAGAGCGTGACCGGCAGTTATCGCAAGCTTGCACATCTCCTCGATATTCCGGAAAGTCGTTCTCGCCCGATGTTGAGCAGAAATGGCAAGTTAAAGCGGCTGGGCTTTCTTCTTGAGAAGCAAGAGGCGCCGATATTTAATCTTTATGATGTGATTAAACCGACCGAAATACTGACGGAGACGCTGTGCCTTCCTCACCCATGCGCGGATGCGATGTTTCAAAATTTCGCCAAGAAGGAGCCCAAAACAACGTTCACGAAATCGGATTTCAACCACCTCACAGTGGAATGGGAAATCTTGACCCGAACAATCTCGTCAACGGTCAGAACGAACGCCGAAGGAATCAACATCCTGCTTTACGGTACGACAGGGGCCGGCAAGACTGAGTTGGCAAAGGCTCTCGTCCAATCAATTGGACTGTCCTTGTTTTCTGTCTCGCATGAAAAACAGGACGGTCGAACGGCCACAGGCAATGAGCGCCTAGCGTCATACCAAGTGACACAGCAGATGTTGGCAAAACACGGCAATGCAGTAGTGATGTTCGATGAAGCGGAAGATGTTCTCGTGCATGAATCGTTTCTGCATCAAGACGATAGTTCGATTGACTATAGCAAGGCATGGATGAATCACCTGCTTGAATCGAATCCCGTGCCAACGATCTGGATCGCGAATCGCGTTGATCAAGCGGACCCGGCCTATCGCCGTCGATTCGATGTCGTGTTGAAGCTCAGCGCACTCCCGACTGCGAGCCGGCTACGGCTGGTTACTGAAAAACTGCAGCGGCATGCACTCTCCGAGACGCTGCAAAATGACTTGGCGGCGCTGCCACATCTGCTGCCCTACCATGTCGATACGTTGGATCGCGTGCTCTGGCACGTGCGGCAGGATGCCGATGGCACGCCGATGGAAGGCTCGCCGGATCAAGTTGCTGGAATATGGTTGCGCGAAAACGCTGAGCTCTTTAACGCCAGCCCTCGCCTATTCACACCGTATGTCGATGGCTCCGCGGAGGAACTTGCCACCTATCGGTTTCCGTTCGACTGGAAGCACGTCGGCATTTCGGAAGAAAACCGCATCTGGTTAGCTCGTTTATTGGAATGCCGAACACCACCGGATTATGCAATGCTGCTGGCGGGGCCAAGCGGCGCAGGAAAAAGCACGTTCGCCGACAAGCTAGCCGCGCACTTCGATATGCCGATTGTGTCGCGTTCTATCGTGGACCTTTTGAGTTGGCAGCTCGGCGCAACTGAACGGCATCTACGAGCCCTGTTCCTCTACGCGCAGCAAACCGAGTCCGTCCTGCTACTGGAAGACGTGGATGCGTACCGACTGGTGTTACAGCAGTCATCGTTTGAGGGTCCGCACATCGAGCAAAGCATCAAACGAACGCTGTTGAGTTGTTTGAGCCAATACGACGGCATGTGTATCGCAACCGCTCGTGACACGCGAATGGTGGACGACGATCTTATGCGGCGCTTCCATGCGTGCATCCATCTCGGCTGCCTCAGCAAGAATCAAAATGGCATCGTATTTGCACAGCTCTGTACATCGGAAGCGTTAAACAACCAACCGCTGGTACATGCATCGCTTGAAATGTTGCATGTCGTTCCCGGAGATTATGTGGACGCATTGACACGGTATCGGCACCAAGAGATGGGCTTGTCCGTTGCATTACCGGAACCGCGAATGCCCACTTCAAGTGCGCATGAGGCACTTGACCCGCGTCGTCTGCTTGATTTATTGAAAGCGAGCCAGCATGCTCGCGCTGCACTCTCCGCGTAATTCATCTTCCGCAGCATCGCGTCACCGCTGTTCAGACGTACCCAGTCGTTTCACATCCAGCACGTAACCCCATAGCGAACGCCAACCTTGGCATCTCAGTATCCGATGACTCGGAGGACTGCGCTCGCCCTTTAACCACACAGGAACCACCATGAGCAACCAGAAAAATAAACACGATTCAATGGAATCTCAAAATTCATCCACCAACACTAAGACCGATATCCTCGAATCCGCCAGCACCGATGCGATGGCAGCCGCTGTATTGGTGTTGATGCACAAACTAATCCAACCACCGCTCTTTTCGCTCGGCCAAGTAGTGGCGACACCTGGCGCGCTCGACCTGCTGGATCGTACCGGGACCAACGCAAGTGAGTTACTGGCACGACATCAGCGCGGCGACTGGGGAGTGGTTTGTACCAGCGATGCTTCGGAAAACAACCACGCGGTAATGAATGGCGAGCGAGTCCTATCCGCGTATGAACTCGGAAAGCAACTGGAGCGAATTTGGATCATCACCGAGCGCGACCGAAGCGTGACGACCTTGCTATTGCCGGAGGAGTATTGAGAATGGCGACCCGCTTTTTACAACAACGACTATTCCCAACACTGAAAATCGGCGTGTCTGCGATGGTTGCACGTGGCAATCAAGACGTGCCGCTGCATGTCCGACAAAGCAACTGGGATGGCGCATGCGGAACCTACTGTGCAGCGATGGCATTGGCACTGCTGGGCCGAATCTCAGATGTAACCGTGTTATCGGAACGGCGTAAGGGCGTGGCCGCTCGACTCTGGAATGCGGCGCGCAAGCACTACTTCGACGGCATTTCCGCCGCCGAGCTGGTGGCGATGATCAAATCTCTCGATGCCGACCTCTATACCGCGCACTACAGCGGCAGCCATCGCAAGTGCATCGGATACACGCAAATGCTGCTGAACGCGGGACGATTGGCCATCGTAAGTTGGCTCAGTCGCAGCGGTCACGACCATCACTGGGTGCTCGTCGTCGGCACGGAGGGTGTGCAAGAGGGACGCGCATTTACGCCGCAGACGTTCCTGGTACTTGATCCGGGCGCGAGCGAGCCGCAAATGGCGGGATACAACGGACGGTTGCGTTTTGCGCCATCACCATCCAGTTCCGGCAAGTCGCATATTCCGTACGAATGCGTTGGCATCTCCACACTTCAAGTTCGGCTCACCGCAGTCGTGGCTATTGGAGAAGCGCGATGAAAGATCGACCAGACGTGCAGATTTGTGCTTCAAACACTCAAAACCATGCGTCGGACGCTCCACCGGCTCGAAGTCACGATCCACCGCACCGGATACATCGTCGGCAAGCCGTCTTTTAAGCGTTTTGGCCGCTTTTCCGCTGCGGATGCAGCACTGGAGCATTAAATGTGACCGGCGAACGCATAACTGCTTTAAAACGCTGCCAGAATCCATCAATTTGTTGCAATAAAAACAATGTGCTGACTAAGTTGTTTATTTGTCAAGCAAATTGCGGATTCTGGTGGTTCGGTATACCGCCGTTATCGTTCAGCGCAGCCGCGATTTGTGTTGCTTCAACTGTGGTTGCGCGCGGTTGGCACGCCGCTTGGCCCCCTCGTCGGGTGAGAGTGCCAGCGTTATAGGCGCGAACAAGTCCGCCAGGGTGATGTTTAGGCAAAAGCATATATTTGCCAACGCGAGCACCGATGGATTGGCGACGCCACGTTCAATGCCGCTGATATAGGTGCGGTCAACGCCCGCCTCGAATGCCAGAACCTCTTGCGATTTGTTGGCGGCAATTCTGCGTTCTTTCAAACTCGCGCCCAATGCGGTGCATACCGGATTGCGTTTGTCCGGAATTTTTTGTGTGTCTTCTTTAGCAACGTCATCGGGAGGCATATCCATAGGCGCACATCATGCCTATGCGATGACTGATGATCGACGGTATATACAAGTCGTTTACTTGTTGTGTTTACTCAACAATAATGCGTTCACTTATATCGTTTCTCCACTGGCAACTTTCTATACCAATAAGGAATTAACCATGCAAAAAGCGACCGCCGCAGACGTGCTTGCGCTCGCGCTGACAGCTACATCTCACATGCAGAATCGGCAATCAAGTTTGAAACGACTACTAAACGTTGTTCGCCTCTCATTGATTGCTGTCTTGCTATTTGGGATGAAAGTGACTTTCGCCGGTTCACAGCTTGTAGAAAACCTTGCAGACGGACGAGTAGGAAAGTTTGCATTTAAGTCCGTTGATCGCAAGACCGGCCCGCTTGTCCTCACATCTGGAAAATACCAATTCACCGATGTTGCCGTCGGCGATCTGATTCTTCCGGATGGAGTGGGACCATTTCCGGCAATGGTTATCGCTCATGGCTCCGGCGGCATCAACAAAAGGGACTACGACTGGGCCGAGTACTTTCGCGCCAAAGGAATCGCGTCGTTGATTGTCGATTCCTATCTTGAACGCGGTATCGGCGACACACTTACAGACCAAGGTCAATTGACATATGTTGCGTCCACCGCCGACCAACTCGTTGCGCTCAAAGTTCTGGCTACGCATCCAAAAATTGATGCCAAGCGGATCGGCATTATCGGCTTCTCGCGCGGAGCTTCCGCCGCGCTTGGAACAGCGTTTGAGAAGTGGAGAGCGCGCCTCGCTGGTGACGCGCGGTTCGCAATCCACTTGTCATTCTACGGGGGCTGCGGTTGGATGGCTGATACGTGGACAGGGGCGCCACTTTATCAATTTATCGGCGATTCCGACGATCTCAACCAGCCCGTGTCGGTATGCGAAGCGCAGTTCAAGAAAATGCAAGCTGCAGGCGTGCCTACATCACTGTACGTGTTTAAGGGTGCCCGCCACGGATTCGACAATTTCACCGTCACTAAAGATTATTACCTGGGACGTGCCGTTGCGTTCTACAAGTGCTCATACATCTGGAACGTTGAGTCGCTTACCGTAACCAGCCCTGCGGACTCGACGATACCAAAACCGGGCAATGAAATCGGCAACGTTATAAAAGACTGCATTTCACACGGCCCGACTCTTGGACCGAATTACAAAGCTACGTCGGACGCGAAAGCAATCATTGACAAGATTTTGGCAAACACGCTGCTTCTAAAGAGTTGAATTGAAGAGAAATGTAGACCGTACATGTCAGTCAATTTCCTCAACGGCTAAACACGAACTCACGAAAGTGCGGCTACCGTTGCATCGACACGAAATCAAACTCAATATCGTTTCTATGAAAACCGTCATCCATATCCTCTACTCGGCGTTATTGTTCACAGCAAGCCTGGCGTTTGCAGATACCCCGATGGTTACCAACCTCGCAGATGGCCGTAACGGAAAATTCCTCTTCAAGTCCGTTGACCGAAAGACCACTGGGGTCCAACTAGCTTCAGGCAAGTTTCAAATGACCGATACCATTAGCGGCGACTTGATTCTTCCAGAGGGTACAGGCCCATTTCCGGCGATGGTTATCGCGCATGGGTCGGGCGGAATTACACCGCGAGACTATGCTTGGGCGGACTATTTTCGTGCCAAAGGAATCGCTTCATTGATCGTCGATTCTTATAAAGAGCGAGGCATTGTCGATACCGTGGCCGATCAAAGCCAACTCACGTACATCGGATCGGTTGCAGACCAGTTGGTGGCTTTAAGACTTCTGACCACCCATCCGTTGATCGACGCTAAACGTATCGGGATCATCGGTTTTTCTCGCGGTGGATCGGCTTCGGTTGGAACCGCATTCGAGAAATGGCGATCTGCGGTCGCTGGCGATGCTCGATTTACGTTACATCTCCCGTTTTATGGTGGATGCAGTTGGATTGCAGACCAATGGACAGGAGCGCCGATTCATCAATTCATCGGAGACTCCGACGACTACGGGCAGCCGGTTTCAGTATGCGAAGTGCAGCTTAAAAAACTACAAGCAGCAGGAGTGCCATCAACGCTAAACGTATTCAAGGGAGCACGCCACGGATTTGATAATCTAAGCGTTACCAAAGACTATTATTTGGGGCGCGCTGCTGCGTTCAATAAGTGCTCGTATATTTGGAACGTAGAATCTCATACCGTAACTAGTCCCGCAGACTCCGTAGAGTTGAGGCCAGACCGAGAGATTGCTACGATTGCAAAGGAATGTACGTCCTATGGTACGACATTAGGACCGAACCTGAAAGCAACGGCAGATGCGAAAGCGATCATTGACAGGATTTTGTCGAGTACCTTATTGAAGCATTGACGCCCTAAATCGAGAACGTCTGGAGTATCTATGTCACGTTTAAGTTTCGACCTCTCAACGGTATTGATCTATGAAGGCCGCCTTGATCCAAGGTGAACCAGCTACATTATGGACAAGGCGAGGGAAATCAGGAAGTTTCAGGCGCTGCTGCAGCTGGCGGTTTCCAGCGGCGACGAGCTGGGCGAGGAGATGCGTTTTCAGCAAGAACAACTGCGATCGCTCGGACTGACCGACGGCGACATCAACAACATAATCCACGACCGGCATGCGCGCGAAGGAATATCGCCAGCAAAGGCCGCCATCGCGTTAGCTTCGGTGCGACATGCTGCAGGGCTACCGTACTACGGTATCCGCCGTCCACCGGGGCAAGAAAAGACACGCGAGGATCTGGCAGCGGAGTACCTCCGTGCTCGCGGCAAGGACCTGCGGACTGCTTCACCGGCATCCCCCATTACAACGTCTCCGATACCAGCTAAGGCCGCCAGCAATGATCTCCTAGTGCCATATGGCGTTGACCCAGACGCCAATATCGTCCACGCTCGGGATGCTATACCAAACATCGCCTATACCTGTCCAAGCTGCGAAACAGAGCTCGTACTACACGCGGGACCAATCAAAGCTCGCCATTTCGCACACAAGGCAAATACAGCATGCGATGGGGAGACGCTTGCCCACATCACGGCAAAATTGCTCATTGCCAAAGTGATCCGAGAACATCCGAGTACTGGGCCGAGCATCCACTTGCGGTGCGCCTGTGACGAATGTCACACCTCGTTTGAGAAGCTTTTGCCTTCGGACGCTTTTTCCGCCTCTAAAGTAGAAGAGCCGGTAGGAAAGTACATTTGCGATGTGGTCGCCATTAAGGCGGGGGCCGCAGTGCTGGCGATTGAGATTCTTAAGTCTCATTCAGTGGAGGACGATAAAGCCAGCGCACTCGGACTGCCATGGATCGAGCTCAAGGCTGACGACGTGCTGGAAGACCCGTTCCACTGGCGACCGGCACAAGCACGCTTGAAACGGACTACTTGCCCAAAGTGCAAAGCAAAGCGGGCAAAGTTAGAGGAAGTTGCGATGCACTGGAAGCTTCCGGCAACCCATCCGGATTACATTGCCGCCGTCGCACCATGCTGGAGCTGCCACAAGGATATTATCTGGTACTGGTGGCGGGGTGTCCCGTTCGCGGAAAGCAGACCGCCAGCCCCCATTCCGACAAGTGTGCAGCACCGATACTCAAAAATGTACGGCGGCCGGTACTGGATGAACGTATGCCCGAGCTGCAATGCTCCGCAGGGCGACAATTTTGTTTTCTTGACACCCGATTCTCCCTTCAAAGGTCTTCCATTGAATGACACCGATTCGATGAGAGAACATCGGGAGCGGAACAATGCCAGTGTTGTGGCGCAATTCATGAGTGTCGTGCGTCGGAATATTTAGCTGTATTAAAAGTGGGGCCCTTCATGTCTCATCCCAAAGATGAATCTGTCCGCGCCGCTGTAAACGCCGCACTCGGCGAGTTGATTAAGGTCGACGATCATCTGCTGCACGTTGATTGCAGTGAACGCAGCATTACTCATCAGTTGGCGGTGCATTTGTCCAAGCACTTCCCCGGCTATCACGTCGACTGCGAGTACAACCGCGATGGCTTCAACGTCAAGAAGCTTCAATTGGCCGAAAGAGAGGTGCCTGTGGCCGACGATGCACTCGACGCTGTAACCGTCTTCCCAGATGTCATCGTTCATATCCGAGGAACGCAAGAGAAGAATCTTCTCGTTGTTGAAGTCAAGAAGGCGTCTTCGATGGTCAGTCACGAGTACGACATTGAGAAACTCAAGGCGTTCAAAGAGCAGCTGGGCTACGCCTATGCGGTTCACATCGTAGTTGGATACAGCCGCGACGGAAAACTCGTGAGCGAGCAGGAATGGCAGTGAAGTTAAGCCTCCGTCGAGCTGACAGACTCAAGCGAGCGTTGTCTCCTTGCGCCTAGAGCATATGTCTGACGTTGCGCGTCTACTTTCCAGCTTGCGGACTGTTCAAGGGCATGCCCTCGAGCGGCACGTAATACATGATAGCAAGGTCTAACCGGCGAAAATTGCCTCCACCTCCTCCACCACATTTTCCCGAGTGGAGGTGATGGAAGCAATACACGACCAATAGTGTTGTTTACGCTTGCAAGCGAAATCCCAAGTAGAAATTGCCCACTTTCTTCTTCTTGTGATGGAAGCCCTTGTCCTCTAGGCTAAAGCGAAATATGGATGGGCTCAACGGCTTGCGGCGCGATCTTCGTGTAAAGTTCGTATAGCTGTCATACGCCAAGCCCGCCTGAACTGCTTCACCGCTTTGTTTGACGCAACACTCCACCATCCAAGCATGCACAGAATCGGATGCCTTTCTCATTTGCGCCTCCAACTCCTCCACAGCGTCGCAACTACCAAGCCCTTCAGCTGTGAAGTCCTTTGCGCCTTTAAGCAGCCAATTCAAAATTCCAGAATACTCGCTCTTGAATTTCTCCTCTAGCTTGTCATCGACTGCATTGCCTCTAAACTTGGCTTTGAATGGAATCGGTTTTAGCCGGCGCCACATGGCCTCGTCGGTAGCCGGGATTTCCGGCATTTCGTTCGTGGATAGCCAGAGCTTACCTTCAGGCTTGAACGAAAAAACATCGCCGTAGGTCGGGCGAGCCGTAATCTCGTCGCCGCCTGCATATTGTTTGACAAACGCATCGTCGAGTCGTCGACCACTTGGGAGTTCAGTACAGACCACCATACGGGCACCGCATAGCCGCGCCAGCGCAGGCGTAGGACCGTTCACGTTGCCGCTGTAAGCACTGGTCAAGAGATTGGGTGCAACGCTTTGAGCGTAGTCGCCCAGCACTTTTTGCACCGTACGCATCAGTACTCCTTTGCCATTTCCGCCCGAACCGATCGCCATGAAGAAGAGTTGCAGGTTGGCCTGGCCGATGAGCGTGTAACCCAATGCGCGGCGAATGAATGCGTATAGCGTCCTGTCCTCGCATGTGACAGACCGCATGAAACGAATCCAGTGCGGACATAACGCTTGTGCGTCAAACTCCACATTGGCCTGTCTGCGCAAATAATCGTCGGCTTTCGCCACACGAAATGTACCCGTTACGAGGTCAATTACACCATTTTTGACCGCTAACAAATTCGAGTGCTTGTCGAACTCTTGAGGACTTATATGCAGTCCCTCGCGGAGTTCTGCGTTATGTACAATGCCTCGAAAGCCAGCGGCGCTGCGAAAACGTTTAAGTGAATCCGTGGCGCCACCCTTTTCACCCAGGTTCAGTTCTTCGATCAAGCCAAGCACCAGTCGCATTGGGGCTTGTGCGTCCTCGATCCAGACGACGCCGTTAAAGTAGTACCATTTTTTCCTTTCCCGGTCGTAACGCAGTCGTTGCGCCGTTGTTTCTTCAAACATCCGTGCCAAGGACATTTCATCGAACGCCATAGTTCCGCCCGCCTTCACATGGTTGGCGATCCAGAACAAAGTATGGATATTGATACCGCCACTGGATTTGAATGACTCCCAGTTTCTGCGCTGATCTTTCTCATCAAATTTTGCTGAGTTGCGCGACCATGCCGTCCATATGTCATAACCCGCTTCACCGCTATCGACGCTATGGAGAGCCATACCGACACGCAGCCAACACCAACGGTCGTCCGCAGCCAAGCCCTCCAACGCTACTGTGACTTTGCTACGTAGTGCCGGAGTGAACTGAGTTGCAGATGATGTGACCGTGACAGAATCGGCTGCCGATTTATTGATTTCGCGGGTGACAAGTTGCAATTCCATCTTTTTGATGAAACGGTCAACGGGGATTGGCTTGGCATCCTCTTGTAGTCGTACGAGCCTAGCCAGAAATGGTTTGTCATGCTTCCAATTGATCGTGCCGGGCATACGCATCGCACGGTTGGCATCGCAGACATTGGAGTCGGTGCCGAGCTGTTTAGCCAATGCTTGTTGTAACGGCTTGAATTGCTCGACGTGACAACCATCCACCAACCAGTACGCATGATGATTGCCCGGCGATGTTTCAACAATAACGTGGGGCGGAATTTGTAGTGCCAATAACTGTTTCTTAGTGGGTTTACCACCGTCGCAGTCAACGAATACAGCAACAATGTCGGTGACGTTCTCGGCACGGCGTCCTTTGCCGTCAATGCAGTTGATGGTCATGCCGATTTCCATCTTTTGATGATTGACATGAATTAAGCGGTCTCTAACTTCAGTTGTCCATTTGCTGAAGAAATGTTCAGAGTCTTTCGCACGTTGTTTGTCTTTACTGAACAGTTGAAAGCATGCGGTACGGCCAGGATGAAAGAAGGTTTTGAACTTCCGCATATCAGCGGATAGGGGTTTCAGAGGCATGATGTTTTCTCTTGATTTGGTTCGACGCTTTTCCCCATGGGTGGAAGAGGTGGAACCGTTTTCTTTTCATTTCTATTAAGAAAAAGATAACAATGCTTCGGTTGAGCTCGCATTGCTTTTCCGGTTCCACCTCTTCCACTCTTCGGGGAAACGCGCTGACAAAAAATGTATTGATCGTTCCGATCACACAGCGTATTTACAGTGTTGCTAGCAGCCAAAGAAAGTGGCTCGTAAGCAGATTTTGTAAATTTCAGCGCGTGGAGCTGACAAGACGACGAATATCCTCAACGCGCCAAGCAGTGGTTCGAGGCCCGAGTTTGACGCCCTGAGGAAAATGCCCTGCGCGAATCCCCTGCCACCAAGCAGACTTGCTTATCGGATAAATTTTTAGGACGGTCGGAAGACGAATGAAGCCAGTTTCAGGTAGGACAGGAATACCATCCGAGATTACTTTTCCTGAGTCTTGGGGCGAGAATGTTGTTTTGGTGCTGGTCATTTTTTTCCTCAAAAATGGTTACTGGAAAATTGCCAGTGCGCACTAGCTGAGGAAAATTATCGGCGTGGAGAACGCCGCTCCTTGTGTCGAAATTTCTGCGTTTTATACGTCACAAATCGACAATGGATAACCAGATTTAGTCATTTTTTAACTTTTTTCTGGAACCATAAATGCAAGCCCGAGAAAGCCCACATCACGTAACTCAAGAGCTCTTTGAATTTTCTTACGAATTTCCTGCGTGGAAGAGGTAGAAGGAGTTATTTCCTCACCATTCAAATCTAGAGCTGTTTCCTGAATAGTCGCTCGCTGATTGATCAATCGAGTGGAGCGCGTCTTTTTCACAGCTCTTAAGCATTTTGCGATTTCGACTGGCTCTTTGCCGTCCGCCAAAAGGTCCAATATTTGGATATATTCAGAGTAGATACCTGCCTTGTCCACTCTCTTTGGAAACGAGTAGCACAAACCTTCATTTTCAAGCTTAGCTTGATAAGCCGTAATAATTCGTGTTACTTCATCCAATTGCGGTCGTATCGGAAAATCCAAACTGATGCGAAACACTACGTCTGTAGAAGCGGAAAGACTCAAACCAGCCTGCTGCGGCAAGAGTTCAAACATCGCTCCATGCATGCCCCGAACTCCCTGCGCGGTCTCTGAAATGCTCTTTGATCGGTGTCTTTCGGAACGTCGCCATAGCCAATGCACGCCGCGCTCATAATCCTTGAGCTCGGCATCATCAGCTACTATTGCCTTTTCATTGAGCCATGCTACTGATTCAAGCGCAATGACACCGAATATGTTCGCTTTGTCTTTCGGCAATGGCGTCAGCGATGGATCAATCCAATCTGCCAACGCGAATGTAGAGGGATAAAATTGTTTTCCCAACGACAAGAACGGCTCTTGTGGATTTTCATTCAAAGCCATATAGCGTTCGACACGAAGCAACCATTCCTCCATAGATTTGTCACGATGAGTGGGTCCTGTGACCCCGTCAAACTCGAACCAATCAAAGGGAAAGTCCTTAACTCGATTTGCAGCTGCAAAGCCTTCTTTCCGGACTGCCTCAATTGCTTTTCTCTTAGTTGCGGAAAGGCCGTGTAATTTGCTAAATGCATCTTTGTACACCGGATTCCGACGTAAAAATTCCCAAGCCCATTCTTTGGGCGTTAAGTCATTACTACCAGCTCGGCCGAATTTTTTTTCGTATGCCATCTCACCCTCATTCCCCTGAACGATAGTGCCCTATGCAGCTTTACCGAACGAACCAAGAATTATTTTTCCAGTAGAGATTGCGTCCAAATAATCCGCCCACTCCTGCATCATTTTCTTGCGCTCGTCTAGAAATGTTGCACGATCATATGCCTTGTCCACCTTGCTCTTATGACCGTGTGCGAGCTGCCGATCTATGACTTCGTGTCGATAGCCGAGTTTTTCTTTGATGGTCGACATTGCCAACGCTCTAAAGCCATGCCCGGTCATTTTGCCCTTGTACCCGAGCCGGCCAAGTGCAAAAAGAATTGTGTTGTTACTCATCGGCTTATCGGGATGAGCTTGATTTGGAAACACTAGCTCGCGCCCACCGCTTACCTTTTCTAATTCCCGTAAAACCGTCATAGCCTGACTGGATAGCGGAACGATGTGCTCCTTCCGCATTTTCATTCGAGCTGCAGGGATAATCCACAGCGATTCCTCTAGGTTAAATTCAGACCATCGCGCACCGATCAATTCTTGTGTCCGGACGAAGGTCAACATCATCAAGCGAATGGCTAGACGAGTAAGCGTGTACAGGCGAGCATGATTCTGGTCTAGTACGCGCAAGAACTCCGGCAAATCTTTTGCCTCTAGAGCCGCATAGTGGCCTTGTACAGAAGGTTTAAGGGCATCCTTTAAATCAGGAACCGGATTTCGTTTAGCACGCCCAGTCGCAATTGCGTAGCGAAAAACTTGTCCGCATGTTTGGCCGAGTCTTTTCGCGATCTCCAATGCTCCTCGTTTTTCTACCTGACGCAATGCGTCGAGCAAATCCGGAGCTTCGATCTCAGAAATCGGTCGGGTGCCAAGTAAGGGGAAAATATCGGCTTCTAGTCGGTGAAGGACATTTTCAGCATATGACGGCGTGAGGCTGAGCTTTTTATTGTCGTGCCATTCTCGGGCAACCGCTTCAAAAGTATTCTCTCGGTTGAGGGCGTCAATTCGCTTCTCTTTCCGCTTAGCTTCCGAGGGATCAATGCCTGCTGCCAAAAGCTTTCGTGCTTGATCACGCCTGGCACGAGCATCTGCCAATGTAATTTCTGGATATACACCGAGGGCTAAGAGTTTCTGCTTGCCAGCAAAACGGTATGCCAATCGCCAGTATTTCGAGCCGTTCGGATGTATCAATAGAAACATTCCACCGCCGTCGCTGAGTTTTCGCGGCTTGGCATCAGGTTTGGTGTTCTTACAAGCGGTGTCAGTGAGCGGCATTGTTGGTATCACAATTGGATTGCACAAAAAGTACCAACCAATCTACCAACAAAGATTTGGGATGTAAATAAACGGGAAAAACCATCCTTGAACAAAAAAGCCGCGTAACCTCTTGGATTTACGCGGCTTTTTGCACTTCTTTGTACTTCTTAAAACAAAATCTGGCGGAGACGGAGGGATTCGAACCCTCGATACAGGTTTAAGCCCATATGCTTCCTTAGCAGGGAAGTGCCTTCGACCACTCGGCCACGTCTCCACTCTCAAGACGGTATTACAACTCCCGTCTCAGTAAAGTCACGCATGATAGCTGTTCAAGCGAACTTGGTCAATGAGCCGATGCAGCTGAACCGACAATGATCAAGCTTTTTCCAGGTCAAATGCCTTGTGCAATGCACGTACCGCCAGCTCCATGTATTTCTCGTCGATCAGAACGGAAATCTTGATTTCGGAGGTGGAAATCATCTGGATGTTGATGCCCTCTTCCGACAAGGTACGGAACATCTGGGATGCGATGCCGACGTGGCTGCGCATGCCGACACCGACGACCGAAACCTTCGACACCTTGGTATCGCCGACGATGCTTCCCGCACCGATGTGTTCCTTGACGCTCTTGTTCAGCACATCCATCGCCTTGGCGTATTCGCCGCGCGGCACGGTAAACGTGAAATCGGTTTTGCCTTCGACCGACTGATTCTGGATGATCATGTCGACTTCGATGTTGGCATCGGCGACCGGGCCAAGAATCTGATACGCGATGCCTGGCCTGTCGGGCACACCCAGCACGGTAATCTTCGCTTCATCGCGATTGAACGCGATACCGGAAATGACGGCTTGTTCCATGTGTGTATCTTCCTCAAACGAAATCAGGGTGCCGGAAGCGGCTTCTTCTTCCAGCGACATAAGCGGATCGGTCAGCGACGACAGCACGCGCGTCGGGACCTTGTAATTGCCGGCGAATTCCACCGAGCGGATCTGCAGCACTTTCGAGCCGAGCGATGCAAGCTCGAGCATTTCCTCGAAGGTGACCGTCTTCAGGCGACGAGCCTCGGAAACCACGCGCGGGTCGGTCGTGTACACGCCGTCGACGTCGGTATAGATCAGGCATTCCTGCGCCTTCAGCGCCGCTGCCACCGCAACCGCAGACGTGTCGGAGCCGCCGCGCCCCAGCGTCGTGATATTGCCCCCGTCATCGATCCCCTGGAAGCCAGTAATGATCACCACCTTTCCAGCGTCCAGATCCTTGCGCACCCGCGCGTCGTCGATCGATTGAATGCGCGCCTTGGTGAATGCGGAATCGGTCTTGATCGGCACCTGCCAGCCTGCGTAGGAGACGGCCTGCTTGCCGATGCTTTGCAGAGCCATGGACAGCAGCGCGACCGATACCTGCTCACCGGTGGACGCCAGCATGTCGAGTTCGCGCGGGTCGGGTTGCGGCATGATCTCTTTTGCCAAGGCGATCAGGCGGTTGGTTTCGCCCGACATTGCGGACGGCACCACCACGATTTGATGACCAGCGTCGTGCCATTTGGCGACGCGCTTGGCGACGTTCTTGATGCGCTCGGTCGAGCCCATGGAAGTGCCGCCGTATTTGTGGACGATTAAAGCCATAAGGGTTGAAAAGCTGCGCTGAGGAATTGAAGAATTGTGAGAAAAATCAACCTTTTACTTTACATGCTGCAACGCAGGAAGGCAAGTGCAAGACGCTGTAACAAGGTCATGAACAGTTGAATTTTCGATACCGGTTCAGGGGAGTTTTCTTTCCCAGCGCAAACGGACCCCGGTCCCGGCCACCATCGGTACGTTTCGCCAGTTCATTCCGACGCCCGCCGCAAAAAGCAATACGCCCGCATCTGTCGTCACGACGGGTAGCCGCGAACGCTCCCAAGGGGGAATATCCAGCGCCTGAAAGTGATGCTTCAGGCTTTTCGTCGGACGATCGGCGGCCGGCTTCAGTTTCTCGCCCCCGCTGCGCCAACGCAGGTGCAACGCCTGGCCTCGCAGCCAATCAGCACCGATTCCCTCCTCCGTTAGGTCGAAATGCAGTATGCCGCCATATTCAGTGAACGGGATCCCGGCTTCGCCGTTCCAGCGGAACGCGACCGGAGCCAAAAGCGCAGCGGTGTCCGGCATCCTTGGAACCAAATAGATCTTGCCGCGGTGACGACGGATTTCGCAATCGGCATGCGTGACCAGCACCTGCGCATCCGCGCGGGCGTCGAGCAGTTGCGCCCGCATCTCGCCGAGCCATGCGGTCGAAGGCATGCGCACGTCGTTCAACACAAACCAGTGGCGTAATACATTGTCGATTCGATCCGAACTCAACTGCCGCAAACATGCAATATCGATGCATTCCGCCTCCGCGCAATCCGCGAGATCGTGTGCGGCCAGTTCGTTGAGCATGCGTTGCGCCGACTGGGCATGCTGCGCAGCGCGGGCGAGGCGTTGCTGAAAACCCGGGAAATATTTGCCGAGCGACGGCATCACCTCATGCCGCAATACATTGCGTGCATAACGAAGATCGGCGTTCGATTCGTCTTCGACATGTCCGATGCTTTGCCGCGCCGCGAACTCCTCCAGCCGTGCGCGCGACAGCTCAAGCAAGGGACGTCCGATCATCAAGCGCTCGTCTCCGAGCAAGCCCGGCGCAGTGCTGAGCAAATCCATGCCTGACAATCCTGCGACGCCAGCTCCTCGCAACAACTGCAGCAAGACTGTCTCAGCCTGATCATCCTGATGGTGAGCCGTCAGGAGCAAAGGGATCTCATGGAGCCGGCACAATTCCCCCAAGGCTGCATAGCGACTGATCCTTGCGGCTTGTTCGATGCCGTCGCGCTCACGATCAGCCAAATTAACCCGGCGTGCGCCGAAATGAATCCCGAGTCGAGCGCACTCGGCTTCACAATGCAGGAGCCATGCATCCGCATTCGAACTCAGCCCGTGATGGATGTGAAATGCAAACAGTGCGACGCCATGCTCATTCGCATACGCGTGCGCAAGATGCAGCAATGCCGCGGAGTCGAGGCCGCCGCTATAGGCGACTGCGAGCCTTTGCAGTGTGGTGTTGCCGACACCCGTAGAAACAGAAACGCGCGCCCGGATCGCTCCCAGCGCGCGTTCGAAAGCGTCCTTCACGGACGCTGACTGCGGAATTGGCACAAGTTATTCCGAAGGGGTGATTTCCTTGAACTTGCCATAGCTCATCAGCTTTTCAAGCCGCGCAGCAAGCAACTCCTTGGTCTTGAGTCCCTGGACCTGGCGCAGCGAGTCGGCCAGCGCGCGCTTGAGCATCGATGCCATCTGCTTCGGATCGCGATGCGCACCGCCAAGCGGTTCGTTGATGATCTTGTCGATGAGGTTCATCGCCTTCAAGCGATGCGCCGTCAGGCCCAGGGCATCCGCTGCGTCCGAGGCGCGCTCGGAAGTCTTCCAGAGAATGGATGCGCAGCCTTCAGGCGAGATCACGGAGTAAGTCGCATATTGCAGCATCAGCACCACGTCGCCGACCGCGATGGCAAGCGCGCCGCCCGAACCGCCTTCGCCGATGATGGTGGCAATCAGCGGTACTTTCAGCTCGGCCATCACATACAGGTTATGGCCGATCGCTTCCGACTGTCCGCGCTCTTCGGCATCAATGCCAGGGAACGCGCCAGGCGTATCGACAAAGGTAAAAATCGGCAGGCCAAACTTCTCGGCCACCTTCATCAGGCGCATCGCCTTGCGATAGCCTTCCGGTTTGGGCATGCCGAAATTGCGCATGGCGCGCTCTTTCGTATCGCGTCCCTTCTGGTGCCCAATCACCATGCAAGGCTGGCCGTTAAAGCGTGCCAGACCGCCGATAATCGACAAGTCGTCCGCATAGCTGCGGTCGCCGTGCAATTCATGGAAATCCGTGAAGATCTCGTTCACGTAATCCATTGTGTATGGACGTTGCGGATGACGTGCAATTTGCGACACCTGCCAAGGGGTCAGCTTGGCGTAGATATCCTTCGTGAGTTGCTGGCTCTTCTTGGAAAGGCGGTCAATCTCTTCGGAGATATCGACTGCGGAGTCGTCCTGCACAAATCGCAGTTCTTCGATTTTTCCCTCTAGTTCGGCAATGGGCTGCTCAAAACCGAGAAAAGTTGTCTTGCTCATCGTGCCTCCTTGTTGAGACGGATATCAATCCAGGACCGGCGCGGAATCGAGACTGCGCCAGAGATACCACGTCGCCACGGTACGCCACGGCTCCCAATTGGCGGCAACTTCGCGTGCGTCGCTGCGGGATACCGGCTCACCGGAAAAATAGTTAATGCTGATGCCTTTGAGCAATCCAAGATCGTCCAAAGGCAAAATGTTGGGCCGGAGCAGATTAAATATCAAAAACATCTCCGCTGTCCAGCGTCCGATTCCCCGTATCTGGATCAGTTCCGAGATGACTTCTTCGTCGTCCATCTCCGTCCATTTATCCGCGTGGACCCGTTTGGCCTTGAAATGATCAGCCAGATCAATGACGTATTCCGCTTTCCTTTTTGACAACCCGCAGGCGGCGAGTTTTTCAGTACCGGCCTTGATCACCTGTGCCGGTGTGCATTTCGGGCACACCTCAAGGAAGCGCAGCCATACGGCGTCTGCCGCCTTGACCGAGATCTGCTGCCCCACAATGGATCGGGCCAGGGTCGTGAATGCTTCTCCGCGCCCGACCAGGTGCATGTCACCGAATTGAGGAATGAGCTTACGCATGATGCGGTCGCGTTTCATCAATTCGTCCTTGGCATCCTGCCAATATGCGGGCACAGCCACGCTCGCCTCGTAACTCTGTCGAGAAGTTGCCATTCGGTTTATGCCCTTCTCCACTCGGTGATGCCGCCCGGTTTGTCTTCAAGGACAATACCGTTTGCAAGGAGATCGGCACGAATACGATCGGCCTCGGCGAAATTCTTTGCCTTCTTGGCGGCCGCCCTTGCCTCGATCTGTACGGTAATCGCCGCTTCATCGAGCCCTTGGTCAGCGCTCGACGGGCCAGCTTGCAGGAACTCCTGCGGTGAACGCTGCAACAATCCGATAATGCCGGCGAGCCCTTTCAACTGGCGCGCCAGCACCGGCGACTTGTTCTTGTTGACTTCATTGGCCAAGTCGAACAATACCGCGATGGCAATCGGGGTGTTGAAGTCGTCGTTCATCGCCTCGGCGAATCGAATCGCATACGGCTCTTCCCGGTCCAGCGACAGCGAATCAGGCGCCACTTCTTTCAGGGCAGTATAAAGGCGGGTCAGCGCATGCCTGGCGTCGTCCAGATGCGCATCGGAGTAATTCAGCGGACTGCGATAATGCGCACGCAAAATGAAAAAGCGAACAACTTCGGCATCGTATTTTTTCAGAACATCACGGATGGTGAAGAAGTTGCCGAGCGATTTCGACATCTTCTCGTTATCGACGCGAATGAATCCGTTGTGCATCCAGTAATTGACGAAGGGATGGCGATTGGCTCCTTCGGATTGCGCGATTTCGTTCTCGTGATGCGGAAACTGCAAGTCCTCACCACCGCCGTGAATGTCGAACTGTTCGCCGAGCAGTTCGCAACTCATCGCCGAGCATTCGATGTGCCATCCCGGACGGCCCTTGCCCCATTTCGAATCCCATTTGACTTCGGCAGGCTCGGATTCCTTTGCCGCTTTCCACAGAACGAAATCGAGCGGATCGCGCTTCCCGGTGTTGAGCTCGACACGCTCACCGGCACGCAAGTCATCGAGCGATTTGCCGGAAAGCTTGCCGTAATTCGGGAAATCTCGGACGGAATAATTCACATCGCCATCGCCGGCCTTGTATGCGAGGCCGTTGGCCTCCAACTTCTCGATCAGCCCCAGCATCTGCGGCACGTATTGCGTCGCACGCGGTTCGTGATCGGGTTTTTGCACACCGAGCGCGCCGGCGTCTTCATCCATCGCAGCGATAAAGCGCTGCGTCAACTGCGAAATCGATTCGCCATTCTCCACCGCACGCTTGATGATCTTGTCGTCGATGTCCGTGATGTTTCGAACGTAGGTCACATCCAGTCCCGACGCGCGCAGCCATCGCTGCACCATATCGAACACCACCATCACACGCGCATGACCGAGGTGACAGTAGTCATACACCGTCATTCCGCATACGTACATTCGGACTTTACCCGCCTGCATGGGGACAAAGGTCTGCTTGTCACGTGCGAGCGTGTTGTAAATCTTGATGGCAGTCATGGGCGATTTTCCGTTTCGGCCGGGAGCTCGTGACACGCTTGTCGAAGGTTTCCCATCCCGTGGAAACCGCCATGTGACATAACGCAACAGCGAGGCCGAAACCTTTTGTAATGCTTATTTTGATAAAATGCACGGTTACGCTTCAGTATAACATTGAAGCCTTCCCTTTCCGTCCGGCCTGACCTGCAACAACTGGCATCGGCAAGGGGACACGCACGATACACAAACAACTTTTTCCTGTAAAGAGCAAAGGAATCAGCAATGCAACATTCACGCCGACATTTCATGCACCTGATCGCCGCATTGTCCCTGGCCGGTGCTGCCTTTGGCGCACATGCAGCGGATACACCGCATGTTTCCCTGAAAACCAACATGGGTGAAATCGTGCTGGAGCTTTACCCGGAAAAAGCACCCAAGTCGGTTGACAATTTCTTGCAATACGTGAAATCCGGTCACTACAACGGCACCATCTTTCATCGCGTGATCAACAACTTCATGATTCAGGGCGGCGGCTTCGACAAGGACATGAAGCAAAAGCCGACCAATCCCCCGATCGAGAATGAAGCGAAAAACGGACTGAAGAACGAGCCGTACACCGTCGCCATGGCACGTACTTCGGCACCGCATTCCGCTTCCGCGCAGTTTTTCATCAACGTCAAGAACAACAGCTTCCTCGATTATCCGAGCCAGGACGGCTGGGGCTACGCCGTGTTCGGCAAGGTCGTCAAGGGAACCGACGTTGTCGACAAGATCAAGACAGTGCAAACCAGCAACCAGGGAATGTTTCAGGACGTTCCGGTGAAGCCGGTGATCATTGAATCCGCATCTGTTATCAAATAATTCAATCCATCCTTAAGGACTATCATGGCTGTCATCCTCACCACCAACTACGGCAAGATCAAGCTCGAACTCGACGCAGAAAAAGCACCCAAAACCGTCGAGAACTTCCTGTCCTACGTAAAATCCGGACACTACGACGGCACGATCTTCCATCGCGTCATCGACGGTTTCATGATCCAGGGCGGCGGCTTTGAGCCCGGCATGAAGCAAAAGCCGACCAACGAGCCGATCGAGAATGAAGCGAAAAACGGACTGAAGAACGAGCCGTACACCGTCGCCATGGCACGCACCTCGGCGCCGCATTCCGCTTCCGCGCAATTCTTCATCAACGTCAAGAACAACAGCTTCCTCGACTACCCGGGCCAGGACGGCTGGGGCTATTGCGTTTTCGGCAAAGTGGTTGAAGGCACCGACGTCGTCGACAAGATCAAATCGGTGAAGACCACGCGTACCGGCATGCACTCCGACGTTCCGGTGGAAAACGTCGTGGTCGAAAAAGCCGAAATCGTTTAATCGGCGTCCACGCCCTACGTACGCATGCCCGAATCCATCGTGAATACCAATGCAGAAAAAGCGCAATCGCAAGCGATTGCGCTTTTTGTTTCGGACGTACACCTGCAACCGACCATGCCTCGCACGACGCAGGCCTTCATCGATTTTCTGCATCGGCACGCAAGGAAAGCGCGACGGTTATACCTGCTCGGTGACTTGTTCGAATACTGGGCCGGCGATGACGATATCGTCAGCCCGTACAATCAGCGTATAGCGGATGCGATAAAAACAGTCAGCGATGCGGGAAAGTCAGTATTCTGGCTTGGCGGTAATCGCGATTTTTTGATCGGAGAAGGCTTCGCCAGAACGACGGGCATCACCCTGCTTTCGGAACCGTTCATCACCGACATTGCCGGTCATCGGATCGTCCTCGTACATGGCGACGCACAATGCACCGACGACCTTGATTACATGGCGTTTCGCGCGCAGGTGCGCGACAAGGAGTGGCAGCGTAATTTCCTCGCCATGCCGCTTACGCAACGCAAGGAGATTATCGACCGCATGCGCACCGGCAGCCGCGAGGCGCAGCGCGGCAAATCATATGAAATCATGGACGTCAATCCGTCGGCCATCGCGTCACTCTTCGCGTTGACCGAAACGACAGTGATGATTCACGGGCACACGCATCGACCGGCCGTTCATCACCTTGAATGGAATGGCAGGCAATGCGTTCGCCATGTGCTGCCGGATTGGGACTGCGATCAGGAGCCAGCGCGTGGCGGCTGGCTTGCACTACATGATGATGGCACGTTCACGCGCATCAATTTCGACGGTTCTGCATTCAAGCAGAATTGCATCGATGCTTAATCAAACTGCTTCTTGAAACTTTCAAACTGCTCGGTCAGGCGGTCGACTTCACTTCGCAGGCGCGCCACTTCCGCCTCGAGTTGCGTCACGCGATCCTGACGCGGAATTTCAACACCGCCGGAAAAACTCGCGGCCACTTCCTGCTGCTCAAGAATCTCGTCCCCCGAAAGCAAATGCGCGTAACGCGACTCCTTGGTTCCGGGAGCGCGCGCGAGCCGTGCGACAAGGGGTGGGAATTTATCGATCAGGAATTGCAGGCAAGTCTCAACGTCTGCGACGCTGGAAAAATCGTGCAGACGCCCGCTTCGCGATCGAATCTCCCCGGGAGTCTGGATCCCCCGAAGCATCAATATCGCCAGCACCGCGAGTTTGTCCTGTTCCAGCGACCATTTCATGCGCATGCGATGCTCGTATTTGGCGACCCGGGCGCCGGCTTGCCGCACTTCCGAAACCAGTTTCTTATGAACCAGCCGCTCCAGCACGTCCTGCACGGTTTCTTCCGAAATCGACATCACCGGATCACGGCTCGAAAGCTGGTTGCATCCATTGGTCAAGGCGTTCAGCGAGAGCGGATAGTTATCCGGTATAAGTGCCTCTTTTTCCGCCAGCACCGCCAACACACGCACCTCGAAGGGGTCAAGAATATCGTCGCGCTGCCCTGCCGTCTCCACCGTGTTCAACTCAGTCACTACACCACCTCATTCCACCAGTTTATTCAATTGCTCGGCGTCGAACTGATCGATCTGCGGCAGTGTTTCGCAACCGACCCCGGCAGCCTTGAGCGCAGCCAGAATCTTTTGCAACTGCTGTTCCTGCAGCACTGCCCGGTCGATCAGCTTGTGCAGCGCCGTGGATAAGGGATCTTCATCCGCATTCGGCGTCACGCCATACGCGGCAAACACGCGCGCCGCCGCTTCTTGACGCTGTCGTCCCGCATCCTTCTGCACGATGTGTGCAGGATTTCCCACTGCAGTCGCGCCGGGAGGCACTTCCTTGACCACGACTGCATTCGAGCCGACCTTCGCACCTTCGCCAACCGTAAAGCCGCCGAGAACTTTCGCACCGGCACCGATAATCACGCCCCGCCCCAGGGTCGGGTGGCGTTTCGTGCCCTTGTTCAGCGAAGTGCCACCCAGAGTCACGCCCTGGTATATCGTGCAATCGTCCCCCACTTCCGCGGTTTCACCTATGACAACGCCGAATCCATGGTCAATGAAAACCCGCCGGCCGATCGTCGCCCCCGGATGAATTTCGATTCCAGTCAAGCCGCGCGCGATATGCGAAATAAACCGCCCCAGCCACTTCAGACCATGTATCCAGCACCAGTGCGCCCAACGATGCATCGCGATCGCATGCAAACCGGGATAACAGGTGAGGACTTCCCACGCAGTGCGTGCTGCCGGGTCACGTTCAATGATGCTGGCAATATCTTCGCGAATGCGGCTGATCATAGGAAATGTGGATGTTTGCTTTGACTCGTCATGTTAATGTCTTGCATCATGCTTGCCTGCACGACCAGTCTCCCCGAAGCACAGCCGGTTTCTGTGCGCTTACTTCGCGAGTCTCTGGCGGCGCGCTTCGTACAGGCAAACGCCGGACGCGACTGACACGTTCAGGCTTTCGACAGCGCCATGCATGGGAATGCTGAC
This sequence comes from Noviherbaspirillum sp., assembly GCF_035254865.1. GTDB lineage: Bacteria > Pseudomonadota > Gammaproteobacteria > Burkholderiales > Burkholderiaceae_D > Noviherbaspirillum. Next base: position 46,966 of record NZ_DATFAF010000042.1, read on the forward strand.
GAGCATATCGCAATTCTCCCGCGTCAGACGGCGCATCCCTTCACCTTCCGAACCCATCACGATGGCGACAGGGCCCGAAAAATCCGCCTCGTAGAGACCTTTCTCTGCGTCATCGGTCGTGCCGATGAGCCAGATGTCGCGCTCCTTCAATTCGCGCATTGTTCGCGCAAGATTCGTGACGGTAATATATGGCACCGTGTCGGCCGCGCCGCTCGCCACCTTGGCGGCCGTCGCATTCAATCCAACCGCGCGATCCTTCGGCGCAATTACCGCATGCGCCCCGGCCCCATCGGCCACGCGCAGACAGGCGCCAAGATTGTGCGGGTCGGTGACGCCATCGAGCAACAGCAACAGCGGCGGGCCATCAATCGCATCAAGCAACTCATCCAGATTGCGCGCCAGCGAAAGTTCGCCCGCCTTGGCCACTACACCTTGATGGCGACGAGTGCCGACCATGCCGTTGAGTCGCTGATCGTCAACTTGAATAATGCGTACCTTGGCAGCCTCGGCCGCATGCAGCAGCTCCTGCATGCGCCGATCGTGGCGCGTTGCGTCGACGTAAATTTCCTCGACCGAAGACGCCTCATGGCGAATTCGCGCCGTCACGGCGTGAAAGCCGAAAATCATTTTGCTTTTCATTTCTATCTTTTCTTCTTGCCGCTCTTCGTGCGGGACTTGGTGGCGTGTGGCGCCTTTGCATTTCCCGAAGTCGCTTTGACGCGCTTGGCTTTTGCGGTTTTCGTGGCAGCGGTTTTCTTCGGGGCGCTCTTGGCCTTGGGCTTTTTGTCGCGAGTCGGCTCTGATTCCGGCCGACGCGTTTCATGTTTCAGGGGCGATCTGACATCGGGTTCATGCACCAGACGAAGATCGATCTTGCGTGCGTCAAGATCTACCCTGCTTACCTGCACCGTTACCCGATCGGTCAGCTGATAACGGATGCCGGTACGCTCACCGCGCAATTCGTGACGTACCTCGTCGTACTGGAAATAATCCGCGCCGAGCTCGGTAACGTGCACCATGCCCTCGATAAACAAGGTATCAAGCTGCACGAAAATGCCAAACGGCGCAACACCGGAAATAGTGCCGGTAAACTCTTCGCCCAGCTTGTCACGAATGAAATAGCATTTCAGCCATGCCTCCACATCGCGCGACGCCTCGTCTGCGCGCCGTTCATTGGCCGAACAGTGAATGCCAAGCGCCTCCCAGATCGCGAGATCGCCCTCTTTCTTTTTCTTGCCCTCGGCCTTGTCCTGCGCGGCCATTCTGCGCGCGGCGGGCGACAGCATCGTGTTCAAGGTACTGGTGTCGATACCCTTCGGTTCGTAACGCTTCCCTTGCAGGATGGCCTTGATCGCGCGGTGCGTAAGCAGGTCCGGATAGCGGCGAATCGGGCTCGTGAAGTGTGCATAAGCCTCATAAGCAAGGCCAAAGTGACCGATGTTCTCCGGGCTATACACGGCTTGCTGCATCGAACGCAGCAGCATGGTTTGCAGCAGAACGGCGTCCGGCCGCATCTTGATCTTCGGAATCAGCTCCGCATAATCCGATGCTGTCGGCGTGTCGCCGCCGCCGAGGTGCAGTCCCATCTGTTTCAGAAATGTCCTGACCTGGTTCAGCTTTTCCTTGGAAGGCGCCGCATGAACACGGTAGACGCCAGGATGCTTGTGCCGTGCAAGCAGATCCGCGGCGCAGACATTGGCTGCCAGCATGCATTCTTCAATCAGGCGATGGGCATCGTTGCGGGTGCGCGGCAGAATCTGCTCGATCTTTCCTGCAGCATTGCAGACGATGTAGGTTTCAGTCGTTTCAAAATCGATGGCGCCACGCGCCTGACGCGCCTGCAGCAATGCCTGGAAGACGCCATAGAGATCGAGCAAATGCGGCACCAGCGCCTGCCGCTTGGCCGCTTCCGGGCCCTTGGTGTTCGACAGGACGGCGGCGACTTCCGTATAAGTCAGTCGCGCCGCCGAATGAATTACCGCCGGATAGAATTGATACGCCTTGATTTCACCTTTTGCAGTGATTACCGAATCGCATACCAGCGTCAGCCGGTCCACCGCCGGATTCAGCGAGCATAATCCGTTGGAAAGTTTTTCCGGCAACATCGGAATCACGCGACGCGGGAAATATACCGAGGTACTGCGCTCCAGCGCGTCGGTGTCCAGCGCATCGCCTGGCTTCACATAATGACTCACATCGGCGATTGCAACGATCAGGCGAAATCCCTTGCTGCGTCCGATCTTTACCGGCTCGCAGTACACGGCATCATCGAAGTCACGCGCATCCTCGCCATCAATGGTGACCATCGGTATGTCGCGCAAATCGACGCGGTCCGTCAAATCGGTGTCACGCACTTCGCTCGGCAGCTTCGCCGCCTGCTTCTTTGCAGCTTCGGAGAATTCATGCGGAACGCCATACTTACGCACTGCAATTTCGATTTCCATGCCGGGATCATCGATATCGCCAAGGACTTCGACGATCTTGCCGACCGGCTGCGTATAACGCGATGGTTGCTCGATCAGCTCAACGCTGACAACCTGCCCAGCCTTGGCCTTGCCAGGCGATCCGGACAACAGAATATCCTGGCCGATACGTTTATCTTCGGGCGCAACGATCCAGACGCCGTTTTCGTTCAACAGGCGACCGATGACATGGGTGTTGGCGCGCTCGATGACTTCGACAATCGTGCCTTCCGGCCGGCCACGCCGATCGGTACCGATAATGCGCACTTGCACACGGTCGCCGTTCAGCACTTTCTGCATTTCCTTTTCCGGCAGAAAAATATCTTCACTGCCGTCATCCGGAATCAAAAAGCCATAACCCTCGCGGTGGCCTGCCACCCGTCCTTCGATAAAATTCGGTTGATGAGCAAGCTGATAATGGCCGTTGCGAGTCGGCCTGATCTGACCATCACGTTCCATCGCGTTCAAGCGGCGCGTCAGGCCGTCTAATTCTTCAGGTTTGACATCGAGTGCCGCCGCGATGGAGTGCACGTCTTGTGGTTCCGCCGCAGTGCGTAAGATACCGAGAATTTCCTCTCGGCTGGGGATAGTGTATGAATATTGGCTCAAAAGGGTGCTTCACTCATTTTTATTAGATTAATACAGGGGCTAGTGTAACGGAGTACCGTTGTATTTGCCTAACGCCCGGCCTTTCTCGACTTTTTCGCGGCTTTCCTTGCATCGATGAATTGACATATCCGCGTTTTCCGCTATAATTTCTGTCTTTCGCATCGCCCAGATGGCGGAATTGGTAGACGCACTAGGTTCAGGTCCTAGCGGTGGCAACACTGTGGAGGTTCGAGTCCTCTTCTGGGCACCAAGTTTAAAAAGGTCCGCACTATGCGGGCCTTTTTTATTTTCAGCGTCGAAATCAATGCACACGCTTGAGATCAGCTTGTGGCGTCCTTATGCAAGACGCGGACAATCTCCGCTTCAGTGCGTTTTTCCACCATCAAATCAAAAACCCGTTGGCTTCCCAACGGGTTTTCATTCAGCCCTTCCATCATCCGGCTCTTACCGGCATTTGAACCGGAAATGAGAGTCAAGTTCTGTTCAGGCCGCATCGCCTTTTCTTAACCATGCCGCAAGCTGATGCGGGCGCAAGCTGTCATAGGCCTCAAATGGCTGGTGAATCCACGGATTGTGGGACAGGTAGTGCATGAAATAGTCCGGCTTGACAGCTGAACAAGCCTTGTACCAGAGGACGGCCGAGCGCACTTCCGTCACTGCGGGGAAGTTCTCTTTCACATGGTTCTGGACCTTTTGCAGGGTTACCCCCGAATCGACCAGATCATCCAGCAGCAATACTTTTCCTGACAGGGTTCCCTTGGTCACCGTGATGTGCTTGGCGATATCAAGATTGCCTTGCACGGTCCCAGCCTCTTCTCGGTATGAACTGGTCGAGAGAATCGCCAACGGTACGTCGAAGATCCGGGAAAAGATATCCCCCGGGCGCAAGCCTCCGCGCGCCAGGCACAGTACCTGGTCGAACTTCCAGCCCGACTCATGAATCAGATGCGCCAACCCGACGACAGCATGGTTGTAGTCGTCCCAGGAAACCCACAAATCCTTATCGCTTGAACTCATTGCTTTACCCGTCCGGATTATGCAAACGGGTGACGCAAAACAATCGTTTCCTCGCGATCCGGTCCGGTGGAAACCATATCGACGGGCACCCCGACCAGCTCTTCGATTCGTTTGATGTACGCGCGCGCATTCGCAGGCAAAGCCGCAAGCGATTTGGCACCGACCGTCGACTCAGTCCATCCCGGCATCTGCTCGTAAATCGGCTCGCAGGCTGCCGCCTCTTCGGCCCCTACCGGGAAGATATCAGCGACCTTGCCACCCAGTTTGTAGCCGGTGCAAATTTGCAGCGATTCAAGACCGTCAAGCACGTCAAGCTTCGTCAGACACATTCCCGACACGCCATTGATTTGCACTGAACGACGCAGCAATGCGGCGTCGAACCAACCGCAGCGTCGGGCACGACCTGTGACCGTGCCGAACTCGTGACCGATGCTGGCCAAATGCTTGCCAATGCCTTGATCCGTCGGCAATTCGGACGGGAACGGGCCGGAGCCTACACGCGTCGTGTACGCCTTGGTAATTCCCAGGATGTAGTGCAACATGTTCGGGCCGACGCCGGAACCCGCTGCGGCGTTACCGGCCACGCAATTGCTTGAGGTGACAAAAGGATAAGTACCGTGATCGACATCCAGCAGGCTTCCTTGCGCGCCTTCAAACAAGAGATGCGCCCCGCCTTTTGAGGCCGCGTATAACGCGCTCGAAACATCGGCCACCATTGGCGCAATGCGCGGAACTAACGCCAACGCGTCATCCAGTGTCTTCTGGAAATCAACAGGCTGCGCCTTCAGGTATTGGGTGAGAACGAAGTTGTGATAATCGAGGTTCTCATTCAGTTTTTCGGCAAAACGCTTTTCATTCAGCAGGTCGGCGACCCGGATTGCTCTGCGCGCAACCTTGTCCTCATAAGCCGGTCCAATACCTTTGCCGGTCGTGCCGATCTTCGCGGAACCACGGGCTGCTTCGCGGGCAGCGTCAAGCGCAATGTGGTACGGAAGAATGACCGGGCAAGCCTCGGAAACCTTCAAGCGCGAAACCACTTCGACGCCATTCGCCTGGAGCTTGTCGATTTCGCGCAGCAAATCGGGAACAGACAGCACAACCCCATTACCGATGTAGCAGGCAACGCCGGGACGCATGATGCCGGACGGGATAAGCTGCAGCGCCGTCTTCTGGCCGCCAATGACGAGTGTATGACCGGCATTGTGGCCGCCTTGAAAGCGGACGACACCCTGCGCGTGATCGGTCAGCCAATCGACAATTTTCCCTTTTCCCTCATCGCCCCATTGGGTGCCGATGACAACGACGTTCTTTGCCATGCTATTAACCTAATTTTTTAAGAATCCAGTTTCCGTTTTCGAACACCACCGCGCGATCGCAGTCGAATTCGTCCTGATCGTTTTCATGCCCCGGCAAGGTTTGGATAACCACCTCGCCGGCCCTCCGCAACTCTGTAATCTTTTCTCTCAGCGCAGGCTCTGTTCCCCACGGTGCTCGTACAGCGCGCGTACGCTCCGCGCCCGGCATCAAGCGCGCCAGTTCCCGCAAGTCCATTGAAAACCCGGTTGCCGGTCGGGCACGACCGAATGCTTCGCCTACGTGGTCATAGCGACCGCCGCGTGCGACTGCATTTGGCAATCCCGGGACATAGGCGGCGAACATCACGCCGCTGTGGTAATGATATCCGCGCAAATCCGCCAGATCGACAGTGACGCTTGCGGCTCCCCCCTTATTGACCAGCAGCTCCAACTCATAGAGCGCCTGCGTGATCCCCGGCAAATCCGGCAATACCTGACGCGCACGAGAGATCGTCGATGCATCACCGTATAAGCCGGGCAGCGCCAGCAAGGCATCTCGCGTTATCGGCTCAAAATCTCGTGCAATCGCCCGCAGACCCGGTACGTCCTTGGACTCGAGGAGTCCGAACAATTCAGCTTCACACTTCCTCGCTTTTGCATCGTTGGCAACGATCGCGCGAAGTACGCCCACGTGACAGAGGTCCAGCCGCACCTGCGAAATACCGGCCAATTCCAGAGACGCGAGCGCCAGCTCCTGAATTTCCGCATCTGCCTCCAGGCCGGCATGTCCGTAGATTTCGGCACCGATTTGCAGCGGCTCTCTCGTTGCATGAAAACCCGACGGACGTGTATGCAGCACGCTTCCGGCGTAGCACAAGCGTGTCACCGAGGTCCGGTTCAGCAAGTGTGCATCGATGCGCGCCACCTGCGTCGTCATGTCAGCGCGGATGCCCATCGTCCGTCCGGATAGCTGATCAACCAGCTTGAAGATGCGCAGATCCATGTCCTGCCCCGTACCTGTCAACAACGACTCCAGGTATTCGAGCATCGGCGGCATCACCATCTCATAACCATACAGTCGGAAGTTGTCGAGCAACGCACGGCGCAATTCTTCAATCTTGCGCGCTTCGGACGGCAGGACATCGGCGATGTTTTCGGGAAGAAGCCAGTTTGGCATGACAGGGAAAGACTGCTTTAAGAGTAAAAATTGACAAGCGCCAAGCTTGCCAGTCCGCCGATCAGAGCAATCAAGCCCAGGAAGCGGATCTGGCCATCTGACAACTGAATTATGCGATCAAGGGTGTTGCGCCATCGCCTTGGAAAGAGAAAGGGAATGATACTCTCTAACAACAGCATCAATCCCATCGCCATTCCAAACGCAACGAGCCATGAAGTTTTCACGACACGTCCGTGTCATCTCTTGGCGCCGACTGGCGTACTCGCTCCCGAATTCCTGAAATACTTGAAGAACTCGGAATTGGGGTCAATCACCATCATGTCGTTGCGATTTTTGAAGCTTGCACGATAAGCTTCAAGACTGCGGTAGAACCTGTAAAACTCGGGATTCTGACCGAATGCCTGCGCATAAATCTGCGATGCTTTCGCATCACCGTCGCCCCGAACGTTTTCTGCGTCGCGATATGCTTCCGCCAGAATCACGGTACGTTGCCGATCGGCGTCTGCGCGAATCTTTTCGGACTCTGCCGCGCCGGTCGAACGCAACTCGTTTGCAACGCGTACGCGCTCGGCCTTCATCCGGTCATAGACGGAATTGTTGATCTGCTCGACGTAATCGACACGCTTCAAACGCACGTCGACGATCTCCACGCCGATCTGCTTGGCTTCGTCCATGACTTTTTTCTGAATCGCGCTCATCACTTTGCCGCGTTCACCCGATATCACTTCGCGAACTGTGCGCTTGGTGATCTCCTCGTTCAGTGCGGCCTTGATGACCTGCGACATGCGATCCTGCGCACGACGCTCGTCACCGGTAAAGCTGATGAAATACAAGCGGGGATCGACAATCCGCCACTTGACGTAGGCATCGACCAGGATGTTCTTCTTTTCAGCCGTAATAAAACGATCTGCCTCCGGGGTGTCGAGTGTCAGAATCCGCTTATCCAGAAATACAACGTTCTGGAACGGCGGCGGCAATTTGAAATGCAAACCCGGTTCACTAATCACCTTCTTGACTTCGCCGAGTGCGAACACAATCGCATACTGCCGCTGGTCGACGATAAACAAGGTGGACAGCAATATAAACAGGGCAATCAGCGCTGCAATGGAATAAGAGATAAGGCGGCTCATTATCTGGTCTCCCGGTCGCGGGATTCGCGTCCATCGCGGCTGCGTGAATCACGTTGCCTTTGTGTTTCCATTGATTGCAAGGGTTCGCCTGCCGATGGCGTCGAAGATGGTGGCGTCGCCTGCGCCGCCGGTCTGGCTGGCGCTTCTGCAGCGGACTGCGCCATGAGTTTATCCAAAGGCAGATAAAGAAGATTGCTGCCGCTCTTGCTGTCGATCATCACCTTGGTCGTATTCGAGAAAATCTGCTGCATCGTTTCCAGGTACATGCGGTCTCGGGTAACGGCGGGCGCCTTCTGGTATTCAACCAGAACCTGCTTGAAACGCGATGCGTCACCCTGAGCATTGGCAATTACGCGTGCGCGATACGCTTCCGCTTCCTGCTGCAAACGCGAAGCTGCTCCGCGCGCTCTCGGAATAACGTCGTTCGCATACGCCTGGCCTTCGTTTTTCTGCCGCTCGCGGTCCTGACCCGCCTTGACCGCGTCATCGAATGCCGCCTGTACCTGCTCCGGTGGTTGTACGGCTTGCATAGTGACGTTGGTGATGTGGACCCCTGCCTTGTAGCGGTCGGTGATCTGCTGCATCAACTGGCTAACGTCAAACGCGACCTTTTCGCGCCCTTCGTACAATACGAAGTCCATCTTACTGTGACCGACGATTTCTCGAATGGCGGTTTCAGCAATCTGTCGCACCAGTTCATCCTGGTCGCGGTTGTTGAACAACCACTCCGCGGCATTCTTGAGCTTGTATTGAACGGCGAACTGAATATCGATGATGTTCTCATCGTCAGTCAGCATCAACGACTCTTTCGCCTGCTTGTTCCTGACATTCGAACGATAGCCAACCTCGACTGTGCGCACCTGCGACACGTTGACGATTTCATGGCTTTGAATGGGATACGGCCAGCGCCAGTTGAAGCCGGCTGGTGTCATGTGGCTGTATTTGCCGAAGGTGAGAACCACGCCGGTCTGGCCTTCCTGCACGATAAAGAAGCCGCTGACTAGCCAGAGAAAGACAACGATCGCCGCGATCAGTCCAAAACCAATCCCGGCCCCTTTCACGTCGGGATTGAAGCCGCCGCCGTCGCCATCCCCACGGCCACCCTTGTTGCCGAATAAGCGGTTCAGGCGCTGGTTGAATTCACGCCATAATTGATCCAGATCAGGCGGACCGTCGTTCGGCCGCTTACCATCCTGATTTTGGCTCTGACCATTGTCTTGAGAACCACGCCCCCATCGAGGATCGTTCAGCGAAAATTTCAGGCCGATTTTTTTGATTAGAGGAATAGGCATTCTCTCGCTATCCGGCTTATGTTAATGGGTTGCAATGCTAGTTATTCTTGAAGCCCTCTCATACGGGCCTAGGTTCGCGCATCGTGCTGCTCCCGAACCGGTAGACGATCAAGACGCGCCACTGCATGTTCTTTCGCAAATTCAGCGATAGCTTCGCGAAGCAGATCAAGACCTGCACCGGTCTGGGCGCTTATGAAAACACGCCGGATTTTATCATATTCATCACGCTCCAAAGCCGGTTCCAGACCGGCCGAGTCAATCTTGTTCCAGATCAGAATCTGCGGAATATGATCGGCACCGATTTCGCTCAGAACCGAATTGACCTGTTCGATTTGTTCCATGCGTACCGGACTTGCCGCATCGACCACATGCAGCAGGAGATCGGCATGAATGGTCTCTTCCAGAGTCGCACGAAACGCCGCCACCAGCTGGTGAGGAAGTTCGCGAATGAAACCGACGGTGTCGGAGATGACGACATTCCCGGCCTCGCCCAGATATATCCGCCGCGAGGTTGTATCAAGCGTGGCAAATAACTGGTCGGCTGCGTAGGCTTGCGCCTTTGTGAGTGCATTGAACAGCGTTGACTTGCCCGCGTTCGTATAGCCGACCAATGACACCGAGAACGTGCTGTTGCGGCCGCGTGCCCGGCGCTGTGTCTCGCGCTGGCGCTGCAATTTATCCAGTCGCGTCCGTAATGCCTTGACACGGTCACCAAGCAGACGACGGTCTGTCTCGAGCTGGGTCTCGCCGGGACCGCGCAGGCCGATGCCGCCCTTTTGACGCTCCAAGTGAGTCCAACCCCGGATCAGACGTGTTGCGAGGTGCTGAAGCTGCGCGAGTTCAACCTGCACCTTGCCCTCGTGGCTCTTGGCACGCTGTGCAAAGATATCGAGAATCAGGCTGGTCCGATCGACAACCCGGATCTTCAGGTGGCGTTCCAGGTTACGCTGCTGAGCTGGAGACAGAGCATGGTTGAAGATGACAATATCAAGTCCATCGCGGGTGACGGCACCCGCGATTTCATCTGCCTTGCCGGAGCCGACAAATAGCGCGGCGTCCGGGCTCGATCGTTTTCCGGTGATTACTACGGCGGGTTGGGCCCCCGCCGATTTCGACAACAGGGACAATTCCTCAAGACTGGCAGCAAAGTCGCCTTTGCCGAAATCAACGCCGACTAAAGCAGCGCGCATAAAATGGGAGGACAGATCAACGATGTGTTATTCCGTGTCGGATTCAAGATTGAGATTGACGGCACGAGCCGGCACCACGGTTGAGATGGCGTGCTTGTAGACCATTTGCGTTACTGTATTACGCAGTAGAACGACATATTGATCAAAAGATTCGATGTGGCCTTGGAGCTTGATGCCATTAACAAGGTAGATCGAAACCGGTACGTGCTCTTTGCGTAAGGCGTTGAGGAAGGGGTCTTGTAACAGTTGCCCTTTATTGCTCATGACGGCTCCATTGTGTTGTTGTGATGTGGAGTTGGAGGCAACCTGATGGTTTTCAAGTGCCTCCTATACAGTGAATTACGAATGTAATCGATTTTTGCGTTTCGTGCCAAGCGTAAGTCTATTTTTCATGCTTGGCAAAAGGATTCTTACCCGAACGCAGTTCGATACGTAATGGAGTCCCGACCAACGAAAAAGTTTCGCGGAAGTGTTTTTCGAGATAGCGCTTGTAGTTGGCGTCGATCGCCTCGAGCGCATTGCCGTGAATGACGACGATCGGCGGATTTTGTCCGCCTTGGTGTGCATATCGCAGCTTGGGGCGAATCGAGCCTTTGCGACGCGGCTGCTGATGCTCGACGGCCTCGATCAGCGCGCGGGTAAGTTGCGGAGTCGATAATTTGGCCATGGCGGCGGCATAGGCTGCGTCGATCGACTTCATCAACGGTCCAATGCCGCTCCCTTTCAGCGCTGAAATAAAGTGAAATTTTGCAAAAAACAAGAAACTCAGCTTGCGCTCGATATCCATCTTGATCTCGTCGCGCTTGTCCGCTTCCAGGCCATCCCATTTATTGATGCCGACCACCAGCGCTCGTCCCGATTCAAGTACGAAGCCGGCAATATGGGCGTCCTGCTCCGAAATATCTTGCTGCGCATCAAGTAACAGCAAGACCACGTTGGCTTCGGAAATCGATTGCAGCGTCTTGACGACCGAGAATTTTTCGATCGCCTCAAACACTTTTCCTCGCCGACGAATGCCGGCCGTGTCGATCAGTGTGTAATGCTTGCCTTCTCGTTCAAACGGGATCTCGATCGAATCGCGCGTCGTGCCTGGCATGTCGAACGCGATGACACGGTCCTCGCCCAACAGCGTATTAATCAATGTAGACTTGCCAACGTTGGGTCGGCCGACGATCGCTATCTTGATGCCTCTGGGGCCGGTTTCAACGGCCTCTTCGACCTCCGAGCGCTGCCCGAATGCGATATCGAGCGATTCGTTGACCAGATCGACCACACCGTCACCATGTGCGGCGGAAATCACATACGGATCACCAAGTCCGAGCTCATAGAAGTCGGCGGTGACCGAGGTGTACTTCATGCCCTCGGCCTTGTTCACGACAAGCATGACCGGACGGCCGGATTTCCGCAAAAAATCGGTGATCGTTTTGTCGTGTGGCGTCAATCCTTGTCGACCGTCCACAATGAATATCACCACGTCCGCTTCCGCCACAGCCTGCTTGGTCTGCTTGGCCATCTCGAACATGATGCCTTCCTTGGCGACCGGCTCGAAACCGCCGGTGTCGATCACGAGAAACGGACGTTCGCCGACGCGGCCTTCGCCGTAGTGCCGGTCGCGGGTTAATCCTGGTAGATCGGCGACCAATGCATCGCGCGACCGGGTAAGCCGGTTGAACAATGTGGATTTACCGACGTTCGGTCGGCCTACTAATGCAATAACCGGCTTCATTAATTTCTTATTCCGTTGCTAATGCAACGACTGTTCCTGATTGTGTTTGAAAAATTGCGGTCTTGCCGGATACGGGTATGGCCGACATGACGGGGCTGCCGTCACCGTTGAAACGTGCAAGCAGCGCTCCGTCCTCACGGGAGAGGAAGTGGATATACCCTTCACCATCGCCTACCGCAACCGCCGGACCTACAGGAACCGGCGTCGACAGGCGTCTGTTTGCCAGCTTGTTGTTGCGCCACGCACCCGATCCCGTATCGCGCGAAAACGCCGTAATGACACCCCCTTCGTCTGCAGCATAGACAAATCGCTCATCCACTGCCACGCCGACATCGCTCGACAATTCCTTGGCCCAACGGGTCGCCCCGGTAGCCGCGTCAAAACATGCGACACGGCCTTGATAGGCCACTGCGCAGACATCCCGTCCCGCCACCACCGGAGATCCTGAAAGGTCCGCAATGCGCTCCAGTTCCGTCGTGCCTCGCGGATCGCCCACTGCCACTTCCCAACGCGGACCACCGTTCGAAAGAGACAAGGCGGCCAATCTTCCGCCGGGCAGTGCGACATAGGCCGTCGTTCCCGAAATCACGATGCCGGGAGCGGTACGCAAAGTCAGGGGCGGAGACGTACGTTGTGCCACCCAGCGCCGGGCTCCGGTCTCCGCATCATATGCGGCTATACGGTTATCAACACTACGCACCACGACGAGCCCTTGGCCGACTGCGGGAGCGGACAGGATTTCACTGGATGCCTGCACCTTCCAGCGCGGTTTCCCATCACCATCGAAGGCCATCAACATGCCCTTCTCAGCACCTACGGCCACGGTGTAACCGTCACTGCCGACTCCAGCTGTCAACGGTACTCCAGCGTTGATCCGCCAAAGCATGCGGCCAGTAGCCGCATCTGCCCGGATGACCGTACCGTCCGTCGAGGCGGCAAAGACACTTTCATTGGCAAGCGCAGGAGAAAACACGAATGCTCCCGCACGCCCGACCGACGCCGACCAGGCGGTGCGAACGGCCAAGGTCTGTTTGAAGTCGACCAGAGGCGCCGGCGGATTCTTTGGCGCAGGCTTGCTGGAAAACGGATTCCACGAAGCACAGCCGGTCAGAACAGCAATCACCGCGACGTACGTTAGCTTTTCAGCAATACGCATTTCTTCCCCTTTTATTGGTCAAGCCGCAGCTTTAGCGGACGCATCACCGATTGCATCCAGTTTCAATTGAATCAGCTGGCGTGCCGGATTCTTGTTGTCGGTCTTATCAAGCGCCAGCTTGTAGGCACCGCGCGCATCATCCATTTTTCCCTGCGCGGCCAGTATGTCGCCCTTGCGATCGGCTACGGCGCCAGCGAACTGCTCGGGGAAGTCGCCGGAAAGCGCCTTCAGCGCCTCTTCATAGGCTTTCTCGTCAAGCAAGACGCCCGCAAGGCGAATTTTCGCAATTGCCTTGTATTCATCGGTACCGTGATCAATGACCCATTGCAGCTGCGTCTTGGCTCCCTTCAAATCATTCACGTCGAATGCACTCTTGGCAGCAAATAGTGCAGCCATTTGCGCATAGGCGCTGCTGCCGAACTTGGAAGTGATATCGGTTGCGGCACGTTGCACCTTGGCGTTATCGTTGGCGGATACCGCTTTTTGCAACTCTTCGTAAAGCTGCCCGGCCTGCGACGCCTGGCTGCGCTGATAATAGTTCCAGCCGGTCCATCCGGCGTAGGCGGCCAGTGCGATGATCAGCAGCCAAGTCACCAGATTTCCGTATTGATTCCACCATGCCTTGAGGCTGGCTAACTGTTCTTGCTCTTCGAGATCGTATGCCATGATGTTCTAATGCTTTAGTGATGATGGTGGTGATTCGGATCGTTGCACTCGTCCCCGCAGGTAATCTGAGCGATCAGATAATCCGGGACAGACTCAAATGGTACCTCGGTCTGGTTGTGCTCGACATTTTCGACGCGCATGGCCTTGACGTTTGCGACGCCTTTGGCGACTTCGTCGTCACCAATAATGACAGCGAAGCTTGCGCCGCTCGCATCGGCCCGTTTCATTTGCGACTTGAAGCTGCCGCCACCGCTAGCTGTTGCACAATTAAGGACAACGTCCAGCCCGGCGTCGCGCAAGCGCTCCGCAACGACAAATGCCTGCAGTTGCGCAGCCTCGCCCTGATGCACGACGTAGACGTCGCATTGATTGGGTGCAAACTGCTCGCCATTCGCCTTCATCAGTTCCAGCAAACGCTCGACGCCGATTGCGAAGCCGCACGCGGGAGTTGGCTTGCCGCCGAACATTTCAACCAATGGATCGTAACGGCCGCCGCCACAGACTGTTCCCTGCGAACCGAGCTGATCGGTGACCCATTCGAACACGGTTCGGTTGTAGTAGTCCATTCCACGCACCAGACGGGTATTGATGGTGAACGGAATGCTGTTGTGACGCAGTATCTTCTGCACGCCCTCAAAGTGCGCGCGCGACTCTTCACCCAGATAGTCGAGCAGCTTCGGCGCTGCATTGACCATCTCCTGCATCACAGGATTTTTGGTATCGAGAATGCGCAAAGGGTTGGAATGCAGGCGACGCTGCGCATCGGCATCAAGCAACTCTTTATGCTGTTCGAAGTAGGCAACCAGATCGGCGCGATGACGATTGCGCTCGTCGGCATTGCCGATCGAATTCAGTTCGAGTCTGATGTTCTGCAAGCCGAGGTCATCCCAGAGACGCTGGCACAGCATGATCAGTTCCGCGTCGATATCCGGCCCGGCAAAGCCGAGCGCCTCGGCACCGACCTGATGAAACTGGCGATAACGGCCACGCTGCGGCTTCTCGTGGCGGAACATCGGCCCGGCATACCACAAGCGCTTTGGCCCATCGTAGGTCAGATTGTGCTCGAGCGCCGCACGCACCACGCCGGCGGTACTCTCCGGGCGCAAGGTCAAGGGATCGCCGTTCATGGAATCGACGAAAGAATACATTTCCTTTTCGACGATATCCGTCACTGCGCCGAGGCCACGCGCAAACAGTGCGGTCGGCTCGACGATAGGCGTGCGTATCTGCTGGAAGCCATAACTCTTCAACACGGATTGAACGGTGTTTTCGAACAGTTCCCACAATGGCGCGTCGGCTGGCAGGATGTCGTTCATCCCCTTTACACCGACTATTTTTTCCGCTTTCTTGTTTTCTGACATGCTCTTTGAATTTAATGTGCAGTTCGACTAAATCTAGCCCTGAACCGCTTCTTTTCCATAACGGGTTTTGACGTAATCCAGCACAATCGCCTGGAACTCTTCGGCAATGCGTTCGCCACGCAAGGTGATCTTCTTTTCGCCGTCGACAAAAACGGGGGCTGCCGGCGACTCTCCCGTGCCCGGCAGGCTGATGCCGATGTTTGCATGCTTGGATTCGCCGGGACCGTTCACGATGCATCCCATGACGGCGACGTTCATGTTCTCGACGCCGGGATACTGCTTTTTCCAGACCGGCATCTGGTCGCGCAGATAGGTCTGAATCTTGTCGGCCAATTCCTGGAACACCGTGGACGTCGTGCGCCCGCAGCCCGGACAGGCGATAACCATCGGCGCAAATTTGCGCAGCCCCATGGTTTGCAGGATTTCCTGCGCGACCACCACTTCCTTCGTACGGTCGCCACCCGGTTCCGGCGTCAGCGAGATGCGAATGGTATCGCCGATTCCTTCCTGCAGAAGCACTGACAATGCAGCAGTCGATGCCACGATGCCCTTGCTGCCCATGCCCGCCTCGGTCAATCCGAGATGCAGCGGATAATCGCTGCGCCTTGCAAGCTCTCGATATACCGCGATCAAGTCCTGGACGCCGGACACTTTGCATGACAGGATGATCTTGTCGCCCGGGAGGCCGAGTTCCTCGGCGCGCTGCGCGTTCTCGATCGCGGACGTAACCAGTGCCTCATACATCACCGACTGCGCGTCCCAGGGCTGCGCACGCTGCGCATTTTCATCCATGATACGTGCCAGCAAAGCCTGATCGAGACTGCCCCAATTCACACCGATGCGCACCGGTTTATCGTACTTGCAAGCCACCTCGATCATCTGGGCGAACTGGGTGTCGCGCTTGGCGCCCTGCCCGACATTTCCAGGGTTGATCCGGTACTTGGACAGCGCCTGCGCGCAATCAGGAAAATCGAGTAGCAGCTTGTGCCCGTTATAGTGAAAATCACCAACCAGCGGAACATCCACGCCCATCTTGTCGAGCTGTTCCCGGATCTCAACGACCGCTGCGGCGGCTTCCGGATTGTTCACCGTGATACGAACCAATTCGGATCCGGCACGCGCCAGGTCCTTGACCTGAATCGCAGTGGCGATGGCATCCGCTGTATCTGTATTGGTCATCGACTGAACAACCACAGGCGCGCGACCGCCGACAACGACTTGCCGCTGGCCGTAGCGAACCGTCACGCTGCGATTTTGTCGGCGTGACAATGGTCCGGATTCAATGGGAAGATTCGCTAGTGCCATTGCTATCTTTACTTAAGGTTTAATCGGGCTACATTGCCGCGACCGGCCTTCAGTGTCAAAGGTGTCCCACGCAGGCTGGCCTCGACACCCGAGGCGTTTCCGATCACAACCGAAACCGGCTCCGTGACTTCAACCGTCTCTGTTTCTCCTGCTTTAACAAGGCCCGAGAGGACAACATCATTGTTTGACTTGCGCCTGATTTCAATCCACGAGTCCTCGCGTACCTTGAACTGCAGCGTGTCCTTGCCAGCGCCTGCCGGAACTTCAGCCGCACTTGGAGTGGCTGGGGCCGGGTTGGCGGGCGCGCTCAGCGCTGGAACGCTATTCGTCGCGGCAGGCGCCTGTTCCGGTGCGGGTGCTGTATTAGCAGTTGGCGCATTGGCTTCTGCCGGCTGTGCAGCAAGCTCTGCCGGTTTCGCCGGAACCTCGGCAGCATTTGGCGTTGGCATCGCTTCAACCTTTGCCTCTGAAGGCATTGGCTTCGATGGCCCGCTGGCGTCGCCTCTCCACTGCGTGGCCCAAATCGCCACACCGACCAGGATGACCAGCAGCAGGCCGACAACCCATTTCGATGAGAGCCCAGGGCGTTCTACCATGGAAGGCAGACGCTTTTCCGAAAATGGCGTCGAAAGAGTCTTGCGCGGCGTGATCGGCTCGTGGGCAAGAACCGTTTCGCCACCGAGCGTTGCCAGCAACGGCGTCGGATCGATCTTCAGCAGCTTTGCATATGCACGAATAAAGCCGCGCACAATCGGCATGCCCGGCAAGGCGGGATAGTCGTCGCTTTCAATGGCCACGATCTGCCTCGGAGCAAGGTTGAGCTGACTCGCCACCTGCTCAATCGTCCATCCGCGCTCCGTGCGGTAGGCAGCCAGCTGGACACCCGGTGATGTCATTTGCGGCTCGGACGCCGGCGGCTGACCTTCTCCCTGACCGCCATTCGCGGCCGGAGAATCGTTCACTCCTGGCTCACTCATCAAAAGCTCCACGTTGATACGCAGCGAATTCCGCAGAACCAGCGTGCCGACGACGCAACTGCGTGGCAAGGCTGGATTCCGCCATCTTGTCACCAAGCTTGTGTTCGATCTTGATTGCAAGCCACAACACGTCCGCAGTCATCACCTCGGCCTTCATCACGCGGCCGATATAGAAACGTGCACGCTCATAGTCGCCTCGATCGTAATGAAGTTTGGCAAGATTGGCATTGGTGGACGGATTGGCTGGATCGTACTGAAAAGCTCGCGTGAAATATCGCTCGGCCGCCGCATTGTCTTTCAGTTTCAGACTGCATATACCTGCATTGTTCAGTGCTTTCGCCGGCGACTGGTAAGCGTGACTCTTCAGAGCGGCCTCGAAATAAGCGATCGACTGCTTTTCCTTGCCGTTCTGGCAAAGATACCAACCGTAATTATTGTTGACGTCGGGCGAATTGGGAGCAAGTCTCAGCGCTTGCTGGAAATTATCTTCCGCCAGACGATTCTCGCCCATATCCATGTATATCAACGCCCGCATGCCATAGGCTTCCGCGAATTCGGGATCGGCCTGCAGCGCCTGCTTGATCTCATCCAGCGCAACCGGCAACTGGCGCTGCTGGTAATAACCCACGGCCAGTTGCAGGCGGATGCGCGCGCGCCTCTGATTGTCGGTCTGATCGGAACTGGTCGGCAATTCGCCTTGCGAACCGGCAGTAGGGTTCGATCCGCAAGCCGTGAACAGAATGGCCGACGCGATGAGGGGAAGAATCCGGGTCAAGACGCTTTTTTTGATCACCTGGGTACCTCTATGATGCGGCCAAAATCCTTGCCGAACTTTTTCTGGTATTCCGCCATTTTCTGCATGCGCTCCTGCACCTTGGTACGGTCCTGCACCTCGCCGGCCAATTGACCGCAGGCGGCGTCGATGTCGTCGCCGCGCGTCTTTCGAATGGTGGTGACAACACCGGCATCCATCAGTATCTGCGCGAACGCTTTGATGCGCGCGTTGTTCGAGCGTCTCAACCCGGACTCCGGGAACGGGTTGAATGGAATCAGGTTGAATTTGCAAGGGACGGACTCGGCGCCGTTCTGAACCAGCGACACCAGTTCGCGCGCGTGCGCGTCACTATCGTTGACGCCGTCCAGCATGCAATACTCAAAGGTAATGAAGTCCCGAGGCGCATAGTCAAGATAACGACGGCACGCAGCCATCAGTTCGGCCAGCGGGTATTTTTTGTTCAAGGGTACCAAGCCGTCACGCAGTGCATCATTGGATGCATGGAGCGATACAGCTAATGCAACCGGGCATTCCTGCGATAGCTTGTCGATCATCGGCACCACACCGCTGGTCGATACCGTAACACGGCGGCGCGAGAGACCATACGCGTTATCGTCCAGCATCAGCTTGAGCGCCGTGACCGTCGGCTCGAAGTTCAGCAGCGGCTCGCCCATGCCCATCATTACAACGTTGGTGATCTGGCGCTCGCCTTTCGGACCCGGCTCGATGCCCTTACTCTTGCGAAGTTCGAATTCGGCCATCCACAGCTGGCCGATGATTTCACCTACGGTGAGGTTGCGACTGAAGCCCTGCTTGCCGGTCGAGCAAAAGCGGCAATTGACCGCGCATCCAGCCTGCGTCGATACGCAAAGCGTGCCACGGTTTTCTTCGGGGATGAATACGGTTTCAACGGCATTGCCCTGGCCGACGTCCAAGAGCCACTTGCGAGTGCCGTCAGCTGAGGTATGGTCGCTGATCGCCGCCGGCGCGGCAATCGTTGCACGCGTCTTGAGCTTGTCGCGCAACGATTTGGCCAGGTCGGTCATCGCGTCGAAATCGCTGGCGCCGAATTGATGGATCCAGCGCTGCAACTGCTTCGCGCGAAACGGCTTCTCCCCCAACTCGGCACAGTAAGCGACAAGTTGCGCGGGATCGAGATCCAGCAAATTGGTGAGAGCCGTCATAGTTGTATTTCATAGCGCCGTTCATCCTTGAAGTAACAGTCTCATCAAGGCGAACGACATTTCAATTAACGAGAGTAAACGTTCAGGGCCGGGAAGAAATAGCCGATTTCCACCTTGGCGGTTTCCGGCGCATCGGAGCCGTGCACGGCATTGGCGTCGATCGAGTCGGCGAAGTCAGCGCGGATCGTGCCCTTGTCTGCCTTCTTCGGATCGGTTGCACCCATCAGTTCACGGTTTTTCGCAATTGCGTTTTCGCCTTCCAGCACCTGGATCATGACGGGACCCGAAACCATGAAATCGACCAGATCCTTGAAGAACGGGCGCTCACGGTGGACGGCGTAGAAACCCTCCGCTTCGGCGCGGGACAGTTGCGCCATGCGCGCAGCGACAATCTTGAGGCCAGCGTTTTCGAAACGGGCGTAAATCTGGCCGATTACGTTCTTTGCAACGGCGTCCGGTTTGATGATCGACAGGGTGCGTTCGATTGCCATCTGTAAAAACTCCAATAAAAAGAAAGGGTTAAGATTAATAATTGAGGATTCAACTAACCTTCTATTGTAGCATGAAACCCCTTCCCGAAGAGCTGTCAAGGCAGCAACACCGCGCCTTGCCCAGAACTTCGCGCCGCTATGAACTATCCTAGCTTGTATGGGTGCGTGTTATGCTTTCGCCACCTTGTTCCGCATGACATCAAACGGAGGCAATAGCATGGATCAACATCTGCAACAAACTTACGGCGCATCGAGCGAAGCGCTTCTTGTGCGCAACCGCGTGCTGCGCAATACCTACTGGCTACTCGCAATTTCCATGATTCCGACGGTGCTGGGTGCATGGCTGGGCGTACAGATCAAGTTTTCGTTCTTCTCTGGCAGCCCTGCCCTCGGATTCATGGCTTTTCTGGCAATTGCGTTCGGATTCTTCTATGCCATCGAGAAAACCAAGAACTCGGGCTTGGGCGTCGCAATTTTGCTCGGCTTTACGTTCTTCATGGGCCTGATGCTGTCGCGCCTGGTCGGACTGGTACTCGGCTTTTCGAATGGCGCATCGCTGATCATGACCGCGTTCGGCGGTACGGCAGTCATTTTCGGCGGCATGGCGACAATCGCCACAGTTTCCAAGCGTGATTTTTCCGGTTTGGGGAAATGGCTTTTCGCCGGTGTCCTTGTAATTCTGGTAGCGGCGCTCGCAAATGCGTTTCTGCAAATTCCCGCACTATTTCTCGTGATCTCGGTGTTGGCTATTGCGATCTTTTCTGCCTACATCTTGTTCGATGTGCAGCAGATCATCAATGGCGGAGAAACCAACTACATCACGGCCACACTGGCGATCTATCTTGACGTCTACAATATCTTCAGCAACTTGCTGGCATTGCTGGGCATATTCGGCGGCGAACGAGATTAAAACCTCCGGAACGAAAAAAAAAGCCGATCTGAAGATCGGCTTTTTTTTGCCGGAAAGAAGTCAGTGCGGAAGCTCGAACACGGCAATCGATTCTACATGTGCCGTGTGCGGGAACATGTTGACCACGCCCGCCTGGCGTAGAACGTAGCCACCCTGATGCACCAGGAAGCCCGCGTCTCGCGCCAGCGTCGACGGATTGCACGACACGTAAACGATCCTTGCCGGACGCATTTCCGGCTGTTTTTCCCCGAGTCCGACAATTGCCTGACAAACGGCAATGGCTCCTTCGCGCGGCGGATCGATCAGCATCCGGTCGAATTTGCCAAGCGCGGCGAAATCATCCACGGTGGCTTCAAAAAGATTACGGCACAAGAAGATCGTCTTGTTCGCCAATCCATTCGCCTGCGCATTTTCCAGTGCGCGCTCCGTCAGGGCCGTGCTGCCCTCGATCCCCACAACTTCTCGCGCCTGGGTTGCGATTGGCAAGGTGAAATTTCCGAGCCCGCAGAACAGATCGGCGAGGCGTTCATTCGGCTGAACATCCAGCAAGCGCAAGGCTTTCGCCACCAGTACGCGATTGATATGATGATTCACCTGCGTGAAATCGGTCGGCTTGAACGGCATCTTCACGCCGAACTCCGGCAATAAATAATGCAGCTGCACATCGGTCGGGTAAAACGGATAGACGGTATCCGGCCCCTTCGGCTGCAACCACCATTGAACACGATGCTCATCAGCAAACGCCTTCAGCTTTGCCTGATCGTCGATCGTCAAGGGTGCCATGATCCGAAGAACCAGTGCCGTCACGTCTTCCCCAACGGCGAGCTCGATCTGCGGCATCTGATCGAAAATACTCAGCGATTCGATCAGCCTGCGTAAAGGCACCAGCATAGCAGACACGTGAGGCGGCAGAATTTCGCAGGTTTTCATATCGGCGATATAGGAAGATTTCCTTTCATGGAAACCGACCAGTACGCCGCCTTTTTTCTGCACATTGCGGACAGACAGGCGCGCGCGATAGCGATAGCCCCAAGTCGGACCGTAAATCGGCCGCATCATCGTCTCGGCTCGTACTTTTCCGATGTGCCACAGATTGTCTTCGAGTACACGCTGCTTGATCGCCACTTGAGCGGACGGCTCCAGATGCTGCATGGCGCAGCCGCCGCAGGTACCGAAATACACGCACTTCGGTTTGACGCGCAGGGAGGACTCGCGGTGCAATTCGGTCAGTGTCGCCGCCTCCCATTTCGGCTTCCTCCGGAATGACTGGTAGCTGACACGCTCGCCCGGCAACGCACCTTCCACGAAGATGACCTTCCCGGGTGTGCCATCCTCGTTCTGCACATGGCCGACACCCCGACCTTCCATGTCAAGGGATTCGATATCGATGATGTTGTGCTGCATAAGACTGTATTGAATTGCCGGGTCAGTAAGACCCGATTGGTAAAAAAGCCGGAAGCGCAGGAGTCAGTTCACTCTACCATGCAGCCAGATATTCCTTCCAGTGAGAGCCGTCGAGTGCCGCCAGCGTCGACCTGACCAGCGAAACTTCCTCTTGGTAATCTGCTTGGGTCATGTGACCACGCATGAGCTGAAACCGGCAGTACACCAGGTAGGTATTGACCACATCGGTCTCGCAGTAGTCCCGAATCTCATTCAGGCGACCTTCCTGGAATAATGTCCAGACCTGTGAACCGTCCACTCCGAGCTTGCCGGGGAAGCCGCACAGCTTTGCGAGATCGTCCAGGGGTGCGTTTGCGCGTCCGGTATAGAGCGCAAGGAGGTCCATCAAATCCAGGTGACGCGTGTGGTAGCGACTCAGGTAGTTGTTCCACTTGAAGTCGCGATCCTCATCGCCCATCTCCCAATAACGGGGGGCTGTCACTCCATTGACCATGGCGCGATAATGCAGTACCGGCAAATCGAAGCCACCGCCATTCCACGAGACTAACTGCGGGGTGTATTTGTCGATGATGCGAAAAAAGTCATATACCAGTTTCGGTTCCTGATCTTCCAGGGTTCCAAGCGAACGCACGCGGAAGCCTTCGTTGTCGCGGAAAACGCAAGAGATCGCCGCAACGCGATGCAAATGATGTTGCAGGAATTCAGTGCCGCTCTTCTCGCGCCGGGCGGTAAAGGCGGCAGCGGCCACCTCTGTATCGCTCATGGAAGCCGGATAATTGTTCAGCACGCGCAAACCAGCTACATCGGGAATAGTCTCGATGTCGAACACCAATACCGGAATCACAGCAATGCATCCTTGCCGACACCGCGTGCCGTCAGTGCGCGCTTGAGCTTCACCAATGCTTCCTGCTGAATCTGCCGCACGCGCTCACGCGTCACGCTCATCTCGGCCGCCAGCTCCTCGAGTGTAGCCGGATCGTCATTATCGAGACCAAAGCGACGGATGATGACGATGCGCTGCTTGTCGGGAAGCTTCTTCAACCAATCACGCACCAGAATGGTCATTTCGTGCTGTTCGGCGCGCGAATCGGGCCCGTCATCCAGATCGCCAGGCAACATGTCCATCAAGCTTGCCTGCGGATCGTTGTCGAGCGGCGCGTCGAGCGAGGTTGCATGTTCGGACAGGGCCAGGATGTCCTGCACGTCTTCCACCGGCCTGTCCACAAGGTGTGCGATATCTTCGGCGGTCGCATCCTTTCCGTCATGGTGCTGCGCTTCCAGGTGGTATTTCGCACGCAGGATCTGATTCAGTTCGCGCACCATGTGAACTGGCAGGCGCACCGTGCGTGCCTGATTCATGATCGCGCGCTCGATGCTTTGGCGGATCCACCAGGTGGCGTAGGTAGAAAAGCGAAAACCGCGTTCCGGTTCGAACTTATCGATGGCGCGCATCAACCCGAGATTACCCTCTTCGATGAGGTCGAGCAGCACGACGCCACGATTGATGTAGTGCTTGGCAATCGAGACAACCAGACGCAGATTGTGCTCGATCATCTTCTGGCGCGCCTCGAAATTACCCTGCTTGGCCAGCGTGGCGAAGTGGATTTCCTCTTCCACCGACAAGAGCGGGCGAGCGCCGATTTGATTCAGATAATGTTGCGTGGTATCGGTGGAAAGTTCGGCGGCAAGAACCGTCTTCAACTCCTCCACCGGATCAACCACTGCTGCAGGCGTACCTTCGCCACGTTCCGCTGTATCAGCCTCTTCATTCAATCCGGCGTCTGCTTCTTCGGTGGCATTCAAGGGCATGCCGTCCGCGAGCTCGTCCGGAATGGATTCGTCATCGATGGGATCGTGGGGATTGCGGCTCATTTAGCGGCTTGGCAGAAATTTTGAAGGATCGACCGGCTTCCCTTGCTGGCGAATTTCGAAATGCAGTTTTACTTCATCGGCGTCGGAATTTCCCATTTCCGCAATCTTTTGCCCTTTGCTCACACTTTGATCCTCTTTTACGAAGATGGTTTTGTTGTGCGCATAAGCCGAGAGCAAATTGTTGGAATGTTTGACAATAACGAGATTGCCATATCCACGAATACCGCTGCCAGCATACAGTACTTTGCCTGATCCCGCCGCTAATACCGGTTGCCCCATCTTGCCGGCAATATCGATGCCACGCTTGCCATCACCGAAGCCTGCAATGATTTTGCCATCCGCCGGCCAGATCCAGGAGATGTTTTCATCATCAGGAACCGCTGCGGTGGTCGTGTCCGGTGCCTTTTCGACATGCTTCGACGGCTCGGCTTTCGATGCGGTTGATGTGCTTGCGCTCGCAGTATCCGGTTTTTGCAATTCCGCCAGCGCGCCTTCCGAGTATGCGCGCTTGTCGCCACGTGGCCCCGATTTGTGTGCTGCCGAATTGGCACTGGCCGACGAGGACGGAGGCAATGGGCGCACCTCAACGCCGGAAGACGTGGCAACGGGTGCGGTCTGCGCACCGCCCTCGGGCGGCAACACGCGCAGTTGCTGATCGACTTTGATATCGTTCGGGTTGGCAAGATTGTTCCAGGCGACCAGATCGCGATAGTTTTGACCAAAGTCGAGTGCAATTTGAATCAGTGTATCGCCTTTTTTCACAACGTAGTAACCGCGGCTGTCGGCTTGCTTCGGGGCCGTCGCCTGACCGTTTGTCCGCGGCGGTTCTACCGCTTTCGTTCCCGGAATGGTGCGCTCCACTACCGGAGCGGTGTGATGCGGCGCAGTGCTGCATGCGGTGATCAAGAGTGGCAAGACTGCCAGGAATACGAAACGTGCTTTGTTCATTCTCATACATTTAACCATTGGGCGGCAGCATCTCGACTATCGGATTGACCCGATCCGGAATTAGACGACACCGGGGCGCAGTGGAACGAAATGGCAATCTTCGAGGGTGGTGTTCGTCCATTCGAACTTGCCGGTTCGTTCGATAAGCTGCAGGACCTGGTGACGCCCGCCTACAGGGGCTACCAGCCTGCCGCCGATACTCATTTGATCCAACAGGGTTTGCGGCACTTCCAAACCAGCGGCCGCCAGAATAATACCGTCGAATGGCGCTGCCTTCGGAAGCCCAAGCATACCATCTCCATACTGCAATCGGATATTCGCAATTCGCAGCGGCCGAAGGTTGGTTTTGGCCAGTTCGTGCAGGGGTTTGATGCGTTCGATTGAATACACCTCGTTGGCGACCAGCGACAATACGGCGGCCTGATAGCCGCAACCGGTGCCGATTTCAAGCACCTTGTCGAGCTTCCCGCCATTCGCGTTGTTGCGCATGACCTCGATCATTCGCGCCACGATATAAGGCTGCGAAATCGTTTGATGATGGCCGATCGGCAAGGACGCATCGATATAGGCCTGGCTTGCGAGACCCGATTGCACGAATAAATGACGAGGTACGGCTTCCATTGCGGCCAAGACCTTGCCATCCCTGACACCCTGTTTCGCAACGCGCGCCACCATGGCAAGGCGTACGGCATCGGAAACCAGCGGCGTCGGCCGCGACGATCCGGGCGGCACCGGCTGATTTCGGATGGCGGACCTGGCCTGAAGCTCGGCACTCTCGGCGGTTCTGGCCACAGTATTTTGGACGGCATTTTGCGTGGCCGTTTGAGGCGTGGCAATTCTGATGGAAGATCCGCCCCCCATGTGCGTCGACTTTTGGGATTTTTCAACGACAGAAGACAAAGACAACGGGAAGCGCTTGTCCTTACCGCTCATAGCAGCCCTTTCTTGAGCACATCCAGTTGCCTGGCGTGGGTCAGGTCAATCTGCAACGGGGTAACCGAGACGAACCCATTTGCCACTGCATGAAAATCAGTTCCCTCGCCCGCATCTTTTGCTTTGCCTGCAGGGCCGATCCAGAAAGTTTCCCGTCCGTGCGGATCCAGGGTCTTGATCACGGCTTCGGATTCATGCCGCTTGCCGAGACGAGTCGCCTTGAGCCCCTTGATCTGTTCATAGGGCATGTTAGGAATGTTTACATTCAATAAATAGGGCATTTGCAGCATGTCCAGTTTGCGCTCGACGAACTCACGCGCGATTCGCGCTGCTACGTCGACATGCGCCCATCCTTTTTCGACCTGTGAAAAGGCGATCGCAGGAATACCGAACAGGTAACCTTCGGTCGCTGCAGCGACTGTGCCGGAGTATAAGGTGTCATCCCCCATGTTTTGCCCCTGGTTGATCCCCGAAACAATCAGATCGGGCTTGAAGGCAAAACCACCGGTCAATGCCACGTGAACGCAATCCGATGGCGTTCCGTTCACAAAATAGAATCCGTTATCGGCGCAGAACACCAAGAGCGGGCGATCTAGCGTCAGCGAATTCGAACTTCCGGAGCGATTGCTATCAGGGGCAACGACAACGATCTCCGCAATCGGCTTCAGCGCCTCAGCCAAAGCGATAATTCCCGGCGCAAGATAGCCATCGTCGTTACTGATAAGAATTTTCATAAACGAATTTTAACCGAAGCAATCTGGGCTTCCCCTGAGGTTATTGACATTTTGCGGCATAAGCCTAAAATAAAACGACCGTTCTTTTTTATAGACCATAAGCAAACATACAAGGAGACACAATGAAAGCAATCCTCTGCAAATCCTGGGGCCTGCCTGACACACTGGTTGTAGAGGATTTGCCGGACGTCGTGCCGGGCGCCGGCCAGGTCGCCATCGATGTGCAGGCCGCCGGCGTCAACTTTCCGGATGTATTGATCATCCAGGGCAAATACCAGTTCAAGCCCGAACTCCCCTTTACGCCCGGCAGCGAATTGGCAGGCGTCGTCCGCGCCGTCGGCGACGGCGTGACGCATTTCAAAGTCGGGGACAAGGTATTGGCCTTTGTCAGTCAGGGCGCCTTTGCGCAACAAATCACGGCGTCCGAGAAAGTCGTCATGCCGATGCCGTCCGGGCTCGACTTCGACACCGCCGCCGCGATTACGCTCACCTATGGCACATCGCATCATGCAGTCGTCGACCGTGCCCAGCTCAAGGCCGGTGAGACCATGCTCGTGCTGGGCGCCGCTGGCGGCGTCGGACTGGCAGCAATTGAAATCGGCAAGGCACTCGGCGCACGTGTAATCGCCGCAGCGTCGTCTGATGAAAAACTCGCCATCTGCAAAGAACATGGAGCAGATGCGACCATCAACTACAGTACGGAAGACCTGCGCGAAGCAGTCAAGGCTGCGACCGACGGCAAGGGACCGGACGTGATCTACGATCCGGTCGGCGGCATCTATGCCGAGCCGGCGTTCCGCTCCATCGCATGGCGCGGCCGCTATCTGGTCATCGGTTTTGCCAACGGTGAAAT
The DNA here is from genome assembly GCF_035254865.1 of Noviherbaspirillum sp. Classification (GTDB taxonomy): domain Bacteria; phylum Pseudomonadota; class Gammaproteobacteria; order Burkholderiales; family Burkholderiaceae_D; genus Noviherbaspirillum. Next base: position 74,433 of record NZ_DATFAF010000042.1, read on the forward strand.
CCCGAAACTGCCGTTGAACCTACCTCTGCTGAAAGGCGCATCCCTGGTCGGCGTGTTCTGGGGTGAATTCGCCCGGCGCGAACCAAAGGCCAATCAGGCGGCCATGCGAGAACTGCTGGGATGGATGGCGGAAGGGAAAATCAAGCCGCACATTTCGGGACGTTATGCACTGGCGGATACGCCGCGCGCACTCAATGACATGGCTGCCCGCAAGGTCACGGGCAAAGTGGTCATTCAACCGCAGAAGTAAACCGGCCCTCGACGCTCTCCTGCCCGGCTAACACGGACGGGAGAGCCCTAATACTACTGCGTCATTAGCTGGGAAAGCGGGCGCTGACATGGTTTTCAGGAGGTTGCATAAAGTCATTGCTTTACCTCAGTTCAAAGCGGTGGGGGATTTTTCATTAAGCGGCGGCGTCTCATTGCTTGTTGATGCGCGGGAGCCGTGAGATGAAGGCGGATGATTTTGAGGAATATCTGGATTACCTGGCACCGGCGCTGGCGCATGCGGACCGGGTGAGCGGACTGAAAGATTACTGTGCCGGGTTGATGCTGCCGCTGGAGCGCAAGAGCGTCGAGCCGTTGGCAGCCCATCTTGACCCGCTGCACGTGAGTGCCAAACACCAGTCGTTGTTGCACTTCATTGGGCAGTCGGCGTGGTC